>DATDIL010000046.1:0-39212 GCA_036521075.1 Steroidobacteraceae bacterium | reverse complement strand
CCCCCCCATATAATGCCGACTGCTCCGCGCTTAGGTGAAATGCAATGAAGACAGGAACAGCAGTGCTACTGACGCTTGTACTCGCAGTCGCAGCACCGAGATCCGCCGCACCCCAGTCTATCGTCTACGGCTCGAACCCTACGGCAGGGCACTATTTCGAGCACAACGGGGTGCGGCTCTATTACGAGGTTTACGGCAAGGGGCCACCGCTGCTGGTGATCCATGGCAACGGCCTCAGCATCTGGTGGATGAAGAACCAGATCGCTTACTTCTCAAGACATTATCAGGTCATCGCGATGGACAGCCGCGACCATGGAAAGTCCGCGGATGCACCGGGACCCGTGACATTCGAGCAGATGGCCGACGATCTCGGGGCGTTGCTAGAACACTTGCACACGGGCCCGGCGCTCGTGCTCGGCTGGAGCGACGGCGGCGTTGAAGCCTTGCTTCTGGGCATGCGTCATCCCGACAAAGTACTGAAGATCGCTGCCATGGCCGCCAACCTCTATCCAGAAGGCATCAGGCCTGAGGTTCTGAAGTTGTTCGGCGCCGCTCCGGAGGCTCAGGGGTCGGCCGATTCTCGGACCGAACGGGTTAAGGCGCTTGTGCGGACTCAGCCGCACATCAGGCCGGAAGACCTGATGACCATTAACGCCCCGACTTTGGTGCTGGCGGCCGACCACGATCTCATCTTCGATGAGCACACGCTGGAGATCTACCACCACCTCCCCAACGGCCAGTTGGTCATCTTTCCGAACGCCACGCACATGATTCCTGTTGACAATCCGCAGCGGTTTAACGCTGCGGTCGAGAGTTTCTTCCGGGTGCCATTCGTGAGGAAAGATCGGCTTTCCGACGTGCTCAAGTCCGTCGATCGGCTCAAGCACGAGGAAGCTGTGGAAGAGTCCCGGCAACCTTCAGGCCCCCGGAAAGGCGACAGTCGTGATTGACCGAGGGCCGTTCAGGACCGCACGCTCTGTCATCGCGGGCCGATCGGGGTTCGTCCCACATGGGCGCATTGGCTGGCGTTGGCTGGTATGGCAATGCTTTTCACACGAGAATCACACGCAGCCGTCGTCTGCACTTGCAACGCTATGATTCGGAAGGGTTGACGGATCCGGCGCGGTATATTCGATTCCCATCACCCGCTCCACTCTCCAGCCAACGCCAGCCATCGACAACGTGTCGCTTACCGGTGCTGCCCGCAGCTAGGGCATTCAGGCAGTCACACGAAGACTGTGCTCTCGACCAGCTCTCGATCGGCCCCTGAGGAGCGGGACGGCGGGCAGCTTGCGGGCCAGGAGCGGCCCGTCAGCAGGCTGAACTGGCCGCCAGAAAGCCGCCACTCGACCGCGAGGCGCCGAGGCGCATAGACTCTGTGGCGCACGTCCAAGAAGACGGGGCCGCGTCCATGACGGCATCTGGTTCATAAGAAACTGGGGTCCCGCTTGCCCGACATTTTCCTGTCCTACAGCCGAGATGACCAGGCGACCGCCCGTCTGTTTGCCGAAGGCTTGGAGCGGGAGGGCTTCAAAGTCTGGTGGGATGCCACGCTGCACTCCGGCGAGGCCTACGACCAGGTCACCGAGAAGGCGCTTCGGGAAGCCAAGGCCGTCGTCGTTCTCTGGTCGAAAAAGTCAGTCGACTCACGTTGGGTCCGTGCCGAGGCGACCCTCGCGGATCGCAACAAGACGCTGGTTCCCGTGATGATCGAGCCCTGTGAGCGGCCGATCATGTTCGAGCTCACGCACACCGCGGACCTCTCGCATTGGAAGGGTGATGCGAGCGATAAGGCGTGGCGAACCTACGTCGCGGACGTGCATCGCTTCGTGCAAGGAGGCGGCCCGGGCCAGCTAGCGATACCGGCTGCCCGCGTGCATAGCGGCGCTGGCCGCGGACAATGGTTCAATGCGATCTGGCTTGGAGTCCTGGCCGCGGTCGTGATTATCGCTGGCGGCATTGTGTGGGCCATTACCCGCACGGGAGGCAAGACTTCGTCCCACGCCTCCCAGACCGCTCAAGCAGGCGGCTCGAAGGCAGGCGCAAAGGCGGTAAGGACAGCACAGGCAGGTGTCTCGCTTGCAGTATTGCCGTTCGTCGACATGTCGCCCGAGCACAATCAAGACTACTTTTCAGACGGGCTATCTGAAGAGCTGATGAACCAGCTCGCGCAGATCAAGGATCTGCGTCTTACCGCGCGGACCTCAAGTTTCGCCTTCAAGGGCAAGAATGAAGACGTGCGCGCCATCGGCGAGCAGCTGGATGTCGATAACGTCCTTGAAGGCAGTGTGCGCAAGGCCGGTAATCGACTGCGCATCACGGCTGAACTGATCAACAGCCGCGACGGTACAGATCTATGGTCGCGCAGCTATGACCGCGACTTGAAGGATGTTTTCGCAGTCCAGGAAGAGATCGCAATGCAGGTCTCCGACGCCCTGAGCGTCACGCTGGATGTCGGTGAGCTGTCGCGGGCGAAAGGCGGCACGACCAACCTTGAAGCCTACGATAAGTATTTGCAGGGCCTGGAGCTCCTGCGACAGTTCGGAACAAAACAAGCCTTGCAGGCCGACGAACTCCTTCGGGAAGCCGTGGCACTGGACCCAGCGTTCGCAAGGGCGTGGACCAGCCTTTACGAAGCGTTGGGCCTAACCGCTATCTTCGTTCCGGAGAACGCGGGTGCGGCACGCAAGGAGATGGCCGAAGCTGTTGCAATGGTCCTTGAGCTCGCACCGAACGCCTGGTGGGCGCAGGACCTGCGCGTCCAATATCTCCTTGGACAACACAAGTGGTCCGAGGCGCAGGCCGCGGCCGATGTGGCGGCAGCCTCGGCACCCGTCTCCGCGAACCTGTGCGAGTACGGTATTTACGTCGGACGTCTCAAGGAATCAGTATCCTGTCTGGAGCGCATCCGCCAGGCCGATCCGCTATCGATTGCTCCCTCGCTCAATCTTCAAGTTGTACTTGATATGGTGGGCCGTCCCGCCGAAGCGCAGGCCGAATACGAGCGCAGCAGAAATCTGGTCGGCGGCCACGGGATTGCAGATAGCTTCGCGCTGGTTCGTCTTTGGAAGCGCAAGGATGCCCAGCTGGCGGCGATCAAGGCCCAGTTTGCCGTAGTGCTGAATGACCCTGCGGTGGTCACACCACTCATGCGCACTGTGGCCGAGAGGCCGGACGACAAGGCGAGTGCCCTCGCCGCGATACGTCAGGCCTTCGCCGATCCCGCCAGTCAGAACAGCCCGAGCCTGATCTCGATAGCCCTGTACGCGGATCACTTTGGCGACAAGGACATTGCGCTGGCCGCGCTGCGGCGGGCATTTGTCGATCATCGAGAAATTGCCTTCTTCCTGATCTGGTACCCGTACGAAAACGATCTGCACGCCGACCCACGCTTCAAGCAGATCCTGCGCGACCTGGGCCTGGTGGACTACTTCCGCGCCAGCGGCAAGTGGCCGGATTTCTGCAAGCCGTTGGGCAAGGATGATTTCGAGTGCCATTGAAGCGTCGAAAGACCGGATCAGCCGTTTTGCGATGCCCGAAAGCGACGGTCGCGACCGGCCGGAGCGGGTCATTCAGGATCACGCGTTGTCACCTAGCGGCCCATTGGTGTTCGCCCCAAATGGTCGCATTGGCTGACGTTGGCTGGTATGGCAGCATTTTCACACGAAAATCGCACGCAGCGCCTATCTGCGTTCGCAACTCAATGATTCGTCTGGATTAGCCGTTCGCCCGCGATATATTCGATTCCCATCACCCGCTCCAGCTTTCGTAAACCCCAGCGCGGTGAGTTATGGGGGGGAGATCGTCAGTTTCCCCTTCACGATTGGGTTCCGATCCTGCCCCTCGCAGTGATAGATGATCATCCGATCGACGTCGGTGACGCGCTGGTAGCCGATTGAAAGCTTCCAGGGATGCACGAAGCGTTGTGGATCATCGATCGTGATTTCATCGCGCAGCGTGTTGGCATCGATCCGTCGCAGCCGCTCCGTGAAGTGTGCCTGTTCGCTCAGCGCGGCGACGTAGCGCATGGGTTCGCCAACTGGCCCCGCCGAATAGACCGGCCCTGCGGTACGCGCAATCGTGTCGATAACCAGCGTTCCGGCCTCCCAATGCCCGATGGAGTCGCCCATGTTAGTGGGCCACAGATCCTCCGGTTTCGGGTGCGGGCGCCCGTCGGTGTAAATGAGGCGCGTTTGGCCATCTCCAAACAGAAACAGTGTCGCCTCTGGTGCCACCAACATCTGGAACATTCCTTCTGGAGCCGGGTTGTCAATCACGGCCGGGAAGCCCTGCTGGCACGCTGCCGCTGCGGAGGTTGTCAATGGCGCGGAACTCGCGTTCTTCAAGCCTTCCCGGTACTTCTTTTGCCACTGCGCGTTGTACGGGGGCTCACCCATCAGGGGTACGAGTTTCAGAAAGGAGTCCGGTAAGTCCCGATCGACGGCGGCGGCGCCAGGAGGGGGGTTGTCAGCCGGCAGCGCGGCGCGTCTTGGGGCCCGGCTGCTGCCACCTGGAGCTGACGTTTTGGCATCAAGTGCCGGAGGCCCACCGCTAATCAACACTGCCGCGGCATCGGTTTGCCAAAAACCGGTCCAATCCGGTAAGGCTGCGAAGACCCGAGTCCGTTGAACCGAGTTCTGCTGAGCGTGTGCTGGGCAGAGCATCAAGGACGCGACGAATGCGGGGAGCACTCTGATGTTCATTGCAGGGCCTTCGCTGCCGCCAATGTGCGGCCACTGGCATCGATCGCCGATATGAGCATTCCGGCACGGCTACCGTCCTTGACCGGAGCCATCGTCACGGTCACCTTGTCCCCCGGCTTGAAGGATCCGGGTCGCCATCCGAGGCGGTACATGGTCTGAGGTGAATGCATTTCCAGACTCCACTCAGTGGTCGCGCCCGCGGCCGGGGCTAGAACCTCCAGGAAGCAGTGCGGATTCGTCCACTGCAGCTCCTTGACTGTTCCGTGAAACGTCGTCGGTTTCTGGAAGTCGAACATCGCCATGGAATGGTGCGCCGCACACGGCAGGGTGATCAGAGCGGCGATCAGCCCCCCTAAATAGCGTCTCCGGCTGGCCGTTGCGACGGGGTTGCTGCGCCGACAACGCAGTTCGTCAGCACCACCCAAGCCCCTGAAGTGAAGATTCATCATCATCCAACCCTCGCAGTCACATGACCGAGTCCGATCCAGACTGCCTCGATGCCTCGTGTCGTGCATGAAGGTTGGATAAAGTCGAGTATTGGTCTGATCACGCTTGGATAAAGGATGGCATGAGCCTCACGCCGGGAACCCCGTCTACGCCCGCCTCGGTCAGCTATCGGGTCGGTGATCTGCTCATCGACGTGGGAATCCGCCGGATAACCCGCGAAGGATTCGAGCTTGAACTTTCGGGGCGTACCTTCGATCTGTTGCTGGCACTGGTGCGTGCGGCCCCGAACCTGGTGTCCACGCAGGAACTCATGGACCGGGTTTGGGCTGGGGCCGTCGTCGGTCCGGAAACCGTCATTCAGCGCATCATGCTGCTGCGTCAGCGGTTAGGAGACAGCGCCGAGAATCCACGCTATGTTGCTGCCGTGCGGGGGCACGGTTACCGCATGGTGGCTGCCGTGACCGAACTGGCGCCGCCGCCGGCTGCGAATCCGTCAGCGTCGCCGGCCTTCACAACTGATCAACCTCAAAGGTCTCCCGGGCTTCTCGAGCGCTGGACGCGCCATCATGTGGCGTTGGGCCTTGCACTGGCGTTGGTCTCCGTCCTCGTTGTTGGTGGCGCTGCCCTGTGGTGGGTCCACGACCACAGCGGCGGCTCCGCGGTCGCTGCCAGCGTAACCCGTCCCGTGCCACCTCGTCCGATACCGGCACTGGCTCAACGCTCATCGGTCGCCGTGATGCCGTTCGCGAACCTCACCGGTGACAACTCCAAGGACTACCTCGGTGATGGCATTGCTGAAGAGCTCATTAATTCGCTGGCGCAAGTGCCCGGACTGAAGGTTCCGGCACGAACGTCCACGTTCGCCTATAGGGGCCGCAACAGCGACATACGGCAGATTGGCCGGGATCTAAACGTTGCGGCAGTTCTGGAGGGCAGCGTGCGCGGTGCCGGAGCGCGCCTGCGGGTAGGCGCGAGATTAGTTGATGCAGTGAGCGGATTTGAGATCTGGTCGCAGGATTATGACCGGCAGTCCACGGACCTGTTCAAACTGCAGGATGACCTTGCGGCGCAGATCGTTCAGGTGCTGCGGCGATATATGAATGTCAGCCTACCGGTGCCCGCTGCCGGCGCGCGTACGACACAGGATCTGCAGGCGTACGATCTGTACTTGCAGGGCCGCGAGGCCTTCCGCGGCACTCGCCCATCCGCGCAGCCAGCGCTGGCGCTCATCAATAAGGCACTCGCGCGCGATCCGGACTTTGCGGACGCGCTCGCGCAGCGCGCGGCCTTACGAGCCTTCCCCGCAGTCTTCGGTTCTGGACCCAAGGCGGCGCTGGACGAAGCGCAGCATGATGCCACCCGGGCGCTCGCTCTGAACCCGAGGTCGCCGAACGGTCATACCGCCCTGGAAATGATGCAGGCGATTCACTGGCACTGGCTGGACGCAGAGAACAGCTATCGCGAAACCATGGTGACAAGTGCGGATGACCCGTATTTCCGGGACTATCACATCACGTTCCTGCTTCGGGCGGCTGGTCGGATGCGCCAGGCGGAATCCGAACTTATGGTCTCCTATCGTCTCGCCCCTACCGAGGGCTATACGATTCACGAGCTCATCGTCACCGAGTCGTTGCTGGAACACGACGCGGAAGCGGTCAGGCTAGTCGAACTGTTTCGCGACCTTGTTGCTCAAGAACCGCCGGCCGGGGAGGACGCTCTGCCCTACTTGCGCAGGGCATTGCGCGCCGGACAGTATGCTGACGCGGCCAAGTGGGGTACGCGGGCACTCTCCAGCTCATTGCGCGATGCTGGCGGGGAAGCAACGATGAGAATCTTTTGCGCTGCCCTCGCAGATCCGGCGCAGCGGCCTGCTGCCGATCGCGCGCTGCGCGCCCTCAGGCCGCGACTTGTGCAAAGCTCCGACGGTGATCGGGTCAAAATGTTTTTCGTCGCGGCATTTTCGATGATTGGTGATCTTGCGGGGGCGTATCAGCTGACGCAGGACCTACTGGATCAGCGTTTCGCTGCAAACGGCAGCGGCGGCGTCGATTGGGGCGAGATATGGACGCCGGAAATGCGAGCGTTCCGTGAGGACACGCGCTTCCAGGTCCTGATGGCCCGCGTGAAGTTACCCGAGTACTGGAATGCGTACGGACCGCCGGATGGGTGTGACTTCAGGGACGGCAAACTGACATGTCACTGAGTCCGCCGACCCACGCGAACGCGGCAGCAAGAGTTCGAAAACGCGCCTGCAGGTGTCTGGCGGCAGCGTGGTAATCGTCGGCTTCCGATGTTGAGTTCGACGCTTGAAGGTTTTGCCATTGCCTGTACCACCCACGATTATGTTTCAGGTCGGAATGGCCGCATTGGCTGGCGTTGGCTGCTATGGCAGTGTTTTCACACAAAAATCACACGCAGCGCGGCTCGCCATTCGCAAGTCACGGATTCTTATCGACAAGATTCACGTCAGCGATATATTCGATTCCCATCACCCGCTCCAATCCATGCGGAGGCGGATCAATTCCAGCCAGCGTCACTCGCTCAGCGTTTCGCTTCGGCGCGGCTCAATGTTTTCCAGGATGTCCGCGCTGAGTGAGCACAAGGCTGCCAATTCACACAGCGGGAGTTCATCCCGGATGCGTGATTGCGTCAATGACACGTCAGTCGCCCTACCTTCAGCTCGCAACTATCCGGCGGGCCATACTGGTTCCAGTAATCGATCATCTTCAGGCGCGTCACGAGCGCCTGGAAGCGCGGGTCCTGACGAAACGGGCGCATTTGCGGGAGCCAGAAGTTCACCGGATAGATGCTGTTCGCAACCCTTCCGGCGCGCAATGCGTCGTCGAGAGACCGGTTTACGAAATCGTACGCCGGATCGAGCGCGTCCAGCATCGTAAACATCTGGACGACCAAGATCCCGGCCTGCTCTGCACCGTGCGCGGGGAGAAGTGCGGGCACGAAGTCGTGGAGCGCCTTCAGCGCCGTGGGTTTCCTGGTCGGATCGGCGAGGGCCGCGTAGAAAGCTCTGATTACGTGCTCACCGCCGCCACTTCGTGCGGGCCCCGGAAGCATCGACACCGCGCGTGCGACCGCCTGCTCATACCGCCCGCTGCGGGCGGCGGCGCGGGCGTGGACGAGGACGATGCTCCAATCTGATGGTCCGTGTCCACCCAGCTTGCCGTTCAGATCGCCGAGTTGGATCGCATCCCCATCCGCTCCCAGCAACGCGCTGACCTGCGAAAGCGTACCGACGGAAAAGCTGCTGGCGGGTGCAAGTTGGTAGGACTCCCTGGTTTGAGTCAACGCCTCCCGCAATCGCCCCGTCTGCATCAGGATTACCACGGCGTAAACGTCACGCAGCCAGGGATCGGCCGGATTGGCAGCCAGTCCGGCGTGGAACGCCATGTCCGCCGCCGCCCAGTTTCCCCGAATTTCTTGGACCGACCCCAGCGAAGCATAGGCCTCTGCCAGGCCTGGACTCAGAATCAGTGCCCGTGTGGCATCTCGTTCTGCGCCGTCAAGTGTGCTGAGAGACGCGCTCCCATTCAGCACCAGACTGGACTGCACGAATGCCCGATAGGCCAGAGCGCGTGCAAAATTTGGATCCCGGGCAAGCGCCTGATCGACCAACTCATACGCCTCCTGCTGGGTTGCTCCGTCCCCTCGGGCAACCGCTCGAGCTTGGAGGTAGAGCTGGTACGCCTGAAGGTCCTGCGTCGGCGGCGAACGCCCGCTCGCCACGGTCAGGCCGACTTTCAAATGGCCGCGCATGGCTTGCACGATCTCGGCGGCGAGATCGTCTTCCAGCTTGAACAGGTCCGCGGACTGCCGGTCGTAGGTCTGTGTCCAGATCTGGAGGCCGCTGTTCGCATCGACCAGTCGCGCGCTGATGCGGATACGTTCGCCGGCGCTGCGCACGCTGCCCTCGAGGACAGTTGCCACACCCAGATCCTGGGCCACCTGGCGAACATCGGTCGCACGACCCTTGTACGCGAATGACGAAGTGCGCGCCGGAACCTTGAGTCCGGGGACCGCCGACAGCGCATTGATCAGCTCGTCGGCCATCCCATCGCCCAAGTAGTCCTTTCCTGCCTCACCAGTCAGGTTGGCAAAGGGCATGACTGCAATAGAGCCTGACGAGTAGCTGATCGGGTGAGTGCGTCTCGCTGCAAGGATCCCCGCGGTACTCGTCGGCCGGAGTGTCCACAAGCTGGTTGCGACAGTCAGTAGCGCAAGCAGGGCGGCGGCCAGACGCCAGTGTCGCATCGGCCAGGGTCGTATCGGACTGACGGTTGCGGGAAGCGGCCGGTCGCAGGCGGTGCGGGCATCCGGCGCGGGCGCCAGGGGTAGCACAGTGGCCGCCACGCGGTACCCATGTCCCCGCAGGCCCGCGATATAGCGCGGATTGTCCGCGTCATCTCCCAATCCCTGACGCAGCAGCTTGATGCGCTGTTTTACCGTCTCGGGGCCGACGATGACGCCAGACCAGACGGCCTCCATGAGCGCGTCGGCCGACATCAGGTTGGGAGCTGCCCGCACCAGAATAATCAGCAGATCGAAAGTCAGACCGGTAATCCCGAGAACCGCGCCGCCGCGAGTCACCTGGCGCCGGCGAACATCGATCAGCAGATCATCGATCCGATAGCCGTTCGGATCCGGTGCGGCAATAAGCATCAGCTGTCCGTTAAGACGAAAGTCATCAGTTTGGGTCTGTTGCTGAATCTTTACCTTTCCTTCACCTATTTTCACCCCTATTTCACCCCCTGGCGTGGTATCGAAGCCATGATCTTTCCTCATCCGGTTTAAGGTGAGTTGCAAGATGCACAGTCCCATGGAGTGCCTGCTCGGAGCGCTGTCGGTCTTGCTCATCATGAGTTCTCGTGCGGCGCACCATTATTTTGCGGGATGAGGGTAGCCATGATTAGGAGGGCCGTTCTTCTGGGGATTGCGGGGTCCATGGTCGTCGGGCCAGCTCTGGCTCATCACTCGATCACCATGTTCGATGCCGCCAGGATGGTGACTCTCTCAGGCACCGTGAAGCTTTTTCAGTGGACCAATCCCCACAGTTTCATTCAGCTATTGGTGCCCAGCGAGACCGGGACAATCGAGTGGAGTGTCGAGATGGGCTCGCCAGGCTCTCTATATCGCGGCGGCTGGAGGCCGGGCACTTTGAAACCTGGTGACAAGATCAAGGTGGTGATTCACCCGAATCGGGATGGCACCGCTGGCGGCTTGCTCAAGGCCGCCGTCGCGGCAGACGGGCGCCGGCTCGGCAGCCAGAAATAGTCGACGGCCGTCAGGGAGCAACCATGTTTCGACGCTGCTTCATCATCATTGCAGGGTTAGCCTGCTGCTGCCCCGTGGTCGCCGCAATGAATTCCGCGCAACGTGTGCAGGCATTCGCCGCACTGCCGGATTGGACCGGTTTTTGGGAGTGGAACGCCATTGAAGTCGATGCCCTCTCTGGAGAACCGGACCTCTCGAAGTTCAGGTCCGTCATTTCAGATACGACGCTTTACGGTCACCCTCCGTACAACGCTGCGTGGGATGCCAAGTACCGGGCCGACACCGCCGCAATGTTCACCAGCGGCAAGGCAACCGCCAGTTTCAAGAACTGCGGCGCTTTCGGGTTTCCCGCACAAATGTCGATATGGGGTAGCCCTCTGCAGTTGTTGACTACGCCGGAACAGACCGTGATCCTCTTCGAAAGATTCGAAGCGCGATACGTCTATACAGACGGGCGCAAGCATCCCAAGAAGGATGATCTCTGGCCGACCACGGAAGGCGACTCCATCGGCCACTGGGAGGGCGATACGCTAGTCATCGACACGGTCGCCCGCAAGGCAGGTCCGATCGGATTTCTAGCGCTTACGTCGTTGTTAAGCAAGGAGGCCCATTTCATTGAGCGGATTCGCAAGGTGGGTGCAAACGCGCTCGAGGATCGGCTGACGATCGAAGACCCAGTTGCGTTCGCGCGGCCGTGGCACATCACGATCGGTTACCGCAGAGTAGCTGGCCTCGATCGATTCATCGGCTACGACTGTGAGAACGATCGCAATCCCATCGTGGATGGAAAGATCCAGATTGCGCCGCCGTGAGGCCAGTGTTGCCTCAGGTGACCCTACGAGCGGGCTGGAATCGCACGCCAATCGCGCTTGGGTTCCAGAACAGGCGCAAGTGCTTGACCTGAATGACATGTCGGATGGGTTCGATTCCCATCACCCGCTCCAACTCCCGGCAACGCTGGCCAATGCCACCCAACTTGGTTTCTAGCCTCGTAACAGGCAGGGACGGTGGCCAGCACGCAATCAGCCAAGCCCGTAACATTGAAAGGCGGTCACACGATTTTCTGAAACGTCGAACCATACGCGCAACTGGGAACAAAGCCCACCCGCCACGTGAGGCTGCTTTTCGATGGGCACGATATGAATGCCTGGCGGGTAGAGCGCCGAGTCCATGGAGAAAAACACGCCGATCAGCACTTTGTGACCGTTCAAGGTCATGCCGGTGTAGTACCGGCCGTAACTATCGATCGAAGTTGCTACCCAGTTTCCCAATCTGGGTAGCGGCATCGTTCTGATCGTCTGGTCGAGTCGGGCTACAGTCTCGGAATCGGGGAGCCAATACCGGTCGCTTTGAGAAATAGCTTGCGTTGAAAGTGTCATCAACACTACAACGGTGCAGATCGCTCGGGTATTCAACAAGGGACACTCGTTTCAGCATGCGACGCCGAGACTCGAAGCCACCGAGTTGAGTCGCTTGTCGACGGTCCACAGCCGGTAGCCCGCGATTGTGGCTGCAGCGAGCAAGTGAACGTCCACATAACCGATGCCACGACCATGGAGTCTTCGCACGCGGATGAAGTTCATCACCTCGTCGTGTTCAGCGACGCCTACTGAGCGCAGTTGCTGCAGCAGTTCCAGCGTCGCCTGGCGGTTCGAGAAGTTCCCGCAGGCGAGCTCACCCACGATGTAGGGATGCATGACGACCTCGCGCCGACGGAGACTCTCGGCAAGTTCGGGCAGGCCCTGACGAAAGTGGTCAATCCAAACCGAAGTATCGACGAGAATCATGTCGCGGCTGCAGAGCGCCTCCTCGGCACCGGTTCGAGTTGCGGCTGAGTGCCGCCAAGTTTGGCAAGCCGCAAGGCACTCTCACGCTCGATGAGCGCCTTCAGCCCTTCCCTGAGCACGCTCGAGCGATCAAGGCCTCTTGTGAGTTTCATCGCCTTGGCGAGCAAGTCATCATCAAGTGTAACCGTGGTGCGCATGGGGTCCTCCAACCAGTGCATGGATAATAGCACCATTTGATGCGTGTACAGGTGCGGGAAAAGTCGGTGAAATGCGCAAAAAACAACAGAGCGCGGTGGTGATGGGCCGCCGCTGCTTCACCGACTCGTAAGCTCTATGCGAATGGGCGCCATGGCTGGCGTTGGCTGATATGGCAGTGTTCTTCACACGAAAATCACACGCAGCCGTCGCCTGTGCCTGCAACCCTATGATTTGGAAGGGTTGGTGGGTCCGGCACGATATATTCGATTCCCATCACCCGCTCCAATACCCGCCATGCTCATTTCGCTCACGACGAAGGGGCTTGAGCGCAGTTCGAGTGCTGCGGAAAGCTCGTACGCCCGTTGAGCCAATTCGGTCTCACTCAATGACACGTCATTCGCTGAGCGCGGTGGAACGCCAGCAGCATCGCACCTGCGGGCACGATGACGGCGGCTACACCTAACGCAGGAGATCGAATCCAGGATTCCCAAAGGGTGAGCGTCGGACAATTACATATCGCGGCAAACGAATAAACCTCAGCGCCGAGCGAATAGAGGACCCACACTCCGAGCGAGAGGCAGGGAAGGGTAATCGATGCCCTCGGAGCCAAACGCCCCAAGAGCACGCCAAAACCTGCGGCCACGAGCGCGCGCGGTAGGATGTATGCAGAAATCGACCACAGCTCAAGGCTCAAATGCTTGTGAACTTTGGCAAATGCGATATACCAACGAGGCCATGCCTGGGCCGCCATAATTCCGGTGATAGTTTCGTCCAAGAACTCATAAGCAACGCCGACGACAGCGGCGGCCAGGAAATAGCGCACGCGGCTGAAGTAACGTTCCGTATAGCTGGCTCGAACACAACCTGCCGCCCACAGCTCATAGCCGTAATGCCACGCACGCGGCTGCTCAAGCATTTTCGTCAGTAGCTGGCGAGTCTGATGCGACGTGTTCTTCGGGCGGGCCATAGGGCAATCCCAACATATGTCGATAAACTCGTCAAATCTCCACCGGGTCGGGCCCGGATTAGGCTCGATCAGCGTCGTATGCTCCGATCCCGCCGACTTGAATATCTGTATATACGTATATACAATAAACAGTGGATATTACTTTCGACGCCGGCAAAAGCGAACGGAACTTTGCCACACGGGGCATCACCTTCGAGCGGGCGGCGGAGTTTGCGTGGGACGGCGCATTGATCGTGGCGGACCTGCGTAAAGCGTATGGCGAACGCCGATTCCAAGCTTTAGGCCTGATCGGCGAGCGGTTGCATATGTTGGTAATCACTCCCCGAGATGGGAAGGTGCATGTGATCAGTCTGCGCAAGGCCAACAGGCGCGAGGTAAGGCAATATGAAGCGTAAGGTTAGTCGAGAGAAAGCTGATCGCAACAATCCGGAGTGGACGAAGGAGGATTTTTCACGCGCGCGTAAAGCACGGGAGGTCTTGCCGGAAATCTTTGGCGCAGCGACGGCAGCCAAGATGCTCAAACTACGTGGCCGCCCGAAGTCCGGTAAGGCTCGTACGTCTATCTCGTTGCGCCTGCCGCCGGAGACCTTGGCGCGTTGGAAAGCGACGGGCCCGGGGTGGCAGACGCGAATGGCTGAAACTCTATCGAAAGCAGTGTAGAGGCCTGCGGTTAGGCCCGGCTATCGAGTTGTTGCCGTACATTGCCCCAGGTGGCCCTACGAACTGGTAAAATCGCACGGCAATCGCACTTGAGTTCCAGAGTAGACGCAAGTGCTTGATCTGGAAAGTGTCGGCGATGGGTTCGATTCCCATCACCCGCTCCAATCCCCAACATCGCTGGCCAAGGGCAGCCAATGAGTTCCACTTGTCGTACGCCGCACTGCATTGGCACTGATTCTAGGATTACGAAGAAGCGATCATCAACGTGCAAGCACCGTTGTCATGGTGCGATCAGGGACACTGTCGGGAAATAGGTGCGGTAGCGAGCCGCGTCGCGCGTCAGCAGGGGCCATCGCATGACGGCGGCGTGCGCGCCTATGTAGAAATCTGGCAATACGCTGCGCTTGGTTCCACGGGTGCGCCGATATCGAAGAAATGCCTTGCCTGCGAGGAACAGGGCTTCCCGAGGTATGTCCTCGATAGCCAGCGACGCCTCCTTTATGACCGCCTCCAGCTCCTCAATACGAGCGAAGCCGATGGAGAGCTCGGAGTAGATTACGGCGTTGATCGCTAGTGTGTCGGTGGCGCTGGCTGAATCCAATCGATCTTGGGACCACTCGAACCATTCCGCGTCGTCCTCAAAAACATCAAGCAGCACATTCGTATCGACCAAGATCACTAGTCGGCCCGAGTCAGAGCGAGAATGTCCTCAGTTCTCATCCGCACAGTAGCTCGTCCCCGCAACTTGGCGAACTTGCTGGTACGCGGCTTCGCAGCGACCTTGGCCGCCCGAATGGCGATTTCGCCGTTGTCCAGTCTTTGAAAGGTTACGGGCGCTCCGGCCTTCAGGCCGAGATAGTCGCGAATCTTCTTAGGAACGGTGACCTGACCCTTGGTCGTGAGGTTGGTAGCCATGAAGTATTACCTAAAGAGTACCGGTATTACTTTAACGGATCCACAGCCAAGAGTCACGTTTGAGGTACCGCCGTCGATTCTTTGACACACTGCGAATACCACAGCCATGGCCGCCGTTGGCTGTCGTGGTAAAGCTTTTCACACGAAGATCGCACGCAGCACTCATCGGCGGTTACAACGCGATGATTCAAAACGGTTAGTCGCCCCCGAGCCATATATTGGATTCCCATCACCCGCTCCACTCTACGCCTCACGGCGGGCAGTCACTGGAAACAGGAACTCCATAGATCACCTAACTCAAGGGTGGTCATTCGCCTCGCGGAGCACATCTCTGATTGCCTGAACGATGACTTCCGGTCTGTCGAGCTGAATGCCGTGAGAGCTTTTGACGATGAGGCGCTGCTCGCCGGGAATGTATAGCGCTGCAATGCGTGCATGGCCTGCGATCCAATCAGTGCGAGCCTTCTGATCGAGTCCGCCCTGTTCGGACGCCGTAAGGACGATGGTCGGCGTTGCAACGGGCGGATGCTCGCCTGTCTCCAGCTGCTCGAAGTAGGAATCGAAATGTTCGATTTCCGATAGTTGATCCCGCCATGTGCCCGGCCGTTGCGCGATTTGAACGATGGCTTGAACGACGACAGCCGGTCGATCGGCTAGGCCGCCGGGAGGCATACAGTCTGTTGTGGCGGCCGATATGGCGCCGTGCCTGGCGAGCTTCTCGCAACTGCGAAACTTAGTCACCCAGGGCTTACGCCACTCATTCGGTCCGGGCTGCGATGGGTCGACGAGCACCATAGCATTCACGTCAGCGGGATAGCGAAGGCGGTAGAGGCGGACCAAGGCACCGCCGAGCGATTGGCCGACCAAGACATAGGGCGGCTTCTCGCCGGCCGCACCCAAGAGCATGTGCAAATCGGACACAATGTGTTTTCCATCGCGCGGCACCGGGCCGGGATCACTAAAACCACTACCCGCGCGATCGTAAGCACAGACCCGCGTGAAACGAGCAACTTCGGGCAGTAGCGTCATCCAGCTCCAACTTCCGCCCCAATCCAGACCCGCCTCAAGAACGACGGTAGGCGAGCCGGTGCCGAGGCAACTGATCGAAAGGTGCCGACCATTGCCAAGCGGCACCGAGCGGCTGAGCGGGCCCGGGCCGGCGCTCTGCGCGGCAACAGGTGCACTAAGCGGTCGAACAGTCCTTTCCTGTGCGGCGCACACAAGTACATGGACACTCACCAGCCCGATGAGACAGACGCCCTTGATGTAACTCATCTGCCTCTTCCTTTGGCACCGGTTTATACCAATGGTATAATATACCACTAGTATATTAGTGCTGGCATGGCGAAAGTTCCCAACGCGGCATCGACGAAGAAAGCCAAAGCGCGGGGCCGCGCCGTGCCGGGTGCCAAGCGCGCACGCACGCGCGAAAAACTGCTCAACTCGGCGGCCGAGCTGTTCGAGTCGAAGGGGATATTCGCCGTGAGTCTCGACGAGGTGGCCACACGTGCCGGACTCAGCAAAGGTGCGATCTACGGGAATTTCAAGAGCAAGGACGATCTTGTGTTCGCGGTCACCGCGGAGCGAAGCAGCCGGGCCATTCCGATCCTCACGGACGATGCGCCGCTGCGGGAACAGCTGCGCGCGATGATCGGTAGATCCTTCGAGCGTCATCCCAATGGGCGCAGACATTTCGCCTTTCTTGCCGAGCTCGACTTGTACGCACTCACGCACGAAGATCTCGCCAGGCGGTTCATTAAGGCCGCACGCGAAATCCATGAAGAGTCCGCGCAGAACATTGCTCACCTGACGAAAAAGGGGCGCCTGTCGCTGGCTCCCCTCGAATTCGCTATCGTCGCGAATGCGCTTGTTCACGCACTGATCTTTCAACATGCCTGTTATCCCGACATCGTGACCGAGGAAGTTGCGATGAAGGCGCTTGATGCGCTGGTCGGCTAGGGAAGCGTCTCAGGCACGCACAGCCTATCGCCCGGGCGGCGGTTTGGGCGTAGATGTGTCCGCCAGCGAGCAGGGCTATGAGCCACTGTTCGAGGGACTAAGGCTGGCCGGCCTGCGCGTCTGATCAACCGCGCGAGCGACCCGCCAGTTACTACGGCCGCATTGGCTGGCGTTGGCTGGTATAGCAGCCTTATTCACACGTAAATCACACGCGACACTCTGCGTCGCTCTCGACCGTTTGATTTCCGGACAATAGCCGCACGCCGGCGGTATTTTCGATTCCCATCACCCGCTCCACTATCGCTTGCGGCCTCGACCGCCCTCGCTGGCGGCTCCGCGATGGCTACTCGTCGAATTTGGCGGTGAAGCCGATACCGCGGTTGGGCCGTATGGTCGGATTCATCAGCTCACGAATCGCAGACATGATTGCGGCTATGGCCTTGTCCTGTTTCGCGGTTCGCTTGTCCAACCGGACCTCTAGTTCGGCGAAACGTCGCGCGAGTTCCTTGTTTGCAGCAAGAACACCGCGCATCCGGACGAACGCCCTCATGATCTCGACGTTTACGGCAACCGCACGTTCGGTTGACAACACTGAAGAGAGCATCGCCACGCCCTGTTCGGTGAACGCGTAGGCCAAATATCGTCGCCCGCCACGATTTGCCGCTGGCTTATTTGAGGTCGCAAAATGCGACCTCAATGCGGTTTCTTCCCCGGCCGTCAGCTGAAACATGAAGTCGATCGGAAATCGCGCAAGGTTTCGCTTGACCTGTTCGTTAAGTCGTTTGGTCGTCACGCCATAGAGGGCCGCCAGATCGCGATCCAGAAGAATATTTTGACCTCGGAGGACCAAAATGGATTTCGCAATCGCATCTACGCCCTGCGCCGCAGTTGAATCGCCTTTCGATGGCATCATTGGACCTTTGCATCCGGGCAGTTCCACTCTCAGCGCCAGCCGATGCGCAATCAATCCCGAAATACTGCCTGGTTGCCCAGAAATGGCTGCATTTGGTCCAACGGTGATACGGAAGGCCGGTCGAACAACGGTCGCATTGGCTTCCCACCGATGCTGGCCATCGCCAGCAAAGGCTGCTGTCGCCAACAGTCGTCGGTGGCATGCCAAAATCGCCTGCAAGTTAGCGGTCACTCACGCCGGGCGGTACACTGAACCAATATAGGTTCAAGGACCCAACGAACCTCGTCCGAGAATGGCCCGACGGGAGAATGCCAGTGCCCCATCGCATTGGTAGACGCAGACCGGGCGAGTGTTTTGAAAGAAGGGGGCGCAGATGTTGCGCCGAGGCTTTTCCGTTCAGCGTATTTCCAGATGCCGTGGGGCTGAGTCGCGAGGGGCGCGAGAACCTGCTTCCGTACGGCAATATGGTTTTCAACGCCTTCGGCCCACATAACCGGCTGCGGCAGCAGTCCATGGCCAGCGTTGCGCCGGCCGTCGCGTGGATCAGCGCTCAGTGCCGGCGCGAGGTGCTTTCGACCGACGGCATGGGCGCACAAATTTACGCTGAGGCCGACGCGGGTCATGTGAGCCAGGAGGAGGCCGCACTACTCGTACGCTCGTTGCTGAGCGCTGGATTGGATACTACGATCTTTGGGATCAGCAATGCTCTGCACTGCTTCGCCAGCAATCCCGAACAGTGGCGCCGTCTGCGGGAAAATCTGGCATTGGTGCGGCCTGCCTTCGAGGAAGTTATCCGCTATGCCGCTCCGGTCCAAACGTTCTTCCGGACGACGACCAAACCCGTCGAAGTGGCCGGCGTACGTCTCGATGAGGGTCAAAAGGTTCTGCTCTTCCTCGCCGCCGCCAACTGAGATCCCGCAAATGGCAGGATCCCGACAAATTCGATATTCGTAGAAAGACGCTGGGTCACGTGGGGTTCGGCTATGGTATTCACACCTGTGTGGGGCAGATGGTCGCGCGCCTGGAAGCCGAGAGCTTGCTGACGGTCCTCGCGCGCAAAGTCGACATGATCGAACTTACCGGCGAACCCACATGGCGGCTCAATAACACGATACATGGCCTAGACACACTGCCGCTAGCTGTGTGGGGTCAGTGATGAATTAATGAATCGTCGTCAACGAACCGTCGAGGACCAGTTGTGGTTCGCAAAATCCGCCGCGTCCGTGCGTCAGGTACCGATCATTGAGGACGGCTCGCTCTCTTGTCGCCACCACATCGGTGTTCGTCCCACATGGCCGCATCGGCCGGCGTTGGCTGGTATGACGGTGTTTTTTCGCACGTAAATCACACGCAGTACGCCACTGCGCCCGCAACTGTTTGATTTGCAGACAATATCCGCGTACCAGCGATGTATTCGATTCCCATCACCCGCTCCAGCCCTGCGAACGCCGTCGTGATTTCGTTCGGCTACACGCGCAGGCGCCTACGGCGGCGCAATCGTCAATTTCCCGTTCACGAGCGGGTTGCGGTCATTCTCGGTGCAGTCCGTGGGGATCATCCGGTCGACGTTCGTGACCCGCTTGTACCGGATCACGAGCTTCCACGGGTGCGCGAAGCGCTGCGGATCATCGATTGTCAGCTCGTCCTGCATCGTATCGTGATCGAGCATGCGAACACGTTCGGTGAAGCGTGCCTGCTCGCTCAGGATGGCAAGACCGGGTAGCGGCGTGGGACTGATAAATCCCGGGCTGACTGGGCCTGCCTTGTGCGCGACGGTGTCGATGACCAGGGTCGCGCCCTCCCAATGTCCGATCGAATCCCCCATGGCGGTTGGCCACAGATCCTCTTTCTTTGGATGCGGACGCCCGTCGGTGTAAATATGGCGCGCCTCCCCATCCAGAAACAGGAACAGCGTTTCCTCCGGCGTCACCATGGCCTGGAACATCCAATCAGGAGTCGGCTCGTCCGCGACGGCCGGGAAACCGTCTTTGCAGGTCCGGATGGACGATGATGGTGTCGCAAGACCGGCGCGCTCCGGATCACTCCTGGACTTTTTCACCCACTCCGGATTGTAGGGTGGATCGCCGAATAACGGCGTCACCCGCTTGAAAAGCTCCTCGACGGACGCCCCGGCGGGTGGCGGTGGCCGAGGGCCGGGGGAGGCGAGTGCGGCGGCCGTGTCGGTCTCCCAGAATCCGGTCCAATCCGGCAATGCGGCAAACGCGCGCGTACGCTGAGCTGAATTGTGCTGTGCGTGCGCTGGGCATACGGCCAGGGTCAGCAGGAGCACGGGAAGGATTCTTGCGCTCATGACCGCGGCCTTCCAGGCATCAACGGTGCCCCGCCGCCGCCATCGATTGCGGAAACGAACTGGCCACCGTTAGTCCCGTCTTTCAAGGGATTGATCACAACTGTCAACTTGTCCCCAGGCTTGAACGATCCGGGCCGCAGACCGTGGCGATACATTGTCGCGGGCGAGCCCATCTCCAGGCTCCATTCGGCCGTCGTGCTCTGCGCCTGCACGAGCACCTGCAGGAAGCAATGCGGGTTGGTCCACTGCAGCTCCTTCACGGTCCCGCGCAGCGTGATCGAGCGGGTCAGGTCGAACATCGCATAGGAATGGTGCGCTGCACAAGGCGCTGTGATGAGGACCGCGGCCGTTCCCGCCATGAGCCGCCTCAGATCCCCGATCCCGTTTTGCCAGGGGTTACTCACGTCCTCTTCCTCCGTATTGTCGAGCGCGTTCTGCGGAGCCATCCTGGCGCGAGCCGTCGCATGGGGCGTGAAGCACTGCGGAAATTCGCCTGAAGAGACCATGAAGTTTTCGCGAAGGATGTGTATACCCGTCACCATGGACCCCATACCGGCACCGCTGGTCACGCCCGCCGCGAAGGGCTACCAGGTCGATGATCTGTTCATCGACCTGCAACTGCGCCGCGTCGCTCGCGCAGAGACAGACCTTGGGATCGCGGGCCGCTCGTTTGAGCTGCTGCTGGCGCTGGTGCGTGCGGCGCCGGGCGTGATGTCCACCGAAGAACTCATGGAGTGCGTGTGGCCGGGAGTCGTCATCAACCCCGAAACGGTCACTCAACGCATTAAGCTTCTGCGCCACAGTCTCGGCGACAGTGCCGAGAACCCACGCTACATAGCCGTGCTGCGAGGCTATGGCTATCGCCTGGTGGCCGCGGTAGCGGCCGCTGCAGTATTGCCGCAACGACTGGGTGGGGCGCCCGTCCCGCCGCCAGTGCCGGTGGCAGCACCGCAGTCGCCTGCGGCAAGGATCCGCCGCCGGGTTCCAACGCTGCTCGCAGCGGCGCTGATGATTGGCGTGGTCGGCGCGTGGTGGGGTCTTGAGCATCGCAGCGGCGCGCCAGTTGCCGCGAGCAGTGGTCCCCGCGCGGACTCCGCCACAACCCCGCCGCCGTCGGTGGCGGTGATGCCCTTTGCCAATCTCACCGGGGACCCCGCGAAGGAGTACCTGGGCGACGGGATGGCTGAAGAGCTGATCAATTCACTGGCGCGAGTGCCGGGACTCAAAGTTCCGGCGCGAACCTCCGCCTTTGCGTACAAGGGGCGAAACGTCGACGTCCGGCAGGTCGCGCGGAACCTGGGTGTGGCGATGATACTCGAGGGCAGTGTGCGCGGCGCCGCAGAGCGCTTGCGCATCAGTGCGCGGTTGGTGGACGCCGCGAGCGGCTTCCAGATCTGGTCGCAGGACTACGACCGGCAGTCCGCGGACCTGTTCAAGCTGCAGGACGACCTGGCGGCGCAGATCGTGCAGGCGCTGCGGCAACATGTGAATGTCAGCCTGCCGACGCCCGCGCACGGCTCGCGTACGACGCAGAATCCACGGGCGTACGATCTGTACCTGCAGGGCCGGGCAGTCTTCCGCGGCACTCGCTCATCGTTGCCGCAATCGCTGGCGCTCATTGATCAGGCGCTGGCGCTGGACCCGAACTTCGCCGACGCGCTCGCGCAGCGTGCCGTCATCCGAGCCTACCCCGCCGTCTTCGGCTCTGCACCGAAGGCGGCGCTGGACGAAGCGCAGCGTGATGCCACCCGGGCGCTCGCGCTGAACCCGAACTCGGCGAACGGGCATACCGTCCTGGAAGCGATGCAGGCGATCCACTGGCACTGGCTGGACGCAGAGCGCAACTACCGCGCAACCATGGCGACCAGCGCGGATGACCCGTATTTCAGGAATTTCCACGTCACGTTCCTGCTGCGGGCTGCCGGTCGGCTGCGCCAGGCCGAATCCGAACTTCTGGTCTCCTATCGTCTCGCCCCTACTTTGGGCTATACGATTCACGAGCTCATCGTTACCGAGTCGTTGCTGGGACACGACGCGGAAGCGGTCCGGCTCATCGTACAGTTTCGCGGCATTGTTGGTGGCGGCGATCCGCCGGGCGCGGAAAACGCACTGCCGTACTTGCGCAGGGCATTGCGCGCGGGACGGTATGCCGAGGCGGCCAAGTGGGGGACGCTGATGCTCTCGAGCTCATTGCGCGATACGGGCGGGGCAGCAACGATGAAGATCTTTTGCGCTGCCCTCGAAAATCGGGCGCAGCGGCCTGCTGCGGATCGCGCGCTGCGCGATTTCATGCCGCAGCTTCTGCACAGTTCCGAGGTTGATCATGTCAAGATGTTCTTCGTCGCGGCATTCGCGATGGTCGATGATCTTGCCGGGGCGTATGAGCTCACGCAGGAGCTTCTGGATCAGCGCTTCAATGCAAACGGCAGCGGTGGCGTCGATTGGGGCGAGCTGTGGACGCCGGAAATGCACGCGTTCCGCAACGATCCGCGCTTCCAGGCCCTGATGGACCGCGTGAAGCTACCCGAGTACTGGGATCAGTACGGGCCGCCGGATGCGTGTGACTTGAAGGTCCGCAAGCTGACCTGTCGTTGAGGCCGCCGGCGCACGAGAACGCGGTCAGCAAGAGTCACTGCTGAAAGCATTATTCACATGCCAATGACACGCAGCAGGGGGTAGGAGCGATAACCTGCTGATTCGCAGTGAAAAGTGGACTGTCACGGCTTGGGTTCGATTCCCATCACCCGCTCCAGCTATTGCACCGACGCTCGCGCACCGGGATATGTCTGTCCGGTGCTGCAACTGGCATGGTTTTGGACGGCACACCATATTCGCCTTGATCATCTTGCGAAGCTTGGAGTGCGTTGCCTGTGAGGATTGGCGTGCGCTCGCCGAGCAATTGATAGCGCATAAGCGGTTCAAGCACCTCGATTCAGCAGAGCCGTAGTCAGCTAAAGCGCCGAACCCGTGCCATCCGTGCCATCTCCGATGCGCAGCGGCCTTTCAGGTTGCGGTCATCCGCTCACGAATGCAGACCGAGGGTTCTCCAATAGAGAAGCGGTCTTTCGGAAAGCGGCGCAACCGCATGGGCCCTTGAGCATTCATACGGCGGCGCCGGGGGTGGGTTACTGCGTCACCTTCCAGAACGGGCAGTAAGGCTGTTCCTTGCCCGCCAAGACACGGCACGCCTTGATGGTACCGACGATGGCCGGCCCCGCCGGCCCCGCGGAGGTATCAAAAGCCGGGCCGCCGGCGTTGGGCAGGTACTGCGTCAGCGTGAAAGTCCCGGTGTAGCTGTTGCCGTCCCTGGCCAGCACGAGCTTCTGCAGGATGTTGGCCGGGCCTGCGAACACGAACGCACTGTCCGGGTTGTCGGGCGTGCCGTTGAGCGTGGCGAATCCCGTGGGCGGACCATCCGTCACCCAGGACAGTCCCCAATGGTTGATCTCGTAGGTGAATGGTCCGGTTTGCGTCCAGATGCCCGTGCAGAAGCTGCCCGTTACCGGCGCCCGCGAACCGGAATTGCCGAGTTCCGTGCCATCATCGTGTATGGTTTGAAAACCCGAGTCGAAAAGTATGTTGGCGCCGCCGGGGCCGATCGGAGCCCACCACTCGTATTCGTAGAGTCCGGTGACGGACGTGGTGTTGAACGGTCCGCCTTCCTTGAAGTCGATCTTCAGCAGGCCGCCCGCCTCCTCGTGGCGGTAGACGGCCGGTGTTAAGCGCTGTGGCGGTGCTGCGTTGCAACCGGCTTGGGCCTGCTGTGCCGTGAGTGCACAGCCTCCCAAGGCGATGGCCGCGGCCATCGGCTTGATCCAGTGTTTCATCGTTGTTCCCCTGTGAGTAAAGACTAGGCTCATCCGCGGGCCACACCGGTGTTCCGTGCAACCCGGGGTCAGCCTGCAGCATCGGCGCAGCCAACCCGCCGTGCTGCGACTTTCCGACAGGCGTGGATTCCGGTGGACTGAAGGCACCGATTGCGGGATTGAATGCGGAAAATCCGTCCGCGGCGCGCTTTGAACCGCTGCATTTGTGAACCGGGGGACGCGGGCGCAGCATGACTCGGTGCTGCGGCAAAACTAGTATCAGGCCGTTGCATTGCAGCGCTGGGCTGCCGCCCTGAACCGGAACACCCATGCCGCACACCGTAGGTCAATCATGAACACCGCCGCCTTCACGCTGGCCCGCCACAGGCTGCTGCCCTGGGACCGCATCCGCAGCCTGTACAACGGCTTCGGCTACATCGTGATGCTGACGGTCGTGCTCAGTTTCTGGGGCGGCCTGCAGCAGGCGCTGCTCAAACTGCTGGCCGCGGACTGGATCGGTTTCATCCGCCTGTTTCTGTCGATCCAATGGCTGGACTACTGGGAAGACCTGCCCGGCCTGCTGTTGATTCCACCCATGGTGAATCTCGCACCCCCGGCCGGTCCCTGGCGCGTGGCATGGATTCTGGGTTGCAGCCTGCCGCTGTGGTGGTGGTGTCTGGACGTCGCTGCCGGAGTGCGCTTCGCCTGGGACTGGCGCTCGCTGGGCTACGTGCTCGACGGCTTTTCCAGTGCCGGCATGGTGGTCGGCGTTTGCTTCTACCACAGCGATTCGCGCGCGGCGGCGGATTCCATGGCGCGCACGCAGATAAAGCGGGCCATCCTGGACGCCGAGCTGCAGCGGGCGCAGCTGCAGCTGCTGCGAGCTCAGATCGAGCCGCACTTCCTGTTCAACAGCCTGTCGGTGGTGCGGGCGCTGGCGCGCAACGATCGCGCCGCTACCGTCGACATGCTCGATAATTTGCTGCGCTACTTCGAAGCGGCGTCGCCACGGATGCACGAAGGCGAGGTGCCGCTGGCCCAGGAACTGCAGCTGGTGGAGGCGTACCTCGCGATCTACCGTGCGCGCATGGGGCCGCGCCTGACGTACAGCGTGGACGCGCCGGAGGCGCTGGCGCAGGAACGCATCCCGGCCATGATGCTGCTGACCCTGGTGGAGAACGCCTTGAAGCACGGCGTGGGGCCTGCGGTGGAGGGCGGCTGCATCCGCGTCAGCGCCGTGCAGGAGCGCGACGCACTGCTGCTGAGGGTCGCGGATTCCGGTCGCGGCATGGAGGTGCGCCACGGCCACGGTACCGGGCTGGCGAACATCCGCCAGCGCCTGCTGATGATGTACGGAACGGAGGCGGTGCTGTTGTTGCGATACGCCGAACCGCGCGGTGTGGTGGCCAGTGTGCTGTTGCCTCTACGGTCGACATCATGAATGCATTCGCGGCCGCCCGTTTGCCCCGGCCCCTGCATCGCACGGTGGAATTTGCAGCCGCCGTGCGGCGTGCGGTGACCTGGCGGGCCATTGTCCTGACGCAGTCGCTGGGACTGCTATACGCGTTGATTCCGTGGCTGCTGGGCCGGGGTCTGCACTCGCGCGAGTACCTGCTGTTCCTGCTGGTGCAGGAGGGCGCGAGCGGGCTGTGCGTGATGCTGGGCGCATTGGCGGGGGACGAGGCAGTACGCCGCGGGTGGCGCGTGTGGCGCGCCTTCGTGGTGGTGACGCTGGGCGCCTCGCTGGCGGCCGCACTGGCGCAGCTCGGCCTCGATGCCGGGCTCGGCATCCCTGATCGGTTCGCGGCCCTGCCGCGTTGCCTGCTCACATTTTTCGGTGTCGGCACCCAGTGGGGTACGGCGCTGCTGGTGTACCTGAACCGCCAAAGTGCGCAGCGAGTCCTGGCCGGCGTGCGCGCGGGGGAGTTGGCCCGCCTGCGGGCCGAGCAGAAGCTGATCTCCTCACGCCTGGCTGCCACCGAGACTCAGATGGATCCACCGGCCATCCGGCAGCGCCTCCAGCAGCTGCGCAACCTCTATGCTGGCGGCAGCGCCAGGGCCGATGCGGAACTGGAGCGGCTCATCACCGAGCTGCGCCAGCGTGCAGCACGCGGCGTAGCGGCGGCTGAAGGGCAGCAATGACGACGCCCACTGCCATTCTCGCCGAGGACGAGCCACTGATCCGGCGCGAGATCCGCGACACCTTGGGCGAGCTGTGGCCGGAGCTGACGGTGGTGGCGGAAGCCGGTGATGGCGCGGAGGCCCTGGCGGCCGTCGAGCGCTGCCGTCCGGATGTCGTGTTCCTCGACATCCAGATGCCGGGACTTGATGGCCTGACCGTTGCACAGCGGTTGAACGGCCGCGCCCACGTCGCCTTCGTCACCGCCTTCGACAAGTATGCCGTCGCTGCCTTCGAGCAGGGCGCCATCGATTACGTGCTCAAGCCGATCTCGGCCGAACGCATGCGCGTCACGGTGGAGCGCCTGCGTGCCCGCCTGTCCGAACGCCCGGCCGACCTCAATCACATCGCCGAGCTGCTGCGCGATATTGCTCCACCCGGCTCGAAGTACATGAAGTGGTTGACTGTGCCGCACGGAGCCGATCTGCGCGTGGTCGCAGTCGCGGAGATTTCCTACCTGCGCGCCGACACCAAGTACACCACCGTGGTCACCCCGGCGGGCTCATTCCTGATGAGTTCCTCGCTGCGGCAGATGCGCGAGAAGCTCGATCCCCAGGTGTTCTGGCAGATCCATCGCAGCGTCGTCGTGAACGTCGGTGCCATCGACACCATCTACCGCACCTTCCGCGGCCGGCTGGAGGTGAAGCTGAAGGGGCGCGACGAGCTGCTGCCCGTCAGCGCCGCCCATTCCCACCTGTTCAAAGAGCTTCGCTAGAGTATGGCTGAAACTCTATCGAAAGCCGTGTAAACCCGGTTCAGCTGGCCATCTCATTGTTGCCATGCGTTGTCTCAGGTGGCCCTACAAGCTGGCAAAAATCGCACGCCAATCGCACTCGGGTTCCAGAGCAGGTGCAAGTGCTTGACCTGAATGGTGTATAGCGTGGGTTCGATTCCCAGCACCCGCTTCACGTGCCATTGATGCAGGCGATTGTGCGACGGCTATTCCGACTTCCGTGACGACGTTCAAAGTGCCGCATTTATGCAGACGGCCGATTCGCGCTATTCACACACGTCTGACGGCGGAGTGTCTAACTAACTAATATTACGAGGGAGCTGCGGTCATCGGTTTGGGCTCGGTTCTCATCACCCCGCTCCAGGTACCGGCAACCCCTGCGCCGTGAGTTATGGCGGGGAGATCATCAGTTTCCCCTTCACGATCGAGTCGCGCTTCGCCAGCATTGGCTTTGGTGGAGGCGGCGGTGCGATATGGAGACGACTCGTGAAATGCTCATTCCGTCCGGCGGTGCCACTGCAGTTCAGGTCTGCTAATCGGTCGCGAATGCCCTCGATTACGGACGGCGACGTTTGCTTCGAGCAGCCGCCGACGTCACATTGGCTGCGGTTCGCCAGTGTTGGCCGGTATGGCATTGTTTTTCACACAAGAATCGCACGCAGCCGCTCGTCCGTCGCACTTGGGATTCGGCCGTAGAGAAACCGGACGGGTGGCCGACCGGAGTCGCTACTAGCTCTCGTCGCCCAAATCGGCCGTGAAACCGATGCCGCGGCGCGGTGATTCTGGTGGCCTCATGAGCTCACGGATTGCCGAGAGGATGGTGGCGATAGCTTCGTCATGCCCGGTAAGCCTGGCATTCAGATGTGATTCAAGCTGGTGAAAGCGGCGGGCCAGCGCTCGGTTGGTATTGAGTGCATCGCGTAGCTCGATGAATGCGCGGACCACGTAGACGCTCATTTCGACCGCGCGCGGGCTGTTGAGGATGGTCGCAGTCTGGATTGCACCATGTTCGGTGAAGGCGAACGGGAGTTTGCGGCGACCGCCCCAACTTGAAGTCGCAAATTGCGACTTCATGTTTGCAAATTCCTCTGTCGTGAGCTCGAACAGGAAGTCGGCTGAGAAGCGTCTGCGGTTGCGGCGCACCTGCTCATTGAGCCGCCGTGTCGTGACCCCATAGAGCAAGGCCAGCTCGGTGTCGAGGAGCACCCGTCGCCCACGCAACACCAGGATCGCCCGTGCGATGTCCTTTACCTTGGCTAAAGTAGTCGCGGGACCCGGCATCTATGACGAATATCGGGTTGTCCGGAGGATTGTTCCACCGAATAACCACGCATTCGTTCAGATAATGCCAACCACTGGCGCTATCGACCAAGAGCAGGCGATTGTTGCGAGCGGCCTCAAACGGTGCCCATTTGCTCAGCGGCGTTGGATCGTCAACGCCTGCCAGACCTTCACCGGTGGGTGATGCAGGACTCAGGAACTCATCGTATGAGCCAGTCGGCAAACCGGACCCAGGTCGGGCTTGAGGCGAGACGCTCGGTCATAGGTGCGAAGAGGAGGGCCGACAGCAGCGCGCCGCTCAGGTAGGACGCGTACAGGCGCCTTTGACGCACGAAGTCGTAGACCGGGCAGGCGAGCAGAAAGAGGAGCAGCGTGATGCCAATCAGCGGAGGGAAGTGGCTCATCCCCGGTAAACGCGAGACGCCGGCGGGCATGAGAGCACCGGTGACAGCGAGCAGCATCAGGCGCTTATGGATCTGGGGCTTTCGGCGTAGACCGAGGCCGGCAGCGGCGAAGATGGCGAAGAGCGTGATATCGCGTAGGGGAACGATGAGAAAGATCTGGGGATCGCGCGCCTCCTGGCCGGGGACGCCTCGATATCCGGCTCTTGCGGCGACGATGGCTGTCGCAACGCCGCCGACGACCAGGAGCACGGCGAGGATGGCGCCGGCGACGCCGAGTCTGCGGTGGAGCGTCAGGCGCTTGCGTGCGGCGAGCAGCGTTTGGGTGACGAAGAGCAGTAGCCAGGAGGCGAAGAGCGCCGCGTGCACATGAACGAACAGGGGAAGCGGAGGTGCGAGCGTGAATGCCTTAATAAAGTAGGAGCGGGAGAAACCCGCCAGGATCGCGATTGAGGCGGCTATCGCCATTGCGCTGAAGAACCGGTGATCAGCGTGGGAATGTCCAAGGACAGTATTGTCGGTGCGCGCTTGTACTGCACTGGCGGCAGATTGCATGATGGCCTCCCGGCTGATGAATCCGCGGAATAATGCAGCGGCTGCTGGCGGGACCGATAGTAGAAATTCGACAGGTGACGATCGAGCGACGTCAATTCTGCGGAGGCGCGATGTTGCGCAATCTTTTCCACAAGCCGGCGCCGGCCCTGCGGCGTTACGTGCAGTTCTATACGCAGCGCGAAGTGCGCCCCAGCGACCCGCTGTTCGTGCAGCCGATTCCAGCGCGTGCAGCACCGATTCTGGAGTTCATCTACGGCGACCAATTCAAAGTGATCTATCCGGGATCACCGGTGGAGAGGCCAACTCCGGCCACGGTCATCGTGGGAATGCTCACCCGGCCTCTTGGGAAGCTTCAGCTGCAGGGAGATTTTCAGGCGTTTGTAATCGTCTTTCAGCCGACCGGGCTGGACGAGTTGTTTGCCGTGAGCCTCGGCGAGTTGACAGATCGTGATTATGATTCGCGGCTGGTGCTGGGCAAGCCGGTGGTGGAGCTCCAGGAACGGCTCGGAGATCGCGATTCATTTGCTTCGCGTGTTTCCGTAGTGGATGCGTATCTGACGCGGCGTATTCCGTTCGAGCTGCGCAGCGATGCGATCACAATGGCGACGCGCCTGATGAGCATGAGCGGGGGGCGCCTGCAGATTCCGGCTCTGGCATCGATGGTGGGGGTTGGTCAACGGCGGCTCGAGCGGGGGTTTGCGTCGCGGTTCGGTGTACGTCCGAAGCTGTACGCGCGGATCGTCCGTTTCCAGGCGGCCCTGGACAGCAAAGTGAAGTCGGCGACGAAATCGTGGACGGATGTGGCATACGAGTTCGGCTATTACGATCAGATGCACCTGATTCATGACCTCGAGGAGTTTACAGCGGGCACGCCGACGGAGAACCAGCGCGTAATGGAGGCGTTTTTCCCCCGCAAGCAGATCCACATCGTGCGGGCCGGAAGGGGAGCGCGCAATCCACGGGTCGTGCCGCGGTTTGTGATGTAGGAAGGCGTACCGCATAGCTGGGCAGGATCGCGGCGTCGGTTCTGGCATGCGCGGAGCGCGACAGCCATCGATCACCGACACCCCATGCCCTGCGTTGTCTGATGCCACCTGCGGCCAGCGAAACGCACCACCATTGAGAAATGGCAGCATTGGCTGGCGTTGGCTGCTGTGCCGGTGTTCTTCACACGAAAATCACACGCAGCGATATATTCGATTCCCATCACCCGCTCCATAACTCTCCAACACGTCAGCTCGCGCAGAGAATCGTTAAGCGACTACTGCGGAGTGCCGCTCGCAGCATTCGTGTGCTCAAGCAGCCACCCGAAGCCCGAAGTCATGTCCATCTTACGAGTGACCGCTGAGGTGCGAGATGTCGGGCAGCTTGCGGCAAAGTTAGACCGTTGTTCCGTGGCGCACGCCACCTACGACCAGAAGTGCCATCATTCCCTGCGCTATAAGCGCAGCCCCAATGAGCAGGACGAATCCCTCAAAATGCGGTGCGTTCAGAATTCGTATGATGGCTGCAGCACCCAACAGAGCGACACCCACGGCGCCCGCCAAGACGATGACACGAAGCATTGGGCGGCCGTGCCACATCAGAAAGAGCACCGTAGCAAGGCCCTGAATCACGATACACGCCGCGATTGCTGATCGTCCGGCGTATCCGGGGTGCCTCAAGATGTTCTCCATCACCGCAAGCCAAACCCCGGCCAGTACGGTCAACGCAGACATCCAAGTCAACGAGGCCCTCATTGCCGACCCTCCAAGACTTCTAGCGGCGAGGAAGCTGATCAACTGGCGCGCATACCAAATGTTCGCCCGCATGGCCCCGAGGTGCGGCAACTTTACTTCCCGATATTCCTCCAAGAGGTCACCGGAAATGGTTTCCCGGTCCCGCGCCGGCAAGCTCTGCAGCAGCAGCGTTTCAAGCCACCGTGGCGGGGCCTGAGGGCTCACGCCTTCGACTCCAGGGGCCATTTTGCACCTCGCCACATCTGTTCCAGCGCAGACTTTGACTCATTGAGTGCCTTGACCCCAACAGCCGTGAGCCGGTAATACCGGCGTGCGCGACCCGAGCGCACTGGAGTCCCAGTCTCCAAGCGTGAGGTAACCAGTCCCTTTTGTTCCAGACGATCCAGGGTTGCGTACACAGCGCCTGCGGCGGCCTGCCGGTCCAGAGCGGCCTGAGTTCCGCGCAGAATGGCGCGTCCATAAGCCTGCTCTGCCAGATTCCAGACGGCCAACAAAACAGCCTGTTCAAAAGCGCCAAGTAGATCTGCCATGATATCTACAATGTAGACAAAGACGTTGGAGATGTCAAGCCACGGGGGTCACCGCTTCCTATATGTTCATCGCGACGATCGCACGTCATTCTTGCAGCTAAGAGCGGTGCTCGGCACACCAGGCCAATGGTGAATCGCAGGCATGTCGAAGGCCGAAGGCAGCTTGCGGCGGCATCCTGCGGGTATGTCAAACGCCGGTGTATGGCCGGCCAGCGACCGCGGCCGTCGACCGGGTCATAAGTCAGACCTGCGTCTGTGCGGCCAGCTCCAGGCAGCGCCGGATTGTCGCGCGACGGATGCGATGTGAGCTCAGCGCGTGCGTCGACTCACGTAATCTGCAAGCGCTTCGTTTACACGTGTTTGCCAACCCCGGCCGCCCGCCCGGAAGTATTCAACAACCCGCGGATCGAGTCTCACGGTTACCGGAACCTTATGTACGGCGCTCTTCGGGCGACCGCGGCGCACGGGCCTGAGCTCCCGGAACTCCTCTCGGCTCAACTCATAAGTGTCCGTGTCCCGGGCAATACCCGCGCGGATGGCACGTTCTTCACGAGCTGTGGGTTTTACGAGCTTGGACTTCTTCATATGCATTTACTTCACGCGCGTTGGCCTTACGTAGGCTGATGATGCGGATTGCCCTGCGTGCCCGGCGCACGAATACGACGCAGTTCAGTCTCCTATTCCAAACGCCGTAGCCGATCTCGCGTGCCTCACCGTAATCACGGCGGATATCGCGCTTGGCAAGCAGGCTCGTCCAGTCGAGCTGCGCAGCATCCGTCAAAGACACCCCGTGCTTGTCACGGTTCACCAGATCCTTGACAGCATCAAACTCGATCTTCACTTTATTTATTGTACGTACAATAATAGGTACGGTCAACCGCACTCACTCGTCGGGCACTTGGCCTCGCCTACCGGTTGTGTCGAGCGCCGGGGTCGTCCTGAGGCCCCTTACCATAGCCATGGCTGACCGCCCGACGGTCCGAATCCGCAATGCATCGCATGGAGCAAGATGGCGCCCAGCACAGCGCTCGCCGCCTCACGACTTCGTGAGAATGGCCGCATTGGCTGGCATTGGCTGTCATGGCAGTGTTTTTCACACGAAAATCACACGCAGCGGTCGTTTGCGCTTGCACAACGCTATGATTCGGAAGGGTTGGTGGCTCAGGCGCCATATATTCGATTCCCATCACCCGCTCCAAACTCCACGCCAGCCAATGCAGGCTATGGCTCGCGCGTTTACTTTGCTGAGCCCTCAATAGATTCCGGCACGCCTTCAATCTGGCAGAACCCGATCTTCGCGCGCATTCGCCAGCGTGGGCTGTGGTGTCACACGCATCATCATCCTGCATCGCAGGGTTACGCTTGTTGCCCGTTGCGCAACGAGGTACAGTTAGTCGGTGATCCAGTCATTCCGGCATAAGGGGCTGAAGCGCCTCCACGAATCCAGCAGCGCTTCAGGTGTTCATGCCGAGCATGCGATGCGGCTGCGGATCCTTTTGGTGGCGCTAGGTGCAGCAACGAACATTGGTGATATGAACGTTCCGGGCTTTAGGCTGCGCCCCGTGAGGCCAAAAACGGGCAAACGACGCTGGTGTGTCTGGGTTGCCGGCAACTGGCGTGTCACCTTCGAGTTCAGCCACCACCACGCTTATGTGGTTGACTATGAGGACTCCGATTCCGAGCTAGCCACCAAAGCCGATCGACCTTCCAGAGGCGCCGCTGCAAAGAGAGCCCTGGAGCTTGAACGCGCCGGTCACTCCGAACTTGCCCGTGCCTTCCGCGCCTACGCCGAGGGCGGGACACCCGATGGCGATGCATAACCCACCTCACCCCGGTGAATTCATATTCGCAGTCTATCTTGAGCCTCGCGGCATTACTGGCCGCGAGTTGGCCTCCAGGCTAGCGGTATCGCCCTCTACATTGAACCGTGTACTGACTGGCAAGAGTGGCATTAGCCCGGAGATGGCCCTGCGTTTGTCCAAGTGCCTGGGGCGCTCACCCGAGAGCTGGCTCGCCATGCAGCATGGGTACGATTTGTGGCAAGCCGGGAAGCGTATCGATTTGAGCGAAGTGGAGCAGCTGAAGTCGGGTGCAGCTTGATACTCGTTAAAGCAGAATCGCTATGAACAAACTACTGGGGCTGGCCAACCAGCACTGCTGATCAGCGTCGCGAGCGACCGGTCAGCTAATATGGCCCCATTGGCTGGCGTTGGCTGGTATGGCAGTCTTTTTCACACGCAAATCACCCGCTCCAGTCCCCGCCATCGCTGGCCAATGCCAACCAACTTGGTTTCCAGCCTCGTAACGGGGAGCGACGGTGGCCAGCCCTGGCCGCAGTTTCACCCGCAGTCTGGTTGCTATGGCGCGAGTTGACTCGGAGCCGGCGCTTGCTACGCCTAGAAGCCGTCATTCCTGTGCGTCGAAGCGGATGCCCGCAAAGGTTCTCGGATTCAACTTCCAAAGTGGACTCCTGGCCCAAATACCGCGATGAAGATGATGCCCACGATCATGGCGCTGCAAACCCAGGCAACACTGAGTGAAGTCGGCACTAAGGCGTCCTCCGAATCTACTGTGAACTGTCGCTTTATGATTCCGGGGACAAACAGAAGCCCGACGGACAGTCCAAACGATGCGCCGATTCCGGAGATCAATATGAGTCTTGGGCTGATCGGGTTGAATATGGACGCGATGGTCAAGACCGCGCCGCCGGCCAAGTATCCGGCAATGACGAAACGTCGCAAGTCCCGGAGCGCCATCACCTTGGTTTCCACAAGACGTGCCATTGAACGCGCTAGCCAGTGGACGCTCCCCACGTACACGGTCGCGCCAACAATGCCGAGCGCGCACCGCCATGCCCAGGCTGGTGAAAGGTTCCTGATCACGACGGACCAGTCACCGGTCCCCATTAGTGCCGATGCAACCAGATAGCCCGAGTTCGATAGGTTGAAGCCGGCGAATAGCCAAAGAAAGTAGGTAAAATTCGTACGCATCGACGTTCGGTTGAGGAGCCCGATGATGAGAGCGCCAACGACGAGATTTGCAACCGTTCCCGCGGCGGCAACCAGCCGCGACGCGTATGCCGTCTGAATCGCCACCGTTGAAAGCGATAGGATCCGAACACCAACTAGCCACGCGGCGGTCATGTGGCCGAGGACCTCATGCGTCATGTCGGCCAGAGCGCACGCCACGACTCCCAGCGCCGAGAAAGTGATAATGCTACGCCGCAATGAAGCGCGGACAGTCGCAACTTGTATTGTCATGGCGTTCCGTGAGTGGGCCGTCCGCACGGAGTCATAAAGGTCGCCATTTCACCATCGACCTTCGAGGCCTGACGACGGCTTCGGAGAGACCCGTCGGCCCTGCGCAACTGTCGGCGCGTGGCCAGCAGAAGGCAATGCGAACTCTCCGGTGGGCTCACGTACATGTGACATCGTCGCGCTGCACACACCATTCGCGCGCAGCGGTACGCACCTACGATAGGTCATTGGATCGAATGGAAGATCGACGTCGATCAGCAGAACTCACAAACGCATCTCCGCGGTGATTGCGTCGTAGGGCGCAGAAACGCTGCCGTTCTCACGGCGCAGTAATCCGGACGCAGTTAACGTCTCGACATCCTCGTGAACACGTTTGTAATCGCGGCCAAGACGCTCCGCCAATGCCTTCACGGACGGTGCTGGATTTTCATGGACCGCACGCAACAGCTCGAGACGCTTAGGAGAAAGCGCGCTGAGCATTCCCGCTAGGTCGGGAAAGGTCAGATGCCTCTCTCGTACCTTCTCCCCGCGCCCGAGTCGGTGCCACGCGTTCACGAAACGTTGACTCATCTCGTCCAGGGTTCCCACGTTGACTTTGACGCGCTTGCTCATCGTTCACCTCGCAGGCGGCGCACATCGGCCAAAACATCCGCCATCAAAAGCTCCACCGTCTTGAAGACATACCGTTCCTGGTGATCCCCAATGTGTCGATGGTCGCCCTTGCCTCGCTCGTTGTCATAGCCCACGAGACGCTTACCCTTTGCCCCGTAAAATAGACTGTACTTGAGCTTATGGGCACTACCCGCCACGGGGGTCGCGACTTCCCATATCTTCATTTCGACGATTGCACCGTCAGGCAGTACTTGCTTGTCATGAAATGCAAGTACCGCGTTCATATGGCGCAGGATGCCATAGCAGCGCTATGGCGTCAAAGGCCATATTATGCCCGACTACCCATATTTGCGATTTCCCGTACCTTCAGGCGATGGTCGAGCGAGACGGTGGGCCGGTGAGCGGGCTGCCGGAGCTAGGACCTTGAGAATGGCCACATTGGCTGGGATCGGGCTGTTTTTCACACATAAATCGCACGCAGTGGCCATCCGCGCTGGCAACGTCTTGACTCGAAACGGGCAATGGCTCCCGAGCGATATATTCGATTCCCATCACCCGCTCCAATATGCAATTCGCACGACGACATTCGCCGCAGCGAGGACATACTCGCCTTGACGCGGATCAGACGGGTAGGGCGCCCGGAAGCCGGGTGGCTTTGCGGTCGAACTTCGCAGTCGAGCGGCAGCCCAGTTGCCGGTTGTGCGCAACAATCAGGCAGTCTGAGAATCCGCAGGCACTATCCTTCCAATGGAACAGAGCTTCTTCGACCGCGGGTTCATCTTCAAAGGAAAGCTCCCGTGTCTCAAGCGCTGCGCGCAATAGCGGCAAGATCACCTCGCGATCGAGGCCGTAGCGGCTCCGAAGCACCCACTCCGTTTCCACCAGGACGGGCAGGGAAACGAGAATGGGTTCGTCGTTCTCGATCGCCCGTGCAATCAGCGCGCGCGTTCTGCGCGTCTGGTCGGCGTCGTCCGAAATGAGAAGCCTTACTACGACGTTGGTGTCTATTCCGAGCAAGACCCGCGGCCTAACGATTCATCTGTCCAACGGAGATGTGCTTGCCACCAGACGGTTTGAGCGCCATATCCCGAATGCTCCGGTTTTTGACGCGTACGATAATTGTCCCGTCCTCAAGGACGGTAAAATAAATCCTGTCGCCGGGCTTGAGATTCGCGGCGGCACGCACCTCTTTTGGGATGGTCGTTTGACCTTTGCTCGTCAGTGTTGCGAATGCCAAGGCGGCCTCCAAATCTGCATTCCTTACGATACGGCCTATTGTAAGCGCTGTGGGGCTCGTATGGCAGATTCACACGCGGATCACACGCAGTCAGTCAACGGCTTCGCAAGTACCTGAGATAAGAAGGGAAAATCGGTCCTCGGGTCTTGGTTCGATTCCTATCACCCGCTCCAAAACTCTCTACCGCGCCGGCCCACAAAGTGGAAGACGGTTCCCGGAGGCACGCCGAAGCGTCCACATGTTTCCGGATATTTTCACGGACGACGATATCGTCTAGGCTATCGCGGTAAGGCCTGCGTAGGCACTAGGCTTTAGGCGAGGACAACATCATGATCGAAGATGACGTCCCGATGCTCGATATACCGCGACCCTGTCCGATGGCGTGGTCGTCGATGTGCGGCGAAGGCGCTGCTCGGACGTGTGAGCGCTGTCAGCGAGCAGTACACGATTTCAGCATCCTCAGCGCAACGCAGATTCAATCTCTCCTGAGCGATCCTTCCGAACGAGTGTGCGCGCGCATGGACTGGAAAGCGGTCCAACGCTTAGGCTCCGGCCCGCTTAAAGCCCTTGCGCTCTCCACAATGCTGACGACTGTCGGCGTTGTAAGTGCTGCGCAGCCAACAGAAACTTCGACGATTCACCTCGCCGCTATCCGCGGTGTAGTTCGCGCTGGAGACCAGCCTGTGCCGGATTTCGAGGTATGGGCAAAACATGAGGGCCGCGGAAAGGGGACAGCGACGAGAACCGATGAGCACGGAGCATTCTCATTCGCGGATCTCACACCTGGGCTGTACGTGATCTCCTTTGTTTCGCATAAATCGGATCCCCAGTCTGCGGATGTAGCGGTCGAGGTGTGCAAAGGCACGACGGTGGTGCTGGACACTATTGCAAAGGATTATTCAGGCGTGCTAGGCGAAGTGATCGCAACTGGTCCGCGAGCGGGCGCGATTGCAGGACGCGTCAGCTCTCAAAAGATTGATGACGGAATTTCTGGAGCAACGGTAAACCTACTCCGACCCGACGATGGACTACGAAAGGCTGCACAGACTGACGCGTTTGGCCGCTACACGTTCTCTGGCCTTGCACCTGGACACTACGAAATCACGGGCGCCGCAAAGGGCTTCGTGACTCGATCGATCGGCTTCGATCTCAAGGCCAAACCGCATATGACTTATTCTTCACCGGGACCAAATTCGATCGATCCCGAAAACCTTGCTGGTGATATCGCGCTCTGTTCTCGCCACGCAACAGAATAACGATCCAAGTGCCCTCGGCGTCGAGGAGCTTCTGGCTTTCGCCACGCGCCTGGGATATATGGACGCAATCGGGCCCGCCCGATGGCACTCCAATCAGCGCCATTCCTGGCCAACGCCAGCCGACTTCGTTTCTATCGACTTTTAGCCAAGACACTGATACGCACTGGCTGATGTTGGCTATGTGGTCACACGCAGTGTGATGCTATGCCTTGAGTTGACCCTTCGGAGACCGTGAGCCTGACACCAAAGGAGACATTCAGGAACGCGCAAGCGGCCATTCACTGCCGCTCGTCTGGATAAGAAACCGTCCTGCTGGAGAGGCAGGGTGGCAGCCAATTAACATGGCCGAAGCAGGATCGATCGATGTAGCAGCGTTGTATGCCGCACTGCGTTGGTTGTGAAGTGGCGGCTGAAGCGTATTCACGCGGAGCGGGGTATAGCGCCGCTATAGACACGTGCATATAGCAGTGCTATATTTCTATGCATGGACACTCGCGAAAGCTTAATCGCAGCGGCTTTGGAGGTTCTTGAAGAGGAGGGCGAAGCGACCTTCTCGACGCGCGCCGTGCTGGAGATCGCCAAGGTGTCGGCACCAACGCTGTATCACCATTTCGGCAATGCCGACGGCATCTTGAGTGCAGCGCTTGCGGAAGCATTCGCTCAGTTCCTGAAAAGCAAGCAACAGGCGGCGAAGAAATCGGCTGATCCGGTAGCCGCACTCGTCCTAGGCTGGGACGATTACGTGCAGTTCGCGGCGGTACGGCCTCGCCTTTATGCTGCGATGTTGAGTCGAGTGCTTCAAGGCGGTCAGATCCCGGCGGCCGAGCAAGCTTTTCATCTGTTGCTCGATCAGCTGCGGGCGGTCGCCGCCCAGGGCCGCCTTGCGATCAAAGTGGAGGCGGCGGCTGACCGAATGTGGGCGTCCGCGAACGCCGCCTCGCTGCTGTACGTCACGGCGCGATTGCGCAAGGTGTCGGCCCCCAGCAGGGCAGTTCTCAACGACCTGCGCGAAAGCGCGATTAGATCCATCCTATCTCCCAACAAGAAAGGCCAAGCACGATGAAAATCCTGGTCACGGGTGGTGCCGGATTCCTCGGTGGTCACCTCATCCCGAGGCTTGCGGCAAAGGGCCACGAGGTCCTTGCACTCACGCGCTCGAGCAAGGAGTCGACGAAGCTGAGCGCGCTGGGCGCCACCCCGCTCGTGGGCGATTTGGAGGTCAGCGACTCGATGCGTACGCCTGCCATCGACGCTGTCGTACATGGCGCGGCCTATTTCCGCTTCGCCGGTCCGCGCAAGCCCTACTTCAAGACCAACGTCGATGGCACGAAAGCGCTCTTGCGAGCCGCGCAGCAGGCTGGCGCGAAGACGTTCGTCCACATCAGTGCGGCCGGTGTAATCATGGACGATCGCGGTTCCCGCATCTGCAATGCCGATGAAAGTGCACGTACCTATCCGCAAAGCTTCTCGGGCTACCTAG
>DATDIL010000045.1:0-11017 GCA_036521075.1 Steroidobacteraceae bacterium | reverse complement strand
GCCTTTGGGTGAGACGGAGCGCTGGCTGGTCTCATTTTGGCAAGCGCTGAGGATTGCGAAGGAGTTCGACCAACCGTGTCTCGCACTCGGAAAACGAGTACCCGCGCCGCTGCGAGATCATGAAGGTGAGGGGGCGCATGTGCCATGCGTGCCGTTGGAGTTCGACGAGTGTTCCATTCGCGAGGTCTTCCGCAACCATGTGGCGCGGCATGTGCCCCCAGCACAAGCCTCCCCTGAGCAGATCGTGCTTCGCGCCGAGGTCATTCACCCGCCACTGGCGTTCGCCGGCGACCCCCTGTTGTGTCTTTTCCGCATCGGGCTGATTGTCGGTTACGACGAGCTGGATGTGCCGACCAAATTCCTCCCGCGGGATCGGCCCCGCGATTGCGGCCAGCGGGTGCGATGGCGCACAGACGGTCACCATTTGCACTTCACATAAATGCTGCCTTTCTATGGTACCGGGGCTCAGCTCCGGCACGTCCGTGATCGTCACCGCCAATGCGCACGTGCCTTCGAGAACCAAACGCTCGCCGCCCTGCATGGTCGTTATGCGCAGATTGATTGCAACGGTTGAAAAGTCCGCCTGCAGGCTGCGCAGGCATTCGATCAGGTGCGCGCGCGGAAAATAGGTATCCACGGCAATCCACACTTGCGGTACCCCGGCTTCAGCAATCGAAACCGCGCGCAACTACATTTCCTCGGTGCGTGAGATCACCGCACGAGCATCCGGCAGGAGGCTGCGGCCCGCGGCCGTAAGCGTCGCTTTGCGGGTGTTGCGCTCGAACAGCTCCACAGCAAAGGCCCTCTCGAGCGCCTTTGTCGCGTGACTGATCGCCGACTGTGCACGGTGCAGCTCCCGTGCGGCCCCGGAAAAGCTCGCTTGGTCGACGGTAGGCAGTTCCCTGCTTCCTTACAACTCCCAAGGAGAAATGCACGTCATGAACAGACTGAATGGAAAGACCGCCGTGATCACCGGTGGCGCTACCGGCATCGGCCGTGCCGCAGCAAAGCGCTTCATCGAGGAGGGCGCCTTCGTCTTCATCTTCGGCCGCCGGCAGGAAGCGCTCGACGCCGCGGTGGCCGACCTCGACCGACTCTACGCGGCGGTAAAGGCCGAGCGCAGAACCCTCGACATCGTCTTCGCCAATGCCGGGGTGGGAAGCCAGCTTGCGCTCGGCAAGATCACCGCCGAGCACATTGACGAAACCTTCGACACCAATGTGAAGGGTACGATCTTCACGGTCCAGAAGGCGCTGCCGCTGATGGGCGAGGGCGGTTCGATCATCCTGACCGGATCGAGCGCCGGCACCACGGGCGCTCCGGCAATGAGCGCCTACAGCGCGAGCAAGGCGGCAGTGCGCAACCTCGCGCGGACCTGGGCGGAGGACCTGAAGGGCACCGGCATCCGGGTCAACGTGCTCTCGCCCGGGGGGACTGCGACCGATCTCGGCTTCGGCAAGCTCGGCCAACCGTAAAGGAGACCCCGATGTACGACCAATCCAAGCTATCCGAGTTGATCCGGTTCGCACGAGTCGATGCGGGTTTCACCGTCATCGACGTTTACCCAGGCGACGGCGACTGGACCCGTCTCTTCTCCGACATCGTGGGACCCGAAGGACGGGTCTACAGCTTCGTGCCGGCCGAAGTCGCCCACTTCAAGAACGATCCGGTCGGCCACATGCGGACGCTTGCGAAGGAGCCGGGCCGAGAGAACGTCGAAGCCGTCTCGGCGGACCTCGTGGCGATGCCGGAGGCCACGGAACCAGCGGATGTCGTGTGGCTGCACCTGTTCTATCACGACCTCCACGCCGCCGCCGTCGGGGCGGGCACGAGCGACGCCCAGTCGCTGCATCGGATTGAGCCGGCATTCGTTCGCGAGGAGGTGGAGGCGGCCGGCTTCGTATTGGACGCGGAAAGCACCATGCTCGCGAACAAGGACGATCCGCACTCGATCAAGGTGTTCGATCCCTCGATCAAGGGCGAGACCGATCGTTTCGCCTATCGGTTCGTGAAGCCCTGACAGATCCCAGCGCCGACTTCATTTCGACCTCCCGATTCGACGGTGCCCGATATCGCCTTTGACTTGCGCGATCTGCGATATTCGTTGACCATGCGCGCCTTCAGCGGCCACGTCATTTCGTCAGGGCTGCATAGACCAATGTTGTGATGAGCTGCCGCATGTGAATCCGGGCATCACGCGACGTGCGTTCCATCAGAACGACCGTCAATTCCTCTTTTGGGTCAACCCAGAAGAAGGTTCCGCCGGCGCCACCCCAGTTGAAGTCTCCGGGCGAACCCACCATGCCGGACACGCCCGGGCCACGGCGCACCGCGACGCTCAGCCCGAAGCCATAGCCGTTCAGATTGGGATAGTTCCTTAGCGCGGTCATGTCGACTTCGGGGCCCAGCTGGTCCGAGGTCATGTATTCCACCGTCTTGCGCCCCAAAAGATGCACCGTCCCCAGACTTCCACCCTGGCGCAACATCTCCGCAAATCGCAAGTAATCGGCGGCCGTGGAATAGGCGCCCGCCCCACCACTGTCGTAACCGGCCTGAACCATCGGGTCCCACGACACGGGCCTGGCCAGGCGCGACGCCTTGCTGGCGGGAACGACAAATGACGTGTCGACCATCCCCAGCGGCGCAAAGACGCTTGTCTGCAGATACGCTCCTAACCTTTGTTTCGTGAGGGCCTCTTCCGCCAGCCCCGTGACATCCAGGCCAAGGCTATAGCCCCATTTCGTCCCGGGCTGGTATTGCAAGGGCAGGCTGCCGAGCCTCGCCAGGAACTGGTCGGCGGTCAGCTTGCGGTCCATCAGCTGCCCATACTGTTTGCTGAGTTCTGTCGTCCCGCTGATCCCCTCCGCGCTGCCATAGGTGACGCCGGCGGTATGGCGCATCATGTCCTGAATGGTGGGCCTGCGCTGGGCCGGTTCCGTGCCGGTCGGGGTGGCGACCGCCATGTTAGCGAGTTGCGGCAGATAGGTCGCGGCCGGCTCGTTCACCATCAGCCGCCCCTGCTCGAAAAGCTCAAGCGCGCCGACCGCGGTCAGCGGCTTCGTCATCGAATTGATTTCGAAAATCGCGTTCTTCGGCATGGTCGTGGAGGACTTGTCATCAAGGCGGCCGAACGCCTCGTAATAGAGCAGCTTGCCTTTTCTGGCAATTGCGACCACTGCCCCGGGCATCGTCTGGTTGTTGATTTCGCGATTCAGCGCGACGCCGATGTTAACCAGCTTCGGCGAGGACATCCCGACGGATTCGGGTCGCGCCCTCGGCAGCGGATCGCCTGACTGTCCCCAGGCCGGCTCGATCAGGGCAAAAACGGCCGCCAAAATGCAAGTCGCCCATCTCGTCATCATTTTCGTTTCCTTGTGCCTTTTGCTTCAGGGCATTGAGACAGACGGTAACTGCGTAGGCAACCGGGATGCGATTTCGCAATGAACCTGCCACGATTGTAGCGCGCGAGCGAACGGTAATACCGATTATGCGGGCGGCTTCGCCTGGCAGATAGCGAGCGGCTGGCCTTGCCGTCCTACTTGTGCTGTGACACACTCAGGATGTGTCACTACTCAGCTTCAAGGCGCGGCCCGGACAATCGATATTCGAGCAACTGATCTTCGCCGCCGAGAAGGCGATTTTGGGAGGCGAGTTCTCCCCTGGGCAGGGTTTTCCATCGGTGCGCACGCTCGCCGCCGAATTAAAGATCCACCCAAATACGGCGCAGAAGATCATTCACCACCTGATTGCAGAACGGTGGCTTGAGGTGAAGCCCGGCATCGGCACTGTTGTTGCAGAACGACCCTCGGTGCGCCCGGCCGAGCGCAAGCGTCTCCTGAAAGAGGACGTCGAGCGGCTCATCGTGGAGGCCAAGAAGGTCGGCGTCAGTCTGCAGGAGGTCGTCCTGGCACTCTCCGCGGGCTGGAACGAGCTCGACGCGGCGGCCGCGGAGCGGCGCAAATGATCATTCAGACCAATGACCTGGGCAAGGCATACGGCCGGCATGAGGCGCTGCGCGGTCTGAGTCTTTCGGTGCCCGAAGGTGCGGCGCTCGCGCTCATCGGCGCCAACGGCGCCGGCAAGACGACTGCGATCAAGGTCATGATGAACATGCTGGTGCCAACTTCCGGTACGGCATCCGTCCTCGGAGTGGATTCGAGGAGACTTTCGCCCCAGGAATTCTCCCAGATCGGTTACGTCTCCGAAAACCAGAACATGCCCGGAAGGCTGACGGTTGCCCAATACCTCTCGCACCTACGGCCGCTGTACTCGACCTGGGACCGTGAGCTCGAGTCCTCGATTCTTGCGCAGCTGCGATTGCCGTCCGGCCGCAGGATCCGCGACCTGTCGCATGGTATGCGCATGAAGATGCGGCTTGCCTGCGCGTTGCCGTTCCGGCCGCGTCTGCTGGTGCTGGATGAGCCATTCAGCGGTCTTGATCCCCTGGTACGCGACGAATTCATGGAACGACTGCTAGAGCAGGCCGGTACCATGACGGTTCTGATCTCGACTCACGAGCTCGCCGACGTCGAGGATGTGGCCACCCATGTCGCCTTTCTTGAAGCCGGCCAGTTGCTCTTCCAGGAGTCGATGAGCGAGCTGACTGGTCGCATGCGCCAGGTGCAGATCGTCCTGAACCAGGAGGCGAGGGCGCCCCAGCAGATTCCTCCCAGTTGGCTGCAGATGCGCGTGATCGGCAATGTACTGAGCTTCGTGGAAACCCGATTTTCGCAAGAGGCACTGGACGCCCGCATAGCGATGGTCGTACCCCGGCTGCGCAATGTCGAGATTCAACCGGTGTCGTTGCGGTCCATCTTCACGGTGCTGGCGCGCGAGTCGCAGCGCAAGGCGGGCTGAGATGATCTGGCATTTCTTCAGGAAGGATGTCCGTTTGCTGTGGCCGCTGGCACTGGCCGTGGTGGTTACCCAGGCGCTGTGCGCGCTGCGCACCGCTGCGCTGGGATATTTCGATCAACCGCCTGTGCTCGAGAGGCTCACCTCCTTCCTGCCGCTGCTCGTCTATCTCGGAATTGCCATAGTCGCAGTTACCGTCGTACATCAGGAGCCACTCTCCGGCGCGCAGGAAGACTGGCTGGTCAGGCCCATTCGCCGGCGCGACCTGGCGCTGTCGAAGGTTCTGTTCGTACTGCTCATGGTGAACTTGCCGTTGATGCTCGTCGACCTGGCTCAGCAGCTCGCATTGCATTTTTCTGTTTCGGCATCCATCACCGCAGCCCTTTCCCGTTTCCTCATCATGATGTTTGGATTGTCCCTGCCGGCACTCGTGCTGGGCGCCGTTACCCGGTCCTTGATCGATGCATTTGTTTTCGCAGTCCCCGCGGCAATCGGATTTGTGTTTTTCACGATGTTTGCCACCACCGCCCTGAGTCCCGACTTGTTTGAGATCGCCGGGGGAGGGATCACCTGGGTCACGGTTGCCGCCGCGAGCCTCGTGGTGAGTCTTGGGTCAGCCGCGGCCCTCGCATTTCAATACCTGACGCGCCGCACGCTCATGGCCCGCGGGATAGGATTGGCCGCAGTGCTCGCGGCGCTGTGTACTCTTATGTTTCTCCCCAGGACAGTCGCGATCGCCGCGCAAGAGGCCGTTTCGGCGCTTCCCAGCCGCAATGCAGTCAGGCTAAGCTTCGATGCTGCCCGGCAGGCAGCACATTCCGGCGCTGAATCGGCGCCTTCAGTGGGATTCGGATCCGCGGTTCCCGGGGCCGTCGTCGTCGCTCGTGCCATGGAGCAGGCGCGGCTCGACAGGCAGATGCAGCAGATCCGCCTGCCGCTGAGCATCGTCGGTTTGCAGCAAGGGGATATCCTGTTCGCGGATCGGGTCACCATTCGAGTCACGGCCCTGACGGGCAGGGTCCTTTATCAAGGTGCCCGAGTCTGCACGCACGGGTCCCTGGGTTACGGCATCGGCTGCGTGGCAAACCGCCTGGAGGTATGGTCAAGCACCGCTCAAAGTTTCAATATTCGAAGTGAGCAGCGATTGATGCTGCCCATGGCCGTCTACGAGCGTATCAAAGACCTGCCCGTGCGTGTCGAGGTCATGTATGTGCTGACTCGCTTCGCTCCGCAACCCAGCCAGGCAATTAGTGCGGTCGGTGACTTGCAGTCCCTGCCGGAGATGGGAACGTGCGCGACACGCATCGACGAGGATGGCGATGAGATCGAACTCGGCTGTCTCACCGATGTCGGGGTGCCATCCTGTGCTGCCGTCATTCTCGAGGATCCGCAGACCAATCGGCGCAATCCGGCTCTGCATCTATGCAATCCGAGCTACGGGCCGGCCCACCGCCTCGGTTCGGAAGACGCTGTCAACCGTTCGCACCTTTCCATTCCTTTTCAGGATCCTTCCGGTCTCGCGCACTATCCTGTCGATTCCGCTGCGATCAAACGTGCCCGCCTCGTGGTGACCGCCTACGATCCGGCCGCGCATTTTCACAGCACCTTGACCATACCGAGCATCCGGTTGGTTCAATGGAGCCTTCCCAATGGCTAGTGCGCTTCGCACCCAGCCATCGCTGAGACCGCAACTTCTTCGCGCCGATTGTAGTGCTGATCTGGTTGCGGGGATCCTCGCGGGCTTCCACTTCGGAAGTTGACTCCGGGACGCCATGCTAGAGTCCGCTTGAATGCACAGGAATGGCGGCTTTACCGCGGAACTGTGGATAGGGCCGTTACTGATAATCCCCTGGTTCCGGATTAGCCGAGCCTCAACTCCCAGATAGCCGTTGCTGCAATCGCACATAGCCGCGCGGTGCCTTCTGCAGCCGGTGGTGGTTGTGGTTGCGGTATAGGCTCTTGGCCATATGGATCGATTGCGGCCCTCGTGCCGGCGTGGCAGTCTTCTGCGACGCGATAGGAGGAGACTCTCATGACACATATCAAAGGCGGCTGCCTGTGCGGGAAGGTGCGTTATAGCGCGGACGCGGAGCCTGTCTTTGTCGGTGTATGCCATTGCACCGATTGCCAGCACTTCACCGGATCCGCCTTCGCGACCGTGGTAGCGCTGGCGGCGCCGGCGCTGAAGGTCACGGGAATTCTTAAGACATTCACGAAGTCGGGAGACACCGGTAAGTCGATACATCGTCGCTTCTGCCCGGAATGCGGCTCGGGCATCGTGGATGAAGCGGATGCGCTGCCGGGCGTCGTGATGTTGAACGCCGGCACTCTCGATGACCGCAGCTGGGTAAAGCCGCAGTCGGAAGTCTATTGCGACAGTGCACAGCCGTGGGTCCGGCTCGGAGGAGAGCTGCAGCGCTTCGGCAAAATGCCAGCGTGAGCTCGCCCGCACTGCCTGTCACGATGACTTGCCTGCGGGTGACCGCGGATGAAGCGCCCGTCGCTTATGGCGGTGCAGTCGAACTCGTTCCGGCAATTGCAGCTGTGTGGCGGCCGCTATCGAGGCTCTCGACCACGAGTGATCACGACCGCAGGGTCGCGCTTTGCGTGAAAATCGATACGATTAACGCAACTATGAAACCCACGATCACTGCCACGATCGCCGACAGAACGGCGACCCCCACGGGCGTCGTGACGGCGCCGATGATCTGCATGGCCTGATGTGCCTGCGCGCCCGTAATGCCTCGCTGTTCGAGCGCGGCCTGTTGAGCCTGAATCGCGGCTGCCAGAGTTCTGGTGTTGATATAATTGAGATAGACATACACGAGAACGGCGGCAACTACCGCCGCTACGATCGATAGCAGCGTGCCGGACCCGAGACCCTCTGGGTACGTCATTATGCCGCGATGGGTCCTCTTGAATTCCCGATGCGCCAGGACCATGAACACAACGAGCAGTGCCGTATGAAACACCACGGCCACCCAATTCGCCTTGATGCCGGCCAGCGTGCTTGCAACATTTACGGCGAACGAAAGCACACCTTGAATGAGTCCGTACTTCGTTGCGATTCTCGTAACGCCGGGCGCCCGTAGTTCATCCATACGTTGCCTCCCCACTGGGTGCGATTGGTTTGGAGTTGTGACGCGTGCGCTACTATAGCCCGGGCGGCTCAATTTTGCTCCAGTGAACCTGGCTGCCGGGTTCCACTGTCGTCTCCTCGAGCAACTCGCGCCGGCGGCGTATTGCCTCGCCGATCTGCGCCACTGTGCTTACCCAGAGCTTTGCTCTCAGTGTGCAGCAACGCTGGTGGCACGTGAACAAGGATATGGGGGTGCGTCTCGAGGCAGCACGTCGGACCGGACGTGAAGAGGATGTTGATGTCGCGTTGGTAAAGTCATTCGGATTACCGACGGAGCTGCCGGCCGACTGGAAGGAATACAATCCCGGGTAGCGCGTCGACAGCGGCGCGGACCTTCGGGTGACAAAATTCGCCCCTGAGCGCCGGGTCGAGCCGGCATTAGGTGATATATTCGCGCGCAGGAGGTTTTGGCCCCGAGGATCGACCGCCATGAAATCAGTTCTGCTCCTCGTCGCCGCGGCGCTGGTGTCCGGATGTGCCGCTGGTCGCCTTTATCCGGTTCAGGGCCCGCTCTCGGCACAGAGGCCCCCGCCGATCTACAAACTGAGAATGGGCAACTACGACGCGATCAGCACCCGGCTCGCCAACGGCAAACTGTGCAGCGGGAACTGGCTTGACGTTGTGCAGGGGGATCCGACGGCGCGCGACATGTCGGCCGAATGGGACCTCGTGTACGGCAACGGCTTCTTTGCCGCCAATGTACTGGGGAAGAACGGTATCGCCCGCGCCATACTGAACTGCCCCGATGAGATGAAGGTGACGGTCGAGTTCAACAGCACGAACGGCGTTGCGAAGGACAGCAACGGCAATGTGTTCAAGTTAATGTTCTGATTGTCCTCGCGGGATCACGAACGCCGCAGACAGGGCTTGCCCACTCGTGGCGAAACGGCAGATACGAATCGGGGGAACCACAATGAGATCAGCACTCCATCACATGCGCCGCGGGACCATTGCGGCGGCTCTTGGAATGGCCGCACTCCTGGCCTGCGGAATCACCGCCGCGGCGGATGTGCCGAGTGCGCGAGCCGGCACCATGAACCAGATCACGGTGCACGGCGAGAGCCTGGTCGGAAACCTGTCTGGTGACTCAGCGGATCGAGCGGTTTTCGTGTACTTGCCGCCCAGCTATGCGGCGGCGAAATCGCGCCGCTATCCGGTCCTCTATGATCTGCATGGCTATAGTTTGACTGCAGAACGCTGGGTCGGCATCCTGAAAGCCCGCGAAGCCATCGACCGGGCAATCGCGCAGGGCAAGGCCCGTGAGATGATCGTGGTTTTTCCGGATGCAATGAGTGTGCACGACGGTTCGATGTATTCCAGCTCCGTGACGACGGGCGACTGGGAGACGTTCATAGCACATGATCTGGTGAGCTACATCGATGGCCACTATCGAACCCTTGCGAAGCGAGACTCCCGTGGCTTATCGGGGCATTCGATGGGTGGCTACGGCGCATTTCGCATCGGAATGAAGCGTCCGGATGTCTTTTCCGTCCTGTATCCGATGAGTTCGTGCTGTCTTTCGCCACGAGGCGTGACGCCTGCGGACCCGGCGATCGAGCAGATCAAGACCAAAGAGGATGCGGCGAAATTGCAGCTCGGCGCGCGGACCACGCTCGCCGCTTCGGCGGCCTGGGCGCCCGACCCGCAGAATCCGCCGTTCTATCTGGACCTGCCCACAAAGGATGGTATGCCGGATACGAGCGTGATTGCTCGCTACGCCGCGAACTCGCCGCATGCGATGCTGCCGCAGTATGTGACCAGTTTGAAGAAATATCGCGCCATTCAAATGGACGTCGGGCTGCAGGACACGTTGCTGCGGGACAACAGGGAAATGGATCGGCTGCTGACGGAATTTTCCATCGCGCATACCTACGAGACCTACGAAGGCAATCACGTGAATCATATTCCGGAGCGCTTCGAGCAGAACGTGTTGCCGTTCTTTTCCCGGCATCTCGAATTTGGTGGCGGAAGGTAGCGCATCTGGATCATGCGCATGCAGCTGCGTTCCCGGATCGAGTCTCGCGGGTGCCGCTGTGCACTTTGGCTCTGGCTGGGTCTGGCAGCATCTGCCGCATTCGCGGCGAGCCCGCGGCCTCCAATCGTAGGGGTCTCGCACATCGCCGTTTATGCATCCGATCCGTCCGCGACGGAGCGCTTCTATGTTCATGACCTGGGGGCAACCGGGGGCACGGATCCGGAAGGCGGGCGCGGCAGGCGTTACTACTTCAGCGCCGTGCAATTTGTCGAAGTACTGCCGCTGCCAAAGGGACCTTCATCCATCAATCGCCTCGACCACATCGCCTTCGCGACACCCGACGCGGAGGCGCTGCGCCGCTATCTCGCGAGCGCCGGCATTCGGGTACCGGATGCGGTTACCACGACGCCCGAGGACAGCTGGTTCGAGGTGCGGGATCCGGAAGACAATCGAGTACAGTTCGTACAGTCTCGCGCCGCACCGACAATCGGACTTTCTACCCGCCGACTTTCCGATCACATCATTCATGTGGGGTTCATCGTGCATGACCGCGCACTTGAGGATGGTTTCTATCGCAGGGTCCTGGGATTCCGGCCGTACTGGTTCGGCGGCAACGAAAACGACAAGCCGACCTGGATCTCGCAGCAAGTACCGCAGGGGAGCGATTGGCTGGAATACATGCTGGTCGAGCCAGCCCGGGGTCGGGGAATCCCCTCTGATATGAGTTCGACGCTGCTGGGGATCTTCGACCATTTCTCACTCGGAGTGGCCAACATGGAGGCGGTCTATACGCGTCTGTGGAATGAGGAGCGGCTTGCCGGGCAGGAGGGCACTCCAAAGATCGGCAGGGATGCCAAGTGGCAACTGAACCTGCACGATCCGGACGGGACCCGCGCCGAGATCATGGAACTGCATGCCATCGGCAAGCCATGCTGCTCGCCGTTTACGGCCACCGATCCCGTACGCTAGCCCCGGATGTGAATGCTAAGGATCCATACATGACAGGCCGCCGCCGATTCATTACCCAGGGCGCTTCATTGGCCGCTTTG
>DATDIL010000044.1:0-34564 GCA_036521075.1 Steroidobacteraceae bacterium | reverse complement strand
GGCGTGCTGTCCTCGTCCGCGGAACGGTCGGTGCTGGCACCGGCATCCGCAGGTGCCGCCGCAGGGGCGTTGGCACCGGTGCCGAACAGGTGACGCAGCGTCGCGCATCCCGACAGGCCGCCCGAGAGCCCCAGCAGCAGTGTCAGAAAAAGAATGCGAAGCCGAATTTCCATTCGTCCACCTGCTCGTTTTGGTTGCGGTTGGTGAAAATGATGTGTTCTTTGTACTCGCCACGCAGGAAGAAGCGCCGCGTCAGGTAGTAGCGCAGGCCTCCTCCCACGTAGGCGGCTTGCTCGAGGCGGTCATCGGGCTGGACCAGGGTGGCCTTCGGTTCGATGCGCACGATGCCGGTGCCCAGCATCACGAAAGGGGCCAGCCGGGCCTGCGGATAAAAGATGTGTGCCAGTCCAAGATCGACGGTGGTGCCATTGGAGGCCTTGCCCAGGAACTCCCCGACCGACAGTTCCGCCGCCAGGTTCGGATTGGCGAACACGGCGCCATAGGCCGAAACGGCCGAGGCGCCGCCGTAATCGCCATAGAAGAAGAAGCCAGCCTCGAAACGGTGTGAGGTGAATGCGTTCAGGTCCCCCACGTCGTAGTGGAAGGGGGTGCCATCGGCCAGGACAGTCTGCTCCATGTCGAGCGCGGCGACCCAGCCCTCCACGCCGCTGGCGGTGCGCACCTTGAACCAGTCCGTGTAGCGCTTGAGCACATCGACGCTTGCGTCCCGATCGACCACATTGAACACCGGATAGCCGCGCCCCGGGCCGGTATGCAGCTCAAGATACGGGGCTCGCACGAACACCTGCAGGTAGGCCCCGGCAGCATGCACGCTCCGCACGCCCACTGTCAGGCACAGCAACACCAACACGGCGCCCACGGCGCACGCCATCCGCACGCAGCGCAACACGACGGCAGTTCGGCCACCGTCAATTGAGGGGCGCGGCCGGATCAAATGGATTGTTGAAATACTGAGCCCCTATATCCAGCCACTCGGAAATCACCCGCAGCTCCGCCGGGCTGAGATATCCCGCGTGCGTTCCGCCCGTCGCAAACTCATTGAAAAACCGTGTCGACCCCAGTGCATTGCCCGCGACCATCGGCGGTGCAAGGCTGACCGGCACCTGCGTCGGCAGACCCGTGGCCGGATCAATCGGTCCAGGCACCGTCACGTCCGTCGGTACGCCCATCATAAGCGCCTGTTCGTCATGGGCAAACAGCAGTCTGCGATACGACACGGGTTGCAGCGGCTCTTCGTTGGAAGAGGTGCTGGTCAGATCCAGCTGCGTGACGCCCGCGGGGATCTGCGCGGCGCCGGCTGCACTCGTCGGGCCATGGCACATCGAGCACGGAGCGGTCAGGCCCGCGGCCACTCCACCGGTGTAGGTGCGTGACACGGACCACAGCGGCTGGATCTGCTCGTTGTAGTTGAGAATGATGCGACAGGTCGATGACCAGGCCGCGAGGCAGTTCGCTGCGGTGGGAAACTGCCAGGTGGTGTTGCTACTGAGAGTCGAATCATAAGCCAGCGCGATCGGCGTGCCGAGCGGGGCGGCACTGGGAAGGGTCCAGATGTCCGTGTACAGCAGGTTCACACTGGGGACGTCCTGCAGGCAGTGTGGCGTGTCCCCCTGGCAGCTGGCGGCGCTGAGGGTCTCGGCCATGGTTTGACCGTTCAGGGTCGGCACCAGCGGCTCGGTGGTACCCGTGTTGGTGGTGTAGCTCGATTGCGAATTGATGAAGGGAATCGAGGCGTTGCCACCGGCATAAGGCGAAGTGAAAGTTCCTGCCCGGCCATGCGAAACGGCGCTCTGTCCGGGCGCGGGAGTCTGTTGCGAGGCGGGCGTGTGGCAGCCGTTGCAATGGACGGTCTCACCCGGTATCACCTGCAGCCACGCATCGTGCACCGGGGTGATGCGCTTGCCCGTGGCGTCCAGGATGCTGATCTGGAAGGCGACGTACGCGGGAACCTGGATGACCACCGAGCCGTCCGGCTGCACCGGCGCGTAACCGAGGATTTCGCGCATGTAGTTGGTGACACCGAAGGCCGCAGCATTCAGCTTCAGGGTCTGCGGATCCGGAATGGACACCGGCTTCTCGAGCCGGATGAAGCGCGCCGGGCGCCGGTCCGGGGGCGTCACGGCGGGGTTCGCCATGGCGGCGGTGCTGGGCATGGCGGTGTCCACACCGTCAAAGTCGTAGACGCTGCGGATGTCGATTTCACCGACGCCCGCGCTGGCCATGTCCTGGTCCAGCGTCACACCGGGCTGCTGGTCCACGATTTCCGCCGGCAGGGGGCGCGGCTGGGCCGCCACGACATCCGTGATCATGATCCCGTCCGTGGGCTGCATGATCGGCTGCAGGGTGTTCGCGGCGGGGTCAAACATCCACACGCTGTACACCGGTGGCGCGGATTGCGCCGTGGGATCGGCCAGCGCCGTGGCGCTGCACGCCGTCGCCGAGTTCGGGGTGACGGCGGTATTCAGTATCCGGCACTGTGTCCAGCTCACCAGAATGCGCCCCGTTCCATCCCACAGCGGAAATCCCGAGTAGAAGCGGCCGCCCGGGGAGGGTCCGGGGACGGTGAGCACCGGATTCGTGGTCGCCAGGGTCTGCGCCGGCCCCGTCAATGACGACCCGGCCATCGCCGGCTGGGTGTTCTCCACATAGTTGTTGGTGTCGATGATGATCAGGTCGCCGCCGGTGTCGTTGACGTTGGCGTAGGTAAAGGGGCGCACCAGCGCCAGGATGCGGCCGTCCTGCATTTCGTGCGTCTTCACGAACTGGATGGTGTTGTTGTTCAGGCCATCGGCCGTGGTGCCGGTGGCGTGGCTGTTGGCGCCGTACAGCAGCTGCACATCCGTGCCGTCCGGATTGGCGCTGTACAGGTGCATGCCCTCCTTGCCCGGAGCGTCATCCCAACGAGTCCACATGATGCGCCCGTTCGCGAGCACGGTGGGATCGCGGTCGTGACTCTGGTTGAACGAGATCTGATGGATACTGCCGCCGCTGCCGCCGGTGTCGATGACATGCAGCACAAAGGCAGGCTCAGTGTTGGCTTCATCCTGGGCGATGAATTGCGGCTTGCCTTCATCCAGCAGGATGGCCTGCGACTGGCGCTGACGCGTCGAGGCGAAGACCACGCGGCCGTCGGGCAGGAATTGCGGCGCGACATCATTGACCGTCGCCGGGTCCGGGTCGGTGGCCGGGTTGACGAGCAGACTCAGCGTATCGGTGGCAATCACGTACTGCCAGATGCGCCAGGAGGGTGCCTTGTTCTGCTGCATGTTGGCGGTCAGCGGGCCGCGCATGGCGAACAGGATCGTGGTGCCGTCGGCCGAGACGCTCACATCCTTGATGTCGTAATTCGCGACGGTCTTGGTGCCGGTGCCGGTGATGCGCGCCGTCACATTGGTTTCGATCCCGTCCGGGGACGCGCGGCTGCGCATGTACAGATCCGCGGACGGGATCGCGAAGCGCAGCATCCGCAGGTCTTCAGCGGGAGCCTGCGCCGCAGCCTGCGTGGGCACGCTGTAGCGCTTCACGTAAAAAATCGGAAAGTCGACGGTCGCCGGATCTGCTGTTTGACCACTGGCGGTTTGGACATTGCCGGCGCCGCTGCTGCAAGCCACCAGAATGCTGGCCGCGGCGCAAAGCAGTGCGCCCCGCAGGACCTGCAGTGGGCTACCGCCGGAGAGTTTGATTCGCAGATTTGATCGGGACGCTTTCAAGTTCGCTCCACCCGCCACAGCTTGCAGCGCGCTGCCAGACACGCTCCAGACGCACGCCACATATTACGTAATCCGCACCGGAGCGTTGACAGTTGTGTCGAATGCGTCACAGCCCGGACAGTTCTCCCGGCTGATGCCGGGTGCGCCTTCCGTATATCTGCATATAAAGAAGCCCCGCCGCGCGAAGCATAGCCGCACAGGCGCGCCGGGGGGGATGTCTGCGCGACGCGACGTCGGCCTCTTGAGACATTTCGGACGGGCATTTTGCGTGCGTATAGTCCGCCACGCATAAGGTTCTAAACGTTGGAGACAGGGCGTCCCATGAGCACGATCCAGAGATTCCGATCCGCGCGCCATTCAGCTGGCAGGCTCGCGCTGGTGAGCCTGGTTGCCGCGCTGTGTGCGCTGCCGGCCAGCGCCGGTCCCAATGAACAGGCCAAGCGCATCTTCGATCGCATCGCCGGTGTGCCGCCGAGCGCGAGCGAGCTTGCGCAGATGGCAACCTTCATCCAGGGAGGAGACCCGACCAGTGCCGCGAACATCGCGCTGCAGGCGCCGCAGTTCTACAACACGACGCTGAAGAACTTCGCGATGCCGTGGACCAACCGTGATCAGACGGTGTTTGCGCCGCTCAATGATTATGTGGCCACCTTCATCGGCATGGTGCGCGACGACGCGGATTTCAGCACCGCGCTCTCCGCCGACATCCTTTACATGAGCAATGCCCCGGGCCTGCCGGCGCCATCGACGGCGGACAACAACCACTACGCGCAGGCCGAAGCGCAGGGCGTGGACCTGAAGTCGACGCTGACCCTGGTCACCCAGTCCGGCGTGTACGGCATACCGACCGCGGCGACCGCGGGCCTGATGACCACGCGCGCCTCGACCTCCTCGTTTTTCATCAATGGCACCAACCGGGCCATGTTCCGCTTCACGCTGATGGCCCACCTGTGCAACGACCTGCCGACGGTGGAAGACATCACCCGGCCGCCCGATCGCATCCGGCAGGACGTGAGCCGCTCCCCGGGGGGCGACAGCCGCGTGTTCCTGAACAGTTGCATCGGTTGCCACAGCGGCATGGACCCCATGGCGCAGGCCTTTGCGTACTACAACTTCGTCGGCACCGCGGTGGGCGATGGCACCAATACCGGCTCGCTGCAGTACACCCCGGGCACGACGCAGGCGAAGTACCACATCAACTCCGGCAACTTCCCGCAAGGCTTCGTCACTCCGGATGACAGCTGGAGCAATCGCTGGCGGCAAGGGCCGAACCAGGTGCTTGGTTGGGATCCGACTCTGCCGGGCAGCGGTAATGGCGCCAAGGCGTTGGGACTGGAGCTGGCACACAGTGCCGCGTTTGCCCAGTGTCAGGCGCAGAAGGTGTTCCAGGCAGTGTGCTACCGAGCGCCGGCCAGCCAGACCGACTTGAACCAGGTGTCCGGCATGACCAGCGCATTCAAAGCCGGCGGCTACAAGTACAAGCCGCTGTTCGCCTCCGCCGCCGTGTACTGCATGGGCAGTTGAGGACAGTCATGAACGCTTATCTGAAGTGGATTGTGGGCGTTGCGGGACTCGTGGCACTGGCCGCCTGTAGCGGCGGCGCGCCGACCACCGCGAATCCCGTGACCACGGTGGCCACGGCCGCCGCCTACAGCGGTCCGCCGCCCGCCACCGCGGACGTGCAGGCCTTCATGGTCAACCTGTGGGCCAACGTCAAGGCGACCAACCGCTGCGGCGGCTGTCACGTTCAGGGTGGTCAGTCGCCACAGTTCGCGCGCACCGATGATGTGAACCTGGCCTACCAGGCGGCGAACAGCGTGGTCAATCTGCCGCAGCCGGACCAGTCGACCATGGTGCAGAAGGTCTCCGGTGGGCATAACTGCTGGCTGGCGTCCCCTTCGGCCTGCGGCGACACTCTGACGGTGTGGATCCAGAACTGGGCCGGATCTTCGGCCACGGGCAGCCAGTCGATCAAACTCATCGCCCCACCTGATGAGAGCGTCGGCAGTTCCAAGACTTTTCCGACCTCGCCGGCGGGATTCCAAAGTACGGTCTATCCGATTTTGACTCAGTGGTGCTCGCGCTGCCATGCGCCCACGGCGTTGACGCCGCAGCAGCCGTACTTTGCCAGTGCCGATGTCAACGAGGCCTATTCGAACGCGCAGGCCAAGATCGATCTGGCTGACGCCGATCCGACAAACGCGACTCCCCCGGTACCGTGCACGGTCGCCACGACCGGCACGACCTGCCTGTCGCGATTCGTCGCACGCCTCGCGACCGACCACCACAACTGCTGGAGCGATTGCACGACCGACGCCCAGGCCATGTTGACCGCCATCGAGAATTTCGCCGACCCGATTGCGCTCACGACAGTGGATCCCACCCTGGTCATCTCCAAGGCGCTGACCATGTTTGACGGTACCGTGGCCTCGGGCCAGAACCGTTATACGAACGACCAGATCGCGCTGTACGAGTTCAAAACCGGCACCGGCACGATTGCCTACGACACCAGCGGTGTGGAGCCGGAACTGGACCTGAATCTGTCGGGTAACTACACCTGGGACCAGGGCTGGGGCGTGGTGTTCGCACCCAACTCCAAGGCTCAGGGCACCAGCACGGCCAGCGCCAAGCTGTACAACATGATCACCAGCACCGGTGAGTTCAGCATCGAGGCGTGGGTCTCCCCGGCAAATGTGGCACAGACCGGCGCCAACATCGTCAGCTATTCGGGCGGTCCGACGCTGCGCAATGCGACGCTGTCGCAGATGGCCTTCCAGTACGCGGCCAACGTCCGCAGCAGCGTCACGAGTACCAACGGTGTGCCGGCACTGGTCACCAATGCCAACAATCAGCTGGCGCAGGCGGCGCTGCAACACGTGGTTCTCACGTACGACCCCGTCAATGGCCGCAAGCTGTATGTGAACGGTGTGTTCACGGGCGATGTCGACGCGGCAGGCGGCGGGACACTGGCGAACTGGGACAACACCTTCGCGCTGGTGGTGGGCAATGAGACCTCCGGCACGCTCAACCAGTTCCAGGGTGAGCTGCGCATGGTGGCGATCCACAACCGCGCCCTGACCCTGGCGCAGATCCAGCAGAACTATGCGGCGGGCGTCGGGCAGAAGTACTTCATGCTGTTCAACGTGACCACACTCACGGGTGTGCCGCAGAGCTACATCATGATGACGCTCAGCCTCAACGACAATTACTCCTACCTGTTCACCAATCCGACGTTCATCAGTCTGGATCCGACCCAGACGCCCAACGGCATTCCGATCAGCGGTATCCGCGTCGGCATCAATGGTACGGAGGCACCCGTCGGGCAGAGCTACATTCCCTTGAACACGACGGTGACCACGGCCAACTACAACAGCGCCACCGGGCAGCTGCTCTCCAGCGTCGGCGCGGTCATCGCCCTGCAAAACGGTCCGGCCTCGGATCAGTTCTTCCTGTCGTTCGCGCAGATCGGCAACCAAACGCGTGTCTACACGGATCCGACCTACGCGATACCGGCACCGGTACCGGGACCCGCGGCTCCGGATCTGGGCGTTCGGACCTTCGAGCGACTGGCGCAGACCATGTCCAAGGTCACCGGCGTGCCGATGACCGACACCAATGTCGCGACTGTGTATGCCAACGTGCTCTCAGCCCTGCCACCGGTGCCGGACCTGACTGCCTACTCGGCCGCCAACCAGACCGCCATTTCGCAACTGGCCATTGCCTACTGCAGCGAGCTGGTCAATTCGGTCAGCCTGAGTCAGAGCGTCTTCGGGCCGGGATTCGATCCGACCCAGGGTGGCAGCTATTTCAGTGCGCCAATCAACACCAATAGCCACCGCGACCAGGTGATCAATGGCCTTTACACCAATCTCGTCGGCGGCACCGTCACGGCCAACCTGGCGACGCAGCCCAGCTTTGCCAGCGTGCAGACGGAGCTGGATTCGCTCATCACGACGCTGACGCCCGCCTCTTATGCCTCTACAGCGAACCGCTCGGGAGTTGTGACCAAGGCGGCCTGCGCAGCGTTGCTGGGCAGTGCATCGACGCTGGTGCAATAGGGTCGCGCCAAGGATATCTGGAGACCGTATGATCATTCGCAAGAAACTGCCGCGCAGCCACAAGCTCCACGAGCCCATTCGCCACGATGGCAGCCATCCGCGCCCCGTGACGCGTCGTGACTTCATGGCCAGCGGATTCCTGTCCGGCTCAGCGGTGCTGATCGGCTCCTCGGCGCTGGTGGCGGCGTTCACCAACCCGCGGGCGGCGCGGGCCGCGACGCTCGCCCAGGATGTTCAGGATCTGCAGACGGCCTGCGGAATTGCCACCAACGGCGCGGGCAAGATTCCCTTCATCTGCTTTGACCTGGCCGGCGGCGCGAATCTGACGGGCTCTGAAATCCTCATCGGCGGTGCCGGCGGGCAGCTGGACTTCCTCAGCACCGCCGGCTACGGGTTGCTGGGCCTGCCGGGAGACATGCTGCCGAATTCGCCCAACATGGGCAGCGCCAGCGGCAACTTCATCGACACTTCCCTGGGCGCTGCCTGGCACTCGGATGGGGCCATCCTGCGCGGCATCCAGTCCATCGCCTCAACTGCCGCGCAAGGCAACACCAACGGCGTCGCCATCGCGGCCATGTCGCAGAATGACACCCAGGACAACCCCCACAATCCGATGTACGGCATTTACGACGCCGGCGCGGATGGGTCCCTGTTGACATTGATTGGCACTCAGGCCTCGACTTCGGGCGGAAATTCAATGGCGCCGGCGGCCATGATCAATCTGAGCGTGAGTCCGACCGTGGTCACCCAGTCCAGTGACATCACCGGCCTGGTGAACACCGGGCAGCTGGGCACCATGTTCACTGATCCGAACGATGCGGTGCAGGTGCTGGAATCCACGATCCGGCTCAGCGGCGGCGATCTCGGCAGCGCGGGCGGCTTCGGCGGCAAGCTCGGTCAGGTCACGACGCAGCTCAACAACACCAGCGCCGATACCGCGTTGAAGACCGCCGCCCGTTGCGGCTATGTGAAGTCCACGGTACTGGTGAACGAGTTCGGCGATCCGACCACGCTCAACCCGGACATTGATCCGCTGATCGTGGGCAGTTCGGGCATTTTTACGCCGGCCCAGTATGCCGAGAGCAGCTTCAAGATGACCGCCGCGGTCATGAAGATGGTGGTCAATGGCTTCGCCGGTGCCGGCACCATCGCCCTGAGTGGTTATGACTACCACGACGGCACCCGTGCCACGGGGGAGACCCGCAATTTTCTGGCCGGCCAGTGCATCGGCGCCTGCCTCGAGTACGCCAAGCGCGTGAACAAGCCGCTGATGATCTATGTGTTCAGCGACGGCTCGCTGAACTCGACCGGCATGATCGATACCTCGGCCGCAGGTCGCGGCAAGTTCGGCTGGCAGGGCGATAACAGTTCGGTCGCCGCGACGTTCTTCCTGGTCTACAACCCCGCAGGCCGCCCGACGGTGAATCCGGCGGCCACGACACCGAACCAGATCGGCTCCTACACGGCTGCCGGCTCCGTGAACTCGAGCTCCAGTCCGGCGGCCAATGCCGTCAATCTGCTGGTCAACACGGTGATTCTCAATTACATGGCCCTGCACGGGCAGCAGGGTAACTTTGCCACGACCATTGCCAACAATGGACTGGGGACTGGCCTGGATGCGCTGATCGCCTTTAATCCGATTGTGAACGGAGTCATAGGCGCTTAATTGGGTACACACCGCCTCTTGCGCAAGTGTTAAATTCGGTCTGCGAGGGCTGCCGGTGGTCGGGGCGGGCCCATGGATGACGTCGTGTGAAGTCTTGTCGCGATTGGAGACTGGCGCAAAGCTGCCTGGCAGCTGCGGCGCTGACTATCCTTTGTCTTGTGGCGAACGCCCAGGGCAGCGCCTTGCTGGGCCAATCCGGCCCGGATTTCGCGCTGCGGTCTTTCGGCGGCACCAACGTGCGGCTGTCGGAGGACCGCGGTGATGTCGTGGTGCTCACCTTCTGGGGCAGCCAGTGCGGCGTGTGCCGCAAGCAACTGGATATGCTGGACCGCAGCTTCACGACCTACCGCTCCGCCGGTCTGCACATGTATGGCATCGCGGTTGACGATGATGCCACCCGCGCGCGGCAGTTCGTGGCCGCGCATCCGTTGTCCCTGGTGATGCTCGAGGATCCCACGAAAGAGGTGGCGCGCCGCTACCAGATCGACAACCTGCCCACGACAGTGCTCATGGATCGCGGGGGAATTGTGCGTCATGTTTACCGCGACTTCGGCCCACGCGACGAGGCGCTTTACCTCAGCCAGCTTCGCGAGCTGCTCAACGAATGACCGGAAGTGCCATGCCAGTAACAAATAAGACCGGCCGGATACGCACGCGCCTTGCCGCCTGCGCGTTGTCGGTCTTCGTATCCAGTCTCGCCGTCGTCACGCTTCAGGCCGTGGCCGCCGCTGCGCCCGTCTCCTCGGCACCTGCGCCGTCGCAGAAGGCCAAGGACATGCAGCGGCAGGTCGAGGCAGTGCTGGGCGCGGCGGATGGAACCGCCCCGGGCTCGTCCGCGCCATCCGCGCCGGCCGCGGCCGGTGCACCACCGGCGACGGCGACCGCGGCGCCGGGGCCCGCGGACACCCGCAGCCTTGATGAGGACACCCAGGCGCTGAAGAAGGATGTCGTCGATCTGAACCGCGACCTGTTCGTGCTGGAGGAGGAACTGCTGTTCCCGGCGAACACCCAGGTGGCCGTGTACATATCGATGGATGTGGGGGAGTTCTTCGCGCTCGACTCGGTCACCTTGAAAATCGACAACAAGGAAGTCACCAACTACCTGTACACGCCGCGCGAAGTGGATGCCCTGCTCAAAGGTGGCGTGCAGCGTCTGTATCTGGGCAACCTCAAGGTGGGCAACCATGAGCTGGTGGCCTTCTTTTCCGGCAAGGGTCCGGACAACCGCGATTACCGGCGCGGTGCCTCCCTCAAGTTCGACAAGAGCATCGGCGCCAAGTACCTGGAGCTGAAGATCGAGGATCGGCAGCACAAGATGCAGCCGGAATTCGAGATCAAGGACTGGGAGTAACGGCTCCCGATGCGCGTGCTGCGTCAATTGTCCTGCGTGCTCCTGGCCGCGCTTGCCGGCCTCGCGCAGGCCGCGCAGCACGACCCGCAGAAGCTGCCGCCCATTCGCGTGCAGGATCTGCAGTACGGGGATGTGCTGTTTCACTACTACCAGCAGGATGACTTCGAGGCGCTGACCCGGTTGCTCGCCTATCAGCACTGGAATCAGCTGCCGCACCATGAGTTGGATTCGCAGCTGCTGCTCGGCGGCCTGTACCTGTCGCTGGGACTGTACAACGAGGCCGGCGAGCGATTCTCGAAGCTGCTGACACCGAATCTGCCGCAAGGTGTGCGCAACCGTGCCTGGTTCTACCTGGGGCAGATCTGGTATGCGCGCGGCTATCTGGACAAGGCGATCGACGCGCTGCGCCAGGTGCAGGGGCAGTTGCCCGAGCAGCAGGAGGCGCAGAAAACCCATCTGCTGGCCAATGCGCTGCTGCGCGAGGGTCACTTCGATGAGGCCATCACGTTGCTCAAGGCCTTCAAGGGACCGCCCGACTGGCTGGCCTTCGCGCAGTACAACCTCGGTGTCGCGCTGGTGCGCCAGCAGCGGATGCCCGAAGCGGATGCCAGCCTGAGCGCGGTGGGGACCTTGGTGAGCGCGCGCCCGGAGCTGCTGGCGCTGCGTGACCGCGCCAACCTCGCGCTGGGTTTTGCCTACCTGCAGGCCAATCAGCCGGACAAGGCGCGCGTCCCATTGGAGCGCGTGCGTTTGAACGGCGCGTATTCGAACAAGGCGCTGTTGGGACTGGGATGGGCTGATGCGGCGCTTGGCGACTACCAGGCCGCTCTCTCGCCCTGGACTGAGCTGCGGCACCGCAGCCTCCTGGACTCGGCGGTGCAGGAATCGTATCTGGCAGTGCCGTATGCCTATGGCAAGCTTCAATCCAATGCGCAGGCTGCCCAGGACTACGAGGCGGCTTTGACATCCTTCGCGGCCGAACAGACGGCGCTTGATGGTGCGATTGGCCGCATCCAGTCCGGAAAAATGCTCGACGAACTGCTCGCCAGCGATGAGCAGACCCACTATGGCTGGTTCTGGCAGCTGCAGAATCTGCCCGATGAGCCCGAATCGCGCTACCTGTACGCCATCATGGCCGGACACGATTTTCAGGAGGGATTGAAGAACTATCGCGACCTGACCTTCCTCGGCTCGACACTGGATGCCTGGTCGGACAGCACGCAGGCCTTCGGCGACATGATTGATACCCGCGAGGCCGCCTATGCGCAGCGCCTGCCGCGCGTGGATCAGCTGCTCGGCTCCGGTGCCGTCGATCAGCTGCAGCACCGTCGCGACGATCTGGAGGTGCGCCTGACGAACATCGAGGCGCGCCAGGATGTGGCCGCGCTGGGTTCGCCAGCGGAACGGGCCCAGTGGGAGCAGATCCGACAGATCGAGGATATGCTGGCCGCCGCGCCCCACGATGAGCGGAACGATGCGCTGCGGGAGCGGCTGCGCTTGGTGAAGGGGGTGCTGTTCTATCAGCTCACCGATGCCTTCAAGGCGCGCCAGTGGCAGGAACGGCGCACCCTCAAGGACCTCGATCTGGCGTTGCACGAGGCGCAGAGCCGCTGGATCCGTGTCGATCGCGCCCGCCACAACGTGCCCACCAACACGGGCGAGTTTGCCGCGCGTCTGGCGGCCCTGAAGACCCGGATCACCCAATTGCAGGGCCGCCTGGTGAGTGCCGAGAAAGGCCAGCAGGCCTACCTGCAACAAATTGCCGTGGCAGAGCTCTCGGAGCAGAAGGACCGACTGAACACCTACGAAGTGCAGGCGCGCTTCGCCCTGGCAACCATGTATGACAAGGCCGCCAGCCAGGAAGGGGCGAAGCCCCCCCCGGGGCCTGCGAAGTGAACGCGCGCATTGGCACGCAGGCCTCGGCCCTCATCATCACGGCTGTGTGGGCGGCGAGTGCACCGGCCGTGTTCGCCGCCGATTCGCCGAACTCCGCACCGACCATCGGCGATCTGGTGCGCAAAGCGCCGGTGACGGTACAGAAGAACACCTCGGCCGCAGCCGATTCGGCGAAGGCCATGGAGAACTACAAGCGCTTCTTGGACCTGCAGCGTACCGATCCGAAATTGCGGGCCGAAGCGATGCGCCGCCTCGGAGATCTGAATCAGGACAGCGACCAGATGGATAAGGATCCGTCGCAGGTTGATCAGAACAGCGCGGAGGCAATCCGTCTCTACTCCGTGCTGTTGAAGGCATACCCGGACTACGCGCGCAATGACCAGGTGCTGTATCAGATGGCGCGCGCCTACGAGGCCACTGGCAAACCCGAGCAGGCCCTGGCCACGCTCGACCAGTTGATCGCCCGCTATCCGGCCACGCGCATGCTGGATGAGGTGCAGTTCCGGCGTGGCGAACTGCTGTTTTCCGCCAAGGACTACCGCCAGGCGGCGAGCGCCTACGAGGTGGTGGTCAAGCTCGGCGTGGGCTCCGGGTTCTATACCCAGTCGCTGTACAAGCACGGCTGGGCACTGTTCAAGCAGTCCTTGAATGAGGACAGCCTGCCCTCCTTTGCCGGCGTCCTCGACCAGCAACTGCTCGGGGGTGCAAAGGGCGGTGCGATGCAGCCGTTGGAGCAGCTCAGCCGCGCCAACCGCGAGCTGGTCGATGACACGCTGCGGGTGATGAGCATCGCCTTCTCGTACATGGACGGCGCAGCCAGCGTGGATGCGTTCCTGAGCGGCCGGGGCAATCCGGCATACGCGTACCTGCTGTACTCGCGGCTGGGCGACCTGTACGTTGAGAAACAGCGCTACCAGGATGCGGCCGGGGCCTACCGGGCGTTCGTCGGTCGCGACCCCGACAATATTCATGCGCCGGATCTGGCCATGCAGGCCATCGAAGCGTATACCAAGGGCGGCTTCACCGACCTGGTGATCGATGGCAAGCGCGAGTACGCGCAGCATTACGACTTCACCACGCCGTTCTGGAAAGCGCGCGCGCGTGGGGACTTCCCGGTGGTCGTCAAGGAGCTGCAGACCAACCTGCGCGATCTTGCGACGTTCTTCCACGCCGCTGCGCAAAAATCCAAACTGCCGGCCGACTATCAGCAGGCCGCGCACTGGTACCGCAGTTACCTCAGCTCATTTCCCGATGCACCTGATTCGGCCGCGACCAACTACCTGTTCGCCGACGCACTGTTTGAAAGTCATCAATATGGCGAGGCCGCGACCGAATACGAGCACACCGCCTATGGCTATCCCAGCAATCCGAAGTCGGCCGCCGCGGCCTATGCGGCCGTGGTGTCCTTCCAGAGGGCTGAAGAGGATCTGACCGGCGCGCCGAAGAGCGCCTGGCATGCCCGCGAGATCGACGCCAACATCAAATTTGCGCAGTCCTTTCCGCAGCATCCCGAAAGCAGTGCGGTGCTGACGCACGCGGCGGAAGACATTTTCGCGGCGCACGATTTGCCTCGCTCGATTCAGGTATCGCAGCTGTTGCTGGCGCGCAAGCCGCCGGTGGATACCGCGCAGCAGCGCATCGCGTGGAACATCATCGGCCAGTCCCAGTATGACCAGGGTGTCTATGATCAGGCCGAGGCGGCGTTCATCCAGGCCCGTGACCGCGCCGCCGGCGCGGATCCGGCCAACGTGAAACTGCGCGCCGATTTGACCGAACGGATCGCCGAATCCGTCTACCGGCAGGGGGAGGAGCGCCGCAAGGCCGGCGATGCCAGCGGCGCCGTCGCTGATTTCCTGCGGGTCGCGAAGGTCGCTCCGGACTCCAAGATCGTCGGCACCGCCCAATACGATGCGGCGGCGGGGCTCATCAATCTGAAGCAATGGGGCCAGGCCATCGCGGTGCTGGAGCCGTATCGCAGGCAGTATCCGAATGGGGCAAACGCCGAGGATGTGACGCGCAAGCTTGCGGTCTCCTATGCCGAGGCGAACCGGCCCGCGGACGCGGCGGTGGAGTTCGAACACATCTCGACGAATGCGACCGAGGAGCCCGCGGTCCGCCGCGAAGCACTGACACGCGCCGCTGACCTATACGGCAAAGCCGGCAATCAGGTAAAGACGGTCGCCATGATGGAGCGGCAGGTCGCCGAATATCCGACGCCGCTTTCCGATGCCGTCGAAGTGCGCGAGCAGCTGGCGCAGCTGGCTGCGAAAGCCGGCAACACGGTGCGCGAAGAGCACTGGCTGCGCGAGATCGTCCAGGCCGATGCGCAGGCGGGCGCCGCGCGTACCGATCGCACCAAGTACCTGGCGGCCACCGCGCAGCTGAAACTCGCGCAGCCGCTGCGCGACTCATTCCGCGCCATTCGCCTGGTTGCGCCGCTGAAGAAGAGTCTGGTCGCCAAGCGCAAATCCATGGAAGCCGCGCTCGCGGCCTACAAGAGCGCTGCGGACTATCACGTCGCCGAGGTCACGACGGCGGCCACGTACGAGACAGCCGAGCTTTACCGCAAGCTTGGCAAGGACGTGCTGGACTCCGAGCGGCCCAAGCACCTGAACAAGGATGAATTGGAACAGTACCAAGCGTTGCTCGAGGACCAGTCATTCCCTTTCGAGGAACAGGCCATTCAGATTCACGAGATCAACACGGCGCTGGCCCGCGACGGCGTTTACGATGACTCGGTGAAGAAGAGCTTTGCGGCCCTTGCCGAACTTAAGCCTGGCCGCTATGGCAAGACGGAGGTCACTGAGAATGTGGTCACGACGCTGCAGTAATTGGGGCGCGCTGCTGGCGGCGAGCCTGCTCGGCGCCGCCTGCAGCACCACACATGTGGCCGGACCCGGCGCGAGTGCGGCGCCGGCCCCGATCTCCAGCGCGCCGACGACTGCCGATGCCGGAGCCGGGTTGCCTGCCGCGGCTGCCGTGCCCGCCGCGCCGCCGCCGCCCGCGCGGGCGCTGGCGGATTTCGCGCGTGCGGTTCAACTGGTAAAGAGCGGCAAGGATGATGAGGCGGAACTGCAGTTTCAGCAGATTGCAGTCAGCTATCCGACTTATCCGGGCGCCTTGGTGAACCTTGGCATCCTGTATCGCAAGCATGGTGATCTGACGAAGTCGGACCAAGCGCTGCATGCGGCGGTTCAGCGCGATGCCAATGATGCCGAGGGCTGGTCCGAGCTTGGTGTGACGCTGCGCCAGGAAGGTAAATTCCACGAGGCGGCGGAGGCCTACAACCGGGCCATCAGCGCCAATCCGAACTTTGCGCCGGCGTATCGCAATCTGGCTATCGTCCAGGATCTGTATCTGGGGGATACCGCCGCGGCCTTGGCGGCCATGGAGCGCTACCAGGCGCTGGCGGCGGACGATAAGGCCGTGACGGGCTGGATTGCCGATCTCAAACAGCGCGCCGGCAAGAGCGCGGCAGCCCCTGGGGCCGCCGCGCCACCTACGAGCGACAAGGCAGGAGAGTGATCATGCGTATCCGTAGAGTTGTCGCAGTGCTGATGCTTGGCACGACGCCGGCATTCGGCCAGGCGCCCCCGCAGGCCCAGCCCCCCACCCAGACCCAGACCCAGGCCCAGGAGGATCTGCAGCCGGGCGTGAATACCTCCGCCATGCCGCCCCAGCCGGCCACCTCGAGCAAGACCAGCAGCCCGGCAGCCGCGCCTCCCGCGAAGAGCGCTGCGGCGAGCACTCCTGCGGCGCCGGCCACCCACTCGACCCATTCCGCCAAAGCGGTGGACCGACTGGAACTGGATACGACCGATATCACCGGCAACAAGGAGTTGCCGAAGGTCATGTACGTGGTGCCTTGGAAACATTCGGATCTTGGCGACCTCACGGGCAAGCCTGCGAACAGCCTGGTCGATGAGGTGCTGCAACCCGTGGATCGTGACGTTTTCAACCGCGAAGAGCGGTACTACCACACAGTTGCAGCACAAAAGGGCGTACCGGCACCCGACGCGCAGCCGCCGGCGGCCCATTGAGGGCTCCGCTGCAGACGTCACCGCACGGGATGAGAATTAGGTCGCGGCATTTTTCGGTTATGTCATTAACTTGGGACCGTTTGTCTAGGTTCGATTGCTGTTTCGGGAGTTGCTGATGAATATTTGGGATGGTTTGGTCAGGTTCTTTCAGGGCGGTGGGACATTCATGTTCCCCATTGCGATCGTGCTCGTGATCGGGTTGGCGATCGCGATCGAGCGCTACATCTACCTGGTGAGCGTCTCCTCACGCAACCGGCTGCTGTGGAATCAGATCGTGCCGATGTTGTCGCAGGGCAATTTCCGGCAGGTGGTGCAGGTCACCTCCAAGTCCGAATCGGCCATCGCGCAGATTCTCAACTACGGTCTGGCGCGCATCCAGGCGGCGCGGCGTCGCGACGACATCGAAAAGGCCATGGAGGAGAGCCTCATGGAAGTGGTGCCGCGGCTGGAGAAGCGCACGCACTATCTGGCGACGTTCGCCAATCTCGCGACGCTGCTCGGACTGCTGGGCACCGTCATGGGCCTGATCAACGCCTTCCATGCGGTCGCCACGGTCAATCCGGCGGAGAAGGCCAATTTGCTCTCGGCCAGCATTTCGGTGGCCATGAACTGTACGGCATTCGGCCTGATGACGGCCGTGCCGCTGCTGTTCATTCATGCGTTCCTGCAGACCAAGACCACGGAACTCATCGACAGCCTGGAGATGGCCTCGGTGAAGTTCCTGAACGCAGTCACCGAGCGCCGCCCCGAAGCGCCAGCTCCCGCCGCGGCCTAGTGTCAAGGCGGTAGGAGGCACATGCGCCGTTCATACGATACCCGCAAGCTCGCACGCCGCAATCGGCGGCCCGCAGAACTGATGCTCGTGCCCATGATCGACATCTTCACGGTGCTGGTGACGTTCCTGCTGATGACCGCCGTGTTCTCCCGCACGGTGGTTCTGCAGTTGAACCTGCCCACGGCCAACGCACAGATGCCGGATCTGCCCAAGGATCTGCAGCTGGAGGTACTGGTGCGCCACAATCTTCTGGAAGTGGCTGATCGCAACACCGGACCGCTGAAGGATCTGCCCAATACGGCCGCGGGATATGACTACGACGGACTGACGGATTTTCTCAAGCAAGTGAAGGCGAGGTTTCCGCAGAAGACCGACGCCTCCGTGCTGCTGGAGAAGGACACGCCCTACGACATACTGGTGCAGGTGATGGATCGGGTGCGCGTGTTCGAAGCCACCAACGGCTTCGCGACGGCACAGGCGGAACTGTTCCCGACGATTTCTGTGGGAGACGCACCGCCATGATGTCCAACCGCGCACGGCGCATGGCCGTGCACCATCAGCGCCATCGGGCCGGGTTCGAGCTGAACCTGATTCCGCTCATCGACATCCTGTCGGTGATGGTGTCGTTCCTGCTGGTGTATTCCACCGAAGTGGAAGTCATCCAGAACAGCAAGGGCATCGAGATTCCGCAATCCATCTCGCAAACCGCCCCGGATCATTCGGTGGTGGTCATGATCACGAAGACCGACCTGTTCGTGCAGGGCGAATTCATAGAGAGCGTCAAGGATGTGCAGGCGGATCAGGCCACGACCATTGCACCACTGGGTGCGGCACTGAAGCGGCCGCGGCTGATCGGCAAGGATATCTCGGAAGCCGCGCTGGCCGCCCGCGAAATCACCATCATGGCCGACAAGTCGCTGCCCTATGAACTGCTGAAGAAAGTCATGGCCACCTGTACGGATGCTGACTACGGCAAGATTTCCCTGGCCGTGCTGCAGAAAGAGAAGCCCGTGTCCCTGGCTCGGGTTCCGACGGCGTAGGGCTCATCATGCTGGCACCTTATTACCGAACGTATGAACTGGCCTGGGAGGGCGATGAGGAGGCGCACGCACGTTTTCAGCGCATCCTGCGGTTCGGCCTGCTCCTGCTGCTGGCGCTGGCGATCCTGCTCGTGCTGTTGCCGCCGCCGCGCACCGCGCCGGGCGCGGTTGCCGTACCGCCGCAGCTGGCCCGGGTCATGATTGAGGAGCAGCCCAAGCCACCGCCGCCGCCGCCGAAACCGGAGGTAAAACCGCCACCCGTGGTGAAGCCGGTGCCCACTCTGGTACCCCAGGTGGATCGCCTCGCCCAGGCGCGTCTGAAGGCTGAGAAAGCCGGCATTGAGCAGTTCAAGGATCAACTCGCGGACCTGCGCGAGAAGACACCCATTAATGAGGGACAGACCAAGAACCTCACCGGAGCGGTGGGCGCCGATTCACATGCCGAGCGCTCCATGATCACGGCGAAAGTCGGAACGGCCAGCAGCGGCATTACCTCCACCAGCAGTCGTGGCTTCGGCAGCGGCGCCGGATCACTGACCGGAAATGAGACCGCGACCGTCACCTCTGCCATTGCCCATTCCGGACTGGACAACCGCGGTGCAACACGCACCGGTAGCAGCGGCAAGGCAGCCCGCAGCCGTGAAGAAATTGAGCTTGTCTTCGACCGCAACAAAGGTGCTATCTACACACTGTACGCGCGCGCCTTGCGCGAGCATCCTGAGCTGCAGGGCAAGGTCGTGCTGGAGTTCACGATTGCGCCCTCCGGAGAGGTCACGATGTGCCGGATTGTGTCATCGGAATTGCACGATGAGGATCTCGAAAGCAAAATCATCGCACGGGTGAAGGCCTACCGGTTCGAGCCCAAGGATGTCGAAACCATCACCACCACCAAACCGATCGATTTCTTCCCCGCCTGAGGCGAGCGGCCATGAACCTGCAGTCGGAAATTGAATATTTCACGGAGCTGCGCCTGATCGACAAGGCGCGCCTGCTGAATATGTTCCTGCACGAACTGGCGGAGGAAGCGCGCACCACCTACGGTCCGGGCAACGAACAGGTGTTCGACACGGCACACCTGCGTTTCGTGAATGAGCTCGTCCATCGCCTCACCCGCGTGATCGAGCAACTGATGGCTGAGGATGCGGCCCGGCCACCCGATGACATCGTGCTGCGCATGCTGCTGTCCACCCGTGCGGACAAGGTGGCGGAACGGCTTGTGTACAACGCCTACAAGCGCGCCATCCAAGGCTTCGAGAGCTTCGATACCACCATCCTGATGAACAACTGATCCTGATCGAACAGCCCCTCACCCAGGTCCTGATCATGCTGGCCGCGTCGGTATTCGTCGTGGCCCTGGCGCGACGCATCGGCTGGCCGTCGATCCTCGGGTATCTTGTCGTAGGCATGGCACTGGGGCCGCATGCGCTGCGGCTCATCACGCAGGCGGATACCATCAGTGACCTGGCGCAACTGGGCATCGTGTTCCTGCTGTTCACCCTCGGCCTGGAGTTTTCCCTGCCGCGCATGATGGCGGTGCGCCGTGAAGTGTTCGGGTTGGGGGCGCTGCAGGTGTGCGCGACCATCGCGGTGATTGCGCTGATCGGCCGTGGCTTCGGTTTGCCGTGGCTGGTGGGTTCTGTCTTGGGTGGGGCGATCGCGATGAGCTCCACCGCCATCATCCTGCACACCCTGACGGACCGCGGCGAAATCAACCGTACGCATGGCCGCCTGGCCTTCAGCATGCTGCTGTTCCAGGACTTGGCCTTTGTGCCGCTACTGGCGCTCGCCTCCGCCATGGCGGCCGGTCCGCACAGCGATTTTTCCCTCGGCGCAGTGGCGGTGGCGGTGATGGGCGGCGCCGCCGCCGTGGCCGCGGTGCTGGCCGCGGGTCGCTGGCTGCTGCGTCCGCTGTTCCACGAAATCGCGCACAGCCGTCTGCGCGAACTGTTCACCCTGGCGGTGCTGCTGGTGGTGCTGGCCTCGGCCTGGACCTCGCACCTGGCGGGTCTGTCACTGGCGCTGGGTGCGTTCCTCGCCGGCATGATGCTCGCTGAAACCGAATATCGACACCAGATCGAAAGCGTCATCCGCCCCTTTCGGGACATCCTGCTGGGTCTGTTCTTCATCAGCGTCGGCATGCTGCTGGATCTGCACTTGCTGGTCTATGAGTTCCTGCTGATCTCGGCCCTGCTCGCCGCCTTGCTGCTGATCAAGGCGGTGATTGCGACACTCGCGACCCGGTTGTTTGCGGTCTCGACCTTCAAGGCGGCACGCACGGGCATCGTGATGTCGATCGGCGGGGAATTCGGGATCGCGCTGCTCACGCTCGTGCTGCAAGGCGGCGCGGTGCCCCTGCGGATCGCCCAGCCGCTGCTGGTCGCCGTGGTGCTCTCGATGGTGCTCAGTCCGTTCATCCTGGCCAACAATGCGCGCATCGCGCGCCTGGTGCTGCGTGAACGACGCCCCGAGCTCAAGCCGCTCGGGCCGGCTGAATACGAGCCCACTGGCACCATCGCCCAACGCGAGCATGTGATTCTGTGTGGCTATGGCCGCGTCGGCCAGAGCGTCGCACGGGTGCTGGAGTCACAGGGCTTCGAGTACATCGCGCTGGATCTGGATCCGGCACGCATCCGTGCCGCGCGCCAGGCCGGGGAACCGGTGCTTTACGGGGATTCCGCCGATGAGGACATGCTGATCAGCGCCGGATGCGACCACGCCAGCGCGGTGGTGATCAGCTTCTCAAGCATCGGGGTTGCCCTTGCCATCGTGCGCACGGTCAGGCGTCTGCGCGCCGACGTGCCCATCCTGGTACGCACGGTGGATGATTCGCGCGCCCCGGATCTGATCGCGGCGGGCGCCACGCAGATCATTCCCGAGACGTTCGAGATGGGCCTGATCCTGGTTGGTGCGACGCTGCGGACCCTGCGCATGCCCTTTGCGCGGGTGGCGCACGCGCTGGGCCAGGTGCGCGACACCCGCTACGCGCTGCTGAGCAATGTACGTCAGCATACCGATTCGTCCGTGCCGGCGGACCTGCTGGAGCAGCGTGATGAGCTGCGCACCGTCGTCATTCCACCGGGCGCCTGGGCGGTCGGCCGCTCAGTGGACGAGATTCGCGAGCGCGGCGCGGCCGTGCTCTTCACGGGCATCCGCCGACACGGGATACTGGGCAAGGCGCCCGAAGGGGCCGCGCGCCTGCGCGAAGGCGATCTGGTCCTGATCCACGGCCGGCCCGAGGCGCTCGAACACGCCGAGGGCGTGCTGCTGGCAGGGTAACCTCATCGTTGGCCATTCGCACCCCGTGGAGAATCCATCCTGAAACGCCAGCAGATCCACTTCCCGCCAAAGCATGAAGCGTTGCGCGAGGATGTGCACGCGCTCGGTGACCTGATCGGCAGTGTGCTGCGCGAGCAGGGTGGTGTGGCACTGCTGGCCACGGTCGAGGAGGATCGGGTCACGGCGATCAACCGCCGCGAGGGGGATGGCGCAGCGGGCAGCGAACTGGCGGCCCGGGTACGCGGCCGCCCGCCCGCGCAGGCACGGGACCTGGTGCGGGCGTTTTCGGCCTGGTTCCAGGCCGTCAACCTCGCCGAAAGCGTGCATCGCATCCGCCGGCGCCGGGAGTACTTCCTGAAGGACAGTGGCCGGCCGCAGCCCGGCGGCATCGAGGACGCACTCGGAACGCTCAAGGCGGCCGGATCGACACTGGATGACATCCTGGCCATCCTGCCGCAGCTGCAGATCCAACCCGTCTTCACCGCTCATCCGACGGAGGCGACACGCCGCACCATCCTGCGCAAGCAGCAACGGGTCGCGCAGCTGCTGCTGGATCGCCTGGATCCGACCCTGACCCCGCGCGAGTCGCGCGCCGTATGGGATCGGGTGCGCGCGGAGATCACGGCGGCCTGGCAGACCGAGGATCACCCGCGCGAGCGGCTCACCGTGGCCGACGAGCGCGAGCACGTGCTTTTCTACCTGGGGGAAGTGCTGTATCTGGTGGTGCCGGACTTCTACGAGGAAGTTGCGGCAGCCCTGGGAAAACTGTACGGCATCGAGCCGGAGGGGCTGCTGCTGCCGCGCATCATCAGCTTTGGCACCTGGGTCGGCGGCGACATGGACGGCAATCCGGACGTCAATGGCAAGACCATTCGCGAAACGCTTGATCGGCAGAACCGCGTCATCATCAATGCGTATTTCGAGGAGTGCCAGTCCCTGGCTCAGGAGCTGTCGCAAAGCGCCAGCCGCGTCAATATTTCCGCAGGGCTCGCCAAGCGCATCGAGCATTACAACACTCTGGTTCCCGGCTCGCGCTCCATTACGCCAGCGCGCCACGACCGCATGCCCTATCGCGTGTTCCTGGCGCAGTGTGGCATGCGCCTGCGCAACTCCCTGGAGGGTCGTCCCAACGGGTATGAGCATGCGCCCGAATTCGAGAGCGACATTCGCCTGATTGCCGAGAGCCTGCGGGCCAACAAGGGTTGGAATGCCGGCCATCACTCCGTGCAGCGCCTGCAGCGCCGGGTGCAGACCTTCGGCTTTCACATGGCGACCCTGGATGTCCGGCAGCACACCAGCGTGCATCAGCAGGTTATCGCGCAGGGTCTGGGGGACCCGGACTGGCTGCAGCGCACGGCGCAGCAGCGCGAGCAACTGCTCAGCGGCGACCTCGCCCGCGATCAGGGGCCGCGCATGGAACTTGATCCCCAGGGGCGGCGTAGCCGCGGCGTATTCGAGGCCATGGTGCAGGGCCGTTATCGCTATGGACCGGACGCCATTGGCTACTACGTGGTCAGCGGCGTGCAGGGCATCGATGACGTGTTGGCCGTGTTGTTGCTGGCGCGTTGGGCCGAGGCGTGGGACAAGCGCACGGGCGAGGCCGCGGTGGATGTGGCGCCCATGTTTGAATGCCTGGAGACCCTCGAGCGCAGTGCCGATCTGATGCGGCTGCTGCTGGCCGATCCGACCTATCAACGGCACCTTGCCGCACGCGCCGGCCGGCAGGGTGTCGTGCTCGGACACGCGGACCTCAGCAAGGAGGGCGGGATCTGCAACGCGCGCGTCGCCATCTATCACGCGCAGGCGGCGTTGAATCAGTCACTGCAGGGTGTGGTCGCGCAGCCGGTGATCATGCACGCCCGCGGCGGCAGCATTGCTCTAGGCGGCGGGCGGATCGATACGCTGGTGCGTTCGGCGCCTGCCGGCCCGATCAACCCGGTGCTGCGCATCACCGAACAGGGGCAGGTGGTCAATCAAAGCTATGGCCTGCGTCCCATTGCCATGCGCACGCTGGAACGGGCCTTCAGTGCCCTGGCGCTGTCTGTCGGGCAGGCCCGGCGCGGCGCCCGCGTTGCGGTGGATCCGCTGCACGAGGCCTGCGCGGCGACCCTGGCGCAGGCGAGTCGGACGGCGTATCGGCGTCTGGTGTTCGGCGAGCCGGATTTTCAAGATTATTTCCGTCAGGTCACGCCCAGCGATGTGATCGAGCGCATGCAGATCGGTTCGCGTGCTGCCTACCGCTCCGCGGCGATCAGCATTGACTCGTTGCGCGCGGTGCCCTGGGTATTCGCCTGGATCCAGTCACGGCACCTGCTGCCCGGATGGTTTGGCGCCGGCCACGGATTGGGGGCCGCCATCGCGGCACATGGTTTGATGGCGGTGCAATCGGCCTGCACGCAATGGCAGGTCCTGCGCACTCTGATCGATGACATCGAGACAATGCTGGCGCGTGCCGATCTTGAGATCGCCCATGCCTATCAGGAGTTGGTCGATGAGCCGCTGCGCCACCACTTCGAGGCCATCCGCACCGAGTACGAGACCGCGCGGCTGCACATACTGGCCGTCAAGGGTTACACGTCGCTGCTGGACGGGGAGCCGCAACTGCAACGGTCCATTCAGCTGCGCAATCCGTACGTGGACCCGATGAACCTCATGCAGGTCGACCTGCTGCGACGCTGGCGGGCGACCGGTCGGCAGGATCGCGACCTGTTCGAGGCGCTGCTCGCGAGTGTCAGCGGCATTGCACAGGGCCTGCAGAGCACCGGATGAGTCCCGCGCAGCTGTCAGTCCGGGCCGTGCGCGAGGAGGAGGTGGACCTCGTGCTCGAATTCATCCGCGAACTGGCGCACTACGAACGGCTGGCGCATGAGGTGACCGCCACGCGCGCCGATATACACACGGCCTTGTTTGGCCCGCATCCCTATGCCGAAGCCGTCATCGGGTGTATCGACGGGCAGGCGTGCGGTTTTGCACTGTTCTTCCACAATTTCTCCACGTTTCTGGGCAAGCCGGGCCTGTATCTGGAGGACCTGTATGTGCGGCCTGCCGCCCGCGGCCGCGGGCTGGGCCGGCGGATGCTGGCATGGCTGGCAAGACTGGCGCTGGAGCGGGGCTGCGGTCGTTTTGAATGGGCGGTGCTCGACTGGAACGAGCCGGCGCTGCTGCTGTATCGCGGGCTGGGTGCGCGGGCCGCCGATGAGTGGACCCTCCAGCGCGTGACGGGGGAGGCGCTGGTGCAGCTGGCCGCAGCCGCTGACGCCTAGCACGCCGGCGATAAACGAACAGCAAAAAGGGCGGGCCGCTATCAAGCGGCCCGCTCAGTCGCGGGGGGTCAATCGCGAAAACGATTGCAACTGGCATGCCACCGGCCGCCGGATGATTCTTAGGCGAAAGTGCCACTTGAACTTGGCGCTGCGCCTGCGGTGTCGGCGATCGAACCCGACAGTGTGGCCTTGCCGCCACGTTGCGGGCGGGTCGTGCAAATAATTCCGTAAGCGATCGGCAGGCTGTAAGAAGTACAGTGGTTGAAAAATCTACTGTAAACTGAACGGCTTCGCTTCCGTGATAGTCTGACTTACATGCCACACGCCCTCATCGTCGATGACGACCCCGACACGGTCGCCTGGCTGCAGGAAGTGGCGCGCATGGAAGGATTTACCTCCACCGGTGCTCTGACGCTGCAGGCCGCCCGGGAGCAACTGAACCGCAAGCGCCCCGATGTCGTGCTGACCGACCTGCGCCTGCCTGATGGGCAGGGCATCGACCTCGCGCGCGAGCTGCCGCCCGCTGATGCACCCGAGCTCATCGTCGTGACGGGTCATGCCTCCGTGGACAGTGCCATTGCCGCGCTGCGGGCCGGTGCCACCGATTACCTGGTCAAGCCGGCGGAACTGGACCGCGTGCAGGCGGTGCTGCGGCACGCACGCAAGACCGCTGCGCTGCGCAATGAAATTGGTGCGTTGCGGCATGAGCTGCGCCGACTTGGCCGATTTGGGCGTCTACTCGGCAGTGCGCCGGCGATGGAACTGCTCTACGACCAGATGGCGCGCGTCGCCCCTACCTCGGCCACGGTCCTGCTGCTGGGTGAAAGCGGCACCGGCAAGGAACTGGCGGCGCTCACCCTGCATGAGCTCAGCCGCCGGCGCGAAGCGCCCTTCCTGCCGCTGAACTGCGGCGCGGTCTCGCCACAGTTGATCGAAAGCGAGTTGTTTGGCCATGAGCGTGGCAGTTTCACCGGTGCCGATCGGCAGCATAAGGGTTTCTTCGAGCGCGCCCATGGCGGCAGCGTCTTTCTGGACGAAGTCACTGAAATGCCGATGGAGCTGCAGGTAAAGCTGCTGCGCGTGCTGGAAACCGGCAGTTTCAGCCGGGTGGGCGGGGTCACGCCCATTGTGTGCGACGTGCGCATCATCGCTGCCAGCAACCGCGAACCGGAGCTGGCCCTGGCGGATGGCAAGTTGCGTGAGGATTTGTACCACCGGCTCAACGTGTTCCCGATCCGCCTGCCGCCGCTGCGCCAGCGCGGCGCGGATATCGAACTGCTTGCCCGCCATTTCCTGGCCGAGCTTAACCGCACCGAGGGCACGACCAAGACCTTCTCAGGCGAGAGCCTGGCGAGCCTGTACCAACATGGCTGGCCGGGCAATGTGCGCGAACTGCGCAATCACGTGCAACGTGCGTTCATCATGGCGGACGATGTGATCGACAGCGGCCTGCCGACGGGCGCGACGAGTGTGGCCGGCGATGATGGAACCACGGTGACGATCCGCGTCGGAACGCCATTGGAGGAGGTCGAACGGCGCGTGACGCTGGCGACTCTCGCGCAGTGCGGTCATGTCAAGCGCAAGGCGGCGGATATCCTCGGCGTGAGTCTGAAGACGCTCTACAACCGCCTGGAGGTCTATAACGGCCGCAATGGCACGGAGCCGATGCCGGCTGCCGAGGTGGCCGAGCCCGACGCGGCCAGACCTGCCGCCGCGCAGCGTCAACCCGGTGAGGATCGCTGGAGTTAACCGAACCGGCGGCGTATCAGTCGCATGAGCAGTGCAGTCGCCAGCCATTTCACGGTGGGGGTGGCAAGTACGCCCCCCGCCAGTTTCGCGGCGCCGAAAACCCAGCTCAGCGTACGGCGTTGCTCCCATTCGGTGAATGTCGCCGCCAGGGTGGCGCGCTGCAGGGCGGCCTCCATCTCCAGTACCTGCAGTCGACGCGCAATGACGGACGACCGCGCTTGATGCGAGCGCTCAATCATGCTCGCCCTCGGCGAGCTCCTCCAAGGCCTCCGCATCCTTGCGCAGCTGATCCGTCAGGCGGCTGAAGAGACGCTCGCGGATCGAGACGCGCTTGAGCACCTGCCAGCTCAGCACACTGGTGAAGGCGAACAGCACACACAGCACACCCAAAATCCACAGGCCGACCTGCCGCGGAAACATAATGGCCACCCAAAGCACCAGCGAGGTGCCCGCGAGCCACGCCGAAATAATACTCAGGGCGGCCAGTCGCAGCTCACGGCCCAGTGCATTGACCTCGCGCTCGATCTCCAGCCCGAGCATCTCCAGGCGGGTCTCGCCCATATGCAGCAGCTGGCGCAGCAGCGAGCGGGCGTGCTCGATGATGGATGCCGTTCCGGGAATCATCGTGGAGCTAAGCTGCGGGATCGTCGAAGCCGGGGCCCGGGGCGGGGCTGCCGCGCATGATCAATGCCCCGATGATGAGACCCACACCGGCGCCGATGGCCAGCGCGGCCCACGGATTCGCCTGTATCCACGATTCGGTGGCGGCCGCGGCGCGGCGTCCGCGCTGGCGCGCTTCCTGTTCCAGCTCGGCCAGTTTCGCGCGTGCCGAGTCGATGGTTTCATTGACCCGATCCTTCAATGCACCCAAGGTGGCCGTGTCCGCGCCCGCCGCGCCCATCAGCTGTTCCGCCTGCTCAATGATCCGCCGCAGCTCGGCGGCCATGGCATCGGCGTTGGAGGTGTCCCGTTCGATCATTCGTATGCTCCTCGCATTATGCAATTACCGAAGCGCGTACCGGCCCGGTCAGTGGCCGTCGAAGCGAACCAGGGATAGGGCCTTGGTTCCCTCCTGCTCCAGTCGGGCTGTCCCGCCCAGATCGGGCAAATCGATCACAAACATCGCGCCCACCACCGTGGCCTCCAGGCGGCGCAGCAGGCGGATCCCCGCAGCGGCGCTACCGCCGGTGGCGATCAAATCGTCAACCAGCAATACACGGTCTGCGGCCTTGACGCCATCAGCGTGCATCTCGAGATGATCCATCCCGTATTCGAGCGAATATTCGACGTGAATGGTCGTGTGGGGGAGCTTGCCTTTTTTGCGCAGCGGCACAAAGCCGGCCTCCAGCTGGCAGGCCACGGCGGCGCCAAAAATGAACCCCCGAGCCTCGATCCCGGCAACGTGGGTAATGCCGGCGTCCCTCCAGGGGGCGGCCAGCGCCGCCACGGTGGCGCGCAGCGCGGCGGCATTCGCCAACAGCGTGGTGATGTCGCGGAACTGCACCCCGGGGCGCGGATAGTCCGGAATGGTGCGGATGAACGGCCGCAGCTCCGTGGGGGAAATTTGAGCCATAGATACCAATGATAAGGGATGCGGATGGTAAAACGTCCGCGTAATCGCGGCGGCGTTGGTCGTGCTACATTTACGGCCCTTTCGACACATCAAGACCGGAAGAATCTGCATGGCACCTCCCGCTTCCAACATTGAAATTGCCCAACAGGCCAAAATGAAGCCCATCGTCGGGCTGGCGAAGGATCGACTCGGTATTCCCGAGGAGTCCCTGGAGCCGTACGGTCGCTTCAAGGCCAAGATCTCCCTCGACTACATCGCGACGCTGAAGGATCGCCCTATTGGCAAGCTGATCCTGGTCACCGCAATTTCCCCGACCCCGGCGGGCGAAGGCAAGACTACGACATCGGTGGGTCTGGGCGATGCGCTCAACCGCATCGGCAAGAAGACGATCATCTGCCTGCGTGAACCGGCCTTGGGTCCCGTGTTCGGCATGAAGGGTGGCGCCGCCGGTGGCGGCTATTCGCAGGTCGTGCCGATGGAGGACATCAACCTGCACTTCACGGGCGACTTCGCCGCCATCGCGCTGGCCAACAACCTGCTGGCCGCGCTCATCGACAATCATATTCACCATGGCAACCAGTTGGGTTTTGACGTGCGGCGCATCGCCTGGCGCCGCGTCGTGGACTGCAACGATCGCGCGCTGCGTGACATCGTCGTCGGCTTGGGCGGTCCGGGTAATGGCTATCCACGCCAGGACGGCTTCGATATCGTCGTCGCCTCCGAAGTCATGGCGATCTTTTGCCTTGCCACCAGCATCAAGGACCTGAAACAGCGCCTGGGCAAGATCGTCGTCGGCTATACCACCGCGCAGAAACCGATTCTGGCCAGCGACCTGCAGGCGCATGGCGCCATGACGGCGCTGTTGCGTGATGCGATGGCACCGAACCTGGTGCAGACCCTGGAGAACAACCCCGCCTTCATTCACGGGGGCCCGTTCGCCAACATCGCGCACGGCTGCAATTCAGTGATGGCCACGCAGACTGCATTGCGGCTGGCTGATTACGTTGTCACCGAGGCCGGCTTTGGCGCGGACCTGGGTGCCGAGAAGTTCGTCGACATCAAGTGCCGCAAGGCCGGCCTGACTCCGGCCGCCGTCGTCATCGTTGCCACCGTCCGTGCGCTCAAGTATCACGGCGGCGTGGAGGTCGCCGATGTGGGCAAGGAGAATGTCGCGGCACTGGAGAAGGGCATCGTCAATCTCGAGCGGCATATCGACAATGTGCGCAACAACTACGGCCTGCCGTGCCTGGTCGCGATCAATCACCGCAACGAGGACACGGACGCGGAAGTGAAGGTACTCATCGAACGCGCGGGCAGCCGCGGTGCCAAGGTCATCCTGGCGCGTCACTACGCCGAAGGGGGCAAGGGGGCGATTGCCGTGGCCGAGGAAGTCGTGAAGATGGCCGAGCTGCCCAGCACCTTCAAGTTCGTCTATGAGGATAGCGAGCCGCTATGGCAGAAGATGAAGGCCATTGCCACCAAGATCTACGGCGCCTCGGACATCACCGCCGATGCCAAGGTGCGCAACCAGATCAAGGTGCTGCAGGAGAATGGCTATGGCGGCTACCCGGTGTGCGTCGCCAAGACCCAGTATTCGTTCTCGACCGATCCGAAGCTGCGTGGCGCGCCGTCGGGCCATATCGTCAACATCCGTGAGGTGCGCCTGAATGCGGGTGCCGAGTTCGTCGTCATGATCTGCGGTGACATCATGACCATGCCCGGCTTGCCGAAGGTGCCCTCGTCGGTTGCGATCGATGTGGACGAGTCCGGCAAGATCGTCGGTCTGTTCTAATCCAGACCGGGTTTGACCACCGCGAGAATCACGATGGCGATGAGCAGCACGCTGGGTGCTTCATTGAAGAGGCGAAACCAGCGCTGCGAGTGCTGGTTGCGGCCATCACGCAGCGCGTGCATCAGCGCCAGGCACCAGATGTGGTAAGCGATGACCAGCAGCACCAGGGCCAACTTGGCATGCAGCCACGCCTGCGTCATATAGGCCGGTGCTGACAGGACCATCAGGATTCCGAACAGCACGGTGCACGCCCCGCCGATGGTGGTCATCACGAACAGCCGCCGTTCCATGATCACGAATCGCGCCTGACTGATCGCGTCGGTGGCGGCGACGTGGTAGACGAAGAGCCGCGGCAGATAGAACAGCCCGGCAAACCAGGTGACCACAAAGATGACGTGGAAGGCCTTCAGCCACAGCATGGTGCAGATCCGAAGCGGCGTCCGGCCGCGCGTCCGCAGTATATGTCACTTGCGCCAGTCGTGGTCGGGCGGGCGAGGGTTTGTTAGGATGCGGGCCGTTTCCGGAGGAGATTTCCATGCTGCGCAGCCAATACCCTGAACTTAGTCTACTCATTGGCGGTGAATGGATCAGCGGTGGCGATCGCGAGCACATTCCCGTGATCAACCCGGCCACCGAAGAGGTGCTCGGTCAGTTGCCGACGGCAACCCGCGCGGACCTGGATCGGGCGCTGATTGCGGCGCGCGATGCATTTCCGGCCTGGCGCGCGAAGCCACCCCAGGAGCGCGGCCGGATCTTAAGGCGTGCCGCCGACCTGCTGCGTGAGCGTATCGACGCCATCGCCCGCATCGCCACCCAGGAGGAAGGCAAGACGCTGCCGGAGGCGCGCATCGAGGTCGGCATGGCCGCCGACATTTTCGACTGGTACGCCGAAGAAGGCCGCCGCGCCTATGGACGGGTGTTGCCGCAGCGTGCTGCCGGAGTGCGCATGACGGTGCTGAAGGAGCCGGTCGGCCCGGTGGCCGGATTCGCGCCCTGGAATTTCCCGCTCGGCAACCCGGCCCGCAAGATCGGCGCGCCTTTGGCGGCTGGCTGCACCTGCATCCTCAAGCCCGCCGAAGAGACACCGGCATCGGCCCTGGAGGTCGCGCGTGCCCTGCTCGATGCGGGCTTGCCCAGGGGTGTCCTGTCCGTGGTGTTCGGGGCACCGGCCATGGTGTCCGAGCATCTGATCAGCTCCCCGATCATCCGCGCGATACATTTCACCGGTTCGGTGCCCGTGGGCAAACAGCTGACGAAGCTGGCGGCGGATGGAATGAAGCGCACGACCATGGAACTGGGTGGCCATGGCCCGGTACTGGTATTCGAGGATGTCGATCTGGAGCAGGTGCTCGACATGGCGGTCATGGCCAAGTTCCGCAACGCCGGACAGGTGTGCGTTTCGCCGACGCGCTTCTACGTGCAACAGGCCGTTTACGGCAAGTTTGTTGAAGGTTTCGCCAAACGCACGCGTGCCTTGAAGGTCGGCGACGGCCTGATCGATGGCATGCAGATGGGCCCGCTGGCGCACCCGCGCCGCCTCGAGGCGATGGCGAGTCTGCTTGGCGATGCGCGCAAGCATGGCGCGAAATTCCACACCGGCGGGGAACGCATCGCGGGCAAGGGGTACTTCTTTCAGCCGACCGTGCTGTCCGATGTTCCAGAAGCCGCACGCATCATGAACGAGGAGCCGTTCGGGCCGGTGGCGCTGATCAACTCCTTCGCATCCTTCGAGGAGGCCATCGCCCGCGCCAACCGTTTGCCGTTCGGTCTCGCCGCTTACGCGTTCTCGCGCTCGGCGCGCACGGTGAACCTGCTCGGCGAGCAGATCGAGGCCGGAATGATCGGCATCAACAGCTTTCAGATCTCGGTACCCGAGTCGCCCTTCGGCGGGGTGAAGGAGAGCGGCCACGGATCCGAGGAAGGCATCGAAGGCCTGGAGACCTGCCTGGTCACCAAGTTCGTGAACGAGTCTTAGAAATTGGAGCCCAAGACGACGCTCGTGGGTTCCAAGTCGATGGACAAGATCATGGCGCTGGCCAAGCGCCGTGGCTTCATCTACCAGGCCTCCGAGATCTACGGCGGCCAGAGCGGTTTCTGGGACTACGGTCCGCTGGGCGCGCAGTTGAAGAAGAACCTGCGCGATGCCTGGTGGGAGGATATGGTCCTCAACCCCTGCGGCGGCGAACCAGGCCCCAACGGTGAGCCGGTGCGCATCGTGCCGATCGACACCAGCATCATCCAGCATCCGCGCGTATGGGAGGCCAGCGGGCACATCGCCGGCTTCAGTGATCCGATGGTGGACTGCCGCGAAACCAAGCAGCGTTATCGCTTCGATCACCTGATGCTGTACGTACCGCTGAGCGGGGATCGCAATGGCAAGCCGCTGTTTGCCTTCATGCCGGATACGGCCAGCGAACTGAAACAGAAAAAAAAAGCGCAGAAGGCTTTTGGCGAAGCGCGCACGGTGCCGCTGTCGCAGCTGCCACCGGGCGATTGGAGCCACGTCGTGGCACCGGATGCCGAAAAAGTGGGCACGCTGACCGAACCGCGTGCGTTCAATCTGATGTTCAAGACCTACGTGGGCGCAACCGCCACCGAGGATGACGTGGCGTACCTGCGGCCCGAGACGGCGCAGGGCATCTTCGTGCAATTCAAGAATGTCATTGACACCACCCGTGTGAAGGTGCCCTTCGGCATCGCGCAGGTCGGCAAGGCATTTCGCAATGAAGTCACGCCGCGGAACTTCACTTTTCGCAGCCGCGAATTCGACCAGATGGAAATGGAGTTCTTCTGCCATCCCGAGTCGGCCCATGACTGGTACGCCTTCTGGCGCGATCAACGCATGAAGTGGTGGCGCGGCCTGGGCCTCGGCGCGCAGAACCTGCAGCTGCGGGTGCATGCGCGGGACGAACTGGCGCATTACGCGAAAGAGGGCGCCGGCACTTCGGATGTGGAGTACCGCTTTCCATTCACCGCGCCAGGCTTCGGCGAGCTTGAGGGCGTGGCGCACCGCTCCAACTATGATCTGGCGCAACACCAAAAAGCTTCGCGGGTACAGCTCGAATACTTCGACAACGAGCGCGGCGCGCTGCTGCCCAACGGCGCGCATAAGGGCGAGCGCTACCTGCCGCACGTGATCGAGCCTGCCGCGGGGTTGGATCGCGGGGTACTCGCATTGCTGTGCGAGGCCTTCACGGAGGATCCTTCGCGCGCGAGTCCGGAGCTGCTGCTGCTGAGTCCGCGGGTCGCGCCGATCAAGGCGGCGGTATTTCCGCTGGTCAACAAGGACGGGATGCCGGAAATCAGCGAGAAGTTGTATCAGGACCTGCGGCGCAGGTTTTGGCGCCGCGGCATGATTGAGCACGATGTGAAGCAGGCCATCGGCAAACGGTATGCGCGCATGGACGAAGCCGGCTGCCCGTACTGCATCACCATCGATGGTGAGACCGCGGCCAGCCACAGTGTCACCATCCGCGACCGCAACACCGCGCAGCAGACCCGCGTGGCCCTCGACAAGGTCAATGAGTTTCTCGAGCTGCATCTGTTCGTGAACTAGACCTCTTGCGTCTCAGGGTCCCCTGAGCGTCTCCTTGATGCGAATACGCAACAAGGTGCAGAAGACCTACACGCTCTGCGCCCAACAGTCCTATATCGCACTGCCGCATGCTGTTGTTAGCCTGCGACGCCATGTAGCGCGGGCGTTTTGGATCCGAAAGGGAGAGTTCATGAATAATCGAGCATTATTGTTGTGTGTCCTGGCCGCACCGGGGCTGGCTGCCGCAGCCGACGGTGACGAGTGGTATGTCACGCCGTTCGTGGGTGGCACGACCCCGGACTACCGTCGCGACGTCGATCACAACAACGTGGCGTACGGCGCTGCGTTAGGCCATGAGCTGGGACCGATCTTCAATATCGAATTCAGCGGCAATGGCAACCTTGATACCCACACCGTGCCGCCCGTGCCGCCCGGGCGTCTGGATCTGGACGCACTCTCGCTCGACATGCTGGCGGTCGGAAACCGCGGTGGGATCGTGTCGCCCTATATCGGGTTGGGACTTGGCGCCGTGCGTACGGACTACAAGCTCAACGGCGGTGGCGATCCGGGCTATGACACCCGCCTTGGTGTGGAGACGGAAATTGGCCTGATGGTCAAGATGTGGCAAAGCGCCGATCAGACCAGCAAGCTGTCGCTGCGACCTGAATTGAAGATGCGCTGGGCCGACCCGGGTAATGCCAACCTCAAGGATTACCTGTACATGGTGGGGGTGCAGTACTCGTTTGGTGGCAGCGCCGTGGCCGCACCCGTCCCGGTAGCCGCCGTGGCGCCGCCGCCGCCCCCGCCCCCACCGCCGCC
>DATDIL010000043.1:0-3872 GCA_036521075.1 Steroidobacteraceae bacterium | reverse complement strand
CGGCACCAATCACCAATGCCAGCACCCCCGCAAGTCCCACCGGAATCCTGCGATGTGTCCCCGGCGCGGCACGCCCGGCAGGTTCCGCAGGAGATGGCTCGAGCGCATCAGCGGTCGCGGCTTCCATCGCCACTGTCGATGCCGACGTCTCGGCTTCCGTCGGCTGCGATTGCGCGGGCAGAACGGCAGGCATGTTCACCGGGGCCGCCATGCGGTAACCGTGACCCCGCACCGCGGCGACGTAGCGTGGGATGTCGGCGCTGTCGCCGAGCCCCTGACGCAGCAGCATGATCCGCTGGATGACCGTCTCGGGACTGACAACCACCCCGGGCCAGACCTGATCCATCAGTTCTTTGACGGTCATCACGTTCGGAGCTGCATGTACCAGTGCCAGTAGCAGGTCGAACGAGCGGCGCGTAATGGAGAGCTCAAGTCCCGCGCGTGTGACCCGGCGCAGTCCCACATCGACCAGCAGATCGCCGACCCGATAGGGGTCCGGATTGAAAGTCGGTGCGGATGCGGGCTCGAGGCTCATGCGGTCCTTTATGAAAGATTTATCCTGGCCCCGAGCAACTTTATCGAATCTTTATGAACTGCACGAACTATCCCCGACACGATGGCGCCAGGCTCATTCCTGGGATCGAGAGGGTGGAACGTGACGAATCATTGCTACGAGGCGATCCGCAGCGACCACGGACCTCACAGTCGGCGGACTATCCCGGGATCAACCGGCGTCCTGAAGCGGCGTTTGATGGGGTTGATGTCGGTTCTGATCACCGCTCATTGTGCGGCGCATCATTCGGCAGCGATGTTCGATACGACCAAGCCGGTGAGGTTGCACGGGACAGTGAAGGAATTGCAATGGGTCAATCCGCATTGCTTCCTGCAAATGCTCACAGCCACCGGGGACGCATTCACGGAGTGGAGCATCGAGCTGCAGTCGCCCTCCACTATGTATCGCCTTGGCTGGCGCCCCGGAACGCTTCTGCCCGGGGACAAAGTCACTGTCGTCATCGCCCCCACCAAGGACGGAATGCACGGCGGCACGCTCATGTCGGCGATCGATGTCAACGGCAAGGCGTTGCAAACGGCGAAGGTGCGGCAATGAACATTAAGAGACTCCCCGCTCTCGTCCTGGCCTTGGGTGTCTGCACTGCGTACGCGCAGCACAACTCGACGCACCGCGCCCAGGTTTTTGCCGCGCTGCCGGACTGGACCGGTTACTGGCAGACCGGCTTCGCGGCCGAGCTCACGAGCCTGACCGCGGCGGCGTATTCCGGTAAGTTGGCGCTTCCTGGCCCAGCGGCTGCTACGCCCCCCGGCGCCAAGGGCCCGAGCGACAATGATTTCTCAAAGTTGTCGAAGCAGCCTCTGCCGCTATTCGGCAGGCCGCCTTACACCCCTGAATGGGCGAAGAAATCCCAGGTTGAGTGGAAAAAGGCCGCTGCTGCGGCCACACCGCCGTCCCTCACTTTCTGCAAGGCTGGCTTTCCGTTTGTCATGGACAGCGCGGGCCCCGAAGACCTATTTCAGGTCCTGGTGACGCCGGAGGAGACGGTATTTCTGTTTGGGGATGGGGAAACGCGCCACATCTACACCGACGGACGCTCCCACCCTCGGAAGGAGGATCTGTGGCCGACGATATGGGGAGACTCGATCGGGCATTGGGAGGGTGGGACACTGGTCATCGATACCATCGCTCGCACGGCGGGACCGATCAGCGACGCGGGACCGGTCGGAGAACCGGCGCCGCACCTGGCGTATCTGAGTGAACAGGCGCACTTTACCGAGCGCGTGAAACGGATCGACGCAAACAGCATGCAGGACGAGATGACTATCGAAGATCCGCAGCACTTCTCGCATCCGTGGAAATTGTCGATCCGCTACCAGCGCGCAACGGATGTTGAGCGGATGATTCTCTACGACTGCAATGAGCATGATCGCAATCCGATCGTGAAGGGGAAGTTGACGATCGCGCCGCCGTGATTGATGCACTGAGCACGAGGCGCCCGCCCAGACTGCTCCCAACGCAGCTTCGCACCCCCCCGGGGAAGGCATGCCGCGCCAAGGCCGGCCGCGTGATCCGGCGGCGAGAAGTAACAGCGATGCAAACCGGCGATTTCCCGCATTGAAGGAGCCGAAACGATGATTATCCATGCATCCATCCCCGCAGACGACCCGCAGCGCGTCGCGCGCGTGATCGCCGAGCTGTGGCGAGGCACGTATGCGCCGTTCCCGATTGTGCCAGGGGTTTTTACAGCGAGGGCGGGCGATGAACGCGGGACTCAGATCGAAGTCGGCCCGCGGGGACGCGAGGCAATCCCGGGAGAAAAGCAGCTCGGCATGCAAGTGAATCCCGCCCCGTCGCCCTACAGCGAGGTTCATCTCAATATTTTCTCACCACTTTCTGAAGCGGAAATATTTGCGATCGCAAAACGCGAAGGCTGGAAAGCCCTGCCGTGCGATCGCGGCGGTGTGTTCAAGCTCATCGAGTTCTGGTTGGAGAATAAGTTCATGCTCGAGGTGATGAATGAGCACGAATGGGCCCGCTATAAGACATGGGATCACCAAGGCGCTCCAGTCGGGCCTCCGGGACCCCGGGTCTGAGCGAATGAGCAACCACGCATCGCCCTTCGTGTTGCCGGAGCAGTCATCGCCTGGCGTGGCGGTGCAGGGTGGAGCGGGTGATGGGAATCGAACCCACGTTAGCAGCTTGGGAAGCTGCAGTTCTACCATTGAACTACACCCGCTCAGGGAAGGGTCATTCTACGAGGGTTGCCGGCGGCCAGGCAAACGCCGCGGCGGCCAGGCGTGCAGGCGCTAAGGGCGATGCCCCGCCGGGCCGCGGGCCAGGAAGCCCGGCGCTCACACACGGGTTGACCCGCTACCTTGCCAGTGTCAAAGGCAAGCGAACGACGTAACATCGATCGCGGGAGGGAGACGGCGATGTTCCGAAACTACCTGGCTGCGGCATTACGCAACATCGCCCGTAGCCGCCTCTACGCGACGATCAGCATTCTGGGCCTCGCCGTCGGACTGTCGGCCGCTCTGCTGGTCGGCCTCATCATCCATCACGAACTCACTTACGATCACTTCATTCCGGGCTATGACCGGACGTACCTGATCGCAACCATCGCCATACCGACGGGACATCCCGCCCTGTACGACGCGGAGTCCACGAGTTGGCTGGCAGAGGCGATCAGGACGCAGGTGGCCGGCCTGGAAGGGGTGACCCGCGTCTCGCAAACCGAGGTGTGGCTCCGCAAAGACCGGATCGAATCGCGGGAAGCGATCTATTGGGCAGACCCCAACGTGTTCGACGTCCTGCCGCTGCCGGCGACCGCCGGAGATCTGCATACCGCCTTGCGTCAGCCCGACAGCATCGTCCTGACACGCAGCAAAGCCAGAGAATATTTCGGAACCGACGCACCACTGGGTGCCTCACTCAGCGTCAGCGGGATCGACCACGCGCCGGGTGACTCCATCAAGGGGTCGCACCCGATGACCGTGACGGCGGTGATCGACGACCTGCGGGCCGGCACGGAATTGGCAACGGGAATTTTCGCGAGCGGTTTGTCATCTTATTCGCCGCAAAGCGTCCTCGCCGCCGATCCGCGCAACCGGCCGGGGAGCGGCGCGGTAGTTCTGGCTGGCCGCACCTACGTGAGGTTGGCGTCGCACGTGGCCCCGAAAAGCCTGTTGGCTGCGATGCCGGCGTTGATCCGCGAGGTGTTTCCTCCGAACACTTTCCCGCCCGGGATGGTTGCCTCGCTGGAGCCAGTGCGCATCGACCGGGTCAATCGCCGGTTCCCGTGACCTGATCGTCCAGTTTCTGGGTGAGTCGATGATCTATGCGGGCATCGCGGCCTGCG
>DATDIL010000042.1:0-16476 GCA_036521075.1 Steroidobacteraceae bacterium | reverse complement strand
CTCGTGCAGGTACCACGCACACATCATCGGCACGGCCAGTTTCATGATTTCCGATGGCTGAAAGCGCACCACTCCCAGATCGAGCCAGCGCTGCGCGCCCTTGCCGATGACGCCCATGCCGGCCACGACGAACAGCAGCAGGACACCGACCACGTACAGCCACGGTGACAAGCGCCGCAGGAAGTTGGGATTCACTTGGGCCAGCAGCAGCATCGCGACCGTGCCCATGCCGAGGTGACCGACCTGGCGGATGACGGTGCCCAGACTCTGACCCGAGGCGCTGTAGAGCACCACCAGTCCGTAGGCCGCGATCAGCCCCAGGCCCACCAGCAGCGGGCCATCGAGCTTCAGCGCCAGCAGCATGCGCGCCGCGCCGGTAACAGCACGGCGTGCGCTCGGCCCGTCAGTGACTTCCTCGCGGATCATTCGCTGGCCGTTCGCGCGGCCGCGGTCGCTGCGGATGCCGGCGCCGTAGTTTCGAGCAGCGCCTTGGCCGCCGCGGAGGGCTCGAATTCGGGTTTGAGCCTGCCGTCATCGCCGAGCAGGTACGCATCCAGCACCTTGCGCGCGATCGGCGCCGCAGTGCCGGCACCGAAGCCGGCATTCTCGGCGAGCACCGCGATCGCGATGCGCGGCTGCTCGGCCGGTGCGAAGGCTACGAACCAGGCGTGATCGCGCAGGTTCTCGGCCACGGTCTTGGCGCTGTACCTCTCGTTCTGCCCCACGGTATAGACCTGCGCCGTGCCGGTCTTGCCGCCGGAGGTGTAGGCCGCCTTCGCGAACGCGACGCGCCCCGTGCCACCGGGAATCGTCATCGTGTCCATCATGGCCTTGATCACCGTCGTCCAATCCTGCGCGGCGATGCCCTCCACGGGCTTCTCCTCGACCGGCGCGATCGGGGTCACCCGACCGTCCGCGGTGCGCGTTCCAGTCACCACACGCGGGCGGAAACTGCGGCCGCGCTCGCCGATGACACCGACCACATGCGCCAGCTGCAGCGGTGTCACCAGCAGGTAGCCCTGGCCGACGCCGAGGTTCACGGTCTCACCGGGGAACCAGACTTGGTCGGCGGGATGCTTGAAAGCGGTCTTCTTCCACGCCGGCGAAGGCAACAGGCCGGCCTTCTCGCCGCTGATGTCGATGCCGGTAAGCTGGCCATAGCCAAAGGGTGCGAGCCCCTGATCGAGCTTGTCGATCCCCATCTCGTGGGCGAGCTTGTAGAAATATACGTCGGAGGACTTGGCGATGGCCTCGGTCAGGTCGAGCATGCCGCGTGGTTCGTCCTTGTCCGCACGAAAGATGTGCGCACTGTGCGGCAGCTGGAAGGTGCCGTTGCAGAACACTTTCTCATCGGCGGTGATGCTGTGGTCGGTCAACGCCACCAGGCCGATTGCCGGCTTGATGGTCGAGCCCGAAGGATAGGTGCCGCGCAGCGCGCGATTGAGCAGGGGTTTGTCCGGATCGTTCGCCAAGGCCGAGTACTCGGCGCGCGTGATGCCACGGGCGAATTCGGTAGGATCGAAGCCCGGCTTGCTCACGAGGGCGATGACATCACCGTTGCGCGGATCGAGCGCCACGACTGCGCCGCGATGCGCGCCGAGCGCATCCTCGGCGACGCGCTGGACTTTCAGATCCAGTCCGAGGATCAGCGTCTCCCCGGCCACCGGGGCCTGCGTGCGCAGCTGTGGCGTCACGCTGCCGATCTTCTCGACCGAGCGGCCTTCGGCGTTGACGAGGATCTGGCGAAAACCATTGGTGCCGTGCAGTTGCTTCTCGTAGGCGCCTTCCACGCCCAGCTTGCCGATGACCGAGGTGCCGGCGTACGCAGCCGTATCCACGCGCTGCAGGTCCGCCTCACTGAGCGCGCTGACGTAGCCCAGCGCGTGCACGCCCAGCGCCCCGTTCGGATACCAGCGGGTCTGGCGCGACTTGATGTCGACGCCGGGGAAGTCGAAGCGATGCACGGCGAAGCGCCCGACATCCTCGTCGGTCATGCGCAGGCGGATCGGCACACTATCGAAGCTGCGGCGCGAGAGGATGGTGCGACGAATCTCCGGCAGCTCCTCGGGCGTCAGCAGTCCGATGCCGACCAGACCCTTGAGGGTTGCGTTGAGATCGGGGACTTCCTCGCGCACCAGTTCCAGCTGGTAGCCGGGCTGACCGCCCGCCAGGGTTGCGCCGTTTCGATCCAGCAGCAGCCCGCGGGCCGCCGGAATGGGTTCCACGCGTACGCGATTGTACTGGGATTGCTGCGAGTAATAGTCGTACCGCGTCACCTGCAGCAGCACCAGGCGTCCGGCCAGGATGCACAGCAGGATGGCGCCGATGGCGCTGGCGACCAGCGCCCGCTGGTCAAACAGCCGCTGTTCTTTCCAGTGATCCTTGATTCGTACGCCGCGCATAGGGTCGAGGGCTGCTCCGCTCAGTGCACGCCGCGCACGCGATCCAGCACTGCGGTCGCGAACGGCCAGATGAGTGCGCCGGTCAGGGCATGCAGCCAGCGGCGCGGGCTGGTGATGGGATGGCCGGTCCAGCCGTCGATGGCGAACAGGATGAACTCGTACACGATGAGCGCGCCGAGCATGATCAAGGCCTGCTGGAACGCCGGCTTGAGGCGGATCTTCTGATGTTCGCGCACCGCCACGTAGGTGATGGCGCTCAGCGCCAGTGCGTTCTGGCCCAGCACTGCCCCGCGGAACACATCCAGTGCCAGACCGCAGAAAAAGCCCAGTCCGATGCCTCCGGCCCGCGGGGCCGCAATTGACCAGTACATGACGGTGAGCACCAGGAAGGCCGGCCGCACCGCGGTGAGCCACGGCGGCAGGGGCAGCACCGAGAGGACCAGTGCCGCGATCACTGTCAGCAGCACGCGCCCGAAGGAGTCCTGAGTACGCTCGATCATCTGGCGCCGCCCGGTGCGGACGCGGTCGCCGCTGCCGGAGTCAGTCGCGGCAGCGTGTTCCGCGGCAGCAGCTCCAGCGGGGGCGCCGGCTGGCGTCGCAGGGACGGATTGCCGGCCGTCGTCGCGCCATTCATCAGGCGCGGGGGCGCCGCCGGATTCGCATCCTGGAACCACACCAGCATGACCTCATGCAGCGCCGCGAGGTGGGCCAGGGGCGTGGCCCGGAACTGGGCCAGCGGCTGCACGGCATCGTGGCGGACTTCGGCGATGCGCGCCACCGGGTAGCCTTGTGGGAAGACCCCGCCAAGGCCTGAGGTCAGGAGCAGATCACCGGGTTTCACATCCGCATTGCCGGGCAGGTATTTCAGGGTCAGCGAGTCCGGATCGCCGGTGCCCAGCGCGATGGTGTGTACGCCGGTGCGTTCGATTTCCACCGGGATGGCATGTTCCGGATCCGTCACCAGGATCACCTCGGAGCTCCACGGGCCGACACGGGTGGTCTGGCCCAGCACTCCATAGTTGTCCATGACTGCCTGGCCCCTGAAGACGCCATTGCGCGCGCCGCGATTGATCAACAGCCGTTGGCCCGGGTCATTGGGCTTCACATCGAGGATGACTTCGGCCGCCATCCAGTGGTCGGCCACCGGCGGCAGCGCATCGCGCAGGCCGCGCAGTTGTGCGTTCTCGCGCGCCAGCGCCTCGAAGCGCATGACTTTCAGCGACAGCTCCCGCTCACGCGTGCGTAACGCGGCATTCTCGGACTCCAGGGTCACACGGGCGGTGAGGCTTGCCTGGGTCCAATGCCAGGCCAGAGCCGGCGAGCTCACGGCGAGCTGCAGCGGATAGGCGGCCCCGCTCAGGTAGTAGCGGGCCTGCACCAGCCACCCGCCACGACGGTCCAGCACCATGAGAACGATCGCCAGGATGGCGTACACGAAGAAACTGAAACCGGGCGCCGTTCCGCGGCCCTGCGATGCCCGATAGTTTCCTGCGCCGTAGACAGCCACACTCGTTATCGTACGGGTGGCGAGTGGTTACTCGAGACCGAAATGCCCCGGGCCCATCTCGTCCATGAGCTCGAGAATGCGTCCGCCGCCACGGGCCACGCAGGTCAGCGGATCATCCGCAACCACGACGGGCAGGCCGGTTTCCTCGGTCAGCAGCTTGTCGATATCGCGCAGCAGGGCGCCACCTCCGGTGAGTACGATGCCGCGCTCGGCCACATCCGCGCCCAGCTCCGGCGGAGTCTGTTCCAGGGCCTGCTTGACGGCACTGACGATGCTTTGCAGGGGTTCCTGCAGTGCTTCGAGGATTTCATTGCTATTGAGCGTGAAGCTGCGCGGCACTCCTTCCGACAGGTTGCGGCCCTTCACGGACAGTTCCCGCACCTGCTGGCCGGGGTAAGCCGAACCGATTTCGATCTTGATGCGCTCGGCGGTCGCCTCACCGATGAGGATGCCGTAGTTGCGACGCACGTAATTCATGATGGCATCATCGAAGCGATCGCCGCCGATGCGCGCCGAGTTGGCATAGACGATGCCGTTCAGGGACAGCACGGCCACTTCCGAAGTGCCCCCGCCGATGTCCAGCACCATCGAGCCGCGCGCTTCATGCACCGGCAGCCCCGCGCCCACCGCCGCGGCCATCGGCTCGCTGACGATGGCCACATTGCGCGCGCCGGCCCCTTCGGCCGATTCGCGGATGGCCCGGCGCTCCACCTGGGTGGAGCCGAACGGCACGCACACCAGCACCCTGGGGGAGGGCTTGAGCATGCGATTGCCGTGGACCTTGTTGATAAAGTACTGGAGCATCTTCTCCGTGTACGTGAAGTCGGCGATGACGCCATCCTTCATCGGCCGTACGGCGTTGATGTGCCCTGGCGTGCGCCCGAGCATGCCCTTGGCCTCGGAGCCCACGGCCACGATGATCTTGCCCCCGCGCGTGGGTTCATCCTGTACGGCGACGACCGAGGGTTCGTTGAGGACGATTCCCTTGTCCCGCACGTAGATCAAAGTGTTGGCAGTGCCCAGGTCGATCGACAGATCACTGGAGAAGTAACCGCGAAGGCGTTTGAACATGAAAAAAAACCGACGTTTGAAGCAGGCGGGATGAGCCTCCCGGAAGTGGCGCGTACCATAGCAACCGATGCGACATTGAGCAAGGCGCGGTGTATCATTTCGCCCCCATTTTCCCGCAGTTTTTTGAGCACGGCATCACAACCGAAGCAAGGCGAAGACATGAAGCCCGAGCAGATTGCGTCGATTGCCCACCTGGCACGTCTGTCAATGGACGAGGCCGAGATTCCGCGCTATCAGGAGAGCCTGACGAGCATTCTGTCGTTTGTTGGCGACCTGGAGCGCGCGCAGACCGAGGGTGTCGCTCCCATGGCGCACCCGTTACCGGGACTCGTGCAGCGCCTGCGGGCCGATGTGGCCACGGAGACCGACGCGCACGAGCGCTACCAGGCCAACGCTCCGCAGGTTGCCGCAGCGTTGTATCTGGTGCCAAAGGTCATCGAGTGAGTCTGCATACCGCATCGCTCGCGCAGCTGGCCGCGGGCTTGAGAGCCGGCGAATTCTCGAGCGTCGAGCTGACGCGTACGCTGCTGGCGCGCATCGAGGCGCACCAGCCACAGCTGAACGCCCTGATCTCAGTGACCGGTCCGGCAGCCATGCAGGCGGCGGCCGTTGCCGATGGCGTGCTGGCCAGTGGGGGTGGGGGCCCGCTGACCGGTATCCCCATGGTTCACAAGGATATCTTCTGCACCGAAGGGGTCCGGACCACCTGCGGCTCGCGCATGCTGGATAATTTTGTCGCCCCCTACGACGCGACCGTTGTGGCGAAGCTCAAGGCCGAAGGCATGATCATGCTGGGCAAGGCCAACATGGACGAATTCGCCATGGGCTCCTCCAATGAGACGAGCTATTTCGGACCGGTGCGTAACCCCTGGAATCCGCAGATGGTTCCGGGGGGCTCCTCGGGCGGTTCGGCCGCCGCCGTGGCCGCGCGCCTGGCGCCGCTCGCCACCGCCACGGACACCGGCGGCTCGATACGCCAGCCGGCGGCGCTGTGTGGTGTCACCGGCCTGAAGCCCACCTATGGGCGCGTGTCCCGCTACGGCATGATCGCCTTCGCCTCGAGCCTGGATCAGGGCGGCACGCTCACCGCGTCGGCTGCGGATGCCGCGCTGGTGCTGCGTGCGATGGCCGGCTTCGATCCGCGCGATTCCACCAGCGTCGACAAGCCGGTCCCCGACTACGTGGCCGGCCTTACGCAATCCTTGGCGGGGCTGAAGATCGGACTGCTCAAGGAGTTCTTCGAGAAGGGCCTGGATCCGGCGAACGAGCGCTGCGTGCGCGCGGCGCTCGCAGTGTACGAAAAGCTCGGTGCCCAGCTGGTCGAGGTGAGCGTGCCGAATCTGGGACTGTCCGTCCCCGCCTACTATGTCGTGGCGCCGGCCGAGTGTTCCTCGAATCTCGCACGGTTTGACGGCGTGCGCTTCGGTCACCGGGCCAAGGATCCGAAGGATCTGATGGACCTGTACAAGCGTTCGCGCGGCGAGGGCTTCGGGGCCGAGGTCAAGCGCCGCATCATGACCGGCACCTATGTGCTCTCCGCGGGCTATTACGATGCGTTCTATCTGAAGGCGCAGCAGGTGCGGCGCCTGATTGCCAATGAATTCGAGCAGGCCTTCGCGCAGGTCGACGTGCTGATGGGGCCGACCACACCGACGGGGGCCTTCGAGCTCGGATCGAAAACCTCCGATCCCATCACCATGTACCTGAACGACATCTACACCATCGGTGCGAACCTCGCGGGTCTGCCGGCGATGTCCATTCCCTGCGGATTCGTGCAGAACCTGCCGGTGGGATTGCAGATCATCGGGCGGCATTTCGCCGAAGAGCGCCTGCTCAATGCCGCCCACGCCTACCAGCGCGATACCGACTGGCACACCCGAGTTCCTCCTGGCTATGAATAACGAAACCTGGGAAACCGTCATCGGGCTGGAAGTCCATGCCCAGCTGGCGACCAAATCGAAGATCTTCTCCGCATCGCCAACCGCCTATGGCGCGCCGCCGAATTCGCAGGCGAACCTGGTGGACCTGGGCTATCCGGGCGTGCTGCCGGTGCTGAACCAGGCCGCCGTGGGCATGGCGGTGAAGTTCGGCCTGGCGATCGGCGCGGACATCACGCCGGTGTCGGTGTTCGCGCGCAAGAATTACTTCTATCCGGATCTGCCGAAGGGCTACCAGATCAGCCAGTACGAGTTGCCCATCGTGGCGAAGGGCCACATGGACATCGTGCTGGAGGACGGCACCCGCAAGCGCATCGGGATCACGCGCGCACACCTGGAGGAGGACGCGGGCAAGTCCATGCATGAGGGTTTGGGGGCGTTCTCCGGCATCGACCTGAATCGTGCGGGCACGCCATTGATCGAAATCGTATCCGAGCCGGAGATGCGCTCGGCCAAGGAAGCGGTGGCGTACCTGAAGAAGATCCACACGCTGGTGCGGTACCTGGAGATCTGCGACGGCAACATGCAGGAGGGCTCGTTCCGCTGCGACGCCAACGTCTCGGTGCGGCGCAAGGGGGCCGAGAAGTTCGGCACCCGCGCGGAAATCAAGAACCTGAACTCCTTCCGCTTTGTCGAAAAAGCCATCCACTACGAGGTGGCGCGCCAGATCGAGATCATCGAGTCGGGCGGCAAGGTGTTGCAGGAGACGCGCTTGTACGACCCTGACAAGGGTGAGACGCGCTCGATGCGCTCCAAGGAAGAAGCCAACGACTACCGGTACTTTCCGGATCCGGACTTGCTGCCGGTGGCGGTCGATGCGGCGTTCATCGCCAGCGTGCGCAAGTTGCTGCCCGAATTGCCCGATGAGAAGGCCGCGCGCTTTGCCGCAGCGTTCGGGCTCTCCGCCTATGACGCCGGAGTGCTCACCGCGAGCCGCGAGTTGGGTGATTACTTCGAAGCCGTGGTGAAGGAGATTCCTCAGGATCCGAAGCTGGCCGCCAACTGGGTCATGGGGGAGCTGGCCGCCGCGTTGAATCGCGATGGCATCGATATCGGGGCGAGCAGGCTGAGTTCGACGCGCCTCGCGGGCCTGCTCAAACGTATTGTCGATGGCACGATTTCCGGCAAGATCGCCAAGGAGGTCTTCGAGGCCATGTGGGCGAGCGGCGCCGATGCGGATTCGGTGATTGCCGAAAAGGGTCTCAAGCAGATCTCCGATCCGGCGGCGATCGAATCGGCCATCGATGCAGTCATCGCGAAGAGCCCGGGCCAGTTGGCCGACTATCGCGCCGGCAAGGACAAGCTGTTTGGCTACTTCGTCGGCCAGGTCATGAAGGCCACCGGCGGCAAGGCCAACCCGGCGCAGTTGAACGAGCTGCTCAAGAAGAAACTCGCCGGCTAAGGTCGGCCGCGAAGCAGGCAAAGATGCATGGGTATTGAGATTGCACGGCGCCGCCCCCAAAGTGCGGGACCATGAGCAGCGAATTTCGCGCACCCGAACAGGTGCAACGCTTCGTTCTTGATGGTCGCCCCGTGCGCGGGCAGTGGGTCGGCATCGGCCAGGGTTGGCGTGACCTGCGCCAGTACCGCGAATATCCGCCGCCGGTTCAGGAGCTGCTGGGCCAGGCCGTATGCGCCTCGCTGCTGCTCGCGTCCACGCTCAAATTCAAGGGTACGTTGACGCTGCAGTTGCAGGGCAATGGCGCCGTGGAGCTGCTGGTTGCACAGTGCACCCATGACTTTCGCTACCGGGCCCTGGCCCGCGCGCAGGGCGACGGCGCTGCGACTTCGCTGACGCCCGAGGTGTTTCGCTGGCTGGTTGGGGAGGAGGGTCGACTGACGGTGACCATCGAGGCCGAGGAGCGCGAACTGCGTTACCAGGGCGTCGTGCCATTGACGGGTCATTCGCTGGCCGTGTGCCTGGAGACGTACTTTGCTTCCTCCGAGCAGCTGCCCACGCGCGTGCGCCTCGCAGCCGATGCGAACGGCGCCGCGGGCTTGCTGGTTCAGCGACTGCCGGGTGCGGGCGGCAGCGCCGCCGAATCCGCCGATGATGAGGCCGGCACCGCTTGGGGCGATGCGCAGGCGAGCCTTGAGGCGGTGACCGCCGCGGACCTGCTGCACTTTACCGGCGAGGAGCTGCTGATGCAGGACTTCTGTCAGCACGACGTGCGTATCTTCGCCGGTGTGCCGGCGAAGTTTGAGTGCCGCTGCGATACCCAGCGTGTTGACACCATGCTGCGCGGGCTCGGGCAGGAGGAGGTTCGTGAGGTGCTCAAAGAGCAGGGCGCGGTCACGGTGACCTGTGATTTCTGCAATCGTCCCTACGAGTACGACGCGGCTGCCGTGGACGCGCTGTTCGCCGACAACGAGTCGACCCGCGACCCGGGCCGCGGATCAGGCCACGCACTGCACTGATTTCGGTCCCGATTTCCTCAGGCCCGCTCCAGTGCCTCGATGATGTGTGCGGCCGCGTTGCTCGCGCCGTCCGTGGCATTCAGCGTCGCCGCAATATCACGCGCGGCGGCGGCATACGCCGCATCCGCCAGCAGGTTGCGCAATTGCTGACTCAAGCGTGCGGCGGTGGCGCGACGGAACGGCAGTGTTCGGGCCACGCCCAATTTGCCGGCGCGCGCGGCATTGTCCGGCTGATCAAACCACACCGGTATGGTCAACTGGGGCCGCCCGGCGCGCAGCGCCTGGGACAGCGTCCCGATCCCGGCCTGGTGCACCACCGCACAGGCGTGCGGAAATATCTGGGAATACGGTAGATAGTTAAACACGCGCACCGACGCGGGCAGGCCAGGCATTGAGTCCGTGCCGGTGACCAGGATGGCCCGGCGCCCGAGCCGGCGTGCAGCCTCGATGGCGCACGGCCAGAAATTCCCAGCCAGCCATACGGCGGATGATCCCAGCGCGAACACAATGGGCGCATCCCCGCTGGCCAGAAATTCCTTCAGTGAGGCCAGCAACAAAGGATCGGCCGCGCTCCCGTCGTACAGCGGCGTGCCACACAGGCGGGTGTGCGGTGGCCAGTCTGCCTGCGGCTGCATCAACGGGGCATCGAACAGCGCCAGAGTGCCCAGTGGTGAGAACTGGCCTTCGAACACCATGATTTTGCCGCTCCGGGGCACTCCAAGCTCGGCTCGCAGCTGATGCAGCGGTTGCTCCCAGCGGCGCACCGTGCCGCGGATGAAGCGCATGAGCGCGTTGTAGGTCCACGGACCTAAGCGGTACGCGATCTGCATGGAGTTGATCGGCGCCATGGCCGGCGGATCGTGGCGCGAGAGGAAACTGGCGGGGGCCAGCACGCTCGAAAGCCACGGCTTGTGCTGCTCGGCGGCGACCACCTGCAGCATGAACGTGAGAGGATGGCTGATCAGCAGATCGGCATCGCGTGCCGCCTCACGCAGCTGCTGATGGGATTCGCGCAGATGCGGCATGATCAGATCCCGCACCAGAGTCTGGCTGCCGAACATCGGATTGGCGACCCGGCGCGCCAGTTCCTGCGGCGTGCCCAGTTGCGCCAGACTCGGCGCAACGGGTGCAAACTCCAATCCTGCCGCTTCCACATTCGGGCGGTAATCGCTGCTGGTCGCGATGCGCGCCTGGTGCCCGCGCGCGCACAGCGCGCGTCCCACGGCGAGATACGGATGCAGATCTCCGAGTGAGCCGAACGTGGCCAGCAGCACCCGTGCCATCAGTGGAGATTTCGCAGATACGATGGGTCGCCGAGCCCGCGCATCTGTCCGAGTATCCATTCGCGCCGGCTCGCAACATAGGCGGACGGCTTACCCGCATGCAGGCGCACGGGGCTGGGCAGCACCGCGGCCAGCTGTGCGGCTTCACTGCGTGTCAGGGTCGCGGCATGCTTGTGGAAGTAGGTCTGCGCTGCCGCTTCGACTCCATAGACATCGGGTCCGAACTGGGCGCTGTTCAGGTAGACCTCCAGGATCCGCGTCTTCGGCCAGCACAGCTCCAGCAAAAAGGTGAACCACGCTTCCAGGCCTTTGCGCACGTAGCTGTGTCCACCCCACAGAAAGAGGTTCTTGGCGGTCTGTTGGGAGATGGTACTGGCGCCGCGCGCGCGCCCACCATCTTCCTGTTCGCGCAGCGCATCCTGGATGGAATCGAAGTCGAAGCCGTGATGGAACGGAAACTTCTGGTCCTCCGAGGCGATCACGGCCAGCTGCACACTCGTCGCGATCCGGTCGCGATCAACCCAGCTGTGATGCAGGTGAAAGCCAAAGTCGCCGCTGGCCAGTGCACGCAGGCGCGCTTCGAGCATGAAGGCGCTGGTGAGTGGAGGCAACCAGCGCATCAGCATTACCGCGGCAATGCTTACGGCAATGCCGGTCAGGAGCAGGCCCAGGATCCAGCGCAGCAGCTTGCGCAAAGGGCGGCGGATGGCCGTGATCCTGTGCCGGTCCGCGCCTTCAATTGGCCGCGACTTCGCGCGCCGAGACGATCACCACGTCCTCCACGGGAACATCGTCGTGACCGCGGCGCCGCCCGGTCTTCACGCCGGCGATCTGGTTGATCACGTCCATGCCGTCCACGACCTTCGCGAACACCGCATAGCCGTAGGAGCCGGGCTTGTGGTCCAGGAAATCATTGTCCTTCAGATTGATGAAGAACTGGGAGGTCGCGCTGTTGATATCGTTGGTGCGGGCCATGGACAGGAAGCCGCGCTCGTTCTTCACCCCGTTGGTCGCCTCATTCTTGATCGGGGCGTGATTGTCTTTCTGGCTCATATCCGGCGTCAGGCCGCCGCCCTGGATGACGAAGCCGGGGATGACGCGGTGGAAAATGAGACCGTCAAAGAACTCTTCGCGCACGTAACGCTCGAAATTCTCGACCGTGACCGGCGCTTCCTTGGGCATGAGCTCGATGGTGAAGTCGCCGAGCGTGGTCTGAAATCGGATCATGAAAAGATTCCTTTTGACTGCTGATGGCGCGATCTTAAGGCCACTGGCCCTCGGTCACCCGCTCATGGCCGCCCAGATCGCGGTACGAGCGTACGCTGCCGAAGCCGCGCGCGACAAGTTCACGGGCCACGGCCGCGGCCTGCGTGGCGCCATGCTCCAGGGCCAGCCAGGCCCCTTCAAGCAGATGATCGGGCGCGCCGTGGATGATGGCACGCAGGTCCGCCAGCGCATCTTCACCGGGCGTCAGCGCCTGCCGTGGCTCGTGGCGCAGGGCCTGCAGCGCCGGGTCGCGCGCGTCCACGTAGGGCGGATTGCTGACAATCAGGGCGAAGCGCTGGCCGGCCAGAGCCGAAAACCAATTGCTGGATTCAAAAGTCAGGTTGGTCAGGCCCAGCCGGCGCGCGTTGTCCGTGGCGACGGCCAATGCGGCGGCGGAGGCATCGGTGGCCAGAATCTCCCAGGCCGGCCGTTCCGCCGCCAGCGCCAGGGCAATCGCACCGGAGCCGGTGCCCAGATCCGCCACCCGCGCCGCCGCCGCCGTGCACAGCGCCAGGGCGCGCTCGACCAACACTTCGGTCTCCGGTCGCGGCACCAGCACCGCCTCCGTCACCCGCAATTCGAGCGTCCAGAACTCCCGCTTGCCGGTGATATACGCCAATGGCTCGCCTTGGGCACGGCGCTCGATCAGCCCCAGATAGCGTTCCAGGTCCGCGGCCGTGCGCGCCTCCTCCGGATGCGATTTCAGGCGCACGCGGGGCACATCAAGGGCGAATGCCAGCAGGATTCCCGCATCCCGATTCGGCCCTTCCAGCAGCGGTCCCAGCAGCGCCGTGCCCCGCGCCAGTAAATCCGAAGTCGTGAGCTGCACGGTCATCCTTTAGTATTGGCGAATGTCACAGAATTTGTATCCCCCGGCCCGGGCGCAGACGATGCGCGAAGTGCTGCAGACCGGCACGAAGATCTTCCGCCTGACGCTTGCCGCCACGTTGCCGTATGCGATCCTCATCGCGATTTGCGGCAATCTGGCCAATCTGCGCAATATCAGCCTCGATCTGCCGTTGCAGAACATTCTCACCCTCCAGAGTGCCGACAGCTCGGACCCGATCTGGTGGGCCTGGAATGTCGCGGGCAGCATTCTCGCACTGCTGTTCGGCAGTGCATTGCTGCTGCGCCAGAAGGCGCTCGCCGCCGGCGAGAGTACCAGCGCCCTGGCGGAAGTGCGTCAGGCTTGCGTGCTGCTGTCACGATTGATCGTGTGCGTGGCGCTTTCCACCTTTGCAGTCAGTCTCGCTCTGCTGCCCTGCATTTACGCACTGCCGATGACCGGTCTTACGCCGGCCCTGACCAACCTGGCGGCCCTCAACCCGATCATGCTGTTGGCGCTGATCCCCCTGTCAGTGCCGGCCGCGTGGCTGTCGCTGGGATTGTTGTTCGCGCCCGTGGTCGTGGTCCTGAACAAACGGGGGCCGATCGAGGCAATGCGCGTGAGCTTTCGTCTGTTGCGCGGCAACTGGTGGCGCACTTCGGTGTGGTCGGCCGCTCTGGCCGGAGTGCTGATCCTGACGTTGCTGTTCGCGACCACAGCCGCCGCCGTGGCCGCGATGGGGTTCGGGGTCTCCGACCTGAAGCGCCTGTCCGAGCTGGCCATTCCGCTGGGCATCCTGGGCAGCGCTGTGTTCGTGCCGTGGTGTGGCGCGCAAGTGCTGGCCATGCTCGGTGACCTCATGGTGCGTCAGGAGGAGGCCCCCCGCCCCAAGGTGAATCACCCATGAATCTTCTGCTGATCGAGGATGACCTGGAGGCCGCCAAGTTCCTGCAGAAGGGCTTGCAGGAGAGCGGCTACTCGGTGGTGCTCGCTGTCGATGGTCGCGAGGGTCTCAAGCAGGCGCTGGAGCAAAGCTTCGACCTGTTGATCACCGACCGCATGCTGCCCCACCTGGATGGCCTGGCGGTGGTGCGGGCGCTGCGCGAGCGCAACATCCGCACTCCGGTGCTGGTGCTGAGCGCGCTCGGCACGGTGGATGACCGGGTGCTGGGACTGAAGGCCGGTGGCGATGATTATCTGACCAAGCCCTTCGCGTTCTCCGAACTGGTGGCGCGCGTGGAAGCGCTGCTACGCCGCAGTGCCGCCGAGAAGAACCTGCCCCAGACCAGGCTGCGGGTGGCGGATCTGGACATGGATCTGCTCAGTCGCATCGTCACGCGCGCCAGCAAGGAGATCCAGCTCACCGCCCGGGAGTTCAAGCTGCTGGAATTTCTGATGCGTCATGCCGAGCAAGTGGTCACGCGCACCATGCTGCTGGAGGGGGTGTGGGATCTGCAGTTCGATCCGCAGACCAATCTCATCGATGTGCACATGAGCCGCCTGCGCCAGGCGGTGGACAAGGGGTTCGCACGACCGCTGATCCACACGGTGCGTGGCGCGGGCTATGTGATCCGCGATGCAGATCAGCCCATTTAGGACTTCCGCCGCGCGCCTGGCGCTGGGTTATGGCGCCATTTTCACCCTGGGTGTCAGCGCATTGCTGGGCACGGTCTACTTCCTTACTACCCGGGTCATCAACAACGAGGTCGACGCCGTCATCGCCGCGGAACTGGAGGGTCTCGAGGACGAATATCACCGACAAGGGCTTCCGGGGCTGGCCGACGAGCTGAGCTTTCGCACCGACACCTATAGCCGCACCGGGGCGATGTACATGCTGGTGGATCCCAACCTCGTCAAAGAGGGTGGCAACTTGACTAACTGGCCCTTCGACGGCATTCCCGACGGGCAATGGACGCAGTTTTTCCTCAGAGCGCGCGCCAGCGACGATTCGACGGTGATGCATCCGGTGCGCGCCAGCGTGTCGCTGTTGCCGGACGGGCATCGGCTGCTGGTGGGCCTGGATGTGACGCCGCAGCGACGCTTCGCGAGCACCTTTCGTTACGCGACCCTTTGGGGCATCGGACTTACCGCACTGGCCGGTGCCATTGCCGGATACTTCCTGAGCCGCAAGCTCACCCGCCGCGTGCAAAGCGCAGCCGATACCTGCGATGCCATTGTCGGCGGTGATCTCAAACGCCGCCTCCCGGTCGGCGGTTCAAAAGATGAGTTCGATGCGCTGGCGCTGGCGGTCAACAACATGGTCGACCGCCTTGCGGAGAATACGCAGCTGCTGCGGGCGACTTTCGACAGCGCCGCGCATGATCTGCGCGGCCCGCTGTACCGGCTGCGCGGGCGGCTGGAGGATGCGGGGCGGATGCCGACGACGGATGTGCCGGTGCGCGCCGGCATCGACGCGGCACTGATGGAACTGGATCGCGTGCAGCGCACGCTCGCGACGCTGCTGCAGATCGCACAGGCAGAATCGGGCATGGCGGCCACGAATCGTGCGACGGTGGATCTGGCCGATCTGATCACCGATATCGGTGAACTGTATGAACCGGCCGCGCGCGAGAAGAGCATGACGCTGCAAGTGCGGGCGACGGCCGATTGTCAGGTCAGCGGCAATCGCCAGCTGCTGGCGCAGGCCGTGACCAACCTGGTCGAGAACTCGCTCAAATATATTCGCGCCGGCGGGCATATCGATATCGGCACGCACCGCGACGGTCAGACGGTGTGGATGTGGGTTGCGGATGACGGCCCGGGCATCGCGGACGAGGACCGCGCGGCGGCCCTCAAGCCCTTCGTGCGACTGCCCCAGGCGCACGCCAAGGATGGCAGCGGCCTGGGTTTGAGCCTGGTCGCGGCGATTGCGCGGCTGCACCACGCGCAGCTGCTGCTGGAAGACAATCAGCCGGGCCTACGGGTTCGCTTTGGGCTGGCTGCCGGGACGTGAGATGGCATGGCTGCGCCGTGGCGCCATGCAGCCTTTGATGAAGGTTTCACGGGCCGCCGCGCGCAGCTTCTTGGCATCGGCGGTGCTGTTGCACGCGCGCATGCGCTGCTGAACGCTGCGGGACACCGGCGTCGCCGGAACCACCTGCACGGGCGGAGTGGCCGTGACCGGGGCTGTGAGCGTGTCGGCCCGAACACCCGGTATGGCCAATGCGAACAATAGTCCTGCCCAACGCGAAATCATGCGCAAACAATAGCGAACAAGACTGCGGGGACGCCTTGCGGGCGGATTAAGAATGCTTAACTCATCCCCCTCACAGCAGGGCGGCCAGCTGCTCGGCCTGATGTTCCTGCTGCAGGGCGCCGATGAGCTCGTCGAGGTTGCCGTCGATCACATCGGCCAACTTGTACAGCGTCAGATTGATGCGATGATCGGTGACGCGGCCCTGCGGAAAATTGTAGGTGCGGATGCGCTCGGAGCGATCACCGCTGCCGACCTGCAGCTTGCGGGCATGCGCCTGCTCGCTGTGCTGCTTTTCCTGCTCCGCGGCGAGCAGCCGTGATTTCAGCAACGACATCGCCTTGGAGCGGTTCTTGTGCTGGGAGCGCTCTTCCTGGCACTCGACCACCAGGCCGGTCGGAATGTGGGTGATGCGGATGGCCGAATCCGTCTTGTTCACATGCTGGCCGCCGGCGCCGGAGGAGCGGTAGGTATCGACGCGCAGATCGGCCGGATTGATTTCGACCTTCTCGACTTCATCGATCTCGGGAAGGATGGCGACCGTGCACGCGGAGGTGTGAATACGCCCTTGCG
>DATDIL010000041.1:0-53853 GCA_036521075.1 Steroidobacteraceae bacterium | reverse complement strand
CGGCCAAACAAGGGCCCGCGCCACGGCAACGGCAATCGTGACGGCAACCGCGATGGCGGCGGCGGCAACAACAACCGGGACGGCAATCGCGACGGTAATCGCGCCAACGGCCGTCCTGACGACATGCCCGACGTCGACGCCTTTGAGGGGGGCGAAGACGGCGAGGTCATCAGCGCAGCCGAGCTGACGCAGTCACGAAGCTCCATGAACCTCACGGAGCTGAAGTCCAAGCCGATCACCGACCTGGTGAAGCTTGCCGAGTCCATGGGCCTGGAGAACATGGCCCGCTCGCGCAAGCAGGACATCATCTTCTCGATCCTGAAGGCCCATGCCCGCAACGGCGAGAATATTTACGGCGACGGCGTGCTGGAGATCCTGCAGGACGGCTTCGGTTTCCTGCGCTCCTCGGACAGCTCGTATCTGGCAGGTCCTGACGACATTTACGTCAGCCCGAGCCAGATCCGCCGCTTCAATCTGCGCACCGGCGATACCATCTCCGGTCTCATTCGTCCGCCGAAGGACGGCGAGCGGTATTTCGCGCTGCTGAAGGTCGGTGAGATCAATTTCGACTCCCCCGACAGCTCGCGCAACAAGGTGCTGTTCGAGAATCTCACACCGCTCCATCCCACGCGCCGCCTGAAGCTCGAGCGCGGTAACGGTTCGACCGAGGATCTGACGGCGCGCATGATCGACCTGGTGGCGCCGATCGGTCGCGGACAGCGTGGCCTGATTGTCTCCCCGCCGAAAGCCGGCAAGACGATGCTGTTGCAGAACATTGCCACGGCCATCACCAACAACCAGCCTGAGGTGTACCTGATCGTGCTGCTCATCGATGAGCGGCCCGAAGAGGTCACCGAAATGCAGCGCACCGTGAAGGGTGAGGTCGTTTCGAGCACCTTCGATGAACCGGCGGCCCGGCACGTGCAGGTGGCCGAGATGGTCATCGAGAAGGCCAAGCGCCTGGTCGAGCACAAGAAGGACGTGGTCATCCTGCTGGATTCGATCACGCGTCTCGCGCGCGCCTACAACACCGTGGTGCCATCCTCCGGCAAGGTTCTCACCGGTGGCGTGGACGCCAATGCCCTGCAGCGCCCGAAGCGCTTCTTCGGTGCGGCCCGCAATATCGAAGAGGGCGGCAGTTTGACGATTCTGGCGACTGCCTTGATCGATACGGGTTCCAAGATGGACGATGTCATCTACGAGGAATTCAAGGGTACCGGCAACAGCGAAATCCACCTGGATCGTCGCATTTCCGAGAAGCGCGTATTCCCCGCCGTCAATATCAACCGCTCGGGCACCCGCAAGGAGGAGCTCATCACCGATCATGGCGAGCTCGCCAAGATCTGGATTCTGCGCAAGCTCCTGCATCCCATGGATGAACTCGCGTCAGTGGAGTTCCTGCTGGACAAGATGAAGGACACCAAGTCCAACGGTGAATTCTTTGAGGCGATGAAGCGTTAGAACGCAACTGCGGGGGGCCTGCACATTATGGTACAGGCGCCCGCGACACCGTCGCCACGCTGCGACTGTGGCGCGCAGCATCGCCATGTTGGATGATGCCCGGAGCGTTCAAATGGCGGAGCGTTGTCACAATATCATGAGTCATTCAGCCCTCCGGGCGTGTTCCTTGCTACTTGCCGGCCTGCTGCTGCGACCGGTACACGCGGCGGATGGTTTTTTCGAAAACGACGCGCAGACGCCGAGCCCGATAAGCGATTTCTTTGCATTGCGGGCGAGCTTCTTTCACGCCAACGCGAGCACCGAGCTGCGATTGGATCCGCCCGGCGACCCCCTCGGCGGCACGGCGCTGTCGGGCACCCGCGACCTGGGTTTCAAGCCGTCCGAAAACGACGGCATGGCGGAACTGATGTTCCGCTTGCGCGAGCGCAATCGCATCCGGGCTGACTTTTTGGAACTGGATCAGTCTGGTTCGACGCCAGTGCAGCTTCCCTTCGTGCAATTCGGCAACCAGGTGTTCAATCGCGGCGATGTCGTGAATGCATCGCTGCAGTGGCGCATCATGGGCCTGACCTGGACGTATGCCATCATTCAGAACGACCGTTTCGAACTGGGTGCGGGTGTGGGCGTACATGCCATGGACCTGGATGTGCGCGGTGGCGTCGCGGCGCGATTTGCCAGCTATGAGACCTCGGTCGCCGCCGCGGTGCCGACGCCCGCCATTGAAACCGCCTGGCGGATCACGCGCCGCATATCGTTGACGGCGCGCGGCGAATATCTGCGCGCGAGGATCAATGGGACATTCGGCTCCCTCGGCGATTTCCACGCCGACGCGCAGTTTCGCTGGGTGCCGAATTTCAGCATCGGCGCGGGCTATTCGCTGATGCGGCTGAAACTCGACTCGCTCACGCAGAGCGACCCGGGTCTGGTCGGAATCCGACTGCGTGGCCCGGAAATTTTTCTGCGGGCGAGCTTCTAGCGTCTAAACGGCGCGTTCTTCCCGGGCCACCGCCCGGTAGCCGATGTCGCGCCGGTACTGCGCGCCCGACCAATGGATGACCTGCGCGAGGGCGTAGGCGCGCCGCTGCGCGGCGCTGACCGTTTCACCCAGACCGACTGCGCACAGCACCCGGCCGCCATTGGTGATCAGCCTGGACCCATCGGCGCTGCGCAGCGTCGCGGCGTGGAATACCTTGCCGGGAAGCCGCGCGGCTGCATCCAGCCCGCTGATCACATCGCCCTTGCGCCCGCTTGCGGGGTAACCGGCGGTAGCCATAACCACCCCGAGGGCCGCCCGCGAATCCCATTCGCAGGCTACCTGGTCGAGGCGGCCGGCAAGGGCAGCCTGACACAGGCCGGTCAGATCCGAGCGCAGGCGCGACAGTACCGGCTGGGTCTCGGGATCCCCGAACCGGCAGTTGTACTCCATGACATTGGGCGTGCCATCGGCTGCGATCATCAACCCCGCGTACAGGAAGCCGGTGTACGGCGCGCCATCGGCGGCGAGGCCGCGCAGGGTCGGATGGATGACCTCGCCCATGATCCGTTCATGCAGCGACGGCGTGACAATCGGCGCGGGCGAATAAGCGCCCATGCCGCCGGTGTTCGCGCCCCTATCCGCATCGAGCAGGCGTTTGTGGTCCTGTGAGGTCGCCAGCGGCAGCACATGCGTGCCGTCGGTCATCACGATGAAACTGACTTCCTCGCCTTGCAGGAACTCCTCGATGACAACTTCAGCGCCGGCAGCGCCAAACTGGCCACCGAACATCGCGTGCGCAACGCGGACGGCCTCATCATGAGAGTCGACGATGACGACACCCTTGCCGGCGGCCAGGCCGCTGGCCTTGACGACCATCGGCACGGGGCGCGCGCGCACATAGACTTCATCAAATGTGGCCTGTGTGAAGGTGCGGTAGCGCGCGGTCGGGATGCCGTGACGCCGCAGAAACTCCTTGCAGAAAGCCTTCGAGCCTTCGAGGCGCGCGCCAAGACGCGTCGGTCCGAAGCACTTCAGCCCTTTTGCGGCGAAGGCATCGACCACCCCGGCGACCAGCGGGCCCTCCGGTCCGACGATGGTGAGATCCACCTGCTCGGCCAGCGCGAGCTTCACCAGCTCATCGATATCCTCGGCGCCGACGGCCACATTGCGCACACGCGGCTCGGCCGCCGTGCCGGCGTTGCCGGGCGCGACCAGGACTTCATCGACGCCGGCTTCGGCGGCACATTTCCAAGCAAGGGCGTGTTCACGACCGCCGCCACCAATGATCAGAACCTTCATCGACCCTCAGTGCCGGAAATGGCGTATACCCGTAAAGAGCATTGCGATGCCGTATTCATCGGCGGCCGCGATGACCTCGTCATCGCGTTTGGAACCTCCCGGCTGGATGACCGCGCGAATGCCAAGCGCAGCGGCCGCTTCGAGACCGTCGCGAAACGGGAAGTATGCATCCGATGCCAGCGCCGATCCGGCCACGTCGAGCTTCTGATCGGCGGCCTTCAATGCCGCCACCCTGGTGGAATACACACGACTCATCTGCCCGGCGCCCACGCCCAGTGTTGCCCCATCGCGCGCGAATACGATCGCATTGGACTTCACGAACTGGCACACGCGCCACGCAAAATCAAGATCCAGCAGTTCCTGGGGCGTTGGCGCGCGCTGGGTGACAACCTTGAGGTGCGCTGCGCAGATCTGCGCTGCATCGCGGGTCTGGATCAACAGGCCGCCGGCGACGCTGCGCATGTCGAGTTCGCGACCGGCCATGTCGGTAGCGGCGTATGCCGCGTGCGCCAGTTCGAGCACGCGGATGCCGGGCTTGCCCGCGAGCACGGCACGAGCGTCCGCGCAGACCCGGGGAGCCGCGATAACCTCCGCGAATTGTCTGCCGACAATACTGCGTGCGGTGGCAGCGTCCAGATCGTGGTTGAAGGCGATGATGCCACCGTAGGCGGACACCGGGTCGGTGCGGTACGCCGCCTCGTACGCCGCCAGCACCGTCGCGGCCTGCGCCACGCCGCAAGGATTGGCGTGTTTGACGACTACGCAGGCCGGTTGCGCAAATTGCCGCACGCACTCGATGGCGGTGCCGGCATCGGCAATATTGTTAAATGAAAGTTCCTTGCCTTGCAGGGCGCGCGCCGCAGCGATGCCCACAGCGACAGCTCCCGCCGGGCGGTAGAACGCGGCCTGCTGATGCGGATTCTCCCCATAGCGCAGATCCTGCACCTTCTCGAACACCAGCGGCAGGATCGACGGGAATGTCGGCGCCGCCATGCCGTGTTGCCGCATCAGCCACTGCGACACCATCGTGTCATAGCGGGCGGTGTGCGCGTAGGCGCTGGCCGCAAGTTGCGCGCGCAGCTCGAAAGTCGTGTGACCATCGTGCGCATCGAGCTGCCCCAGCAGTCGCGGATAGTCGGCCGGATCGACCACCACGGTGACGAATGCGTGGTTCTTGGCGGCGCCCCGCAGCATCGCCGGACCGCCGATGTCGATGTTCTCAATGCCCTGCTCGTAGCTGCCGTGCGGATCGGCCACAGCATTGGCAAAGGGGTAAAGATTCACGATGAGCAGATCGATCGGCATGATGTGGTGTTCGGCCATTGCCGCATCATCGATCCCGCGCCGGCCCAGCAGGCCACCATGAATCTTCGGATGCAGCGTCTTGAGGCGCCCATCCATCATCTCGGGAAAGCCGGTGTAGTCCGTGATGTCGCGCACCGACAGTCCCGCCTCGCGCAGCAGGCGCGCGGTGCCTGCAGTGGAGAGGATTTCAATGCCGCGCGCGGCGAGGGCACGGGCCAGATCAGTGGCACCGCTCTTGTCGGACACTGAAATCAACGCCCGTCGCACCGGTTGCAGCATGGAAGTCACGTCTCCCGCGGCCCGATCTGAGGCAGCGTGGCAGGTAGTTCAGCCGGCGATGCCGTGCAGGCGCAGCTTCTTGCGCAATGTACCGCGATTGATGCCAAGAATATCGGCGGCGCGCACTTGGTTGCCCTCGGTGTAGTCAAGCACCGCTTTGAGCAGTGGCTCCTCCACCTCGCGCAGTACCAGATCATAAAGATGCGCCGGCCGATGGCCGTTCAGACTGGCGAAGTAGTCGATCAGGGCCCGTTCGGTGTGGGTGCGCAGGGGGAGGTCTTTGCCATTGGACCTTGCCGCAGAGGCATTGCGCGTCCGACCAATCTTCCTGCCTACCATGTGCGCTCCCCGACCGCGTCCCACAGCTCAAGCGGCCCGATTCGCCTCGGCCCAGCTATCAAAGTGATTCTCAGCCAGCTCGAACTGTTCGACCGTATTCCCTGCAGCCAGCAATGCTCGGCGGACACCTTCCGCAGCGGAAAGGCGGTCGCAATACCAGCTTATATGTTTGCGTGCGATCCGGACTCCCGACGGCTCGCCGTAGAACTCGTACAGGGAAACCAGATGCTCAAGAATAATATCACGCAGCTGCTGGGGCGCCAGTGCATCGGGTGCCTTCTCGCCAGCCAGCAGGGCGTTGACATCACGAAAAATCCACGGTGCGCCGTGGCTCGCACGACCGATCATTACTCCGTCGGCGCCGGTATACGCAAGTACTGCGTGCGCCTTCTGCGGTGAATCAATATCGCCGTTAGCGAACACTGGAATTCGCACCACGGATTTGATATGACGGATGGTGTCGTACTCAGCGTCGCCTTCGTAGCGATCGGCGCGGGTGCGCCCGTGCACGGCAAGCGACTGAATGCCGTGACTTTCTGCCAGCTGTGCAATTCGCACGCCATTGATCGACTCGCGGTCCCAGCCGGTGCGAATCTTAAGCGTTACGGGCACGCTCACTGCGCGGACCACGGCATCCAGGATGGCGGCGACCATTGGCTCATCGCGCAGCAGCGCCGAGCCGCAGCAGCGACCGCAAACTTTCTTGGCGGGACAACCCATGTTGATATCGATAATTTGCGCGCCCATGTCCACATTGAGTCGCGCAGCGGCAGCGATGAGCGCGGGCTCGGCCCCCGCCAGCTGCACGACCCGTGGCTCCGGTTCGCCGGTGTGATCCAGCCGGTGCCTCGACTTAGGGGTGTGCCACAGGCTGGTGTCGCTGGTGAGCATCTCCGATGCGGCCAGTCCGGCGCCAAGCTTGCGGGCCAGAATGCGGAACGGCCGATCCGTGACTCCCGCCATCGGGGCCAAAATCGCACGCGCGGGCAGTTGCCACGGGCCGATGTTCATCGCGGGAAGCATCAACGGCTGCCCGGATCGTTGGCACAGGTTACGGTACGGTCACTGCGGGCCATGCAGGCGTCAATCTCAAAGCCGGTGGCAGCCCGGCCGGGATCCTGAAACGCCACCTGTACGTCCACGCGCTGCCCGGGCGCCATGAGGCTCACCGGCGGCGCCCCGCGACCCAGGTATTCGGCGGGCTGCAGGTCCCGTGCCGCCACCCGATTGCCGAACCGGTCCTGCATCACCACCCGCAGCAGCGGCAGGGGTTGAACGCGCTTGGCGCGATTGCTGATGCTGGCCCGCACCACCAGGTCCCCGGGCGCCGCAGCATCGGCGCTCGCACCCAGCTGCCGGACCTCGTAGCTTGCAACGTCCCAGCGCGGTTCCAGCGGTCGTCCGAGACTGCGGTAGATCGCGGTCAATGGGCGATGCAGGGCGGAGGTGTCGGCAAGGTCATCACGGTAGTGGTTTACCCCTTGCGCGAGCAGACCTAGCGCCAGCATCCCCGCGGCAGCCTGTGGCACCCAGCGCGGCACCCGCGCGGGTGCGCGTGCCGGATCCAGCAGCACCGCCTCGAGGGCCGCTGGCGCGGGCCCCTCAGCACTCGCGGCGGCGGTCGCATCCGTTGCCTGCAGCGCCTCCGCAATCTCGGTGGCCGCCGCCGCGTTGACGCCAGGGGGGGCGGCGGCGCTGGGCATCGGGGCCGACCAATCCGCCATGAACGAGATCTCATCGTTCGCCGGCGGCGGCGGCGCCGCAGGGGGTTCGGGCTGCGCCTGCGCGGGGGTGTTCTGTTCCTCGAAGCTTTCCTCGGCGGCGAGTTCTTCGCCGCCCAGGATGATGGATTCAAACGTGCCGGTGTGCTCACCGGCAGCCGCCTCGATGAACACTTCGTTGATATTGGTTGAGGCCGGGTTGAATTCCAACGACGTGTCGGTCGCGAAGGTATCGGTCAGTATCTCGGGCTTGCGGGCCGTTTCGGGCGCGCTGGGCGCCGCGGGCGGGGGCTCGGGGGCGGGCGGCGTCAGCGCCTGTCTGCTTTGGGTATCCGCGGCGCTCGTCTGCTCGGCCACACGGGCCGGGTCATCCGCGAGCGCCGCAAGCGCATTGAACACGTTGTGGCAGCGCCCGCAACGCACATAGCCCTGTGCCGCGCGCAGATCGGTGGCGGTCACGGTGAGCCGCAGATTGCACTTGGAGCAGACGGTGAACATAGTTACGCACGGCGCACGGCTTGCAATGCGACCCAACCATCGCGCACCGCAATTGGAGTCGTATCAAACCATGCGTCATAGGCCGCTGTCACCTCCGCTGCCTGGTGCTCCATGAGCCCGGAAAGAATCACCTGCGCTCCGGGCCGGGCCAGCGACGCGAAGCATTCGGCAAGCGTGCACAGCGGGCCCGAGAGAATGTTCGCCAGCAGCACGTCCACGGCGCGGGGCAAAAGCTCAGCGCTCTCGCAGACGACCACCGCAGTGGCAACTGCATTGGCGTGGGCATTCTCGGCCGTGGCGAGCAGGGCCTGCGGATCGATGTCGTAACACCAGGCACGTTGGGCGCCGAGCTTCACGGCCGCGATCGCGAGAATGCCCGAGCCGCAGCCGAAATCGAGCACGCGGGCGCCGACCGGTGCATGGGCGTCAAGCCAGCTCAGGCACATCGCGGTCGTCGCGTGGGTACCCGTGCCGAATGCCAGACCGGGGTCCAGCAACACCACGACCGCTTCGGGGTCGGTCACGACCTCGTGTCGTGGGCAAACCCACAGGCGCGCCCCGAAGCTCATGGCGTGGAAGTCCCTGAGCCACTCGCGCTCCCAGAGCCGATCGGTGACAAGGCGTGGCTGGATACGGGCCGGATCCGCGCCGAGCTGCCGCGCCAGGCAGCTCACGACCTGCGCGCAATCGGTGCCATCGGGGAACAGCGCCTGCATGCGGGTGGCGGGCCAGAGGCGAATCTCCCCGGGCGCCGGTTCGAGCACCGCGTCATCGCGACAGTCCGTCAGGGTGACGGACAGCGCGCCACTCTCGAACGCGGCCTCTTCGGCGACCTCCGCGGCCAGTCCCTCGAGCTCCAGGGTCAGTTCCAGAAACGGCATGGCGCGCTCAACGCACCCCGAGGCGCCTCTCCAGGTAATGGATGTCCTGGCCACCGGCACCGAAGGCCTGGTGACTGAAAATCTCCTGGTGCAGGGCGATGTTGGTCTTGATGCCTTCGATGACCATTTCGCCGAGCGCGTTCTTCATGCGGGCAATGGCCGCCTCGCGTGTCTCGGCATGCGTGATCACCTTGCCAATCAGCGAGTCGTAGTTGGGCGGCACGTTGTAGCCGGAGTAGACATGGCTGTCGATGCGCACGCCGGGGCCGCCGGGCGGGTGCCACAGGCGGATCGGGCCCGGGGAGGGCATGAAGGTCTTGGCATCCTCGGCATTGATGCGACACTCGATCGCGTGGCCGCGGAACTGCACATCAGCCTGGGTGTAGGGCAGCTTCTCGCCGGCGGCAATCAGCAACTGTGCTCGCACCAGATCGATGCCCGTGATCGCCTCCGTCACCGGATGCTCCACCTGGATGCGCGTGTTCATTTCGATGAAGTAGAACTCCCCGTCCTGATACAGAAACTCCAGGGTGCCGGCGCTGCGATAGCCGACCGCGCTCACCGCATCGATGCAGCGCTCGCCCATGATCTTGCGCTGTCGAGCGGTGATGCCCGGTGCCGGCGCCTCTTCGATGACCTTCTGATGGCGGCGTTGCATGGAGCAGTCGCGCTCACCCAGATGAATCACGTTGCCTTGGCCGTCGGCCAGTATCTGGAATTCAATGTGCCGGGGTCGCTCCAGGAATTTCTCCATGTAGACCTGGTCGTTGCTGAACGCCGCGAGTGCCTCGGCCTTGGTGATATTGATGGCGTTGAGGAGCGAGGCTTCCGTGTGCACCACGCGCATGCCACGTCCGCCGCCGCCGCCGGAGGCCTTGATGATCACCGGATAGCCGATGTCGCGCGCGATACGCAGGTTCTCCTCCGGCTCCAGGCCGAGTGGGCCATCGGATCCGGGGACGCACGGCACGCCGTATCCCTTCATGAGGCGAATCGCGGAGACCTTGTCGCCCATCATGCGGATGGTTTCGGCCTTCGGCCCCACGAAGATGAAGCCACTGTTTTCGACGCGCTCGGCGAAATCCGCATTCTCGGACAGGAATCCATATCCAGGATGGATGGCGCCGGCATCGGTGACTTCGGCCGCGCTGATGATCGCGGGCATGTTCAGGTAGCTCAGCTGCGAGGCCGGTGGCCCGATGCAGACACTCTCGTCCGCCAGCAGGACGTGCTTGAGGCTGTAATCCGCCGTGGAGTGAACGGCGACGGTCTTGATGCCCAGCTCCTTACAGGCGCGCAGGATGCGCAGCGCGATTTCGCCGCGATTGGCGATAACGAGTTTTTCGAGCATGTGCTTATTCGATGACGAACAGGGGCTGGCCGAATTCGACCGGATCCCCGTTCTGCGCCATCACCGAGGTGATCCGGCCGCCCTTGTCGGCTTCGATCTGGTTCATCATCTTCATGGCCTCGATGATGCAAAGCACCTGACCGGCCTTGACCTCGTCCCCGATATCGACAAAGGCCTTGGCGCCGGGCGTGGGCGCCGCGTAAAACGTACCGACCATGGGCGCCGTCACGACGTGTTCATTGGCGCGTGGCTTGGCAATCACTTCGGCAGGTGCAGCGGCGGCGGGCGCGGGCAGCGCAGCCGGCGCTGCCATCATGTGGGGCGCGGGCGCGTGCGTCGCGTAGGCGCCAGTGGGCATTCGGCTGATGCGGACCGCTTCCTCGCCTTCCTTGATCTCGATTTCCGCGATTCCGGATTCCTCCAGAAGCTCGATCAGCTTCTTGACCTTACGAATATCCATGCCGGGTGCTCCCCTGAAAGTCTTGTGTTCTGGTTGTCTGCGCTTTACGGGTGGCTTGCCGGCCTGCGCGTCAGCAGTCTGGCGGCGGCGCGTACGGCAAGCTCATAGCCATAGGCGCCTAGGCCGACTATGGATCCAACCGCAATGTCCGAAAAATAGGATTGGCGGCGGAACGCCTCCCGAGCGTGCACGTTGCTCAGGTGCACTTCGAGAAACGGAAGCCGCACCGCCGCAATGGCGTCACGCAATGCAACACTCGTATGCGTGAACGCGCCGGGGTTGAGGATCAGGAAGTCCGTCGCGTCGCGACCGGCCTGATGGATCCGTCCAATCAGTTCATGCTCGGCGTTGCTTTGGAAAGTCGCGAACTCATGCCCGCACTCCTTGGCGACCGCCGCCGCCCGGCTCTCGATGTCGCCGAGGGTGTCAGCGCCATAGATTTCCGGCTCCCGGGTACCCAGGAGGTTGAGGTTCGGGCCATTGACCAGGAGTATTCGCGCCATAGGGCTGTCGGACCTTCGTCCACTCAAGCAAAGCGCGGCGAATTTACCCTAAGTTGCAGGCGTTTGGGTACCTTTAGCGGTAAAATTGCGCGAGATCACGACTTTCCGCCGTTAGGGATAGAGGCCGTGGAAGGCTGTTGCGCGCGCGCAATGGCGAGACTGCGGAGCCCGGCGGACACCCCGCTGCGGGCGGCATCCACGCTCAGTTTGCCGGCATCCACCGCCGTGACTTTCTGGAGAATCATCTGGGCTTCATCGGCATGCAGTTCGCCGACCTTGACGGCCACGATGTCACCGTGGGCGTCGGCGAATACCGTAAAGGGAAGCACGGTTTCCATCCCCAAGGCGTTCACGGCCGCCAGCCCGTCCTTTTCCCCCATCAGCAGCGGATAGTTGATCGCCTTGGCCTGCGCGTACTGGAGCACGTCCTTTTGGAAGTCCACTGCCACACCGACGATCTGAACCGCGTTGCCGTATTTGCGGTGCAGGCCGGTCAGCAGGGGGATCTCCCGCCGGCACGGCTCGCACCAGGTCGCCCAGAAGTTGAGGACGAGGGGACGGCCGCGATACTCGGCCAGGTGATGCATTTTGCCGTTGCTGTCCGGCAACGCGATCGTCTCGGGCAGCGTCAGCGGAGTCGCCCCATGGGTACGGGTGGTCTGCGTCTGTGCATCGGGCACGGCGGGCCATGAGGTGGGCGCGGACGTGGGTGCCGAACCCAGGGGCGCGCTCGATGCCGGGGCCCCGGCGGGGCGGATCGGCAGCGGGTGGCTGTTGAATACCATGTGATAGATCAGGAACCCGGCGGGCCCGGCCCCGGCCACCAGCACAACGGCGAGCGCGGCACGCGCGACGGGTGTCATGAGGGCGCCGTCGCGGCGCTGCCGACGGCCTTGGCGCTGAGCGCGGCGAATTCCGGTGCCTTCATGAAACCCACTACGCGATAGGGCGCACGTTCATGCCCATCGGCTCCATAGAAGGCGATCGTGGGGGGGCCGTAAATTCCGAATCGCTTCAGCAAAGCTTGATCATCCGCGTCGTTGGCCGTCACGTTGGCGCGCAGCCGCACCACGTTCTTCAGTGTCGCGCGAACGGTCGGATCCGTGAAGGTGTACTTCTCCATTTCCTTGCACGAGACGCACCAGTCGGCATAGAAGTCGAGCATCACCGCCTGACCGTGTGCATGCGCCTGCGCCACTTCGCGATCGAGGTCGCTCGTGGACTTGATGGTACGGAAAGTCAGCTCCGCGTGCTGGCCTGCGAACCCGGGAAGCGGTGCCAGCGGATCCGTGGCACCCAGGCGCGAGCCGATGACCAGCACCAGCGCATAGGCCCCGGCTGCCACCGCCACCGCGCGCACCAGCATTGGCGCCTCGCGGATGTAGCGGGCACCGCGCCACAGTACCCCGGCGGCAACCGCAGCCGGAATCGCCCACAGCAACAGCACAAACCCCGGCGCAGTCACCCGTGCCAGCATCCAGGCGGCGACGCCCAGCATCATCACGCCAAACAGGTGCTTGATGGTGTCCATCCATGCGCCGGCCTTGGGCAGCAGCTTGCCCTGTGAGGCACCCACGACCAGCAGTGGTGCCCCCATCCCCAGGCTCAGCGCAAACAACGCCGCCGCCCCGCGCAGCATGTTGCCGCTTTGGCCGATGACCACGAAGGTGGCAACCAACGGCGCGGCGACGCAGGTGGTCACGATGAGCGCCGACAGAGCCCCCATGATGGCCACACCGCCGAAGGTGCCGGCAGTCTGCCGACTGCTCGCCTGGGACAGGCGGGTCTGGATGGCGGTCGGCATTTGCAGCGTGTAGAGGCCAAACATGGAAAGGGACAGCACCACAAACAATGCGGCGAAGAGCACGATGACCCAAGTCTGCTGGAAGAGTGCCTGTACATGGCTGCCGGCGGCCGCCACGGCGATTCCCGCCACGGTGTAGGTACAAGCCATCCCCAGTACATAGCTCAATGAAAGCAGAAACGCGCGTGATGTCGTGACGTTGCTGCCATGGCCCGCAATGATTCCCGAGAGTATCGGTACCATCGGCAGTACGCAGGGCGTAAAGGCCAGCAGCAATCCGGAGCCGAAGAAAGTGACGATCACCACGAACAGGTTGCCATTGCGTATCAGGCCGGCGAGCCTATCCTGAGCGGAAACGAAGGCGCCGGCACCCGCCGCAGTCGCGGGCGCAGCGGCGATGGCCGCAGTGTTGACGGCGGCACCCCCACCCGGGGGTAGCGAGACAGCCAGCGTCCGGGTGATCGGTACGTAGCACAGCCCCGCGTTGGCGCAGCCCTGATATGTCACAGCCACAGCCAGATTGAAATTCGCGCTACTGCGGGCCCGCGCCACGGGCAGCGTGGCGCTCAACGCCTGGTGGTAGACCTGCTGGGTGCCGAAGTATTCGTCCGTATGGGCCTCCCCCTCGGGCAGCGCCAGGACGCCCAGCTGCACGGGACTCTCGGTCTTCACATGAATGCGGCTGCGGTACAGGTAGTACCCTGGCGCGATCCGCCAGTCGATCCGGACTTGGTCGGGACCGGCGGGGCTGGCCGAGACTTTGAAGGCCTGGTCGGGTTCCAGGAACTTCGGCTGATCAGCGCTAAAGGCTGCTGCTGTCGCACCCACCGCCGGGGCCGTCGTTGCCGCCACCGCCGGGGGTAGCGTGACGGTCAGGGTCTTGGTGACGGGCGGATAGCAAAACCCGATTTCCGCGCACCCTTGGTAAGTTACATCCACCGCGAGCTTCAGTTCGCCGGCCCCGACCGGCCGCGTGAGCGGCAGCGTCCCGCTCAGCGCGTGGTGATAAATCTGCTGCGTACCCTGGAATTCGTCGTGGTGGCTTTCCCCCTGCGGTAGCACGAAGGCGCCCGGTTGCACTGCTGCCTGGGTCTTCACCTTGATGCGATTGCGGTACAGGTAGCACCCTTGCGCAATCTTCCAGTCGATGCGAACGCTGTTCGGGCCGGCGGCCGTGGCGGTCACCTGAAAGGCCTGATCGGGGCTGATTGGAGGCGGGTGGCTGCAGTCACGGATGGCACCGAGCACGGCGCTCATGGCGCCCGGGGTGAGCTGCTGCGAAGTGCTGGCCGAATGCGTGATCGCCTGCGCGGCGGAGTTCTGCGCCTGGATCAGGGTGGGGAGCGACGCCAAGACCGGCATCAGCACCAGCGCGCACAGCGCGCGGAAAGGGTGGAAGGTGGCGGCGGTGGGGGTCATCGGGTGCACACTCAATGGGTGGAGTCCGTGATGTCCGTGGCCGCGGTAAGCCAAGCCAGATACTGGCTGGATCCTGTCACGACCGGGATGGCGATAATCTCTGGTATTTCATATGGATGAAGTGCCTTGAGCCGCATTTCCAGAGCCTCGTAGCGGGCGGGGATGGTTTTGATCACCAGCAGTTGCTCGGACTGCTCACGCAGGCGACCTTCCCACACATATATGGACGTCAGCGCGGGCAGACGGTTCACGCAGGCTGCCAGGCCCTCCTTGACCAATACCCGAGCAATATCAAGGGCCACCGACTCGTCGGGGCAGGTGCATAGCACCAAAACGGCAGGGTGATCGGCGAAAGATGGCAAGCCCATGAAGGATACCCTCGAGGGACCCAAGCAGCCAAAAAACCTCATCTTCGACTTGAATTCTGGCGGGGCGCCCCTATCATTAGCAGCCGACAGGGTAGAGTGCTAACACCTGCCTGGCTCAAGTTTTCATCCATTTAAGTCAAATAGCTTCCTAAGGAGCGATATCCATGAAGATCCGTCCTCTTCATGACCGCGTCATCATTAAACGTCTCGAAGAAGAACGTACTTCTCCGGGCGGAATCGTGATCCCTGATTCTGCGGCCGAAAAGCCGGTTCAGGGAAAAGTAATGGCGGTCGGCAAAGGCAAAATTCTCGAAGACGGTACCGTCCGTCCGCTCGACGTAAAGGTCGGCGACAAGATCCTGTTCGGCAAGTACAGCGGAACAGAGGTCAAGATCGACGGGGACGAATTGGTCGTGATGAGAGAGGACGACCTAATGGCCGTCTTCGAAGCCAAGTAAGACCTTCCGTTTACTCAGGCTCACCTCCCAACGAGGAATAAAATTTTATGGCAGCTAAAGAAGTTCGCTTCAGCGATGACTCACGTCAACGCATGTTCAGGGGTGTCAACATCCTTGCAAACGCCGTCAAGGCGACACTCGGCCCGAAGGGCCGCAACGCAGTGCTCGAGAAGAGCTTTGGCGCTCCGACCATCACCAAAGACGGTGTCTCGGTCGCCAAGGAAATCGAACTGAAGGACAAGTTCGAGAACATGGGCGCGCAGATGGTGAAGGAGGTGGCCTCGAACACCTCCGATGAGGCCGGCGACGGCACCACCACCGCGACCGTGCTGGCCCAGGCCATCATTCGCGAAGGTTTGAAGGCGGTTTCCTCGGGTCGTAACCCGATGGATATCAAGCGCGGCATCGACAAGGCGGTCATCGTGGCCGTTGAGGAGCTGCGCAAGCTCTCCAAGCCCTGCAAGGATCCGAAGGCGATTGCCCAGGTTGGTACGATCTCGGCGAACTCCGACGAGTCGATCGGCAAGACCATTGCGGATGCGATGGAAAAGGTCGGCAAGGAAGGCGTCATCACCGTTGAGGAAGGCTCGGGCCTCGACAACGAGCTGGAAGTGGTCGAAGGCATGCAGTTCGATCGCGGCTACCTTTCACCGTACTTCATCAATACGCAGCAGAATCAGACGGCAGAGCTCGAAAAGCCGTACATCCTGCTGGTCGACAAGAAGATCTCGAACATCCGCGAGATGCTGCCGCTGCTCGAAGCTGTGGCCAAGGCCGGTCGTCCGTTGCTGGTGGTGGCCGAAGATGTCGAGGGTGAAGCCCTGGCGACCCTGGTCGTCAACAACATCCGCGGGATCCTCAAGGTCGTGGCCGTGAAGGCTCCGGGCTTCGGCGATCGGCGCAAGGCCATGCTGCAGGACATCGCGGTCCTGACCGGTGGCACCGTGATTTCCGACGAAGTGGGTCTGGCGCTCGAGAAGGCCACGGTGAACGACCTCGGCGAAGCCAAGCGCCTGGTCGTTGAAAAGGAAAACACCACGATCATCGACGGCCACGGTAAGGCTGCTGAAATCAAAGGTCGCGTGGAATCAATCCGCCAGCAGATCGAGGAAGCAACCTCGGATTACGACAAGGAAAAGCTGCAGGAGCGCGTTGCGAAGCTTTCCGGCGGAGTCGCCGTCATCAAGGTCGGTGCGTCCACCGAAATCGAGATGAAGGAAAAGAAGGCCCGCGTCGAAGATGCGCTGCACGCGACCCGTGCCGCCGTCGAAGAAGGCGTGGTGCCGGGCGGCGGAGTCGCCCTGGTGCGCGCGCAGAAGGCCATCCTGAACCTGGAAGGTGCCAACGAGGATCAGACCATCGGTATCCGCATCCTGGCTCGCGCGATCGAGGAGCCGTTGCGGCAGATCGTGGAGAATGCCGGTGAAGATGCCGCCGTGATCCTGAACCGCGTGAAGGAAGGCAAGGGTAGCTTCGGCTACAACGCTGCGACCGGCACGTTCGGTGACATGATCGAGGCCGGCATTCTGGATCCGACCAAGGTCACGCGCCTGGCGCTGCAGAACTCGGCCTCCGTGTCGGGCCTGCTGCTGACCACCGAGGTGATGATTGCCGAGGCTCCGAAGGATGACGACCATGGCCATGGCATGCCCCCGGGCGGCATGGGCGGCATGGGCGGCATGGACATGTAAATGTCTTAATGCGATCGGGCATAGGGAATCCGTAATATACGGGCCATATGCTGACAGCATGGACGGGTCGCGGCGCAAGCCGCGACTCATCCGTAAAGACGCGGAACAAGACCCCCCCATTTCCGCGCAATGTTCAAACCCCGCTTCGGCGGGGTTTTTTTTTCGCCGTATGCCCCGCATGATCACTTCAATGATTGAGTCTGCCCGGCAATGACACTGATCAAGGTGCCCGCCACAGCATCGCCGGACGTGCAGGAGTCGGCGCCGCGGGTCGGTGCGGCCAGTAGCTTCGTGGTTGAGGCGTGCGAGCGCGACCCGACCCTACTGCCGTGCCTGATCGACAGCGGCGATCTGGAAGCGCCGGCGGGCACGGATGCGGTCGCTTTTTTTGCGGCGCGTGCGCCCGCCTGGCCGGCCGGCGATGAACCCGATGAAGCGGGCGTGATGGCGGCCCTGCGTATCTGGCGCGTCCGCGAGATGGTGCGCATTGCGTGGCGCGATCTGGCGGGCTTTTCCGAAATCAGCGCGACACTGCTGGAGCAGTCGGCGTTCGCGCAGTGCGCGATCGCCGCAGCGCATCGGCACGCCACGCGGATTCTCACGCGCCGCCACGGTGTGCCGCGTTCGGCGCCGGGCAGCGCGCAGGAACTGGTGGTCGTGGGCATGGGCAAGCTTGGCGGTGGCGAGCTTAACTTCTCCTCGGACATCGACCTGGTGTTCCTGTTTCCCGAACACGGCGATACCGATGGTGCACGGCCACTTGCCAACGAGGATTTCTTCACGCGCGTGGGGCAGCTGCTGATCCGGCTGCTTGAGGCGCGCACGCCCGAGGGCTACCTGTTCCGCGTGGATATGCGGCTGCGACCCTTCGGCGACAGCGGCGCGTTGGTGGCCAGCTTCGGCGCCTTCGAGGAGTACCTGCAAGGGCAGGGCCGTGACTGGGAGCGCTATGCCTGGGTGAAGGCGCGGCCGATGACGGCGCAGGCGCAGTATGCACGCATCTATGACAGCGCCGTGCGACCCTTCGTTTATCGGCGTTACCTCGACTATGGGGTGTTTGAAAGCCTGCGCGAGATGAAGGCGATGATCGAACGCGAGGTTGAACGCCGTGATCTGGCGGGCGATGTCAAGCTGGGGCCCGGTGGCATCCGTGAAATCGAGTTCCTGGCACAGTCGCTGCAGCTCATTCGCGGCGGCCGCGAGCCGTGGCTGCGCACTGCCTCGCTGCTCCAGGTGCTGCCGCTGCTGGATCGCAGCCGGCTGCTGCCGCCGGGCGCCGCCGTGGAATTGCGGGCGGCCTACGAGTTCCTGCGCCTGATCGAGAATCGGCTGCAGGAGCGCGCCGACGAGCAGACCCACATGTTGCCCGTGACCGCCGTGGCGCAGGCAAGCCTGGCCCAGGCCATGTCGCTGCCCGATTGGCCGGCGCTGCGGGCGCAGCTTGACGCCCACCGCGACCGCGTCAGCCGGCATTTTCGCTCGGTGGTGTTCGGTGCGGCGGCACCCGGCGCGGCGCAGGGGGTGGCGGTAGACCTGGAATCGCCGCGGGCGCCCGATGAGTTGCGCACTCTCACCGCCACGCTCCTGCAGATTCGCTGGCCGGTCGATCCGTTGCTCGCGGCGCAGCGCCTCGCGCAGCTGCGCGGCGCCACGTTCGTGCGTCGGCTGGATGCCGCCGGGCGTCGTCGGCTGCAGGCGCTGTTGCCGCAGTTACTGACCCTGATCGCGCGCGTTGCCGAGCCCGATGCGACGCTCGAGCGGGTGCTGAAAATCATCGAAGCCATCGGCAAGCGCTCGGCGTACTACGCCTTGTTGAATGAACGTGCGGATGCGCGCGCGCGGTTGATTGAGATCTGCGGCTATGGCGCCTTTCTGGTGCGGCAGATCGCCGACAATCCGCTGCTGCTGGATGAACTCATTGATGCGCGTTTGTTCGAGGCGGCACCGGGACGCCTGGAGCTGCTGCAGGAACTGGATCTGGAAGTGGATCCGCTGCAGGAGCAGGATCCCGAACGCCAGGTCGAAGCATTGCGGCACTTCCAGCAAGCTGCGGTGTTCCGCGTGGCCGTTGCGGATCTCTCCGGGCGTGTGCCGCTGATGCGCGTCAGCGATCAGCTCACGGATATCGCCGAACTGATCATCGAACGCGTCGTCGACCTTTCGCTGCGTCAGATCGGCGCGCGGTGGGGCGTCCCGATGTGCGGGGAGGGGGCGCAGCGCCGTCCGGTCGCGATCTGCGTCATCGGCTACGGCAAACTTGGTGGTCGCGAGCTCGGCTATGGTTCAGATTTGGACGTCGTGTTCCTGCACGACTCCGCAGGGGAGCGCCAGGAGACCGAAGGCGCGCAAAACGGTGGCAAGGGCATCGATAACCAGGTGTTCTTTCTGCGCCTGGCCCAGCGCATGGTGCATCTGCTCACCATGCACTCGGCGGCCGGCAGGCTGTACGAGGTGGATGTGCGGCTGCGGCCCAGCGGCAAGGGTGGTCTGCTGGTCAGCAGCCTCGCCGCTTTCAGTGAGTATCAGCAGCGTGAGGCGTGGACCTGGGAACACCAGGCGCTGTTACATGCGCGCGCCGTGGCCGGGGATGCGGCGCTGCGCGCACGCTTCGAAGCGGTGCGCACCCAGGTGCTGCGCCACAATGTGCGACGCGAGAGCCTGCGCGCCGACGTGCGGCGGATGCGCGAACGCATGCGCCGCGAGCTATCGCGCAGCGGTGCGGACCAGTTCGACATCAAGCACGACGCCGGTGGCGTGGCCGACATTGAATTTCTGGCGCAGTACTGGGCGCTGGAGTGGGCGCTGCGCTACCCGCCGCTGGTCATGTTCTCGGACACCATCCGCCAGCTCGAGTCGGTGGCCTCGGCCGACCTGGTGCCACAGACCAGCGTGGACACGCTGACCGCGGCCTACCGCGCCTATCGGGAGCGTACCCACCGCATGTCGCTCGAAGGCGGTGCGAACGTGGTCCCGGCGCAGCAGTTCGCGCACCTGCGCGCCGCGGTGACGGCCATCTGGCAGTCGGCCATGGTGGACTGAACGCGCGGCGGATCGCGTATAATCCCCCCGTCATGTCTGCCACGACCAAAGCCCTCATCCAACCGAACGCGCAGAACCAGTACGAGGTTTCCGCGGCGGACCTGCCGCTGGCCTGTCCGATGCCGGAAATGTATCTGTGGAACTCGCATCCGCGGGTGTACCTCTCAATCGAGGCCACCGGCTGGGCCAAGTGTCCCTACTGTGGCGCCGAATACACGCTCAGGGGCTGAGCGCTTCAAGCGTACGGCTGGTAGGACTTCTCCTCGACGATGCGTGATCCGAGCGCGATGTTGACGCGCTTCTTGATGGCGGCGCGTTCATCGTTGTGGCGGTACACCGCACGCGCGAGCTCAATGAACTCCTGATCGAAGCTGCGGGCCGCCTCCTTGTTGCGGAGACGATCCTCGATGTCCCACAGCTGCTCGTTCACGGCCTGCAGGGCCCGTTCATCGGCGGCCACTTGCAAGGTGCTGCTGCCGAGCGTGGCCCAGGTGCGCTGTAGCAGTTCCAGTTCCAGCCGCACATTCGCGACTTTGGCGGCCTCGTGCATCCGCTGGCTCTTGATCCGCAGAATGGTGATCTTGTCGAGCAGCTCACCGGGGGACACGGGTACGTGCAGGTCCGTCATGACCGCGATGCTACCAAGGCGTCGAGTTTCGCGGTGACCTGCGGCACCTCGATCAGGTCCATGACGCCCGGCACCTCGATTTTCGTAGTCCAGGGCAATTCGTCTGCCGCGCGGCCGCGGAACCGCTCGGCTGCCTGGGGATAGGCATCTACGCACCAGGTGCGGGACAGGTACGGACCGGTACGGGCGGGATTGGTGGCCGCGTACAGGCCGATCACCGGTGTGCCCACCATCGTGGCCATGTGCGCGGGCCCCGAATCCGGGCTCAGCAGGACGGTTGCGCGCGACAGCAGGGCCAGCAGCTGTGGCAGGCTGTCCGCGCCGATGCGATTGCTGATCCCCGTGCGGGCGTGGCGCATGATTGCCGCGCCCATCTCCTGCTCGATGACGCTGGGGGCGCCACACAGCACAACGCGCATGTGATGGACCTGCGCGGCGTAGTCCGCCACCGCGGCATAGCGTTCGGCGCGCCAGTTGCGCAGCACGTGGCTGGAGCAGGGGCTGATGATGAGGGTACGGGTGCCATCCGGCAGCACCCGCGCGGCCAGCGCGCCGGCTTCAGCCCGGATCGGCACATCCCAGCGCAGCAGCCGCTCGTGCACACCCAGTGCGGCGGCGAAGCCGAAGAAACTGTCAAGGACGTGTTCGCGACGGTGCGCGGCGATGCGCTGATTGGTGAACAGCCACTGCAGTTCCCGGGCACGCGGCCGATCAAACCCAAGTTTGATCTTCGCCCGCACCTGCCGCGCGACGAGGCTCGCCCGCAGCGCCAGCTGCATGTGCAGCAGCACATCGAACTGCCGGGACCTGAGCTTGCGGGCAAGCGCAATGCGACTGGCACGGCGGGCGCGCTTGTCGACGGTGATAAACTCCACCTCAGGCAGGCAGTCCATCAGCGTGGACTCCGGCGATCCGATCACCCAGGTGAAGCGGGCCGCAGGCCAAGCCCGCTGCAGGGTCCGCAGCACTGGCACCACATGGCAGGTATCACCAATGGCCGAGAGTCTTAGTATGCAGATGTTCTGCGGCGTCGACAGGAGACTCGGCATGGAGCGCGTGTGACTCGAAAGTGGCCGCTGGGATCCGAGGTCCGGCGCAAGGTGGTTGCCGGCGGCGCCATGCTATATGACGCTTCGCGCGCGGGCAATTTGTCCACCGACACCTTCGATCCGGTGCTGCTCGCGCGCCGCGGCCAGATCGTGGGCGAAGCGCGCGGGCGGGGTACGGCGTGGTTTCTCACCGTGCAAAGCCACTCCTGGGTGCTGCGCCACTACCGGCGCGGCGGACTGATGCGCAGCCTGTCGCGCGACCGGTATTGGTGGCAGGGCGAGGAGAGCACCCGGCCCTTCGCGGAATGGCAGCTCACCTACCACCTGCACCGCGCCGGTTTGCCGGTCCCGGCGCCCATCGCCGCGCGCTATCGCAAGCGGGGGTTCGGCTATCGCGGTGACATCATCACCGAACGCCTGCTGCAGGTGTGGTCGCTGGCCCAGGCACTGCAGACTTCCTCGCTATCGTTGTTGACCTGGATCGCCATCGGCCGTTGCTTGCGTCGTTTTCATGACCTGGGCGTGTGCCATGCCGACCTGAATGCGCACAATATTCTCATCGGCCAGGTCGACGCCCAGACGGAGGCTGCGGGCGATTCCCAGCAGGATCGCGTTTACCTGATCGACTTTGATCGCGGCACACTGCGCAAGCCCGGCTTCTGGCAGGACGCCAATCTGGTGCGCCTGCGACGCTCATTGGAAAAAATCACCTGGGAGTTGCCCGCCGAGCGCTTCACGGAAGATGACTGGCACGGACTGCTGGACGGGTATCAGCAATCACCGTTGCCGCAACTGCGGCAGGCGGCACAAGTTTCGTGATCTTCAAGCTCGCGGCCTACCTGCTCGCCCCGTTTTATCTGGCCGCCTTGCTATGGCGGGGTCGGCACGAGTCCGGATATTGGCGTGGCTTCGATCAGCGTTTCGGGCTGGGCGCGCCGCTGGCCTGCCCGGTGTGGCTGCACGCCGCCTCCGTCGGCGAGGTGCAGGCCGCGGCAATACTGGTGGCGGGACTGCGGCAACGTGATGCGCAGCTGCCGTTGCTGATCACCGTCACGACCGCTGCCGGGCTCGCGCGGGCCCGCGTGTTGTTTGAGTCCCGCGGCATTACCGTGCGCTACGCACCTCTCGACCTGCCTGGCTCGGTACGGCGATTTGTGCAGCGCGTGCGGCCGCGTCTGGCCATCGTGCTGGAAACGGAAATCTGGCCAAATCTGTTTGGTGCCTGTGCGAGCGCGCAGGTGCCGCTGGTACTGGCGAGTGCGCGCCTGTCCGAGCGCTCCGCCAGACGCTACCGCTGGGTGGGGAGCGCCCTGCGCAAATCGCTGGCAGCGGTCGTGCAGGTTGCGGCGCAGACCCCCGCCGACGCACAACGCTTCGCAGACCTGGGCGTGCCCGTCTCGCACATTGAGGTTACCGGCAATCTCAAGGCCGATCTGGCGGTGCCGGACAGCGTGCCCGCCAACGGCCTGCGGCTGCGCGCGCACTTCGCGCCGCACCGGCCAGTGTGGGTGGCGGGCAGCACGCATGAGATCGAGGAGCAGCAGGTGCTCACCGCGCATCGCGCCGTGCGCGAGGCCCTCCCGCAGGCCCTTCTGGTGCTGGTGCCGCGGCACCCCCGGCGCTTTGAGGCGGTCGCCGAGTGGCTGCGGCGCGAGCAGGTGGACTTTGCGCGGCAATCATGCGCGGACGCGGTGACCGATGCGACCCAGGTACTGCTCGTGGATGCGATGGGAATGCTGCTGGACTTCTATGCGGCCGGCGACGTGGCCTTTGTCGGCGGCAGCCTCGTGGCGGTCGGCGGCCACAATCTGCTCGAGCCGGCGGCCCTCGGTCGGCCGATACTCACGGGCCCCAGCCACGCGAATGCGCGCGAAGTTCTGCAGGCACTGCTGGCGGCGCACGCAGTGTGCGTGGTGCGCGATGCCGCAGAACTGGGGCGCGCCGTAACGCAGCTGCTGCGGGATGCCGATGTCCGCCAACGCATGGGCGCGCAGGCGCTGCAGGTTGTCACGCAGGGGCGCGGGTCGTGCGCGCGGGTGCTGGACCTGCTCCCGGCGCTCGCCTAAGGCTGGGCGGGCGGCGGGCTACCCATGAGCGCGGTGAGTGACTTGTTGAGTTCCACCAGCGTATCCCGGGTCAACGTTCCTGCCGCCAGACGCAATGCGATAACGTCGTTCATGTAGTCGTAACGCGACTGCCAGTAGCTCACCTGTGCCTGAACCAGGCTCTGTCGTCCCTGCAGCACTTCCACTTCCGTGCGCGTGCCCACCTCGTAACCGGCCTCCGTCGCTTGCAGCGCGACCTGTGCGGATTCCAAGCCCTGACGCAACGCGTTCACCTGCTGGATCTTGCTGACCAGGCCGTTGTAGGAGTCGCGCGCGAGATGTTCAGTCTGGCGCGAGATCAGCTGCACATGGTCCTTGGCGGCAATCCACTGGTACTGCGCCTGGCGCACCTGGGACTGGACCAGTCCACCACTGAAGATCGGCACGGTGACCTGCAGCTCGATTTGATTGCTGTTCGATGACTGCGGGTAGCGGATATTTGCCGCCGGGCCACCGAAGGCCTCGTTCTGATTGAGATCCTCGTTCTGAACACCGCGCTGGGCGGTGATCGCCAGGGAAGGCAGGTGGCCGGAGCGGCTGATTTCCACCGATTCGCGCGCCACATCCGCCGCCAGGCGGCTGGAAAGGAGCGACACGTTCTGGTCCATGCTCACCTGGACCCAGTGATCGATGTCGGCCGGCTGCGGCGGGTTGAGCGCCATGACCTCCCCCGGCTTGGCCAGGGTCGGATAATCCTGGTTGGTGATTTCGCGCAGGGCCTGCTGGACGCTTGCGAGCTGGCGCTTGGCCTCGATCACCGCGGCCGCGTCCGAATCGTGCGCCGCCTGCGCTTCCTTCACATCGGTGATCGGAATCAGCCCCACGTCGTAGCGCTTGTTGGCCTGTTCGAGCTGCTGGGTGACCGCATTAAGCGCGGCCTGGTCCGCATCGACGCTGTCCTGCGCCGCCAGCACGTTGAAGTAGGCCGTGGCGACGCGCTGGATAAGGCTCTCCTGCGCGGCCTTGTAATCGGCTTCGGCCTGCGCCACCTGCTTGTGCGCGCGGCTTAGCGTTTTCCAGTTCGCCCAGGAGAACACACTTTGTTGCAATTGCAGATTGTACTGACGCTCATCGGTGTAGCCGCCGACGGAGAACGGCAGCGGCTGCAGCACCGCGGGGTTGCTCGCGTTGGGGAAGGCTTCGACCGAATCGGTCTGCGTGCGCGCGCGCGAGATTGCCGCGTTGCCTGAGAGCTGCGGCAACAGTGCCGACAGGGCTTGTGGTGAGTTTTCCCGGGCAGCCATCCGGGTGGCATCGGCTTCCTGGATCTGCGGATCGAACCGCACGGCATCGTCATAGACCTGCACCAGGTCGCGGCCCTGCGCCACCGCGACCAGGGCCAGCGAGACCCAGGCAGTCGCGATAACATGCTTCATATATCCCTTTCGTTTCAGCATATTACGCCGAACATCTTTGGTGTTGTACTTCACTATATCAGGTGCCCAAGCACTTGAACAGGCACACGGCTTTACCATGAGTGTGCCCATGGCCCACGTTACTTAGTCGCGCGCCGTGCTTAATTGTTCAGTACGTGCCGACGCTGGGATCCACGTCGTCGGCCCAGGCCTGGATGCCGCCATCGAGACTGGCGACCCGCTCGAACCCCCGCTGGGCCAGGAAATTGGCCACTTTCATGCTGCGCGTGCCGCCATGGCACATGACCACGATCTGCCGGTCGCGGGGCAGATCATCCAGCCGCTGTGGCACCTCCGCCATGGGAATGTCTAGCGTACCCGGCAGTCGGGCCGCCTCAAGTTCCCACTTTTCGCGCACATCCAGCACCAGCGGCGGCTGCGGGGAATCCAGCTGGAGCTTCAGGTCTGCCGGGCTTATTAGGGTGACGGATTGCGGTGTCGGCATGGGTTAGTTCCTAGAAAGTGAAGGTTGCGGCGCGGCGCGCATTAATCAATGGATCAATGCAGGTCTCGAACAGCACGGTGCGTTCCCACTCCTTCTCGCCCACGCGGCGCAGCAGCTGCGCTTCCTGCACCGGCGGCTCACCGACGATCACGAACATACGTCCGCCCGGCGTGAGCAGGGTACGGAAGCGTTCATCGGGCAGGGGCATGGCGCAGGTCAGCACGACGACTTCGTACAGTCCGCCGAATGGGCTGCCGGCGGCGCGGGCCGCCGCGGAGAGGACCTCTTGTGAAGTTGCGTCCGCGGTGATCACCTCGGCATTGCGAATACCGGCGCTGCGCAGGTTGACGCGCGCGAGATCCGCCAGATCCGGATACAGCTCGACGCTGCGCACGCTCGCCGCGTTGACGGCCAGGCAGGCGGTCATGAAGCCGGAGCCGCTGCCAACTTCGAGTACCCGTTCGCTGCCCTGCAGTCCCAGCGCCTGCAGGATTTTGCCAACCAGACTCGGTCGCAGCATGTGCTGACCATGCGGCAACGGAATTTCGGTGTCCGCAAATGCCAGGTATTTGACATTGGGGGGAGCAAACAGCTCACGCGGCACTTTGCGCAAGGTGCTGAGCACGCGTTCGTCGAGAACATCGAGTGCGCGCACCTGCTGTTCAACCATCTGTTCACGGGCAAGTTCGGTCTGCATTGTCGATCAACTCCGTATGCGGGCCATTATGTTATCCGAGCCGGAACCTGCACTGCGAATGGATATGGTGAATGCCCAAGGCGTCAGGGTAAACCTGCGTTATGCTGGCCGGAAGGACTAAAGGGATCCGGGCACGAGAAAACCAACTCACCGTGCCACGTTCCACAAAAATTTAGGGGAACCATGACCATCGTCGGTCTCTCGTGCGTGCTACTTGGCCTGATCGCGGGCCTGCTCGCGGTGATGTATCTGTTGCAGCGCCGCGCGCTTCTGGCCGTTGACGATGTGTCACAGCAAGTACAGCGTATCGCCATTGGCGGACGCATGAGTGGCCGGGTGGATGTACCGGCGGACGGCGCGGAAGTCTCGTTGCTCGCGACCGCGATCAATCATCTGCTGACGCGCGCCGCATCCGGCTCGGAGCGCGATCGCGGCACGCCGCGGTTGTTCGCGGAACTCGGCGATCGCATCCACGAGGCGGTGTTGATTCACCGCGACACCATCCTGCATGCCAACCGGCAGTTCGCGAGCCTGATGGGCATGGAGCGCGATGCGCTCATCGGTCGTCGGCTGGGGGACCTCGTGCCGCCCGGATATACCGAGCTGGTCAACGAGAACATCGCCCATCGCCTGGCGGGCGAGCCGGCCGCCGAGCGCTATGAGATAGAAATGGCCGGGCTGACGGATCAGGTGACGCGACTCGAAATCGCCTCGGCGGTCATCGACTACGATGGCGCACCGGCGTTGCTGGTGACGGGCGTTGAGATCATTCCGACCCAGACGGTGCAGACGCTGCGCGGCATGACACCCGAAGAAGAGGAACGCTCGCGCAAGGATGCGCGTCGGGCCCGCGCGCTGGAGTCCTTGAGTGATGCGATCGTCACCACCGATGAGTCCGGCATCATTGAATTCATGAATTCCGCGGCGGCTACCTTGACGGGCACCAGCGCGGATTTCGCAGTGGGCAAGTCGCTCGCCGAAGTCGTCGAGCTGGTGGACGATGAAGACCCGGCGACACGCGGCAGTGGCAAGCAGCTGACACTTCCCACGAGCGAGGCCGGTACCAGCAGTCGTCGTGCGGTGCTGTTGTCGCATCGCAGCGGCATCGAGAGCGCGGTCGAGGTTTCCACCGCCCCGATCAGGTCCGCCGAGCTCGAGATCACCGGCACCGTTCTGCTGCTGCGCGATGTCACCGAGCAGCGTGGCATCACGCGCCAGATGTCGTATCAGGCAACGCACGATGCGCTCACCGGTCTCATCAATCGTGGCGAGTTCGAACGCCACGTGACCGAAGCTCTCGCCAGCAGTCATCGCGGCGATGGGCACCATGTGCTGTGCTATCTGGATCTCGATCGCTTCAAGATCGTCAATGACACCAGTGGCCACCTGGCCGGCGACAGCATGTTGCGCGAAGTCGCGAAGCTGCTGCGCGATGCGGTCCGCGACAGCGATTACGTCGGGCGCCTCGGTGGTGATGAATTCGGCACGTTGCTGGTCGGCTGCCCATTGGAGAAGGCACGGCAGATCGCCGACGATGTTTGCCGTGCGGTCGGTGATTACCGGTTCATCTGGAAGGACAAGATCTTCAACATTGGCGTGTCGGTAGGGCTGGTCGAAATTTCGGCCGAGAGTGGGACATTGGAGGAACTGCTGGCGGCGGCCGACGCGGCCTGCTATGTCGCAAAGAAGGATGGCGCCGGCCGCGTCGCGGTGTACTCTGCGCGCGATGAAGCCCGGGCCCGTCAGACCGGTGAGATCCAATGGCTGCAGCGCCTGCAGACCGCACTCAAGGAAAACCGCTTCCAACTGTATCAGCAGACCATCGTTCCGGCCTTTGCGGATGATGGCACCGGCCCACGCATGGAAGTGTTGGTGCGGATGACCGATGACTTCGGCAACGAAGTGCTGCCGGCGGAGTTCATGCGCGCCGCCGAGCGTCACAAGCTGATGCGATTGCTGGATCGCTGGGTGGTGCAGACGACCTTTACGGCGGTGGGTCGCGGCATCATCGCGCTGACCGATCGGCACAGCATCGCGATCAACATATCCGGGCAAACGCTCGGGGATCCGCAGTTCCTGGAATTTGTCGTGGAGTGCCTCGATCGCACCGGCGCACTGCCGAGCCAGATTTGTTTTGAGATCAGCGAGGCCGCCGTCATCGCCAATCTGGAGCAGGCGCGCCGATTCGTGGGGGTCCTACATGGCATGGGCTGCCAGTTTGCAATTGATGACTTCGGCTCCGGCGTCGCCTCCTTCTCGAACCTGCGCAACCTGCCGCTGGATTATTTGAAGATCGACGGCTCGCTGACCCAGAATCTGGCGCGGGACAGTGTCAATCAGGCGATGGTCGCTGCCATGATCAAGCTTGCGCGTTCCTTGAAATTCAAGGTCATCGCCGAGCAGGTCGAAGAGGACTCCGCCGCGGAAGCCGTGCGGCGGATGGGTGTCGATTTCCTGCAGGGTTACGCCATCGGCAGGCCCAAGCCGCTCATGGTCGCCGCCTGACACGCCCCACGCCAGTTTGCTGCGCCGCTTCCGCCCCGACCCGTTGCGGGCCCCAGTCAGGGGGAGTATAAAAATCCGTCACCCCGCGGTGTCCAAACATGGTCCTTACGACGAAAAGGGGTCAAAACGCTCATGCAGCTGGCTCGACTTTGGCGGCAGCACAAGGACGCCGGCTGTCCGTCTGAGCTGGTGGGCGTGGAGATTGCTGGTACCGAGGCCCGGGCGCTGGATCAGGAGATCTCCTCGTGTGTGTGCGCCCTGCTGAGCCACACGCTCATCGTCGATGAGCGCATCGAGCGTCGCCTGGTCGAGGTGCGCGCCGACCTCACGCTAAGACAGATCCAGGCCGAGCCGCCGGTTGCCCAGTACTGTGCGCGCCTCAATGAGTTGGTGAGCGCCGTGCTGACCCGCGACAAGGTCGGCCACTCATAGCAGTGGCACCATCAGCAGGGCCACGATATTGATGATCTTGATCAGCGGATTGATGGCCGGCCCCGCCGTATCCTTGTAAGGATCACCGACGGTATCACCCGTGACCGCCGCCTTGTGGGCCGCGGAGCCCTTGCCGCCGAAGTTGCCTTCTTCAATGTACTTCTTGGCGTTATCCCAGGCCCCTCCCCCGGTACACATTGAAATCGCGACGAACAGGCCGGTGACGATCGTGCCGATGAGCAGTCCGCCCAGGGCGCGGGTGCCGGCGCCGTGGCCGAGCGCGAGATTCAGCAGCACCACGAGAATCACCGGGACCAGAATCGGCAGCAGCGAGGGAATGATCATTTCCTTGATCGCAGCGCGGGTCAGCAGGTCCACCGCGCGGGAGTAATCCGGCTTAGCCGTACCCTCCATGATGCCGCTGATGGTGCGGAACTGGCGGCGCACTTCCTCGACCACGGACCCTGCCGCGCGCCCCACGGCTTCCATGGCCATGGCGCCGAACAGGAATGGGACCATGCCGCCGATGAACAGGCCGATGATGACGGCCGGATCTGACAACGAGAACTCCACGAGCTTGCCGGCTGCCTCGAGGTTATGCGTGTAGTCGGCAAACAGCACCAGTGCCGCAAGCCCGGCCGAGCCGATTGCATAGCCTTTGGTGACGGCCTTGGTCGTGTTGCCCACGGCATCGAGTGGATCGGTGATGTCGCGCACGGCCTTGGGCAGGCCGGCCATCTCCGCGATGCCACCGGCGTTGTCCGTTATGGGACCGTAGGCATCCAATGCGACGATCATGCCGGTCATGGACAGCATGGCGGTTGCGGCGATGGCGATGCCGTAAAGGCCGGCAAAAGTGAAGGCAGCCCAGATGGCCACGCACACCGCCAGCACTGGCAGTGCCGTGGATTTCATCGACACACCCAGACCCGCGATGATGTTGGTCGCATGACCGGTCTGCGACGCCGCCGCCACCTTGCGCACCGGGCTGTACTCAGTCGAGGTGTAGTACTCGGTAATCACGATCAGCGCGGCGGTCAGCGCCAGGCCAACGATGGTGCAGGCAAACAACGCGTTCGCAAGCCCCGGCATCAGGTTCTTGGTGATGAAGTAGAACGCCACGCCTGACAGCACGGCCGAGACCACCACACCTTTGTACAGGGCGTTCATGATCTTGCCGCCGGTGACGCGCACGAAGAAGGTTCCGATGATGGAGGCAACGATGGACGCCGCGCCCAGGGCGAGCGGATAGACCGGACCATTGGCGCCCGTATCGTGCATGGTCAGTCCGCCCAGCAGCATCGTGGCGACGATGGTGACCGCGTAGGTCTCAAACAGGTCGGCGGCCATTCCGGCGCAATCGCCTACATTGTCACCGACGTTGTCGGCGATGACGGCCGGGTTGCGCGGGTCATCCTCGGGAATGCCGGCTTCGACTTTGCCCACCAGATCCGCGCCCACATCGGCGCCCTGGGTGAAGATGCCACCGCCGAGGCGTGCGAAAATCGAGATCAGCGAGCCGCCAAACGCCAATCCCACCAGCGAGTGCAGGGCCAGATCCTGCCCGACGCGCGGCAGCAGCACCGCGTAGTAGCCCGCGACGCCCAGCAGCGCCAGGCCCACCACCAGCATGCCGGTGACGGCACCGCCGCGGAAGGCCACCGACAACGCGGCGTTGAGGCCGTGCGTGGCGGCTTGTGCGGTGCGCACGTTGGCGCGCACCGAGATATTCATGCCGATGTAGCCGGTCGCACCCGATAGCAGCGCGCCGATGGCAAAGCCGCCCGCCGTCCACCAGTCCAGCGCGAATCCCAGCACCAGTAGCAGCGCGACGCCGACAATCAGGATCATTGAATATTGACGGTTGAGGTAGGCGCGCGCACCTATCTGGATTGCCGCGGCGATCTCCTGCATGCGCTCATTGCCCGCCGGCAATTTCAGGATCGAGATCATCGAGATCACGCCGTACAACACAGCAACCACTCCGGCTGCTATCGCCACCCACAACCAACTCGCGGCATCCATCAGCAAATCCCCCAAAAGATCAACGTTCATATGAACCCCCAGGCGCGGCCCTGGGCAGCCGAAAACTTATATCACACACCCGGGGCGCTCAGACCTTGAAGTCCGTTTTGAGCTTGCGCCGCACCGGGACACCCTTGATGTGCACATAGTCCGGCAGGCCATCCTTATAGGGTGGATAGGCTTCACCGGCTATCAGCGGTTCCAGGTACCTGCGGCAGGCGGCGGTGATGCCGAAGCCGTCGGCGCTGATGTAGTGGCGGGGCATCTTCTTTTCCCGGTTGGCCACCTCGGCCAATGGCACATGGCCGATGACCCATTTGTAGGGCTTCGAGGATTTGCGCACGATAGTGGGCATTACGGCATTGCGTCCCGCGACGGCAAGCTCCACGGCGGCCTTGCCACAGGCATAGGCCTGCTCGACATCCACTTTGGCGGCAATGTGCCGCGCGGCGCGCTGCAGGTAGTCGGCTACGGCCCAGTGGTATTTGTAGCCATGCGCTTCCCGGACCATGTTCGCGACCACCGGTCCGACACCGCCCAGCTGTGAGTGCCCGAAGGCATCCTGGGTGCCGGCCTCGGCCAGAAAGCGGCCATCCGCGTAGGCCGCGCCCTCTGAAACCACGACGACGCAGTAGCCGTAGCTGGCCACGCTGAATTTGACCTTCGCCAGGAAGGCGGCCTGGTCGAAGGGGATTTCCGGAAACAGGATAATGTGAGGTGGCTCGCCAGCCTTGCGCCCCGCCAGCCCACCCGCGGCGGCGATCCAGCCGGCGTGGCGGCCCATGACTTCGAGCACGAACACCTTGGTCGAGGTACGCGCCATGGAAGCCACATCCATTGCTGCCTCGCGCGTGGAAACCGCGATGTATTTGGCGACCGAGCCGAATCCCGGGCAGCAGTCGGTGTGCGGCAGATCATTGTCCACCGTCTTCGGTACGCCGATACAGCAGATCGGATAGCCCAGCGATTGCGACAGCTGGGACACCTTCAGGGCGGTGTCCATCGAGTCATTGCCGCCGTTATAGAAGAAGTAGCCGATTTCATGCGCCCGGAAGACCTCGATGAGGCGCTCATATTCGGCGCGGTTCTGTCCCAGGCTCTTGAGTTTGAAGCGGGCCGAACCAAACGCGCCGGAGGGGGTATGTTTGAGGGCCCGGATGGTCTGGCGGCTCTCCTTGCTTACGTCAATCAGATCTTCAGTCAGCGCGCCGATGATGCCGTGACGCCCGGCGTAAAGTTTGGCGATCTGGCGGGGGTACTTCGTGGCCGTTTCGATCACACCGCAGGCCGAGGCATTGATTACCGCCGTCACGCCGCCGGACTGGGCATAAAAGGCGTTGCGCCGGGGGCCTGATTTGCTGGTTTTTCGCGTCATTTGGACTCGCCGTTCACGCTGCAATGGAGGCATTCGAGAATAGCCAAAAACACCCCCACGCAGTGGGCATTTCGGCGGGCGAATTGACCAAGCCGTGCGTGGCCGGTAACGTTGCCCACCACCTTCTAAAGATCAGGAAGATCGGCCCAAAGGCCGACGAGGGGCCATATTCTTATGCGAATCGTACTTCTGGGACCACCCGGTTCGGGCAAGGGCACCCAATCACAGCGCCTCATCAAGAGCCACGGCATACCCCAGATTTCCACCGGCGATCTGCTGCGCGCGGCGGTCGCGGCGCACAGCAAGCTGGGCATCGCGGCAAAGTCCGTGATGGATGCCGGCAAATTGGTCGATGACGCGATCGTGCTGGGCATGATCCAGGAACGCCTCGCCCTGCCTGATGTCCTCAACGGCTTCATTCTCGATGGCTTCCCCCGCAATCTGTCGCAGGCAGCCGCTCTCGAGGGCCTGCTGAAAGAGCTGGACCAGCCCCTCGATGTCGTCGTGCTGATGCAGGTGGACAATGAGGAGCTGCTGCGTCGCATCGGAGGCCGACGAACCTGTCGCAACTGTGGTCGGGTCTTCAACATCTTCATCTCGCCACCGGCATCGGGGGAGAGCTGCCCGAAGACCGGCGGGGCGCACGACCTGTTCCAGCGCCCCGACGACAACGAGGCGACGGTTGCCGATCGCCTCATGGTGTATGACGAAAAGACGCGCCCGCTGGCGCACTTCTATGAGGAACGGGGCCTGCTGCGCAAGATTGATGCGCAAGGTGATCTGGATGCCGTGACCGCGCGCCTTGAGGCCGTACTGGCCGCGGTGGGCCGCAAACCCAGCAGCCGCTCGATGCGCAAGCCCGCCGTCGCGCGCGCCCGCAAGCGCCCCGCCGCGGCCAAGTCGGCCCTGAAGTCGGCGAAGAAATCAGCGCGCAAGCCCGTGACAAAGCGGGCAGTCCGCAAGCCCGCGGCCAGGCGCGCAGCCGGCAAGGCCAGGAGCGGTCGCCAGACACCGCCGCGCAAGAAGCCAGCCGTCAAGGCGCGCCGTCACCGATAAAGCGGGCGAGCGTTCAGGTGCGCCGCGTCAACTGGGCGACGGCGCTGACCAGTTCCTCGGCGTCTGCCGGTGTGGTCAGGTGCATCTGGAATCCGGCGTCATGGGCGCGCACCGCGTCCTCGGGTCTGGCGAATTCGGTCAGCGCGATTGCGGGCAGCTCCTGCGCACTGAGCTTGGCGCGAACGGCACGGATCAGGTCGTAGCCATTGCGTCCCGGCATGCTCACATCGGCGATCAGCACGTCGGCATGAAAGATGCGCAGGGCCTCCAGGGCCGACTCCACGCTGGTGGCGGTCGCCACCAAGGCCCGGGCGCTACTTAGATTCTGCCGGGAGCGTTCGAGCGTTTCCTTGTCATCATCGACCAGCAGCACGCGCAGCCCGTGCAGGTCAGCACTTTCCAGTGCGACGACATCGTCCACCGGTTCATGGGGGGCCAGGCGTGGCATCAGCGCGTAGAAGGTCGCACCATGTCCCTCGCCCTCACTGGTGGCCCATACCCGACCACCGTGCAGTTCGATCACCTGTTTGACGATGACCAGTCCGAGCCCGAGCCCGGGGGGTCCGCGTCGCGGGGATTCACTGCCGCCGAACCGGTCAAAAATCATCTTCAGGGCATTCGCCCCGAGGCCGATGCCGGTATCGGTGACCTTTACTTCCCAGTTGCCATGATTGCGCACCAGCGAGGTGGTGATGAGGCCGCCACGCGACGTGAACTTCACGGCGTTGTTGAGCAGGTTCCAGATCACCTGCTGCAGCCGCTGCCGGTCGCCAAACACCAGGCAGGCCTGGGCCGGCAGGCTCTTCTCCAGTTTTACGCCTTTGGCATCGGCCGTGGCTTGCATCGTCTCGAGCGCTGCTTCGACGATCTGGGCCAGATCCGTTTCCTCCGGATCCAGGCGCAGACGCCCGCTCAACAAGCCGCTCATGTCGATCAGATCATCCACCAGCTGGGCGAGATTTCGCACATTGCGATCAATGGTTTGACCGCCACGCTGCACATCCTCGGGCGCCAGGCGGCCGGACTCGAGCAGTCGCGACCAGCCGAGAATGGCGTGCAGCGGCGCGCGCAGCTCGTGTCCCAACGTGGACAGGAACTCATCCTTGAGTCGACTGACGCGTTCCGCTTCCGCGCGCAGCGCTCGCTCGTCGGCGAGACGCTGGCGGGGATCCTCCGCCTCGTGGTTGCCGTTACCGTCCATATGCAGTCGCGATCATAGCGCCGCGCGCAGCCGCTGGCCGATGACTTCGCGTCGCCAGCCGGACATAACCGCGCTGTCCTGGCGACCGTCCGCCAGCTGCTCAAGGTCACGCCGGGTGGCGAGGATCTCGGGCGACAGGTTCAGTTCCATGGCCACGGCCTGGTGCACGCTGGCCAATTTTTTCACCAGTGCCGCCTTTTGTGGGTCCGGTGCGCCACGTGCATTGACACGCGGCAGCACGGCGGGCATCCGGGCCGCCTCGATCAAGCCCAACAGCTCCGTGCCGTTGTGCTTGACGAAGCCCGGCTGCATGTCGGCAAGCGCGGCCAGTTCGTTCAAGGTCCGCGGAACCTTGACGACGATATCGCGCAGCACGGCGTCATCCAGAATCCAGCCACGGGGCCGGTTGCGCTCATCGGCGCGCCGCTCGCGCCAGGCTGCCAGCACTTGAGCCAGTCGGGAGCGATCCGCGTCGAGTGCCTTGAAGGAACGAATCCGCAACCAGGCCTCCTGCGGATCGACCGCGTAGTCGGCCGGGTCGTGCAGTGCGGCCAGTTCTTCCTGCAACCAGGGCATGCGGCCCAGGCGGGTCAGTTCCGCGATCAGATGATCACGAATGGGCAGCAGGTAGCGCACGTCATCGAGCGCGTAGTCGAGCTGCTCGGCGGACAATGGGCGCCGTGACCAATCGGCCCGCGTATGGGCCTTGCTCAGTTCGCGCCCGGTCACGCGCCGCACCAGTTCGGCGTAGCCGATCTGGGCGGGCATGCCGGTCAGTGCCGCGCCGATCTGGGTATCAAACACCGGTGCGACGAATCCGATCGGCGGTAGCAGGACTTCGATATCCTGCCGGCAGGCATGCATGACCTTGACCGCACTGCCGCCCACCAGCGCCGCTTGCAGCCCCGAGAGGTCGGTCAGGGCCAGCGGATCCACGCACAGGGGTCCTGCCGCGTCCGCGATCTGCAACAAACACAGTTCCGCCCGATAGGTGCGTTCGCGCAGGAACTCGGTGTCGAGCGCAATCGCTGCGGCTTGCGTTAGGCGGTGGGCAAGCCCTTGCAGAGCCTCCCGGGTGTTGATCATCATCGTTGTAATTGGTCCGGATTTTCTCTGTTAATGTGCGCATTATGCGAGCCATTTGCCGGGCCCGGAAGCCATGAGCGAGCTGCTGCGCCTGTACAGTCAGATCGCACTGTTGCGCAAGGGTCCACAGGATGTTCCCGCCGTCGGTTTGCTGTTGTTGCTGACCGCGCTAGGGTACTTCATTGTCAATGCACTGATGGTGCTGCTGCTGCCGTTGCCGGCCGGCCCGTGGTTGCGGGCGCTGCTGCTGGATGTGGTATTCACCCTGGCGTGGTACTGGGCGCTGCTGCACCTGTTCGGTCGCGGTGCCCGCTTCGTACAGACCGCGACGGCGATACTCGGCTATCGCGCGGTGCTGACGCCGCTGTCGCTCTGTTCCGAATGGCTGGTGCGCCGTTTGGGCGAAAATGACACCTGGCAGCTGCCGGTCAGCGTGGTGTACATCATCGTGCTGGCATGGATGGTCGCGGCGAGCGGCCGGGTGCTGCGGGCGGCGCTGGATTGGCCGATGCCCGCCTGCGTCGCACTTGTTATTCTGGAGCTCATTGCCGGCTGGATGCTGATGTTCGGTCTGTTGCCGGGGCTGCGCTAAAGGCTCAACGTTCACTCCGGGGCTTACTGATGCACGTTCATATTCTGGGAATCTGCGGGACGTTCATGGGCGGCATCGCCGCCATCGCGAAGGCCGCGGGTCACAAGGTCACCGGCTCCGACCGCAACGTCTACCCCCCCATGAGCACGCAGCTGCGTGCGCTCGGCATCGAGCTGGTCGAGGGGTTCGAGGCCGCGCAGCTGGATATCGCGCCGGACGTGGTCGTCGTCGGCAATGTCATGACCCGCGGCGTGCCGGTGGTGGAGGCGCTGCTGGATCGAGGGCTGCCCTTTGCCTCGGGCCCCGAATGGCTGGCGCGCGAAGTGCTCAAGGAGCGCTGGGTGATTGCGGTGGCGGGTACCCACGGCAAAACGACGACCACCGCGCTGGTGGCATGGATACTCGAATATGCCGGGCTGGCACCGGGATTTCTGATCGGCGGCGTGCCCACCAACTTCAATACCAGCGCGCGCCTGGGCGCGGCACCCTTCTTCGTAATCGAAGCGGATGAGTACGACACGGCGTTTTTCGACAAGCGCGCGAAGTTTGTCCACTACCATCCGCGCACCCTGGTGCTCAACAACCTGGAATTCGATCATGCCGATATCTATGCGGATATTGCGGCCATCCAGCGCCAGTTTCACCACCTGGTGCGCACCGTGCCCGGCTCTGGCGGCATCATCTGGAATGCCGGTGATGAGCGGCTCGCCCAGACCCTGAAGATGGGTTGCTGGACAGCGCTGCAGGGGTTCTCCGGCGCGGCGGGCGTCAAGGCGCAGTGGAATGCGGCAGGCGGCGGCGCGGCGGATTTCTCACGCTTTGAAGTCATCGAGTCCGGCAAATCCGCCGGCTTCGTTGAGTGGGACCTCATCGGCGCCCACAACATGGAAAATGCCCTGGCGGCCATTGCGGCCACGCACCACGCCGCCGTGCCCGTTGCCACGGCCATCGCAGCGCTGCGCACGTTCAAAGGCATTGCGCGGCGCATGCAGCTGCGCGGCGAAGTGCACGGCATCCGCGTCTACGACGATTTCGCGCATCACCCCACGGCGATCGCCACCACCGTCGATGGTCTGCGCCGTCGCGTGGGGCGCGGGCGCATCCTCGCGGTACTCGAGCTGCGTTCGAACACCATGCGCATGGGAGTACACAGCGACCTCATCGCCCCGTCGCTGGCCGCGGCGGACCAGGTGTACATCTTCACGCCGCCCGATCTGGGATGGGACACCGTGCCGCTGATGCGCGAGCTGGGTACCCGTGGCCACGCCGTGGCGAGCATCGATGGCATGGCTGCTGCCGTTACGGCGCAGGCGGCCGCGGGAGACAGCGTGCTGGTCATGAGCAACGGCGGCTTTGGCGGACTGCACGAGCAGCTGTTGACCGCATTACGCCAGCGTTTCGAGAAATGACCGGCGCAGCGCAGCTGCCGCTGTTTCCTCTGCAAACCGTGCTGCTGCCCGGTGGTCCGCTGCAGCTGCAGGTGTTTGAACCACGTTACCTGGACATGGTCGGCCGCTGCATGCGCACCGGCACGCCCTTCGGGGTGGTGCGGATACTGGAAGGGTCGGAAGCCGGCGCGGTCGGGGATATCGCGGCGATGGGTACCAGCGCCCGGATCATCGATTTCCACACCCTGTCAAATGGCCTGCTGGGATTGCTGTGTTTGGGGGAGCAAGTGTTCCGGCTCGAGTCGCGACAGGAGCAGCCGGACCGCCTGCTCGTGGGGCAGGTGCGCTGGCAGCCGCCGCACCCGCGAATGCCCGTGGCACCTCAGTTCGCGAACCTGGTCACCGTGTTGCGCGAGGTCCTGCCTACGCTGCCGCCGGCCTACGCGCATATTGCGCGCAACTTTGATGATGCCGAATGGGTGGGCTACCGACTGCTGGAGCTGATGCCGCTAAGTTCGCAGGAGCGCCAGCACAGCCTCGAAACCCACGATCCGCTGCAACGCCTGCAATGGCTGGCGCCCATGATGCCTACGTCCGTTTGACACGGGCCAAATAGAATCGATTCAGGGCAAAGCCGACCGGCACCGTCCACGCACACACCAGCCAGCCGACCACGCCGTCAAACTGACTGAGCAGCGCGTGCAGTGGATTGGACAGATCGGCGACGGATGTCTCCCGTACGAACGTGATCACCCACACCCACCCCGCATGCAGGCCCAGGCTCGCCGCGATATTGCCGGTGCGCATGCGTACCGTCGCCAGCACCACGCCGACGGCGAACAGGCAGATATAGGCATCCGCGACATTGAGCGGTCGCGCAAAGGCGCCAAATGAGCCGGCCAGCATATCAATGCCGCTGTGCCAGCTGATCTGATCCGGCGGCACATGGTAGGAGCTGACGAAGTGCGTCAGGGCATAGATCAGGGCGGTCAGTACGGTTGCCGTTACGGCACCCGACTCGCGGGCGATGCCGGTCCACATTGCGCCGCGCAGGAAGGTCTCTTCGATCAGCGCGACCACGATACCGCGCAACAGTCCCTCTGCAGCCAATCTGCCGGCGGTCGCCCAGTTCAGCAGCACGCCCGGTCGCAGCAGGCGCAGGTGCAGCGCCAGCATGATCGCGATTATGAGACCCATGAGCAGCACGCCGATACCGAAGGCGATGGCGGCCTCGTGCAGGAACTGTCGCGGCGGCAGCCCGAATCCGAGGCTGACGCGATCGGCCAGCCGCAGACGCCTCGCAACCAGCAAAAAACCCACCAGCAGCGTGATCATGCCAAGACGGTCGGCCACGCGGTGGAACGGAAATCCAAATGCCGGATGCAGCAGTTGCCACGCCGGGTACGTGAGGCTGGCCATGACGGCAAGCGCCACCAGTAACAGTCCGAAGAACCAGCCGAATGCACGCATTTGTGGGCAATTGCACCAGATTTGTGGCTGTTCTGCTGCAGCAATTCGCGCCAGAGTGGTTCGAAACCCAAAACCTCGAGTGGTTCCGATGGAACTTGCCGCCGCCAAAGCCACACTGAAGTCGCTGCTCGAAGGCGTCGATCCGGTAACCGGCTATCCGATTCCGAAGTCGATGGTGCTGCACCATGCGTTGGTGATGCGCGCCCTGCTGTGTGCGGTGGCCGTGCTCGATGCCGACGAAGCCCGCCGGCGCCGTCGCGCCCGGCTGCCCAGAAACACCGGACGACCGTGGCGGCAGGCTGATGATGCGCAGATCCTGGCGGCATTCAACCGGCGCGAGCCGTTGCAGCAGATCGCCGCCGACCATCATCGCAGCCTCGCCAGCGTGGAATCGCGCTTGGAGCGCCTCGGGGTGCTGGCGCCCGAGCAGCGCGTGACCCGCAACCGGTACGTGGTTCCGGCAGGTCGTCATGCAGTCGTCTAGCGTGCCGGCAGCCTGCTGGTATCCTCGGCACCGTCATGAGAGTTCTCTTCGTACCGGTCTCGGCGCCGCGCGGCTATGGCGAATACGCCCGTGCGCGTGAAATGGCCCAGGCGGTTCAGGGCCGCTGGCCGCACGCGCAGCTCCATTTCTTATTGAGCATGCAGGCGTCCTACGCCGCCCAGTGCCCATTTCCAGTCACCTTGCTGCCGGGATCCGCGACGCTGCATACACCGCAGGTCGTGGAACTGCTCGGTTCATTCAAGCCGGACATCGTGGTCTTCGACAACGCGGGCCGGACCGCGCAGATCCGTGCCGCGCGTGCCGGCGGCGCCCGTGTGATCTACATCAGCTCCCGCCGCCGCCAGCGCCGCAAGGCCTTCCGCGTCAGCTGGATGCGCCTGCTGAGCGAACACTGGATTGCCTATCCACGGTTCATCGCCGGCGACCTGGGTGTGTGGGAAAGGCTGAAGCTCAATTTTCTGCGACGACCCCGCGTGCGATTCCTCGACACGGTACTGCCGGTGGGGGCCGAGGAACCCGGGCCGTTGCCGCAATTACGGGATTTCGTGCTCGTGGTACCGGGCGGTGGCACGGCACATCCCGGTGCCCGCGCGGCACCGGGCATCATCAGCGATGCGGCAACGGCGCTGGCCGCAAAGGGACTGCGCACCGTGCTGGTGGGTGCGGTCGAGCACAACGGGAGCAGCGCGGCGCTGACACGGCTGCCCCTGCTGCCGCAGCCGCAGCTGCTGGCATTGCTGCGGCGTGCCCGGGTTGTCGTGAGCAACGGTGGCGATACCCTGCTGCAAGCTCTTGCCTGCGGGTGCGCCTGCGTGGCGGTGCCCATCGCGCGTGATCAGGCGGCGCGCATTGCGCGCTGTCGCGCCCTGGGTCTGATCCATGCCGCGGCGCTTGCGCCGGGCGCTGTTGTCGATGCGGTCGCGGCACTGTACGCCGACGAACATGAGCGCCGCAGTCTGGTTGCGCGCGGTCGCGCCCAGGGCATACAGGATGCCATGCCGCAGATATTGGATTGGATTGCGGCACTGGCGGGTGGCGCGCCTACATGAGCCGCATCGTATTCCTGGATACGGTTAGCCCGATGCCGTATGACACGCGTTCTTTCGGCGAACGCGCGGTGCAGGGGACCGAGGCCAGCGTCATGCGCATCGCGGACTGCCTGAACGCCTGCGTCATGCAGCACAATCGCACCAGCACCTGGGATCGATATCTGCCCGTGCAGCCCCTTGCGGCTGCGGAGCACGTCGTGGTGATCCGCGAATCGCGCGCGCTGGCGCAGGCGCGGGAGCTGTTTCCGAACGCGCAGTTGCACCTGTGGTTGCATGACAAGCTGCGACCCGGTTCGAAGCGCGGCAGGCGCCTGCGCCGTACCGCCAAGATTCTGCGTGCCGCGAAGGTTTCCATCGTGTGTGTGTCCGACACGCATCGGCACGATGTGTTGAAGACACTGCGCTGGGCCGGCATCGACGGCCTGTCGGTATGTACGCGCTACAATCCGCTGGATGAGGCACTGCAGCCTGACGGCAGCCCGTTCGATGATCGCCAACTGGTATTTTTCTCTTCGCCCAACAAGGGTCTGGCGTTTGCATTGGATGCCTTTGGCGCGCTGCGGCGGGCGATCCCGCAACTGCGCCTGGTGGTGGGCAATCCCGGCTACAAGACTGACGCACTGGCAGCGCTGCCGGGAGTGGAATTTCTCGGGCCGCAACCGCAGGCCGTCATGCACGCCCAGGTGCGTCGTTCGCTTTGCACTTTTCAGCCAAATTTTCGCATTCCCGAAACCTTTGGCCTGGTGTACGCCGAATCAAATGCGCTCGGGACCCCGGTGCTCACCCATGATTTTGGCGCGGCCGCGGAAGTCGTGGACGATGCGCACCAGCTGCTGCCTGTGACACCCGCGTACCGTTGCTACGAAGCACTCGTCGGTGGCCTTACCCCACGCTGGCGCCGCCTGCCCGCGCGCCTGGCCGGTGCTGCGGGACTGTTTGATGCCTACATTGAACGGGTACGGCAGTGGCGTGCCGGCGCGCGTCCCGTGGTGCGGGCAGATCCGCGATTTGCGCTGGGCGCGGTGGCCGCTCAATGGCGCGAGCTGCTCGGGCCCTGAGCTGCGTTGGCTGATCCCGCCGCCAGCACCGGCGTGGCCGAGATGCCGGCGTTGCGCAGCAGATCCAGGAGGCCGCCCTTGCCGACCACGTGCAGTGCGCCGACCACAATCAGCACATTGTGGTCGCTGGCCAGGTACGCCTTGATCTGCGGCAGCCAGCGCTCGTTGCGGTCGCTGACCAGGACCCGGTAAAGCTGCGGGAACTGGTTGTAGGCATCGGACAACTGCGCCGCGAGTGCCGCCGTGTTGCCGGTGCGCCAGGCGCCCAGCATCTGGTCGGTTTCCTGCCCCGTGTCCTTCAGATCCTGCAGCGTCAGTTCGAGAAACCGCGCCTGGTCCTCGGCCGAGAGGTGTTCGAGCTGCCCCAATTCTTCGTCCAGCGTCTCAAGCCCGGCGGTGGCGCGCCCGTCCTTTTCGGTTCGCGCCACGAGCTGTTCCTCGACACCGGACTGCGGGTCATAGCCCAGTTTCAGATACATCAGATCGGTGATCGTCAGCGCCGCGACCCAGGGACGCAGTTCAGCGAGCTGTTCCAGCGGCAGGCCCAGCGAGTTCGCCTGCGCGGCAACGCGCGCAAAGCGTTCGGGTCCCAAGGCCTGCGTCATTGATTCGCCTTCCGGATAGCGCCCGTGTTCGAGCATCCAGGCGGCGGCGCTGCTGGGATCGAGCTTCGCCAGGTCCATTTCCATGACCAGCAGGCTCGAGTCATCGTAGGCACGTGAGAACGCAGCGGGCAGGGTGCTGTCCGCGGGTTTCAGCAGGTGCACCGACTCGGCCAGGTACACGGTATTGTGCGCGCCATGCAGGGCCCATACCGGGCTCTGCGCGCGGGCGCTCAGGCTGCCGAGCAGGCAGAGTGCGAGGAGCCAGTGCCGCATGAGTCCACCCAGTGAAGATCAGTAATGATGCGGCCATCGGCATGCAGTTCCAGCGTCCGAAACGCCGGCGGCCGCGGGTCGATGGTGAAATCGTGGGCATGCGGCAGAAACTGCGCGCAGGTTGAGGGCGTCGCCAGCAGCCGTACTGCGCGTCGCAAGGCATCGAACGGCTGGTGCACATGGCCCCACAGAATGGCACGCACCGAGCGGTGCGCATCGATGATGCGGAAGAATTCCCCGGCGTTGGCCAAGCCGATCTGATCGAGCCAGTCACTGGACATGGGCACGGGATGATGATGCAGACACACCAGCACGGGGGTGGTGGCGCCGGCGAGCGCGCGTTCGAGCAGCTGCAACTGCGAAGGCGCCAGCTGGCCACCGTCGTGACCCGGTACGCTGGTGTCCAGCAAAACCACACGCCACCCGCCCAGATCAAAAATACCGTGGGTGACAAAGGGTGGCTGGTCCAGCATCCGCGCCATGCTTGCCGCATCGTCGTGATTGCCGGCAAGGCAACACACCGGCACGCCCAGCGCGGAGAATTCCCGGCGGGACACCTCGTAGCCGCGCGGGTCGTCGTGGACCACATCCCCCGTGACGATGATGGCATCCGCCGGCCAGCCGCTCGCCCGAGTGTGGATCATGGCCTGCGTCAGAGTCTGGCGCAGCGAGGCCAGCGGCTGGATTCCGCGCAGGCAGGCCTGTTCATCTGCGGACAGATGCAGGTCGGTAAAGTGCAGCAGGCGCAGTGGCGTCATGACGGCATGATTCGCGGATGATTACGGTCCTGCAGCATCGTAGCAGAGCCGGCTTTGCAGCCAGTGAACTGCATCATGGCTGTGAAATAAGGTGGCGCGGCGGCGTTGCGGCGATATGTTTCATTGCCGCCCCTGCCGTATCTGGGTGAGAATGTCACCCCCCGCCCGTGCGCCTATCCCTCGTGAAGGTCCGTGGGCCTAAAAAACCTGCTAACACTCTGATATGTAAAGAGGACTACTCGACATGGCGATTAAGGTGGGCATCAACGGATACGGCCGCATCGGACGCAACGTATTGCGTGCGCTGTATGAATCCGGACGCACCAACGAAATTCGGATCGTGGCCATCAACGATCTCGGGGATGCGAATACCAATGCGCACCTGACCCGCTACGACACCGCTCACGGCAAATTTCCGGGCAAGATCTCCGTAGACGGCGATTCCATGGTGGTCAACGGTGACCGCATCCGCGTGCTCGCGCAGCGCGACCCGGCAACGCTTCCGTGGGGGCAGCTCGGTGTGGACACCGTGCTGGAATGCACCGGATTGTTCACCAGCAAGGCCAAGGCCGGTGCGCACATTGCCGGGGGCGCCCGCCGCGTGGTGATCTCGGCCCCGGGCGACAAGGACGTGGATGCGACGGTGGTCTACGGGGTCAACCATGGCGTGCTGAGGGCCAGCCATACCGTGATTTCGAATGCTTCCTGTACCACCAACTGCCTGGCACCCATGGCCCAGGTCCTCCATAGCCACATCGGTCTGGTCGCCGGCGTGATGACCACCATCCACGCCTACACCAACGATCAGGTGCTGACCGATGTGTACCACAGCGACCTGCGTCGGGCGCGCTCGGCAACCATGTCGCAGATTCCAACCAAGACCGGTGCCGCCGCCGCGGTGGGACTGGTGCTGCCGGAACTCAATGGCAAGCTCGACGGGTTCGCGGTGCGCGTGCCCACGATCAATGTGTCGCTCGTCGATTTGACCTTCACCGCCGCGCGTGCCACTACGGTTCAGGAGATCAACGGCCTGATGAAGGCCGCCGCCGCCGCGGGCGACCTGCAAGGTGTGCTGGCCTACAACGAAGCGCCGCTGGTCTCGGTGGACTTCAACCACGATGCGCATTCCTCCACTTTCGATGCGACGCTGACCAAGGTGGTCGGTGGCACGCTGGTGAAGGTCTGCGCCTGGTACGACAATGAGTGGGGCTTCTCCAATCGCATGCTCGATACCACGATTGCCTGGTCGAAAGCCGTTTAGATGAAAATTCGGCGCATGACAGAGCTTGCCCTCGCGGGCAAGCGGGTACTCATCCGTGAGGATCTGAATGTGCCGGTGGCCAACGGTGTGGTCACCAGTGACGCCCGCATCCGGGCGGCGTTGCCAACGCTGCGCCAGGCCATGGCGGCCGGCGCGAAAGTGTTCGTGATGTCCCATCTGGGACGTCCCGAGGAGGGCGTCCACGACGAGCAGTACTCGCTGGCACCGGTGGCCAAGCGGCTCGCGGAGCTGTTGGGCCAGCCGGTCGAGCTGCGCAAGGAGTGGCTTGCCGGCCTGGATTGCGCGCCGGGTGAGCTGGTGCTGTGCGAGAACGTCCGCTTCAACAAAGGCGAGAAGAAGGACCAGGAGCAGCTGTCACGCGCCATGGCCGCACTGTGCGACGTGTTCGTGATGGACGCGTTTGGCACGGCCCACCGCGCCGAGGCAAGCACCCACGGTGTCGCACGCTTCGCGCCCGTGGCCTGCGCCGGCCCGTTGCTCGTGGGGGAACTGCAGGCGCTGGAAAAGGCACTGCAGAATCCGGCGCGGCCGCTGGTCGCCATCGTGGCCGGCTCGAAGGTATCCACCAAGCTGACCGTGCTGGAGTCGCTGCTGGCGCGAGTCGACCAGCTGATCGTCGGCGGCGGCATCGCCAACACATTCCTGGCGGCTACCGGCCTGCCCGTGGGCAAGTCGCTGTACGAGAAGGACATGCTGGATACCGCGCGCAAGCTTCTGGCACAGGCCAAAGCGCGCGGCGCCGACATTGCGCTGCCCACCGACGTGGTCGTGGCGACCGAGTTCGCCGCGACCGCCAGGGCGCAGGTGCGCGCAGTCGACGCAGTGCGTCCCGATGAACTGATTCTGGACATTGGTCCACACACGGCACGGCACCTGGCGGCACAACTGCACAGCGCCGGCACCATTTTGTGGAACGGGCCCGTGGGTGTATTCGAATTTGACCAGTTCGGCGAGGGTACGCGCACCCTGGCGCGCGCCATTGCGCACAGCCCGGCCTTTTCGCTCGCCGGGGGTGGCGATACGCTCGCGGCCATTGAGAAGTATGATGTGGAGCAGGGAATTTCCTACATCTCCACCGGCGGGGGTGCCTTCCTGGAGTTCGTCGAGGGCAAGACACTACCGGCGGTTGCCATTCTGGAAGCGCGTTCATGAACAGTTCGAAAAGCCCACAAGTGCCCTCGGAGGCGGTCAAATTCCTGAAACGCACCAAGATCGTCGCGACCGTGGGGCCGGCGACGGATGACCCGAAGCTGCTCATCGAAATGATGAAGGCGGGCCTGAGCGTCGTGCGGCTGAATGCCTCGCACGGCACGCGTGCCGACCTGAAGCGCCGGCTGGACATGGTGCGCGCGGCGGCCGTCAAGGCCCAGGAAATCGTGAGCATACTGCTGGACCTGTCGGGGCCGAAGATCCGCATTGAAGGTTTCGCGGCCGGCCCGATCCAGCTGGAGGAGGGTGCCGCGTTCGCCCTCGACACGGCGCTGGACCCGAAGGGCGGCGACATCAACGTGGTCGGGACCGCCTACAAGAACCTGCCGCACGATGTGGTGAGCGGAGATGTGTTGCTGCTGTCCGATGGGCAGATCGTGCTGCAGGTGCTCGCGGTCGAAGGCACACGCATCCACACGCGCGTCAAAGTCGGCGGACCACTTTCAGATCGCAAGGGACTGAATCGACAAGGCGGCGGTATTTCCGCACCGGCGCTGTCCGACAAGGACCGGGACGACATTCGCTTCGCGGCCGAGGAGAAGGTGGACTATGTCGCGGTCTCGTTTGCCCGTGACGCGGCCGATATCAAGCTCGCGCGGCGCCTGGTGCGCGAGGCCGGCGGGGATGCGCGCATCGTCGCGAAGATCGAACGCCATGAGGCCATCACCAATCTCGACAGCATCATCGAAGCCTCCGATGTCGTCATGGTGGCGCGCGGCGACCTCGGCGTGGAAATGGGTTATGCGGAAGTGACCAGTTTGCAGAAGACCATCATCCATCGTTCGCGCGCCCTGTATCGAGTGGTGATCACGGCCACGCAGATGATGGACTCGATGATCCAGAACCCGGTGCCGACGCGCGCGGAGGTCTCGGACGTCGCCAATGCCGTGATGGACGGCACTGACGCTGTCATGCTGTCCGCGGAAACCGCCACGGGCCGCTATCCGCTCAAGGCGGTCGAGGCCATGGCGGATGTGATCCGTGGGGCCGAAAAGTACCCGTTTGGCCATGCCCGGCCGCGACAGCGCGACGAGGGCAGCATGTTCGAGGGTACCGAGGAAGCCATCGCCATGGCCGTGATGTACGCGGCCAACCATATGCACGTGAAGGCCATCGTGGCATTGACCGAGACCGGCGCCACGACCTTGTGGATGTCGCGCCTGCGTTCCGACATCCCCATCTATGCATTCTCCCGCAACGAGGCGACAGGCCGGCGCGTGACCATGTACCGCGGTGTCTTTCCGGTGATGTTTGATGTCGTCGGCTGCAACACCGCAGAGGCCCTGTACAACGCCATCTTTGCGCGCCTGCTCGAACTGGAACTGGTGCGTCAGGGGGACTTGGTGATCGTGACCAAGGGTGAGCTCTCAGGGGTGCAGGGTGGAACCAACTCCATGCAGATCCTGAAGGTTCATCTCACCTGATGCGCGCGCGGCCAGTCGTCGGGCTGGTCCTCACTGGCGGCGGCGCCCGCGCCGCCTATCAGGTGGGCGTGCTGCAGGCGCTGACCGAACTGCTGCCGCGCAATCGCAATCCCTTTCCCGTCATTGCCGGAACCTCCGCAGGGGCGGTGTCGGCCAGCGTCCTTGCCTCGCAGGCCTATCACTGGCGCACGGCCGTGGCGGGCCTGACCGAGGTGTGGTCCAACTTCCGCGTTTCGCAGGTGTTCAAGGTGGATACCAGACACATGCTGCTGGCCGGCGCGCGCTGGCTGACCGCCCTGATTTCCGGTGGCGTCGTGGCGGCCACGCCGGATTCGCTGCTGGACAATTCGCCGCTGCGCGAACTGCTCACGGCCCGCATCGATTGGTCCGGCGTGCGTACCAGCATCGAGCGTGGCCACCTGCGCGGCCTGGCGCTGAGCAGCACCTGTTATCAGACCGGCCAATCGATCGCATTTTTCGATGGCACCGACAAGATCAACAACTGGGCCCGGTCCCAGCGCGCCGGGCGGCGCGAGCGTCTCAGGCTCGATCACCTCATGGCGAGCGCCGCCATCCCCGTGCTGTTTCCGCCGGTCAAACTCGGGGAGACATATTTTGGCGACGGGTCCATGCGGCAACTCAATCCCTTGAGTCCGGCCATTCACCTGGGCGCGGACCGATTGCTGATCATCGGTGTGCGCGCGCGCCGCGAGGCCGGCGTGACGCCGGAGAGTGGGATGGAACCGCTGCCGACGCCGGGCCAGATCTTCGGCTTCATGCTCGACACCCTCTTTACCGACCAGGTGTACGCGGATGTCGAGCAGACCGACCGCTTCAACCAGCTGGTTGAAACCATGCCGGATGGGGAGGCTTCGATGCAGACCCGCGTGCTGCGACACGTGGACACTTTGATGCTGGCGCCGAGCGTCGATCCACGGGTGATCGCGGCACGTCATGTCAAGGAGATGCCGCGCGGCCTGCGCACGCTGCTGCACGTGATCGGCGCCAAGGATGCCGGCGGCAGTCAGCTGGCCAGTTATCTGATGTTCGAGGCGTGTTTTACCCAGGAGCTGATCACCCTGGGGTACCGCGACGCGATGCAGGCACGCGACACGCTGCTGGATTTCATGAGCGGGGAGCCCATCGTGCAGCCGGCCGTGGCTTCATCACGGGTCCGGCTCACGTAAGATAGGCCGCTGCGACGCCATCTAGGGAATTTCATGCAACACGCGCTTGCCGTCACCCGCGCGGGTGACTTTTCGGCCTGGTACCAGGCCGTCGTCGATCAGGCTGACCTCGCCGAGGAGTCCGGTGTCCGCGGCTGCATGATCATCCGGCCGTGGGGCTACGGGGTGTGGCAGCGCATGCAGGAGCTTCTGGACCGCCGCTTCCGTGACAGCGGACATGAAAATTGCTACTTCCCGCTGTTCATCCCGTTGAGCTACATCGCCCGTGAGGCCGAACATGTCGAGGGTTTCGCGAAGGAGATGGCGGTTGTCACGCATCATCGCCTGAAGATGATTGATGGCGTATTGAAGCCGGATCCGGACGCGAAGCTGGAAGAGCCGCTGATCGTGCGGCCGACCTCCGAGACCGTGATCGGTGCGGCCTTCCATCGCTGGGTGCGCTCGCATCGGGACCTGCCGCTATTGCTGAATCAGTGGGCCAATGTGGTGCGCTGGGAGATGCGGCCGCGACTGTTCCTGCGCACCTCCGAGTTTCTCTGGCAGGAAGGTCACACGGCCCACGCGACCGCGGTCGAGGCGCGTGAGGAGACCGCCCGCATGCTCGAGGTGTATCGCTCCTTCGCGGAGGACGTGCTGGCGATGCCCGTGGTTGCCGGCGAGAAGCCCGCGCATGAGCGCTTTCCGGGCGCGGACAATACCTACTCCATCGAAGCGATGATGCAGGATGGCAAGGCGCTGCAGGCCGGGACGGCCCACTACCTGGGCACCAATTTCGCCGCGGCACAGAATATCCGCTACCAGACCGAGGCCGGTGACCTGGCGTTCGCGCATACGACGAGTTGGGGTGTCTCGACCCGACTGGTTGGCGGCGTCGTGATGACCCATGGGGATGATGACGGATTGCGCCTGCCGCCGATCGTCGCCCCCCGGCAGATCGTACTGATCCCGATGCTGCGCGAGAAGCCCGAGGATGTGGGCGTGGTGGAGTTCTGTGAGGCGCTCGCGACGCAGTTGAACGGCACGCTCGCCTTCGGCGAGCCGGTACGCGCCCTGGTTGATCGCAAGGCCGGGCGCGCCATCGACAAGCGCTGGACCTGGATCAAGCGCGGCGTCCCGGTGATCTGCGATATCGGCGCGCGCGATGTCGCTGCCGGCAATGTCACCTATATCCGTCGCGATCAGCTGCGCAACGGGGAGAAGATCCAGTCGCAGGCGCTGCCCCGGCCGCAATTTGTCGAGCAGATCGGTGCGCTGCTGGGCAGCATCCACAGCGCGCTGCATGCGGCTGCGCGGCAGCGCCTGGCGGACAATATTCGCACCGACATCGTAAGCTTCGAGGCCCTGGCCGAACATTTCAAAACGACGGCGGGGTCCGCCGATGAGGACACGGCCAATGCCGATTTTCGCGGCTGGGCGCGGGTGGCCTGGGCGCGGCCGCAAGGGGCCGCTCTGGCAAGGGTCGAGCAGCAGTTGAAGGATCTAAAGATCACCGTGCGCAATGCGCCGCTGGCGCAGGAACCGATCGGGGATCGGCGCTGTGTGTTCAGCGCAGAGCCGGCGCGCGAGTTCGTGCTGGTCGGACGCTCGTACTGAAGGTCAGGCCCTTCAGGCCTCGGGCAGGGAGTTGTGGCGGGCGATGGCCTGCGGGAAGCGCGCGGTGAAGCGGGTGAGCAGCTGTTCCACGACGTACACCGAGCGATGGCGGCCACCGGTGCAGCCCACCGCGACGGTCAGATAGCCGCGGCTTGTCGCCTGGTATTCGGCGATCCGCCCGGTCAGGAAAGCTTCGATGTCATCGATCAGGCGCTGCACGGCTGGGTGGCCTTGGAGAAATTCGATCACCGCCGGGTCGCGACCTGTCAGGTGGCGAAGGGTGGGCTCCCAGTAGGGATTGGGCAGGGTGCGGGCATCAAAGACGAAATCCGCATCGCCGGGGACGCCGCGTTTGAACCCAAATGATTCAAACGTAATCGTCAGCGGGCCATCCGCCTCGTGTCCCACGGTGCGGTGCACGAGATGGCGCAGGTCGTGCAGACCCATGCGCGACGTATCGATGATGCGGTCGGCGGCATTCGCGATGGGCGCGAGCAGCTCGCGTTCCAGCGCAATCGCATCGTGCAGGCCGCGCTGATCGGAACTGAGCGGATGCTTGCGACGCGTCTCGGCATAACGCCGCAGCAGTTCCTCGTCGCTGGCCAGCAGGTACACCACTTCACAATGGATGCCGCTGCGCTTCAGTTCGTCCAGCAGGCCGGGGACCGTGGCGACTTCCTGCGGCGTATTGCGCGCATCCAGGCCGACGGCGGTGCGCTGGTAACTGGTCTCGGCGCTGCGCACGGTGTGCGAGACAAACGGCTTGAGCAGCGCGGCGGGCATGTTGTCGATGCAGTAGTACCCGAGGTCCTCGAGCATATGCAGCGCAATGCTCTTGCCCGCGCCGGACAGTCCGCTGATTACTATGATGCGCACGCTTGCGACACTAGCTATGCGGCACCAGCGGCGCAAGTGAGCCCGGGTGGTCCCGGGCGCACCCGGGTGGTCTAAAGGCGCGCCTCGCGGCCTTCGCTGGCGCGGTGATCGCCGCGCTTCTCCTTGTGTTTGGTCACCAGGCGATCGAGCTTGTCGGTGAGCGCGTCGATGGCCGCGTACATGTTGGGATCCGAGGCATCCGCGTGGATGTCGCAGCCGCTGACATGCAGCGTTGCTTCGGCCTTCTGGGCAAGTTTTTCTACGGTCAGGACGCAATGGATATCGATAACCTGATCGAAATGACGAACGACCCGAACCAGTTTCTTCTCCACATAGCTTTGCAGTGCCGCCGTGATTTCGATGTGATGACCCTTGACGTTTAGCCTCATTGGACGTCTCCTCTTTGGTGACGCATTTACATTTATCTGGAACCTGTTCGGCGCCGCTCGTTGGACGGCGCGATGCCCATGCCTTCACGGTACTTGGCTACCGTGCGGCGGGCCACCGGAATTCCTTCACCTGAGAGCAATTCCGCAATTTTTCCATCGCTCAGGGGGCAATCGGCCGATTCATCCTTGACGAGCTTGCGGATCTTTGCGCGAATGGCCGTGGAGGAGGTGCCCGAACCATCGGCACCTTCGACCTGGCTGGAGAAGAAATAGCGCAGCTCGTAGACGCCGCGCGGGGTGTGCATGTACTTGCCGGAGGTGACCCGCGAGATGGTGGACTCGTGCATCTCGACGGCCTCGGCGATGTCCTTGAGGATCATCGGTCGCATCAGCTCATCGCCTTCCTCGAGGAAGGCTGTCTGCCGCTCGACAATCGAACGGGACACTTTCATGAGTGTCTCATTGCGGATCTCCAGGCTCTTGAGCAGCCAGCGCGCCTCCTGCAGCTGCGCGCGCATGCTCGCGTGGCTGGCGCTGCGACCGATGAGGCTTGCGTAACCTTGGTTGAGGCGCACCCTGGGCAGGGTAGCCGCATTGATCTCGACCGACCAGCCACCGTGGTCGGTGCGGCGCACAAAAACATCCGGGACCACGTATTCGGCCGAGCCCGCGCTGACGGTGGCCCCGGGGCGCGGATGGCAGGCGCGCACGAGGGTCAGCGCGCAGGCGATTTCCTCGTCGGTGCTCTTCAGTTCCCGTCGCAGCAGGGACATTTCGCGTCCGGCCACCAGCTCCAGATGGCTGCGCGCAATGGCGATCGCGGTCTGCAGTCCCGGCGTCTGCGCGTTGAGCTGCCGCAACTGCAATTCGATGCATTCACCGACCGAGCGGGCGCCAACGCCCGGCGGGTCCAGCTGCTGGACGCGCTGCAGTACCTGGTCGATCTCGGCAACGTCGGCCTCGATTTCCGGGCGCAGGGTGTCGGCGATCTCCTCCAGCGGCTCCATCAGGTAGCCGTCGTCATTGATGGCATCGACGATGGCCCGGGCTATTCCCAAGGAGCGGGCCGGCAGGTGCGCCAATTCCAGCTGCCACAGCAGGTGCTCCTGCACGGTCTGACCGGAAGCATCGGCGAACTCCTGCTGCCGATCATCGTCCTCGCCGTTCCAGGAGCTGTCAGCGGGCCCCACGGAGTGCTCGCCCCAATGGTCATCGATGACTTCGACCTGCGGCTCCTGGTCGGCTGCGGCGGCCTGGGTGACCTCCGGCTCGGCGACGGCGGGTTCGACGGCCTCGAAACCGCTGGTGGTGTCGGCATCTTCGACGGGCTCGAGCATGACGTTGCTCTCGAGCAATTCCCTGATATGGGCCTGCAGCTCGAGGGCCGGCATCTGTAGCAGTCGAATGGCCTGCTGCAACTGCGGTGTCATGGTCAGTTGCTGACCCATACGCAGTTGCAGGGAGGGTTTCAGCATGTTTCTTGCACTATAGGCACTGGACCCTTTCTAAGAGCTTGAAAGGACAAGGGTTATTGACCACCAGGTGGTGCTACAACCGGAACGATTGCCCTAAGTACACCTCACGCACTTGAGGGTTTGCAAGGATTTCTTCGGCGCTTCCGGACGCAATGACCATTCCCTGGTTAACGATGTAGGCCCGGCCGACGATGCCGAGGGTTTCGCGGACGTTATGGTCAGTGATCAACACGCCGATACCGCGCGTCGTGAGTTCACGGATGATGCGCTGGATATCGAGCACCGAGATCGGGTCGACGCCGGCAAAGGGCTCATCCAGGAGGATGAAGCGCGGATTCGCGGCCAGCGCGCGGGCGATCTCGACGCGGCGTCGCTCGCCACCGGAAAGCGACAGACCCAGGCTGTTGCGCACATGACCGATGCGGAAGTCCTCCAGCAGTTCTTCGAGACGCTCCTCGCGGACCTCCTCGGACAGATCCGCGCGGGTTTCGAGAATGGCCATGACGTTCTTTTCGACCGACAGCTTGCGGAACACGGACGGCTCCTGCGGCAGGTAGCCCAGACCTGCTCGGGCGCGCCGGTGCATGGGAGCAAAGGTCAGGTCCTTGCCCCCCAGGGTGATCCGGCCGGCATCGCAGGGCACGAGGCCCACGATCATGTAGAAGGCGGTTGTCTTGCCGGCACCGTTCGGGCCGAGCAGGCCGACGATTTCCCCCGCGCGCACCTCCAGCGACAGGTCGTTGACGACTTTGCGGGAACGGTAGCTCTTGGCCAGGTGGGTCGCACTCAGCAAGGATTCAGTCACGGTTTTCCGGTTCCGGCATTGGCGTCGTGGCCGGACTTCGGCGT
>DATDIL010000040.1:0-25258 GCA_036521075.1 Steroidobacteraceae bacterium | reverse complement strand
GCGACCACCCGGTCCCGCAGCTGCCGGTAGATCGGCACGCTATCTTCCCACTGCGGGTCCATGAACTCTCCGCGACGCCCGTATCGGGCTAGTAGCGTTCTAATCTACCAGAACAGCTGCAACTGTTGACGAGTCCACGCTAGGCTCGGATGTCGGCGAAGTCTGACCGGTGACCTGAGCCTGCTCGGTCGACACGTTGAACTCGTGCAGCAACAGGGCATTGGGGGCCATCGCGATCAGCGCGCAGACCAGGACCTTCATATTCACCGTGTTCGTGCTCATCTCATCTCTCCTCTCTCAATTCACGCCGGGAGGGCCTCGCCTTCCCTAATCGTCTTGGTGTTATATATAACTACAACACTAGATAAGTGTCAAGCCCCACCACCAGGACCTGGTTCACGGATCCGGTAGAATCGCCGGTCACCTTCCGTGGAGTCCGTCATGAAGCAAGCTGTGAATGTCGCCATCACTGGCGCCGCCGGCCAGATTGGCTATGCCCTGGCCTTCAGGGTCGCCTCTGGTCAGATGTTTGGCCCGGATCAGCCCGTGAACCTCGCCCTACTGGAAATCCCGCAGGCGCTGCCCGGCCTGTACGGCGTGGTCATGGAGCTGGACGATTGCGCCTTCCCGACGCTGAATCGGGTGATCGCCACGGACGATGCGAAAGTCGCCTTTCGGGACTGCCAGGCCGCGATGCTGGTTGGCGCCCGGCCACGCGGACCCGGCATGGAACGCAAGGACCTGCTGCTGGCCAACGCGCAGATTTTCTCGGCGCAGGGCAAGGCGTTGAATGCGGTCGCAGACCGCAACGTCAAGGTGCTGGTGGTGGGCAATCCCGCCAACACCAATGCGCTGATCGCCCGCGCCAATGCGAAGGACTTGAACCAGCGCAATTTCACCGCCATGACGCGCCTGGATCACAACCGTGCGCTGGCCCAGCTCGCCCAGAAGACCGGCACACACGTCAGTCAGATCCACCGCATGATCATCTGGGGCAACCACTCCTCCACCCAGTACCCGGATGTGAGCCATGCCACGGTCGATGGCAAGCCCGCGAAGAGCCTCCTGGAGCAGCAATGGCTCGACGACACCTTCATTCCCGTCGTCCAGCAGCGCGGTGCCGCGGTCATCAAGACGCGCGGCTCCTCCTCCGCCGCCTCCGCCGCCTCCGCCGCCCTCGATCACATCCGCACCTGGGCATTGGGTACGAGCGAGGGCGACTGGGTCAGCATGGGCGTGCCGTCCGATGGCAGCTACGGCATTGCCCCCGGACTCATTTATTCCCACCCGGTGACCTGCAAGAACGGCGACTATCAGATCGTGCCGGGACTCGCGCTTGACGAGGGCAGCCGCAAGCGCATGACGGCCACCGAGCACGAACTGAAGGAAGAGCGCGAGGGCGTCAAAGACCTGCTGGGCTAAGCGTAAAAAGACTGCGCAACGGGGGGTGTCATGTACGGCGCGATCATCACGGTGCTGTTCCTCGCGGCCGTCATCTTCCTGACCTATCGTCGGCTCGGACTGCTCAGTTTCTGCTGCACGCTCACCCTGCTCGTCGCGCTGTACTGCTACCTCGCTCCGCCCGCCCCGACCTGGAAGGCGCTGCTGTGGCTGTTCACGGCACTGCTGTGGCTGCTGAATCTGAAGCCGCTGCGGCGCGCGCTGATCAGCGGGCCCTTCCTCGCCTCCTATCGACGCATGCTGCCCTCGATGTCGCAGACCGAGAAAGAGGCGCTCGATGCCGGCACCGTGTGGTGGGACGGGGAGTTGTTCACCGGCGCGCCACGCTGGGAAAAGCTGCTCAGTGCCAGCGCGCCGCAACTGTCCGCGGCCGAGCAGGCCTTCCTCGACGGGCCCTGCGAAGTGCTGTGCGCGATGCTCGATGACTGGGACATCACCCACCGGCGCGCCGACCTGCCACCGCAGGTATGGACGTTCCTGACCGCGAAGGGCTTCTTCGCGATGATCATTCCCCGGCAGTACGGCGGCCTGGAATTCTCCGCCTACGCCCACTCCTGCGTGCTCGCGAAAATCGCCAGCCGCAGCACCACCTGCTCTTCCATCGTCGCCGTGCCGAACTCGTTGGGACCGGCCGAACTGCTCAATCATTACGGCACGCAGGAGCAGAAGGATTACTACCTGCCGCGCCTCGCCTGCGGCGATGAGATTCCCTGCTTTGCCCTGACCGGGCCGCGCGCCGGCTCCGATGCGGCGTCGCTCCCCGATACCGGCATCGTGTGCCACGGCAGCTGGCAGGGCCGCGAGGTGCTGGGGCTGAAGCTCAATTTCTCCAAGCGCTACATCACGCTTGCGCCCGTGGCCACGGTCATCGGGCTCGCTTTCAGGATGTTCGATCCGGACCGGCTGCTCGGCGAGCGCACTGACCTTGGCATCACCGTCGCATTGATTCCGCGCGATACCGCGGGCGTCACCATCGGGCGCCGGCATTTCCCCTTGAACATTCCGTTCCAGAATGGCCCGATCCAGGGAGTCGATGTATTCGTGCCGCTGGACAGCCTCGTGGGCGGGCCGGCGATGGCAGGTCAGGGCTGGCGCATGCTGGTCGAACAGCTCTCCGTCGGACGCTGCATTTCATTGCCGTCCAATGCCACCGGCAGCGCCAAGGCCGCCGTGTGGGCCACCGGCGCGTACGCGCGCGTGCGCCGCCAGTTCAACCTGCCGATTGCGCGCTTCGAGGGCATCGAGGCCGTGATCGCGCGCATGACGGGTCTCACGTACACCATGGACGCCGCGCGCAGCGTCACCGCCGGCGCCATCGATGGGGGCGAAAAACCCTCGGTGCCGTCCGCGATGCTCAAGTACCACGTCACCGAAATGAGCCGCATCGTTGCCAACGATGCCATGGACGTGCACGGCGGCAAGGGCATCTGCCTGGGGCCCAATAACTACCTCGGTCGCGGCTACCAGACGGTCCCGATCGCGATCACCGTGGAAGGCGCCAACATTCTCACGCGCAATCTCATCATCTTTGGCCAGGGTGCGATCCGCTGCCATCCGTTCGTACTCAAGGAGATGGAGGCCGCGCGCAATCCCGATCGACGTGCCGGAGTCGCGCAGTTCGACAGCGCGCTGTTCGGGCACATGGGCTTCACGATTTCAAATTCGATGCGCTCGCTGGTGATGGCGCTCACCTTGGCGCGCCTGCGCGGTGTGCCCGATCACGGCCCGACGCGCCGCTACTACCAGCACATCGAACGCTTCAGTGCCTCCTTCGCCTTCGCGGTCGATGTGGCCATGCTGACCCTCGGCGGGTACCTGAAAAAGAAGGAGTCATTGAGTGCGCGGCTGGGCGATGTGCTCTCCGCCATGTACCTGGCGTCGATGGTGCTCAAGCACTACGACAACGAGGGCCAGCCCGCGGCCGATCTGCCGATCGTGGAGTGGGCCTGCCGCAATCTGCTGTACTTCGCACAGGAACAGCTGCATGGGTTCCTGCGCAATTTTCCGAACCGGTTCCTGGCAGGCCTGATGCGCGTGCTCATCTTTCCGCGCGGCCTGACCTATTTCGCCCCCTCCGACCGTCTCTCGCGCCAGGTCGCCGACCTCGTCACCGCGCCGACCGCGACCCGCCTGCGTCTGGGCGCGCATGCCTACACCACCCTGAACGAGCGCAGCCCGCTCGGCCTGCTGCAGGAAGTGCTGCTGCTGGCCGAGGGCGCCGAACTGCTCGAAAAGCGCTTGCGCGACGAGGGAGTAAGATCCGGGCGGGTGACGGCGCTGGACCTGCCCGGGCGCATCTCCCAGGCAGTCGCGGCCGGCATCCTCACCCAGGCCGAAGGCGCGAGCCTTGCCGAGTTTGACCGCAAGGTCATGCAGATCGTGCGCGTGGATGATTTTGCACCGCATGAACTGGTGCCCGGGTCTTAGGTTTGTCTCCGTCGACCGACCTGTCTAAGCTGGTCGCCCCTTACGACGTCGCCCTTCAACCAAGGAGCTCCTCATGCGTACCGTTGCTCTCGCCACCTTACTGCTGGCATTTTCCGCCGGTGCCGCCCTCGCGGCTGATGCAGACCACTACTGGCCCGCCCATGCCAGGATCTACATCATCAGCCCGAAGTCGGGCGCCAAGGTCACAAGCCCGGTCACGATCAAATTCGGTCACAAGGGTGTGACCCTCGCGCCCGCGGGCGACAAGTCCCCGAACTCCGGCCATTTCCACCTGCTGATCGACCAGGGAGCGCCCTCTGACCTGAGTGTGCCGCTGCCCGCCACCGATCATTTGCTGCACTACGGCAAGGCCCAGACCGAAGTGACCCTGGATGCAAGCAAGCTGCCTCCCGGCAAGCACACGCTGCAGCTGATAATGGGCGACGCGAGCCATATCCCGCACGATCCGCCGCTGGTGTCGAAGAAGATCACCATCACGGTCGAATAGGCTATTCGCGTGAGCGTCGCGCGGGTCGTTCTGCATGTGGACATGGACGCGTTCTACGCGTCCGTGGAGCAGCATGATGATCCGCGCCTCGCGGGCCTGCCCGTCATCGTGGGTGGCAACGGGCCGCGCGGGGTCGTCGCCGCCGCAAGCTACGAAGTGCGCAAGTTCGGCGTGCGCTCGGCCATGCCGATGCGCCAGGCGCTGGAGCGCTGCCCGCAGGCCGTGTGCGTGCGCCCGCGCATGGCCCGTTACCAGGAAGTATCGCGAGCCGTGTTTGCGATCTTCAATGAATTCACCCCCCTGGTGCAGGGCCTGTCCTTGGACGAGGCTTTTCTCGATGTCAGCGCCAGTTGCGAGCCGGTCGCGCACATCGCGGCTGAAATCAAACGCCGCATCCGCGGGCGCACCGGGCTCTCGGCATCGGTCGGCGCGGCTGCCAACAAGCTCGTCGCCAAGATCGCCTCGGACCTGAACAAGCCCGATGGCCTGACCCTGGTCACGCCGCAGACGCTGCGGGCGATCTTGGACCCGTTACCCGTGCGGCGCCTGCCCGGCCTGGGCGGCAAGACGGGGATGCGGCTGGAGGCCGCAGGCGTGCGCACGCTGGGCGAACTGCGCGTCGCCACCGACGCGCAGCTTTGGCCAATTTTCGGCCGGCATTCACAGCAGCTGCGCGACCGCGCCACGGGCCTTGATGACCGCCCGGTCATGGTCGAGCGGCAGGAGCTGTCCATCAGCGCCGAGGACACCTTCGATGCGGACATCCGCGATCCGCGCAAACTGCGTCAGGCCGTGGTGGAACTGGCGGACCTTGCCTGCAGTCGAACGCGTGACCGGGACCTGGCCGCCGGTTGCATCAGCATCAAGATCCGTGAGCATGATTTCACCACATTTACCCGGCAGCGCGCCGTGCAGCCGGCCACCCAGGATCGGCAGATGATCGCGACCGTCGCCACCCAGCTGCTGGACCGGTGGCTGGATGAACACCCCGGCGCGCGTTTGCGCCTGCTGGGGGTCGCGCTGCGGCAGCTGACACCGGCCACGCAACTGGATCTGTTTGGCGCACCGCGCGGCGGAGTCGATGCGGCACTGGATGCCGTGCGGGAGCGCTTCGGCAAACAGTCACTGCGCCGTGCCAGCAGTCTTGAGTAGCATTGCATCATGTACCTGGCCTTTTTTGGACTGAACGAAAAACCCTTTGCGATCACGCCCGATCCGCGCTACCTGTTCCTGAGCGAACGGCACGCGGAGGCGCTGGCACACTTGCTGTATGGTGTCACCGAGGCCGGCGGCTTCATTCAATTGACGGGTGAGGTGGGCACCGGCAAGACCACCGTGGTGCGTTCGCTGCTGGCGCAAACGCCGAAGCATGCCGAGATTGCCCTGATCCTCAATCCACGCATGACCGCCCCGGAGTTCCTGCTGACAATCTGCGAGGAGCTCGGAATCGGCGTGCAGGACTCAGCCACCGGCAGTCTCAAGGATCTGGTCGATATCCTCAGCCAGTACCTGCTGCGCGCCCACAGTGGCGGCAAGCGGGTCGTGCTCGTGGTCGATGAAGCCCAGAACCTCGCGCCCGAAGTCCTCGAACAGGTGCGCCTGCTCACCAATCTGGAGACCAATACCCAGAAGCTCCTGCAGATCATCCTCATCGGCCAGCCCGAGCTGCGCGAACTGCTGGACCGCACGGAGCTGCGGCAGCTCGCCCAGCGCATCACCGGTCGCTATCACCTGTGCCCGCTCACACTTGCGGAAACCGCCGCCTACGTGCGGCACCGCCTGCGCGTGGCCGGTGCAACTTCCGACATCTTCACGCCGGCGGCGCTGCGCGAAGTGCATCGGCGCTCCGGCGGTGTGCCCCGGCTCATCAACGTGCTGTGCGATCGTGCGCTGCTGGGCGCCTACACGCAGGATCGCCACCTGGTGGGTCCATCCTTTGTGCGACGCGGCGCGATGGAGGTATTCGGTCGACAGTTGTGGCCCTGGTGGCTGCCCTGGAGCGTGGCCGCCGCCACTGCCGTCGTGGTGGTGTGCGGTTCATTGGCCGCCTGGCGCTACGGACCTTGGGCGCACGTTGCCGCGCCCCTGCAGGCCCATCGCCATGCGCCCGTGGCGGCCGCCTTTCACTCCGCTGCGGCAGTCGCTTCGGCGCCGGCGGCCTCGCTGGGTTCGCTGCTCGCCGGTCATGCCGCCGACACCACTCCCGATGCCGCGTTTGGGCAGCTGTTCAGCATCTGGGGCGCTCACTACACGGCCGGCACCGCCGATCCATGCACGCAGGCCTCTGCGCAAGGACTGGAGTGCTACGTGCAGAAGGGATCGATTGCGCAGCTGCGACTGTACAACCGTCCCGCCATCCTGATGCTGACCGACGATGCGGATGGCGCGCACCAGGTCGTGCTGAGCGGGCTCGACGATGAGCATGCCAGTGTGAACATCGGCCGTGATCCGCACCAGGTGAGCCTCGGTGACCTGTCGCGCTACTGGTTCGGGGACTTCATTCTGCTGTGGCGACCGGCAACGCGTGATCCGAAGCCGCTGTCACCGGGCATGCATGGGGTCGAAATCCGCCAGTTGCGCCAGCAATTGACCCAACTGATCGGAAAGGCCACCCCGAACAGCACCAGCGATGTCTATGATGGAGAGCTGTCGCAACTCGTGCGAGACTTTCAGCGCGCACACCGGTTGAATGTCGATGGCGTGGCCGGAGTGCAGACCCTCGTCGTGTTGAACAGCGCGCTTGCAAAGCCGGACTCGCCGCAACTTGCGTCGCTGCCGGAACACGGTACCTGAGCATGTCCTTCATTCTGGACGCGTTGAAGAAGTCTGAAGCCCAGCGCCAGCGCGCGGACGCTCCGGCGTTGTACGAAATGAAAATGGCGCCGCCACGGCAAGGCGTGCCGGCGTGGCTGCTCGTGCTCGGTGGCCTGCTGATCATCAATATTGCGGTGCTGTGCGTGGTACTGCTGCGCGGCAATCACAGCTCGGCGCCGCAGGCTGATTCGGGCACCAGCGCGATGGTCGCCAGCACGGCGCTGCCCGCGGCGGCCGTGACCCCCGCCGCGGCGAGTGCAAATCCGCCCCCCACCCCCGCGCCCGCCAATCCACCGCAAGTGTCGGCGGCGCCGAACAGTGCGGCCGGCGCGGCTGATCGGGCCGATGACACCCCCGCCGTCGAGCCCGCTGCGGCGCCCGCCGCCACCAAACCCGTGAACAGCGGCGATGTGCCCACCTACGATCAGGCCGCCAGTGCGCCGGGTGCCAATCTGCCCGAACTTAAGCTTGACCTTCATGCCTATTCCACCAATCCCGCCGACCGCTTTGTCTTCCTGAACATGGTCAAGCTCAAGGAAGGTGAGAGCTCCCCGGCGGGGGTGCGCGTGGAGTCCATCACCCCCGACGGGGCGGTCCTGTCCTGGCAGGGCTCCAAGTTCTTCCTGCAACGCCAATAATCCCCTCGCGGGAGACCGAATTCACAGAAATCGATGCCGCCCGGCGACATTCCGGCGCCCATCCGTCATGGTTCGCCTGAGGGTCCATGCCTGCCCCATCGAGGGGCGCAGCCTACTCGGGACAGCCATTTACAGTGTCGGTTTCATCGCAGAAACAGGCCGCTTTTCAGGCGCTTGCCGGTCCTGTGGCGTTGGCAGGCGGGATCCGTATTGCCGAAAAGCTGCTGCTGCTGACCCATGATGACTCGCTGACCGAAGCGCTGACCAGTGTCGTCCCGCCCGACTGCCTGCTGGTCGTGGCAGACGAGGCCGCGCTGGCGGGTCAGTTGTTGATCGGCCATGCCGGTGTGGTGTTCATCGATGTGGGCGCAGCAGCCCGCTCCCGTCCCGGGGCCACCGCGCAGCTGGCCCAGCGACTTCATATGGAACTGCCCGATGTCGTCCTGGTCGTCGCCGGCGACGGTGCGGCCCAGACCGAACTGGCCGGCCTGGTCGGTGATGGCACCATCTACCGGTTTCTTCACAAGCCCGTGTCCGCACAGCGCGTGAAGCTGTTCGTGGACGCGGCCTGGCGCAAACGTGAGGGCAGCGGCGGGGCGAGCGGCCTCTTCCCGGCACTGCCGGTACCGCAACCGGAAATGCTGACGCCCATGCCGCGCGAATCGCCGTGGCTGCCCGTTGCGGTGGGCGTCGCGGTGGTCGCGGTTGGCGGTGGCTGGTATGGATGGCACGAACCTGCCTCGCAGGACGCGCCGCGGGCGGCCGCGCGCCCGCCGCTGCCGGCGATCGCGCATACCGCAGCGCCCCGGCCCGCACCGCCCGTCGCGCCGCCTGCGGCGCCCTCGCCCATCGTGGCCGCCACTCCTCCCACCGCATTGGCCGCGACCGTGGCCAGTGCTCCCGCTCAGTTCGGTCCCAGCTCCACGCCCCCGGTCAGCGAGGCGCGTGATCCGCTCTCGGTGGCCGCTGTCATCCTGCATCGCGTGTACGCCATCGATCCGGAGTTTCCTGAAATTGCACGCGAGAACGATCTGGCCGGCTACGTGGATCTGGAATTCACCGTGCACTCGGACGGCAGCGTGACGGACGTGATGGTGCTGAAAGCCCAGCCGCTCGGGGTCTTCGAGAAATCGGCGGTGGCGGCCGTGAGCCAGTGGCGTTATCAGCCGATTGAACGCGACGGCCTGCCCGTCACCGAACACGCGCGCCTGCGGCTCAACTTTGGCTACAAATAGATCCCCTAGATTCATGAACGCCCGCCTGTTGATCGTCGACCGCGATGAACGCTACCGCGAATGGTTGCGCAATCACCTCGGCGTGCTGTTTCCCGATGGCGCCATTGTCGCAGTCGACGCCCGTGAATTCGAAGCGCGCATCGAAACGCTGTCACGCCAGGATCTGCACCTGGTCTTGTTCGTCGCCCAGTTTGGCTACAGCCCCGAAGACCCGCATTCCGAAGGACTCGAGTGGCTGCGTCGGCTGCGCGACCATCCCGAGTTTCCCGCCGTCATCGCGGTCGCGGAGGACGGCAACGAACTGACGGCGGTGCGGGCGCTGCAACTGGGTGCGATCGACTACCTGCCTAAGCGGCTGCTGAATCCGGAACGGCTGCGCACCGCGGTGAAACTCGCCTTGCGTCGCATTGAGCTGGACATCGCACAGTGTGCCCAACTCGTGGAGGAACCCGCCGATGCCACCGCCGCGGCCCGTGCACTGCGCGACCCGATTCCTGGCTATACCATCCGCAAGACCATCGGCGAGTCCGACAAAGCGCTGGTGTACCTGGCGAGCAGCGACAAGCTGGCCGGGGACGTGGCACTGAAAGTCACCAAGAGCGAGAACGACGATCCGAACGGTCAGCAGGTCCTGGCACGCGAATACGAGGCGCTGTGCGCGCTGCGCAATCCTGCCATCGTCACGATCTACGACTATGGAATCAACGCCGGGCGGGAATTCCTGGCCATGGAATATTTTCCACGCGGGGATCTGAAGAGCCGGCTGCTGCGCGGCATCGTGGAGGCCGACGCGCTGCACTACCTCGAACAGATCGCCCGCGGCCTGCAGGTCGTGCATGAAGCCGGGGTCCTGCATCGTGACCTGAAGCCGCCGAATCTGATGCTGCGCGAGGACGACACCATCGTACTGATCGACTTCGGCCTGGCGCGCAGTGTCAATGGCGGCCCGAACAACACGCGCACCGGCGTGCTGCGCGGTTCGCCTTACTACATGAGTCCGGAACAGGCACTGGGCGAGGATCTCGACGGCCGCACCGACCTGTACAGCCTCGGCGTCCTGTTCTACGAAATGATCACGGGCCGCAAGCCCTACACGGGACTGTCGGCCATGGACGTGCTGCAGCAGCACGTGACCGCGCCGGTCCCGCAATTGCCTCACACCCACGTGCACCTGCAGGCGCTGCTCGAAGGGCTCATCGCCAAGTCACGTGATGATCGTTTCGCGAACGCCGCGCAGGCAATCGAAGCCATTGCCGGTATGCGCGCGCTGCGCCGGACCGGCACGCGGCGCTGAGCCCACGACTGCGCTGGGCGTTGGCAATGCCTTACAGGCGCGCGTGCCATTGGCTGACAGTGGCATGCGCATCCGGGCATGGGCACAGGCGCGACTTGTCGCCACCATTTGGGGCCTAGCCAAGGAGTCGCGTATGACCAGCAAGAAAATGGCCGTGTTTGGCATCTATCCCCTGCAGTCGCAGGCTGAGGTCGCAGTGGATGCCTTCATTGCGGCGGGGTTCGCCAGCTCCGCCATTTCGGTATTGCTGCCGGACACACAAAGCTCGCAGGCTTTCGCGCATCACAAGGACACCAAGGCCCCGGAGGGAACCGCCGTTGGCGTGACGGCCGGTGGCGCAATTGGTGGCGTGCTCGGCCTGCTGGCCGGCATCGGCGTACTGGCGCTTCCCGGTGTGGGTCCTTTGATCGCTGCCGGTCCCATCATGGCCGCGCTGGCCGGCCTCGGCGTCGGCGGTGCGGTGGGCGGAGTAGTCGGGGCACTGACCGGACTGGGCATCCCGGAGTACGAGGCAAAGCGCTACGAAGGCCGCGTCATGGGCGGTGGCACGTTGCTGTCCGTGCATTGCGATACCGCGGATGAGGTGGCACGGGCCAAGAACATTTTGAAGGGCACCAGGGCGGAGGATATCGCTTCGACCAGCGAATCAAGCTCCCCGAAGACAGCCTCTGCCGCATGAAGGTACGCCCACAAGATTACGGTTATCGCGTTGCTGCGCCCTGGGCGTCGCACCGGGGACCATCATGTCTACGCCATTACCTCCCGGGAAGTACTCCCGAGGACTGCTCGTCGGCCTGTGCATGACGGCTGCCGCCTGCGGCGGTGGTTGTGTACTGGGCCCTGAATTTCATGCACCCCCGGCGCCCGCGGCGGCCTACAGCGCGCCATCGGCGACCATCGGCAGCCAGGGGATTCAATACGGCGCAGATGTCGCGGCGCAGTGGTATTCGCTGTTCCACTCCCAGTCTCTCGACCATCTAGTTCAACAGGCGCTGCGCGCAAACCCCGGTCTGCAGGCCGCGCGGCACAATCTGCGCGCGGCGCAATACGAGCTGGAAGCAGTCGCGGGTACTGCGCTACCGCAGGTCGAGTTCGGCGCCCGGGTCGATCGCTCCCGGGTGAATGGCAGCCTGCTCTACGAACCCGACGCGGCGTTGCAGGTGACCGCCAACCAGTACACGCTCGGGCCCTCTCTCGCCTACGACCTGGACGTGTTCGGAAAGCTGAGGCGAACGATCGAGTCGCAGGCCGCCCAGACTTCGAGCGTGCAGCGAGCGCTGCTGAATGTTTACGTCACGCTGATCGATCAAGTGGTCGTAACGGCTTTCGGATATGCGGCGCAAAGCGAGGAACTTGCGGTGACGCAACGCCTGGTGTCCGATCTGCAGGCGCAGTACGAACTTACGCGCACACTCGAGAACGCCGGCAAGACGGTGCGCAGCGACACGCTGCAGGCACAGGCGCAGCTGGAGAATACGCGGGCCACTCTTCCCGCCATCGAAAAGCAGCGCGATGTGCTGCGCGACGCGCTATTGCGCTTGACCGGGTCGGCTCCCGAACAGGGCGATATTCCGAAGCTCGCCTTGAGCGATTTCGTGCTGCCCGATACGCTGCCGGTCTCACTGCCCTCCCGGCTCGTACGGCAGCGGCCCGATATTCTCGAGGCCGAGGACCTGCTGCACGCGGCCAGCGCCAATGTCGGGATCGCGGCGGCCGCGCGCTTCCCGGATTTCAATATTTCCGCGCAGTTCGCGCAGCAGTCGATCAAGACCAGCGACCTGTTTACCGAAGCTGCCTCGATATGGACCGCGGCGATCGGCATGTCGGCGCCGGTATTTGCCGGCGGCAGCCTGCGTGCACGGGAGCAGGAGGCGCGCGAACGCTTCGCGCAGGCACAGTCGCAGTATCGCAGCACCGTCATTGGTGCGTTCGTGGAAGTCACCGACGCCCTGAACGCTCTGCAGCACGATGCGGACAGCTATTCGGCCCACGTCGCGGCCCTCGATGCCGCGCGGGCGAACCGGGATCTGGCGCGCGATCAATTTCAGCACGGTCTCGTCAATGAACTGGTGGTGCTGACGGCCGAACAACAGTATCAATCCGCGGCGCTGGGTGCGGTGCAGGCCAGCGCCCAGCGCTTCTCGGATGCGGCCGAACTGTTCCGGGCTTCGGGCGGGGGCTGGTGGAACGCGAGGAGATTGCCATGACGGACCAGGAGCAATCATCGCCCGGTGAGCAGGCGAAAAACAAAAGACGCAACTATGTCGTGATGGCCATCTTTGGTGCCGTGCTGGTCGTGATCGGCATCGCTGTGCTGATCTATCATCTGGCCGTCGGACGCTACTACGTCTCCACCACCGATGCCTATGTCAATGGCGATCTGGTGCGCCTGACCCCCCAGATCAGCGGGGCCGTCACCGAGATTACGACCGATTCGACTCAGGCGGTGACGCAGGGCCAGCTGCTGGTGCGTCTTGACTCCCACGATACCGATGTCGCACTGGCGCAGGCCAAGGCCAATCTTGCCCAGACCGTGCGCGATGTCGTGCAGCTGTTTGCACAGGAGACGCGCGACCAGGCGACGATTGCGGCACAGCAAGCGCAGCTCAGACTGGCCGATCAGAACCTGAATCGTGACCGGGGATTGATCAGCGCACATGGCGTCGCGCAGCAGGACCTGGAACGGGATCAGGAGGGTACGCGCAGTGCCGAGGCGGCGCTGCGCGAGGCGCGGGCCGCATATGTCGCCACTCACGCGGCCGTCGCCGACACCGATCCGCAGACGCAGCCGCGCGTGCTGCAGGCGGAAGCCAGCCTGCGCTCGGCCTGGCTGGCCAGCAACCGGACGCGGATTCTCTCGCCCATCGCAGGTTACGTCGTACGGCGCGGCGTGCAACTCGGACAGCAGGTGACACCGGTCTCCGAAATGCTGGCCATCGTGCCGCTTGACCGGGTGTGGATCGACGCGAATTTCAAGGAAACGCAGCTGCAGAAGATCCGCATCGGGCAGCCCGTCCGGGTGACGGCGGATCTCTACGGTTCCGGCTTCCAGTACCACGGCACCGTGCTTGGATTGGCCGCGGGCACCGGAGCGGCGCTGGCCGTACTGCCTGCTGAGAACGCCACGGGCAACTGGATCAAGATCGTGCAGCGGCTGCCGGTACGCATCGGGCTGGATCCAAACGAACTGCGGAACCACCCGCTCTTTCTGGGCCTGTCCACCAACATCAAAATCGATGTGCACGAGCTGTCCGGTGCGTCATTGTCCGTGCGACCCGTATGGCCGGCGGACCTGAAAACCGACGTGTATGCGGCCCAGGACGCCGGGGTCGATGCCGAATTGCAGCGGATCGTGACCGAGAACCTGAAAGGTGTGAGCATCGCGGATGTGCCCGCGCTTGCGCGAGCCGTGCCGTGAGCCGCGCGGATCAACGGGATATCCACCCGTGGATCATCGCCCCGGTCGTCGCGCTGGCCGCGTTCATGGAGATCCTGGATATATCGGTCGCCAACGTCGCCTTGCCGCACATTGCCGGTGACCTGTCGGCCAGCCAGGACGAATCCACCTGGACATTGACCAGTTACCTGGTCACCAACGCAGCGGTCATGCCGATCTCCGGGTGGCTGGCTGGAAAATTCGGGCGCAAGCGCTTCTTCCTGACCTGCATCACGATATTCAGCGTGGCCTCGCTGCTGTGTGGGCTCGCCCCCGACCTGGCGACGCTGGTGGCACTGCGCGCACTGCAAGGTGCCGCCGGCGGCGGCTTGCAGCCCATCGGGCAGGCCATTCTCACCGACTCGTTTCCGGCACAGAAGCGGGGCATTGCAACGGCTATCTATGGAGTCGCCGCGGTCACCGCGCCCGCGATCGGCCCCACGATCGGTGGCTGGATCACCGACAACTATGAATGGCGCTGGGTATTTCTCATCAACGTCCCGGTCGGCATCATCCTGGTCTTTCTCATCGGTTTTCTCGTTCGTACCCCGAATGAAGAATCTAGCGGGACCAAGGGCAAGGTCGATTGGGCCGGCTTCGCGTTCATCGCCATCGGGCTGGGCTGCCTGCAGATCGTCCTTGATCGCGGGCAGGAGGATGACTGGTTCGCCAGCGGCATGGTCACCTTCATGACGATCGCTTCGGCCGTTTCCTGCGTGCTTTTCGTGTGGTGGGAGTGGCCGCATGAGAATCCGATGGTCGATCTGAAGCTATTCAAGCACCGCGACTTCGCGGTCGGCTTTGTCCTCATGTGCTTCTTCGGCTTCATGGTTCTGGGCACGACCTACCTGCTGCCCGAGTACACCCAGTCACTGATGGGATACCGGGCCACCGAGGCCGGTGAGGTCATAGCGCCGGGCGGGTTCCTGCTGCTGCTGATGTTCCCACTGGTTGGAAAAATCGTCGGCAAGGTGGATCTGCGGATTGTCATCGCGGTCGGCCTGATCTGTTCCGCCGCGGCGCTATCATGGATGACCAATCTCTACCTGCAGGCCTCCTTCGCCACAATCGTACTGGCGCGGCTCATGCAGGCCTTTGGACTGGCGTTCCTGTTCCTGCCGATCAATGCCCTCGGGTTTCGCGGCATTCCGCCCGAGCGCACGAACTACGCCTCCGCCTTGGTCAATCTCGCGCGCAATTTCGGCGGCAGCATCGGCATATCCTTCGCCTCGACACTGGTCACCCGGCGCGAACAGTTCCATCAAAGCCGGCTCGTGGAGCATCTGCAGTCGATGAATCCGAACGTCCTGGATCTCACCAGCCGGATCAGCCAGCTCACGCATTCGGCCACGGGCGCGATGAGTACCGTCGCCCGCCTCTATCAAGCAGCGGTCCAGCAGGCGGCAATGCTCAGCTACCTGGATGCCTTCCGGGCGTTTGCCGTTATTTTCCTGATGCTCCTGCCGCTGCTGATTTTCGTAAAACCCGGCGCCGTAGCGGCCGCGGCTCACGGGGGTGAGTGAGTCGAATCGTTCACCAGCTGCGGCACGCCGTATTTTTTTAGCAGCTGTTCGATCTGTGCCCTATCCCGGCGCAGGGCGGCATTGATCCGCGCCAGCAGTTGCGGCTCGTTGCGGCGTACGCCGACCGATATCGCGAAACTCATCGGTGACGCACGTCCCGGGTCTGACCGGATCGGCTCCAGGTGTAACGGCGTCGGCGAATGCAGCGCATAAAAGCCGGCGAGGGGGCCCCAGACGAGGGCCACCTTCACCGCGCGGTTCGCTACGGCATCGAGAATCGCCGCGGGCGGATTGGGCCGCCGGTAATCCCCGTACAAGGTGAAGCCGCGAACATTGCCGGTGATGCCACGTGCCGCAAGCGCGCTCGCCGGCGGCGTGTTCATGCCGTCATCGCCGACCAGCTGCACGCCGATCAGCATGTTGCGCAGGCGCGGATCATCGAGCGACAGATGCTCCAGCGCACTGGAAGCCAGGCTGACGAACACGTACGTCGAGCGGTAGTAGGGAATCGAGGTCGACATGCTCTGGATACCGGCAGCAACGCCCGGCCAGATATCGCAGCGGGATTGGGTCAGCGTCTGGCGCGCAAAGCCGCGGCGCTGAGCCCACCACTCATATCTGATCGGCATGTGCAGGTCGCGCGCCAGCAGGCGCGCGAGGTGATTCTCAAACCCATCCTCGTGGCGATTGGAGAACGGCATGTTGTTGGGGTCGGCGCAGACCACCAGTGCGGCGTGCGCGGCCCACGAAACGCAGCACAGCAGCCCGATCAGTCCGAGGCGCGCAACCGGCACTACGGACCTTCGGTCGTGGACGTGTAGTCATTGGTCGTATCCGGCGGGGGCGACCATCCCGGATCCTCCCCCGCTGCCCGCGGCACCGGTGCGGGGGACTGGGAGGGCGTTGCGCCATTCTGGGCGGCCAGCGTCTGCGGCAGCGACATGGAGCGAACGTAGGCGGCCAGCTCCCACAGCTGCTCGTCGGCTATCTTGCCACCCCATGCCGGCATGCCGTTCGGACGACCTTCGACCAGGCTCTGGTGGATCTGCTCGAGCCGATCCCCATAGATCCATTCATCGTCCATGAGCGAGGGCCCCATGCCACCGCCGCCGTTCGAATGACAGCCCGAACAGTTGAACTGGCCAAAGAGGCGTTTGCCGTCAATCACCGCCTTGGCATTGTCGTAGTAAGGGGCGGCCCGCGGATCCACCGTCGAGAGACTGTGGTCGAGGCCCGGCGCGAGACCCGAAGTGACGACGGCTCCGTCCGCAACGTTCGGGGAAGTCGGACCCGCCGGCTCGTGATGGCTCGCCCCACAGCCGGCGAGCAGCACCATGACGGTCAGCGAAACATTAGTGCGGCAGCGCAAAGACATAAAGCGTCCCTCCGGCCGTGGTGTATTTCGGCAAGTCAGACATGACGTTCACCATACCCAGTGCGGCCGAGCCGTCGCGTGGATCCACCGGTCCCGATACGATCGCACCGGACCAGCCGCCGACGCCCGCGAGCACCGCGATGTACTGGTGTCCGTCGGGGCCGCGGTAGCTGATCGGCTGACCGATGATTCCGCTGTCGACCTTGTACTGCCACAGCGCCTTGCCCGACTGCGCGTCGACGGCCTTGAACCAGCCGTCCATGGTGCCGTAGAACACCACGTTACCGGCCGTGACCACCGTGCCCGACCAGATCGGAAAATTCTCCTTCACGATCCACGCCGGCCGCCGGTTCACCGGATCCCAGGCCGTCAGCTCGCCGCGATGGCCGCCGGGACCGGGCTTCATGTGCACGTTGGCGCCGACATAGGGGGTGCCGACGATGTAGCTCACCTCCATGTTGCTCCAGTCCATGCACATGTTTTCATGCGGGATGTACATCAGTCCGGTCTGCGGGCTGAAGCTGCTCGGGTTCCAGTCCTTGGCACCCGAAGCGGTCGGACAGATGTCGTGCACCTCGCGACCGACCTTCGTTTCCTTGTCCGGATTGACGATGAGCCGCCCCGTCGCCAGGTCCACGCCCTTGGAGGAGTTGACCGGACCATACGGATCGGCCGACAGCACCTGACCATTGGTCCGGTCGATCACATACACGTAGCCGTTGCGGTCCGGGTGCACCAGTACCTTGTGCATGCGGCCACCGAAGGGCATGTCGAGCAGGATCTGTTCGTTGACGCCGTCGTAATCGTGCTCATCGTGCGGGGTCATCTGGTAATACCAGCGGGCATTGCCCGTGGCGGGATCGCGCGCAAAGATGCCAGTCGTCCACTTGTTGTCGCCTGGGCGCTGATCGGCATTCCATGGCCCGGGATTGCCGACACCGTAGTAGATCGCCTTCAGCTCCGGATCGTAGGTGACCCATCCCCACACCGTCGCGCCACCTATCTTCCACGCATCCGCAGGCCAGGTCGTGACCCCCAGGTTCGTGCCCTTGTCGGAAGGGTAGTAGGGATGGAAGTCAGAACCTATTTTCACATCCGCATCGGGTCCGGTGTTGTAGGCCCGCCATTCGAGCTTGCCGTTGCTTTCATCCAGGGCCGCAATCCAGCCGCGCACGCCGAGCTCGCCGCCCGAATCGCCGACGAAGACCCGCCCGTCCGCCACCAGCGGCGCCATGGTGATGGTCTCGCCGACATGGATGTTGCCTAAGCGCGTGCGCCATACGGGCTTGCCATCCTTGATGTTCAGCGCGATCGTCTGCCCATCGAGCGTATTGAAAATGAACTTGCCCGCATCGACCGTGCCGCCGCGATTGACGACATCGCAACAGGCGACGCCCTGGCTCGCCGGCAGCGGCTTTGAGGCGAACTTCCATTTCATGGGGGCGCCGGGCTTGCTCAAATCCAGCGCGTACACGATGTTCGGATAGGCCGTCACGATGTACATGACGTTATCCGCCACGATCGGTGCAGCTTCCTGTCCCTTGTTGACGGCCAACGAGAACGAGAACTGCGGTGTCAGCTTCGCGACATTCTGCGTCGTGATCTCCGCCAGCGTTGAATACCGGGTCGAGGCATAGTTTTTGGATGGCATCCGCCACTGGCCATCGTCCTCGGGAGCATTGGCGCTGCTCGGCGCAGTGCGACCGGCCCCCGGTGAGGGTGGCGCCAGCGCATGTCCGATCTGTTCGCGGCTGAACACCTCATCGGCCGGCACTCCTGCCGGAACGGTCTGTGCGAGTACCAGGACAGGTGCCAAAACCGTGATCACGGGCAGGCACTGCAGCACGCGCCGGGTGATTTCAAATCGCATTTAACCCCCACACCGTGGCAGCACGATCAGACCCACGCAGGTCAGCAATGTCGCCACAAAAAAACCACCGCCCAGGGCTGCGCCCCACAGCGCGGCAAATCTTGCCCGCGTCCCAACGACGTGCCGTCGCAGTGCGGCCATTGAAACGATGAAAGCCCACAGGGCGATGAGCAGACACAGCGCCGCGAGGCAGAACAGTCCGGTATGGGTCCAGGCCCATTGCGGGAGGGGGACAATGAGCCGGTGATCGGTGGGGAAACACGGTTCCGTCGCCAGGACGTAGCCGATGTTGAGCTCAACGAACCACGCGACCGGACCGGCAAACAGGGCGATGGCACCCGGGCCGGAGACCGAGTGCGTGGGTGTCGCAGAGAATTGATTGACCATGGTCAATGCCCGAACCCCAGATAGGGGGTGATGTAGTACGTCGTGAACACGAACAGCCACACGATATCGACGAAATGCCAGTACAGGACGCCAGCCGACACCGATAGGCGGCGCCTCGGACTGAAGTAGTCGTGGGCGGTCCATACAAAGATGGCGGCGAGAATCAGCACCCCGACGAACACGTGCGCCTCGTGCAGGCCGGTGGTCAGAAAGTACAGCGAACTGAAGCTCGAGGTGCCGAGGCTGAAGGGCTTGGTGTGCCACTCATGCAGCTGCACCAGTCCGAAGAGGCAGCCCATCAGGAAAGCGATGCCGAATCCCCACAGCGCCTGCGCGCGTCGCTGGCGTAGCACGCCACGTTCGCCCCACCAGGCGACGCCGCTCGATGCCAGCAGCAGCAGGGTGTTCGGCAGCGCCACGTGCAGATCCGGATGCGGTTCCAGTACCCAGTTCGGCCCTGCGGTCGCCCCGTAGTAGAAGTACGAAAACAGCAGATAGGCAAACAGCGCCGCCTCACTGGCGATCAACGTGCCCACTCCCCACCAGCCGACACCGCGACGGCCGATCGGCCCCACCGGCAGCGCGACCCCCGGGACTGCGACCGGCTCAGCCATGCGCCGGCTCCCGCTCGCGCAGCGCACGCCGCGGCCACAGCCACCACAGCAATGCCAACGCCAGAACGACGGCGAAGATCGCCGTGACGACCCACAGTTTCAGGATGAGGCCGGCGAATGCGCCCGCCAGACCCAGCGACAACAGCAGCGGCGCCATTGAATCCTCCGGCATTTCCAGGATCATGTCGGCCTGCGCATCCAGCGCGGTGCTGCCGATCGTCTCCTTGCCCGAATCAAGCAGCAGGCCACGGTCCAGCGAGGAGCGTTCCGGATCGGGGAGCCGGTCCTCCCACAGCGGATGCCGCGAAGCGACCTGCGGTATCAACGCGAAATTGTAGGGCGGCGGCGGCGAGGAGACGGACCACTCCAGGGTCGGGGCGTCCCACGGATTCGCCCCAGCGACCTTGCCGTTTGACCAGCTGCGGACGATGTTCACGAACAGCAGCAGCACCCCGGCCGCGAACACGAAGGCACCGATGCTCGTGATCAGGTTGAGAGTCGTCCAGCCCATATCGGGGGCGTAGGTGTAAACGCGCCGCGGCATGCCCAACAGTCCCGTCAGGTGCATCGGCAGGAAGCACAGATTGAAGCCGACGAACATCGTCCAGAAGTTCCAGCGCCCCAGCTTCTCATCCAGCAGCCGGCCGCGCATTTTCGGGAACCAGAAATAGATCGCACCCACCACCGGGAATACATTGATGCCAATGAGCACGTAATGCAGGTGCGCGACAACGAAGTAAGTGTCGGTGAGCTGCCAGTCCACCGGCACGCTGGCCGTCATGAAGCCGGAAACTCCGCCGATCACAAACAGGAGGATCATCGAGGAGAAGAACAGGAATGCAGTCGTGATCACCGGCTTGCCGAGGCGGATGGTGGCAAGCCATGCGAACACGGCGACGGCGGACGGTAGAGTGATGGCGATGGAGGCTGCGGAGAAAAACGACATGCCGATTCCGGGCAATCCGGTCGCGAACATGTGATGCACCCATACCCCAAAGCCGAGAATCATGGTCGCAACCGTCGAAACCGCCACCAGCGAATAGCCCACCAGGGGGCGCCGGCAGAACACGGGCAGTCCGTCGGACACCATGCCCATCGCCGGCAGCACGATCGCGTACACCCACGGATGACCGAAGATCCAGAACAGGTGCTGCCACAGCAATGGCTGACCGCCGCCCACGGTGTTGAAGAACTGGGTGCCGAACTGGCGGTCCATCCACAGCATCAGAAATGCAAGACTGACCGCGGGCACCACGATCAGATTGGCCACGCTCGCCGTGAGCGTGCCCCACACCAGGATGGGCAGGCGGTCGAGGGACAGGCCGGGGGCACGGGTCCGAAACGCGGTCACAATGAAGTTGGCGGCGCCTACGCTGGTCGAGATGCCAAGAAACACCATGCCTAAGGAATAGAAATCTTCATTCAAACCCGGGTTGTAGGCGCCCGCTGCATAGGGCACGTAGTTGAACCAGCCATCGTTCGGCCCGTTGCCGGTGAGGAAGCCAACATAAAGAAAGATCCCACTGGCGAGGTACACCCAGTAGCCGAATGCATTCAGCCGCGGGAAAGCCATGTCGCGGCTGCCGAGCAGCAGCGGCCACAGGTAGTTCGAGAAGCCCGACAGCACCGGCGCGGCATACAGGAAGATCATCGTCATGCCATGCGTCGAGAACAACTGGTCGTACTGTGCGGGTGTCAGTAACGCACGGTCCGGGCCGGCCAACTGCAGGCGCATCGCGAGCGCCTCCAGGCCACCCAGGACCAGGAACACGAACGCTGTCACGATGTAGCGAACGCCGATATGCTTGTGATCCACCGAACCGAAGAATCCCGCCAGACCCGGCTTGCCCTCCCACAGCTCAAGCAGCCTGGACTGGTGTGCGATGGAATCCGCGCCCACCGCCGGAATGCGCAGTTCGGCGCTCTTCATCGCTGCAACTCCAGGTATGCGATGACATCCATGAGTTCACCCCCGGTCAGATTCTGATTGGGCATCTGGTTGCCCGGCTTCAGGCCGTGCGCGTTTTCGATCCACGCCGCGAGCGTGCCCGGCGTATTCGGCAGCAGGCCCGCCGCCAGCGTGCGGCGGCCGGCGATGTGGCTCAAGTCCGGTCCCGCATGGGCCCCTGCCTGCGTGCCGCGGATCTGGTGACAGGCGCCACAGCGGTATTCAAACAGCGCAGCGCCGCGCTCGCTGGCCGAATCGGTAGGTGCGGTAGCGGGCTGCAGCTGCCGCGCAAACCACTGATCGAATTGCGTGGGTGACTGCGCCACCACCTGCACCATCATGTGGGCATGCTGTTCGCCGCAATACTCGCTGCAGGGGCCGGTGTAGACACCCGGAACGCGCGCTTCCAGCCAGCTCAGATTCGTCTGGCCCGGGATCATGTCGGTTTTGCCGCTGAGCTTCGGCACCCAGAAACTGTGGATCACATCGGCGCCATGCAGCCTCACGAGCACCCGCTGCCCGACCGGAATATGGATTTCGTTTGCCGTGGTAAAGGTGTGCGCCGCCGGCGTTCCGTCATAAATCACTTCCCACCACCATTGGTGGCCGACGACATCCAGCGTCAGCGCCGGCCGCGCGGGCGGTCCCGAAACGGCCGCGAGGGTCACCATGGTCCATACCAGCGCCACCAGCAGCGGCACGCTGGAGATGAGCAGTCCGTTGCGGATCCAGTGGGTACCGCTCGGCCCTTCCTCGACAGCCACCGCGCGTGTCTCTTCGTCACCGCCGTTGGCCCGCGACCTGCGCAGCGCACGCACCAGGATCCAGCCGATGATCACGCAGACCAGTATCGAGACAATGAGCATGTACCAGGTCAGCGGCAGGATGGCATCCGCGCGGGTGCCGGCCGAGTCCAGGTAGCCCAACGGTGTGGCGGTGGTCATGCCGGCTTCGCGCGTTCGGCGAGCGTGCGCAGTCGTGCCAAGGCGTGGATCGCAGCCGCGAGGAACAGCACGATGCCGGGTACCCACATGAGGACGCCACCCAATGCCTGGTCCTGGAGTGGCATCAGCCCCCAGATCTGCGTCGTCGCCAGATGCGGGAAGTACAGTGCCCGGCTTGCCGTGGTGAGAATGGCGCCCAGGAATCCCATCTGCATCGATGTCAAGGCCCCTGCCAGCAGCACGTCCCCGCCGATCTGCCGCGGGGAACGCAACAGCGCGCGCCAGAGCGCGACGGCGCTGCCGAACAGCGTCAGATGCATCGCCCAGTAGATCGTCGTGTGCTCAAAGGTTGCGTCGTACGGGGCGGGCATGTGCCAGAACCACAGCGCGATGAAGAAGGCGCAGGTCGCCAGCCACAGGCCCGATCGTGCCGAGCGCTGTGAGACCGCCGGTGTGGCCAATGCCAGCAGTGGCGCCGCGCACAGAATCAGCACCATGTGCTGTCCCACGCGCGCCGCGAACAGCGACACCGACAGCGCGCACAGGGGCGAAAGCAGCGCCGCACCGGCGACGCCCCAGCCTGCGCCCGCGAGGTAGCGTCCATCGCGGCGACGAACGGACCACAAGTGGAGACTCGCAGCCGCGATCAACACTGCGATCAGCACCGGATCGAGGTTGAAGCGGGACAGTAGCGTCTCGGGCGAAGGTGGCGTCCCACAATACGGCAGTGGCGCAATCATGGTCCCCTCTTTGCTGGCGGCCAACGCGGGTCAGGCTGCAGTTCGGCGCACCCTTGGGTTCATTTGTCGGCACTTTGCGACAGCCGTCAGGCCGCATATGTAGGCAAACAGGAAATCCATGCGTAGGTAGAAACGGAGCCAGCCTGAGCGCAGCGCCACCGTCGGGCAGCGCCGACAGCAGACCGCGTGCTTCACCGGTCGAGCGGCGATGCGCACTCTTGCAGCCTTACGGTTCTGCAGTCATGCGCCGCAAGCAAGAGGCAAGCCGATGGACACTCTGGTCCGATCCGATGAGATCCAGCAGATACGACCCCGGATCAAGGCAATCGGCTACGCCGCCAAACATTGCTTCAGCCATCTCAAACCCTTCGAGTTTGAACGCCTGGGCGCGGGCAAGCAGGATGTGGAAATTCAGGTTCTGTACTGCGGCGTGTGTCACTCGGACATTCACCAGGTGAAGAACGATTGGCACAACACCCTCTATCCGTGCATGCCGGGACATGAAGTCGTCGGCCGCGTGACCAAGGTGGGCGGTGAGGTCACGCGCCACAAGGTCGGCGACCTCGTCGGCGTCGGATGCATGATCGACAGCTGCGGCAAGTGCGCGTCGTGCAAGGCAGGCCAGGAAAACTACTGCGAATCCCCCAACAGCTGGCTCGCGACCTCCAACGGCCCCATGGTCCCCGCGGATGCGACACCCGACAACACGAATATCTACGGGCGCGACAACACCTTTGGGGGCTATTCGAACCTGCTCGTGGTCAAACAGGATTTCGTGGTAAAGATCCCCTCCGCCCTGGATCCCGATGCGGCCGCGCCGATTCTATGTGCCGGAGTGACCACCTACTCGCCGCTCAAGCGCTGCGGCGTGACGCAGGGCAAGTACGTCGGGATAGTCGGTTTCGGTGGCCTGGGAAACATGGGTGCGAAGCTCGCCAAGGCGATGGGAGCGCATGTCACGATCTTCACCCGCTCGCGGGAAAAGGTCGAAGAGGCAACCGAACTGGGTTTCTCAGCCATGCTCGAAGGCGACCAGGGCGCCTTTCAGGCGGCGCAATCGAGCTTCGATTTCATCCTCTCGACGGTCCCCGAGAAGCACGACATCAATCCCTATATCAAACTGCTGAAGCGTGACTCGACGATCTGCGTGGTGGGGTGCCTCGAGGCGCTCGATCCGGTCGACAATCTCGAGGTGGTCATGCATCGCAAGGACATCACAGGATCGCTGATCGGCAGCATCAAGGAGACGCAGGAGGTCCTGCAGTTCTGCGCCCAGCATGATGTCGCACCGGACATCCAGGTGATTCAAATCGATGAGCTGAACGACGCCTATCACAAGGTCGAAAAGGGCGATGTGCGCTATCGCTATGTGATCGACATGGCGTCGCTCCCGGGCGCCCCGATCTGAGGCCTGAGCAGCCGTTGAGCGTCAGTGGCCGACGGCCACCGCGGCGGCATTCACACCCTCCGCGCTGCGGGCGCTCTCGTAGCGCTTGCCCAGTACCCACGCGATCGGGAACCACACCAGCGACACGGCCACGCCAAGCACGGCAAGGCCGACGTCGCCGAAGCCATTGAGCACGCCGACGCTGGCGAACGAGGCGACCACATCGCCCCCGCGGTAGACCACGGTGTCGATGACGTTCTTGGCCTTGTACTTGCTTTCCTGGTCCACGACCGTGAACAACATTTCGCGTGTTGGTCTCGCGACTGCGTATTCGGCTACGCGCCGCACGACCTGCAGGCTGCCGAGGATCAGCAATATCGGCGAGAACGCAATCGCCAGAAACGCAAATACCATGATGATCGGGTTGAGCAGCAAGCCGAACTTGACGCCAAAGCGCTTGATGATGCGGCCCGTGCCCAGCAGCTGAATCACCACGGCGAGACTGTTGACCACCAGCTCGATGGTCGCGAACATCTGCGTGCGCTGATCGTGATTCGTGAAGGCCTTCGTGATCAGATCCACCAGCTGCGTGTAGACGATGGTCGAAATCGCGGTCATCAGGAACAGGAAGCCCGCAATCAGCAGCAGGTAGGGTGA
>DATDIL010000039.1:0-30126 GCA_036521075.1 Steroidobacteraceae bacterium | reverse complement strand
CGAAGCGCGATCAGGAGGCGCTGCTGCGCACGATCGACGCCTTCATTTCTAAGACCGCCTGAGAGGATCCGCGCCATGAACGCCCGGGATGCCCAGAACCTGATCGAGAAGCTCAAGAGCCTGCCGCCCCAGCGCCAGGCCCAAGAGGTGCAAGGCTTCGAGCTTGCGCGGGAAGGCCACCCCGCCGATCCGCAGCCGGTGCTGATCGAGCGCCAAGCTCTTTCGTAAAGCCGGCCAGCGGTGGATCACTAAGCGGCTGCCGCGCATATGTCGGCCGCGCTGGCGCGGCTGGGAGAAGATGAGCCGGTACGCGAGGCCCGCCACGATGAGCCCGATCGCCACCTTGAACGCGATCGGGAGCCACACGGCGAGCGCGGTGCGCGCGCCGGCCGGCAGCCAGGGCAGCAAGTTGACGAGGCCCTGGCCGGTCCAGAGCATATGGAGCGTCTGCAGGAAGGTGGGCGCCGGATTCATCGGCGGCCAGCCCCCGGCTTAGCACTCATCAGGTGCACGTTCAGCGCCTCGATCAGCGCTCGCATGGTGTGCTCGTGCCGCTCGATCACCCGGTCGGCCTCGCGCTTCACGCCCGCCGTCATCTCGGCGGCGAGCCGCTGGTGCTCGGCGCGGTGGGTGGCTTCCTCCTTGCGGTGCGCCGCTTCCGTCCGCTCCTGGTGCAGGTAGGCACCGATCGCCTCGCGGATCACGCTGGTCAGGTCCGTCTCGCGCGCCTCCGCCAGCTCCTTGAGCGCCGCCAGTTCCCGCTCGCTCAAGCGCAGCGTGACCCGGGCGCCGAGGCCTTTTTTCCTGAACAGAGCGTCAGACACGTCAGACACGGCTTTCTCTCGGGGGATTTGCCCCCATGCGAGGCGGCTTGAGGTGGTTTGTCAGACGCCATGTCTGACACGCCAAGGGATTGTGGCACCAAGGAAAGCCGCTTCCAAGGGGCGCTTGGGACGGGGGTTTGTCTGCCATCGGCTGATGCGTCGGGTGTGCCATGACCATTCCCGACCCCAACCCTGGGCCGCCACCTGACCCCGGACCGTGATCGGCGCGCTGGCCGCTCCGCCGCCCTCAACACCTATGACACACTGGGCGCTGTTCCTCCTCGTCGGAGACCCCCCATGACTGACCGTCCGCCGATGCCCAAGGAGACGGTGGCCACCCGCGCCGCCTTCCGCGCAGGCGTCAAGGGGCTGCGCTACACCGAGAACCCCGATCCAGATTTCGACATCCCCGTTGCGACCGACAACACGCCCGGGCCGAACGAGAGACACTTCGAGAGCATCGAGCGCCTGCCGGGTCTCTCCGATCCTGAGGCGGCTTACGAGGCTGGGCGGGCGCTGCGCATGATCGGCCACATACTCGATAGCCAGGGCTCACCGGTCGAGCACGGCCAACACATCTTGTCCCAGCTCGCTAACGCCGTGGTGTCCTTCGCCTTGCGCGGGGAGCGCCAGCCCTGGGGTGCTGAAGATACGGCTTTCGTGTTTCGGGAGACCTTCAAGGCCGCACCCCACGCCCAGAAGGCGTACGAGTCCATCCTCGCCTACGCACGCAAGCGGCCGATCGTCAAAGCGAGGTAGCACCAGCCTCTCCCAGAGCAACGATGCAGCCCATGCCGAGCCGGGCCAGTGCGGCGACCAAGTCGCTATTACCCCATCCCTAATTGAAGAACGAAGGGTAGGAACGGCGGTCGCTTTGTGCGCACGCCTCGATAGGATTTTTCAAAGCATCGAGCTTTCTCATTGTCCACGTCTGAGAGAACCTGCTCGATCACCGCGAACTCGCTGTTGTCCGGCTGCGAGATGATCAGCATCAATTCCACAGGGCCAGAGCCCAGGGCGTAGCAGCCATCCTTTTCATCGAGATGGAAGTGATTGTTGAACTGCGTAAATTCCGTCGCGTACCTCTGGTATTCCGCCGTATCGCGCTTCTTTATCCAAAGGACTTTTGCGTCCTCGTACGACCGAGGCACATCGGCCGCGAAGCTTACATTGGAGAAGACCAGCACAATCGCCACTGCAATTCTAGCTCTCATGTCGTCCACCGCCCCGAAGCAGAGGCCGAGGGTTGCGAAGTCGCACTGTGTTTTCTGACAAGCCAAAACCCCAGGGCAGATGCACATCCTATCGCCGCGAAGACCCATATCCGAAGAACTGCGTGGTCGCTGAAGTTTAGCCGGATAACCTCGATCAGACCGTTGCCAGGCCGTTCGGTTATACCGGCCATCGCAGCGCCAATGAAGAAGCCGGCGACCAGGGATAGCGCCAGGTTGATAACTCGAAGTCGGCCAAAAACCATAAGCAACGGCAGCGCAAAAACGACAATGGCGATCAGGGAGTAGGCTACGCCAACCAGGAGCAAAACAAACAAGTAGCCGAGGTCATGCTGCCCAGATTTGTCGGTCGAATAAGTGAAGACCGCAAACAGCACGGCCGCAATGACATCGGCAGCAAGTAGCCCACGGGTAATCGATCGTCGATCATTCCACATGGCGCTCATGCTAGTTATTGCAACCGCATTTCTTGGCGACGCTGTTGGTCTGCTTCCGCCAAACATACTGGTCCAATAGGAATTGCGGAGAGAACAGCCAAGGCGATTGCAATATCGCTTCGCCCTCTCCGTAGTTACGGACCACACCGTTTGACACGCTCCGCGCGACATATCCAGGCGAAAAACCTTGGCCCTGGGTCCCTGTCGTCACATTGACAACGAGCGGATTTCCAGTGTTGAGATCATTTGTGAGGTAAGAAAGAATTGGATTATTTACCCCAAAAGCTTGAGCAACATTGGGCGTGCCTCCAGCCGTCGCCGGCGACATCGGATCACCGGGCGCCGGATCGTTGATCAGTCCCTGCATCATATTGTTGTCCGGGCACTTTTCGGACACCGACACTTCGTAGCTGTGATACAGAAAATCATTCGGGCCAAGATAGGCCGGAAAATTAGGTGGCGTCGGGATATTGAACGAAGGGCCGCCAGGATAGTTGCAAACCGTTCTGCCGTTTGCTGATTGGCAATCTAATCCCGTTGGATCGAAGTGCGTGATCGGGTTTGAACTCGCGTAACTGTACGTATTGATGCCGCCGCGCAGTCCGATCGGATCGGACTCGACGTACCTTCCGACCTGCGGGTCATAATCTCTTGAGTAGTTGTAATTCAGCCCCGTCTCCGCATCATAGTACTGCCCAGGTAACCGCAGATTAAAAGTTACGTTTGATCCATTACCATCAGGGTCGTTAAGGACTACTCCAGCCCCATACGGATCGCTGCTCGATTGCCAGACAATGACGTTGTCGTTCGTCCGGGAAAGGGAGATGGGCGTGTTGAGGTGATCTGTATTGATGTAAAAGACACCCACCCCGCCGCTCTGTCCCGGTCGAATGGAGGCCACCGGGATGTCACCCAGCCACACGATCTCCTCGATGAGCTGTCCGGTGCCGTCATACTCTCCCACCAAATGACCCGCCTCGTCGTACATGAATGACGTAGTGGTCAGCGAGTTTGACTTGAGAATACGCTGACCGATTGCGTTATAGGTATACGTCGTCGTAAGCCCCGCGGCGGTGGCGGATTTCATTCTGCCCGCCGCATTGTACGTGAATGCACGGGTGCCATCGCTGAGTGTATTGCCGGCGCCGTCGTAGCTATAGGTACGCGTCAACCCGCCCGTAGTGCCCAATAGCTTATTACTGTCAGTCGCGATACTGAGTGGGGCTGCGCTCGTGGTCGCGTCGAAGCCGGCCGGAGCGCTGGTTGTCATGGTTTGAATAGTGCCATCCGGATAGTACGAGAGGCTTATGGGTGAGCTTCCACTGATGCTTGTGACTCGACCGTCCGCATCGTATCCGCGCGAGACGCTGGTGCCGTTTCCCCACTGCCACCCGCTCACCGGACCAAATGGCTGATAGGAGACGCCGGTCAGGATGGCGGCTCCATTAACCGATATACCGACAATTTGATGGTTCGAGTTATAAGAGTAAGTGATGGCCTGGCCCGACGGCGTATTAAGCGTAGTGAGATCGCCATTCGTGTAAGCATATCCGAGCACTTTTGTGATGCCGCCGATGGCCTGGCTCTTGGAACTCACTCGACCCAGCGCGTCGTAAGTCCAGGACATCGAGTGATTGGCATCGCTCGCGCCCGTCAATCGACCGTTGCCATTGGTGCCGGCATCATAGCTGAAGCTGATGGTCTGATCAGTCACTCCACCGACTTGATAGCTCACCGACTGCACCCGGTTCAAGGCGTCATAACCGTAGGTGGCGATTGCCCCTCGCGCATCGGTCGCGGTCTGCAGATTGCCCGCCGAATCGCGTGTTTGGCTGCTTGTCTGGGTGTCAGGGCTGACCACCTGCTGAAGATCCCCAAAGCCGTTATAGCCATAGCTCGTCTGCAGGCCGTTCGGATCGGTGACCGAGGTCAGATGGTCGTTCGCATCATATGCCAGCCCCGTGATCCCATTTGCAGGGTCGGTCACCCGCACCAGCCGATTGAGCTCATCATAGAGATTGGTCGTGGTGCGACCCAGCGGTGCATTGCCGGTCTGCAAATTGCCATTGCTGTCGTACGTTAGTGTCGTGGTCACCGCCGGCGTGTTCGCCGCTGCAACGTCCTGATACAACTCGCTTAAGGTGTTGAAGACGCGCGAGTGCGTATACGTGAGCACGTGGTTCGGATCCTGTGCAACCACGGATGTGCGATTGCCCAAAGCATCCAGTGTGTAGGTGATGGAGTTGCCGGCGCCATCGGCGATGTTCGTCAGGCGGTGAGCGGCATCATAGGTGTACTGAACGCTGCTGCTGTCCGCCAGGGTCGCCGTCTTGAGAAGCCCGGTGGGCCAATACGAGAAGCTTGTCGTCTCCGTCCCAACCGTCTCCGAAGTCAGGCGTTGCTGAGCATCGTAGGCCAGCGTGATCAACACGCCATTTTGATCCGTCAGGGTCAGCGGCTGGCCATAGGCATTGTACGTCAGGAACGTGATCACCTGCCCCACGGCATTGGTGATGGTATTGATCTGCCCGCATTGGGCACCCGTGGTGCAGGCGTAGTACGTATAGGTCGTCGTCGAGTTCAGGTCTGTTCGCAAGCCCTTTCACTCAAGTACTCGTCCTTGGGAATGACCTGACTGCGGCTTGCAAGTCCATAGGACTACGACGCGGCCCGCTGTAGGATTATTCCGGCACCGTTGCGTGCCACTACTGGTATGCTGCCCGGGTACTCGTTGGTCTCTACATGCGGACTCCCTCAGTGGCATCCGACGAAAAACAAGCGCGTTCGCCAGTCAGCGATGTGCAGGCACTCATACGGCGCGCGGCCGTTTTGTGGGCACATACGCGCGATGCCACATCCTGTGAAGGGCGCACCGAGTTTGAGAGATTGGCGCTGCTGTTCGAGCGGATGGCCATGCGCATGGTGCGTCGGGATCTGAAGAGATCGACGCTGGGTGACCTGCTGTACGCCGATAAGGCCAGAGACAGAACACCCGAGGCGCGCTGGGTGGCTTTGGTCCGCGGCGTTGCGGAGCGAGATCAAAACGCGTTTCAGACCCTATACCTGTGGACGCATCGCCTGATCATTACGCTGATCATGGGAATCACCGATGATTGGTTCGCCACCGAGGAATTGGCCGTCGACGTGTTCGAGGATTTGTGGCGAGGCGCCGCCACGTTCGATCCACTGGGTGACACGGTAGTCGGGTGGATCATGAACCAAGCGCGCCTACGGGCACTCGGAGGAGCGCGTGGAGATGATCCACGAAAGAGCGATTCGCCAACTGCCACTCAGGTTTTCGAAATGATGGTCGATGGAGCGACAGACTCGCTGCCTTTCTCGGCATCCCTATGGAGCCGAATCACGGAGCGAATCACAGCGGTCCCAAATGAGGCGCCCTTATTGAAGGCGACCGTTACCGAGCATGAGGCAGGGTGGGAACAGCCCGCCCCCGGCATATATTGCAAAATACTTGCAACCGAGATCCAGCGCGGACGCGTCAGCATGCTGGTGCGTCTCGCGCCGGGTATCGAATATCCGCCCCACATTCATGCGGGTGTGGAAACACTGCACCTGCTCCAGGGAGAGCTTTGGATCGACGGGCGTAAGCTGCATCGAGGTGATTACAATCACGGCGAGCCAGGATGCACCGACAAGCACGTGTGGAGCGAGACGGGGTGCACTTGCATTCTCGTAACATCCGCTCGCGACATCATCGGTTGAGCGCACGCTCGCCGGATACGGGCTCGCAGCCTTGGACAATGAGTCTTCATGCAAGGTGTGAGCGGAGATCATGAATGAGTACGATTGAGCGCATCGATACGTCACGGCACTCCATTGCGATCAGTCGCGACCTGCGTATGGAGCGGATCGCCAATCAACGCGGCCCGGGTCCCCGCGTGGAGGGACTGTATGTTGGTGTTGCGGACATGACGCGTGACCCGCCCCACAACGGTGAGCGGCATCCGGACGGGGATGAGTTCATTTTGATTCTTTCCGGACGGGTGACGGTCACTGTGGACTCCTCGCCAAATGATTCTCTCGAGTTGGGGCCGGGTGAGGCATGCGTCATTCCAAAAGGGGAATGGCATCGGGTGCATCTTGTCGAGCCCACGCGGCTGCTGCATATCACGCCCGGACCGAATGGAGATCATCGGCCACTGCGCTCCACGGTCACGGCGAGCAGTGTTTTTGTCTGAAGCTAGTTGTGCAGTTTGATCACTATGGCCAGTCAATACGCCCTTAGGAGATTGCTTGCGTTCACGATGCTGGCCGCGGTGGTCGCCTGCTCGAGTTTGCCGCCAAGTCCGCGCGACCTGTTGGATGAGCATACGGGCGCCACGGTCACCGTCGTAGGCGCGCCGATCACATTTGTGCGCCGAGCCAACGAGCAATCTTCTCCGGAGTTTCTGACACTCGTCGCAATTCGCCGTGACGATGACGGCAAATACACCGAGCAGTTGCTCCTGTATCGTTGGTCCGTGTTCTTCGGCGGTGTTTCGTCTTCGCCCGAAGGCAATGTCGGAGAACTGCAAATCGAAATCGACGGGCGCTCGCTTGAGTTGCAACCTCTACAGCGCTTGCCGACCGGTTTGCCCAGCCCAAAGGACCTGTTTGTGCCGGATACGACCGAAGCGGCGATGCACGCGTACGTTACCGATCTGCAAACAATGCGCATGATTGCGACGAGCCACGAGCTAACCGTAATGCTGCCCCAGGACTCCTCGACTGTGCCATTCATGCTGTTGCGCGATGGCCGGCCGGCGCTCGCGCAATTCGTCAAGCAGTTGTCCGGATCTTAGATTTTTCGTGGTAACCGGACGCTCGGGAACAGTGGCTCAGCCGGATGCGGCCTTGGCGAAGGGCGCCTCGCCGCTTGCAAAGACGCCGGTCGTGATCGCTTCCAGATCCCGGTCCAGAATCGTCGATCGATTGCGTCCGGCGTGTTTCGCCGCGTACAGCCCCCGGTCGGCCAGCAGGATGGCCCCCTGAGGACTGCGCTCCGCGCTGGGTCGAACGAAGGCTGCCCCGGTGCTCACCGTCACGACCGGTGAGACGGTGGAGCTGGGATGCCGGATCCCGAGCGCTTCGACGCGGCGCTGCACGCCCTCGGCGACCAGGGCGATGTGTTCGCGGGTCACGTCGAACAGGATGATGGCCAGCTCCTCGCCGCCATAGCGTGCCGACAGATCCAGGGGCCGGCGCGCCGTCGCGGCCACCACATTCGCGATGCTCTGCAACGCCGCATCGCCCGCCTGGTGGCCGAGGCCGTCGTTGAAGGCTTTGAAGAAATCGACATCGATCAGCATGACACCCAGTGTGCGCCCATCACGCTGCGCCAGTTGCCACACCCGCCGCAGATGCTCATCGAAGGCACGCCGGTTCTTCAGTCCCGTGAGGCCGTCGCGGGAGGCCATCTCCCCGACACGCCGGTTTTCCAGGTACAGCGCGCGCACCGAACGCTCCAGGGCAATGGCAACGACACCCGCCATGAACATGGCAAAGACGATTTGCCCCACGACCGATGTCACCGCCATGACCGGCAGCGTCTGCCGCAAACCCGTCACGAGCACCACGCCCAGCACGGCACCGTTCACCAGCAGCGCCTGCCGGAACTGAAGTCCGGTCAGGAAGTTTGCCCCGAAAGCGCACACCGCGACCGCGGACAGGTATTCCGGATGGGAGCCGAAGATTTCGCTGACAAATATTGCGTTGATGCAAGCATGTCCGGCCAGCGTCAGCGGCATGGCCATTTTGGCGTAGGCCCGCAGCAAGTCGGCGCGCCAGGCGAGCGCGCACATCACGGCGCGGCAACCGATCGCGACACCGATCAGCCACAGCCGCATCGTCCCCATTTGCGGCACCGACAACGGCAGTACAGTCTGTCGATAGCCGGCGAGGTACGCCAGGCTGGCGCTGCTCAGCAGCAGCACCGCCACGCCCAGGACGGCGGTATGCCAGGCACGAATCCCTGGCCGGAATACACGCAGACTGAATTCAATGTAGTCTGACTCGATGGGTTCGGGAAAGCGCCGAGGCAGAATCAGCCTTCCTGATGCCGCATTGTGCAAATCTTCATCTCCGGGCAGGCTGATCCATTGCGTGTGCAGCCAAAGTCTGCCGAAATTAGCAGGGACTTGGCGGTGCGGCTGTGACTCCGTGCATGCATGACAAAAAAACAGCCGTCGGCCAATTGAGACGCAGTTCGCACTCGGCGCACGTGCGCTGGTTCTGTGAGGCAGCCCCTAGGTTTCCTTATTGCAACCGGTCACGATGCGATCCTGGAGCAATGCGGATCGCAAAGAGCTTGAGCTGATGGCCCCGCAATCGACCCCCGACTCAACTGCTGCCGGTGCGGATGGTTTACCCGTGGATTCCCCGTCCCACGACGATCTGCAGGCGCTGATTCCTGACATGGAACTGCTGGAGGCGAACGCCGTCGATGCCCGCACGACCCAGGCGGCCATCGCCGCGGCAGCAGGTTCGAGCCGCAATCCGGTCGCTGCCCCGAAGCTCACCGATCACACCACGGCCACCACCGTGCGAATTGCGGCATCCAAGCCGCTCATCAGGGATGACCCCTATGCCGATCTGATGCCGGAACTGGAAGCATTCGACGAGCCCGCACCGGCTAGCCGGGCCATCCCGACCGCCTATCCGACGGCCCCCGCGGACTTGCCCGTGCCGGTGGTCAAAGCGCCAACGCAGGCCATTCCCCCGCGCCCGGTCGCGGCGCCCGCCAAGAAGCCCCCCCCGGCTGTGAAGCCTGCGGGGGCACCCGTGGCGCCCCGGCCTGCGGCGGCCGCGAATGGGCGCAAAGTCCCGAATCCGGATTCGGTAAGCGTCCCACCGGTGATGGATCGCGAATTCATCGCCCGCAACCATATCGTCGAACTGTATTTGTCGGGACGCCTGCCGGTGCGCGGGGCCACCGTATTCGAACGTTTCTGCCGTGAGAATCCCCAGATCCTGGATGAGATCGGCCTGCCCGAGCGCGTCCACACCGCCCTGCGCCTGCTCGATGCCAGTGGCAAGCCGGAGCCCTGGCAGGAGAAACCGAAGCAGTTCTGGGAGCGACCCTATATCCCGGCGGCACTCTCCGGCCTGGTGCTGTTGCTGGGCATCGCGCTGCTGATGCTGAACCGTCAGCTCACTGAGCAGACGCATAAAGTGACCGCGCTGCGCCAGCTGGTGACCGATCAACCGGTCGATGCGGCGACCACCACCCTCAGCGTCGATCTGCAGCCCACCCACGCCGGACCCAACGCGGCGATCGCAACGACCATCGGGGGGGCGGCGGCGCAACTCGTCAATATCAAGATCGACCTGACCCATTCGGACTTCAGGGCCTTTCGCGTCACCATCGACCGCGTGAATCAGGGTCGGGTCGCGGTGTTCAATAATCTGATCAAGGACTCCAACAGCGAATTGGGCTTCGCGCTGAACACCTCGGCCTTCGGCCCCGGAGAGTACCTTTTGACCATCGAGGGCCTGGACTGGCGCGGTGATCCGCAGCCGGATTCCTGGGCCGCGATCAGCATCCACCACTGAGGTTCGCGCTCAGCCGCCACGCAAGGTGAGCATGGGCGGCTGCGCGACGACACTGCGGGTCGCGAGCCAGCCGCTGCTGCAGACCAGCAACGCGCCCCCGCCAATGCCGATCAGCGGCAACCACGGATCGAACTCGTAAGCAACCTGCAGCACCCGCGTCGCGACGAATGCGCCGGCCAGGGCCGCACCCGCCACGGCCAGGCCGCCGGCGAGCAGTCCCAATGCCACGAATTCGGCCATGACGCCCTGCCAGACGGTCGCGCCGCTGGCGCCCAGGGTGCGCAGCATGGCGCTTTCAAAGCGCCGTTCCTCACGGCTGGATTGCACGGCGGCCAGCAGGACGACGAGGCCGGAAAAGAGCGTAAAGCCGAAGACGCTCTGCACGGCGAGAATGGCCTTGTCGATGATGCCGCGCACCTGTGCCAGCAGATCATCGACGTTGAAAATCGACACGCTGGGAAAACGCCGCGCGAGCTGCGCCATGACATGTGGATCGGTGGGATGAAAGTACGCACTGGTCAGAAACGTTCCGGCCACCGCATCAAGCACTCCGGGTGAGAACACCACGAAGAAATTCGGCTTGAAGCTGTCCCACTTCACCTTGCGGATGCTGCTGACCGTGGCCACGAACGGCTCCCCGCCGATGTCGAAGCTGACCTTGTCCCCCACGGTCACGCCCAGTGATTCCTGGAACTCCGTGGACAGTGAGACCTGCGGTGCGCCGTGATAGTCCGGAGGCCATAATCTGCCGGCGACGATTTGATTGTCATCCCCCAGTGTGCTCGCCCAGGTCACGTTCTGCTCGCGACCGGAAAACCCGCGGCCCCGCCCGGCGGCGTAGCGCAGCGACTCCACCGACTCGCCATTGATCGCGGTCAATCGGCCGCGCAGCATGGGCAGAACGCGCGACAAGCGCGCGCCGCGCTGCTCGAGGAACTGCGTGAAGGCCGCGCGATCCGCCGGGGGAATATTCACGAAGAAATAATTGGGCGCATCCGCCGGCAGGCTGCGCCGCCAGTCCTTCTCCAGGTCATCACGCACCACGCCCAGCACCAGCAGCACCATCAGTCCGGCGCCGAAGGCGGCAATCTGCACCATACTGTCGGCGCGGCGGCGATTGAGATTGGCGATGCCGTAACGCCAGGCCACCCCGACGCGGCCGCGCAGCCGCCCACACAGCGTGACCAGCACGAACCCCGCCCCCGCCAGCACCGCCAGAAAGGCGCTCAGGCCGATGAGGAACTGCAGTGCCAGGCGCAGATCGCGCACGGCCCAGGAGACCAGACCGATGACGACCAGGACGGCGGGGCCGAAAGCCAGGATGACCAGCGGCGGCGGCGGTCCGACATCCCGCCGCAGCACCCGCAGCGGTGGCACCCGGGCCAGCTGCAGCAGCGGGGGCACCGCAAATCCGGCGAGCACTGCCAACGCCGCGGTTACACCCATCCCCAAGGGGGCGAGACTGGCGGGCGGCAATACCGCCGTACCCAGCAGCTCGCGCACGGCGCGCAACAGCCATTCCTGTGCGAGAAAACCAATCATTGACCCGGCGACGGAGGCGATCAAGGCCACCGTGACCAGCTGCAGCAGACTGACACTGAGCGTGAAGCCGCGCGTTGCACCCAACGTCTTCAACAGCGCCACGGCATCCAGATGCCGCCGCACGTATTGTCGGGCCGACATCGCGACCGCGATCGAGCACAGCAGCACGCTGACGAGACTCGCGAGGGTCAGGAACCGGCCGGCGCGATCCACCGCGTTTTCGAGCTGTGGACTGGCCTCGCTCACGTCGCGCAGGCGATCCGAAGGGCGCGCATTGTCCAGCAACCACGGTCGAAAGGCTTCGATGACGGCAGGGTCGGCTGCGAACAGCCCCGAATAGCTGACGCGGCTTCCCGGCTGGATGAGCTGCGTCGCCGCCAGATCCTTGAGATTCATGATCACACTGGGCGCCAGGTCCGACAGATTCGCGCCCTGGTCGGGCCGCGCAATCAGCACGCGGGTGACCTTGAAGGTCGCCGCGCCAATCGACAGCTGCGTGCCGATGCCACCGCCCAGGCTCGCCAAGAGCTTGGAGCTGGGCCATACCTCCCCGGGCGCGGGGATGGCCTGGGTCGCCGTGCCGGCGGCGAAGGGCTGATCGGCCACGAGCAGCGTGCCGCGCAGGGGATAGCCGTTGGAGACCGCCTCCACATTGGCGAGCTGGCTGTCGTCGCCGCGGAAAACCACGCTCAGCAAGGTCTCGATGCGTGCGGAATGCACGCCGCGCCGGGCGGCGCCCGCAAACAGTGTGTCAGGCAGCGGCTGGGTGGAGGAGAGGCGCAGGTCCGCTGCGAGTACCTGCGTGGCCTGCTCGCGCACGGCCGTGTCGATCCGGCCCACCAGGAATCCTACCCCGGTGAGGGCCGCGACCGCCGTGGTCAAGGCAAGCAGCAGCACGCCCAGCTCCCCCGATCGCCACTCGCGCAGCAGCGTGCGCAGTGCCAGTTTCAGGGCATGCATCAGGGCGTGACCAGGCGGCCGGCGTGCATGTGCAGGATTCGATCACAGCGTGCCGCCAGGGGCTGCTCGTGGGTGACCAGCACCAGCGTCGTGCGCGCCGTGCGGTTCATATCGAACATCATCTCGATGATGCGCTGCCCGGTATTGGCATCGAGATTGCCGGTCGGCTCATCGGCGAACAGTACCGCCGGCCCGATGACGAACGCGCGGGCCAGCGCCACGCGCTGCTGCTCCCCGCCGGAGAGCTGTCGCGGGTAATGCTCGATCCGTGGGGTCAGCCCGACCCGGTCCAGGGCTTCGCGGGCCAGCGTGCGCGCCCGGTTGCGCTGCGCGAGCTCCAGCGGCAGCAGCACGTTCTCCAAGGCCGTGAGCGAGGGAATCAGATGAAACGACTGGAACACGACCCCGACCCGCTGCGCGCGCAGCCGCGCCCGGCCGTCCTCGCTCAGCGCGGTCAGGTCCTGCCCATCCAGCCACAGATGACCGGTAGTGGGCAGATCAAGCCCCGCCAGCATGGCCAGCAAGGTGGATTTACCGGCCCCGGACGCGCCGGTGATCGCCACCGTCTCGCCCCGCGCGATGTCGAAGGAGACATCGTGCACAATGGCCAACGGCCCTTCCGGGCTGCTGACCTGTTTGGTGAGGTTTATGACCTTGAGAACGCTTGTCGCATTGGCGCGCTGCGGGACACTCGCACTGACACTGCTGCTCATCGGGCTCCAAGGCGCGTCCGCCGCGCAAAATCCCATAATCCTCAGTTTCGGTGACAGCCTCAGTGCAGCCTACGGGTTGCAACCCGAACAGGGGTGGGTCGCGCTGCTGCAGCAACGGCTTCACGAACAAGGGTACGAGTACCAAACCCTCAATGCCAGCGTCAGCGGGGAGACCAGCAGCGGCGGCCTGGAAAGACTGCCCCACCTGCTGGCCGTGCATCATCCCGCCGTGGTGCTGCTGGAATTGGGCGCCAATGACGGGCTGCGTGGCTTGCCTCTGCAGACCGTTCACGACAACCTTGCGCATATGATCAGCCTGGCCAAGGACTCCGGAGCGCGCGTGCTGCTGCTCGGCATCCGTCTGCCGCCCAACTACGGGCCGCGCTATGGCAATGACTTCGCCGACCTGTATTCGCAGCTCGCCCGGCAGTTCCAGGTGCCCCTGGTCCCCTTCCTCCTCGCCGGCGTCGCATTGCACCCGGCGCTCATGCAGGCCGATGGCCTGCATCCGCTGGCGGTCGGGGAGCCGAAGGTGCTCGACACGGTCTGGGTCGCGCTGCGGCCGCTGCTGAGACATTGATGATGGAACGGATCTGGCTCAAGTCCTATCTGCCCGGCATGGCCACGGACATCGATCCGCGCGTGCTGCCGTCCCTGAAGCACATGGCCGAGCACAGCTTCGTGAAGTTTCCGACGCGGCCCGCGTTCATCCAGATGGGCCACCCGCTCACCTATGCCGAACTCGACCGCGCGTCGCGTGATTTCGCCACGTGGCTGCAGAACGTCGCAGGGCTCAAGCGCGGGGATCGGCTGGCGATCATGTTGCCGAATATCCTGCAATACCCGATCGCGATGTTCGGCGCGTTGCGGGCGGGCCTGACCGTCGTCAACACCAACCCGCTGTATACCGCGCCGGAACTGGAACATCAGCTCAAGGATGCGGGCTGCGCCGCCATCGTGGTGCTCGAAAACTTCGCCCATGTGCTGCAGACAGTCCTGCCGCGCACGCAGGTCCGCCAGGTCATCACCACCAGTGTCGGGGAGCTGCTCGGATTTCCGAAATCCGCCATCGTGGATTTTGTGGTGCGCCGCGTGCACAAGCAGGTGCCGCCGTGGCAGCTTCCAGGCGCGGTGAGTTTCAGCGCGGTGTTGGCCGCGGGGCGCAAGCAGGATTTCAAGCAAATCGATCTCACGCACGATGACATCGCCTTCCTGCAATACACCGGGGGCACGACGGGGGTCGCCAAGGGCGCGATGCTCACGCACGGCAACGTGTGCGCGAATCTGCTGCAGGCCTCGGCCTGGATCGAACCGTTCCTGCCCGGCACCGCAAGTGCAACTCAATTTCTGATCACGCCGATTCCGCTGTACCACATCTTTGCGTTGACGGCGAACTGCATGCTGTTCCTGCGCCTGGGGTGGACCAATGTCCTGATCACCAACCCGCGCGATCTGCCGCGCTTCATCCAGGAACTGCGCCGCTATCCGTTTGCCTTCCTCAGCGGCGTCAACACGCTGTTCAACGCGCTGCTGCATAATTCGCAGTTTGCGAAAGTCGACTTCAGTCACTTGAAAATCACGCTGGGCGGCGGCATGGCGGTGCAGGAGACCGTGGCGCGACGCTGGAAGGCGGCCACCGGCAATCCCCTCACCCAGGCGTGGGGATTGACCGAGACCTCACCCGGTGCCTGCATCAATCTGCCGTTCGCGGATTTCAATGGCTCGATTGGCCTGCCGATTGCCTCCACCGAGATCTCCATCCGCGATGATGCGGGGGCCGAAGTGAGCCTCGGCGCCCCGGGCGAGATCTGCGTGCGCGGCCCGCAGGTGATGCGCGGTTATTGGAATCGCCCGGATGAGACCGCGCTGGTGATGCTGCCCGAGGGCTGGCTGCGCACCGGTGACATCGGACATATGGATGAACGCGGCTACGTGTTCATCGAAGACCGCAAGAAGGACATGATCCTGGTGTCCGGCTTCAACGTGTATCCGAATGAAGTCGAGGCCGTGGTCGCGGCGATACCCGGCATCGTTGAGGCCGCGGCCGTCGCACAGGCCGACGAGCACTCCGGCGAAGTGGTGGCCGTGTTTGTCGTGTCCAAGGATCCGGCCCTGACCGAGCGCGCGATTATCGACAGGTGCCGTGTATCCCTCACCGGGTACAAACTGCCGCGCCACGTGTATTTCCGCAGTGAGCTGCCGAAATCCAATGTGGGCAAGATTTTGAGACGCGTGTTGCGCGACTCGCTGGCGCAGCAAGCACCCGTCAAACACTGAAGGATGCAGAACAGGCTCCGGTAGGTCTTGGCCAATACGGTATTGCGGGCTGTATCGTTGATGGCGGCGTGAATCCGGGCATTGAGCCGGCAAGAGCCCGACAGATCCTGACGTGCGCAGCAGGCCAGCATTTCCTGATACCGAGCTTTGATCGCAGCGACCTTAACTGAAGTGCTGCGTTGGACGGCCAGTTCGCCCCACAGACTTTCGAGATCCGCCAGCACCTCGAATGAATGAGCACGTCGGTTTCGCTGAGTCTGAACGCCATCGCACCTCGTTTGGGCAGCAGATCCACCAGCCCTTCCGCCATGCGTTTGATGGCTTCGCGCAGGGGGGTGCGCGAGCCTTTCAGGCGCTGGCACAGCTCGCGCTCGTTGAGCTTGGCGCCGGTCGGGATGCGACCATCGACCGCCATGGCGCGCAGATGTCCCGTCACCTCGTCGTGAAGGGCGCGGCGCACGATCTCAATGCGCGCCATGTGGCGGCTCTGCGAAAATGCATTTTGTATTCACTTTATACTCCGTGGGGACGATAATTCGCGTCCCGATCGGCGAGGAATCCGCGATGCTCCGTGTCGATTTTCACTCCAGCGGCCATCATTTCCTGCAGATTCCGGGCCCCAGCCCGGTGCCGGATCGCCTTCTGAGGGCGATGAGCCTACCTACGATCGATCACCGGGGTCCGGAATTCGGCGCCCTCGGGCTGAAGGTGCTCGCCGGTATTGGGGCCATCTTCAAGACGCGGCACCCGGTGGTCATCTACCCCGCCTCCGGAACGGGCGCGTGGGAGGCCGCACTCTCGAACACACTCAGCAGTGGCGACCAGGTGCTGATGTATGAGACGGGACACTTTGCGGCCCTGTGGATCAAGATGGCCCGGCGACTGGGCCTGTCCCCCGAAGTCATCGCCTGGAACGGGACGGACGAGCACTTGCCGAACGCTCCGAGCTGGCGACGGGGCGTGCAGGTGGACATGATCGAACAGCGTCTGCGTCAAGATACGGACCGCCGGATCAAGGCGATCTGCGTGGTTCACAACGAAACCTCTACTGGGGTCACTTCCGATATCGCCGCCGTAGCAAAGGCAATCGATGCGGCTCAACACCCGGCGCTACTGATGGTCGATACCATCTCGGGGCTCGCATGCACCGATTACCGTCACGATGAATGGGGCGTGGACGTGACGGTCGGTGGCTCGCAGAAAGGCCTGATGTTGCCACCGGGCATCAGCTTCAATGCCGTCTCGCCGCGAGCGCTGGCCGCCACGACTACCGCACGACTGCCCCGCTCATTCTGGGCATGGGATGAGATCATCGCCATGAACAAAGACGGCTACTGGCCGTACACACCCAACACCAACCTGCTCTATGCCCTGTCGGAGTCAATCGACATGCTGCTGGCCGAAGGGCTGGACAATGTCTTTTCGCGCCACGAGCGCTGGGGTGCGGGTGTACGCGCTGCGGTCAACGCCTGGGGGCTGCCGATCCAGTGCGTTGATCCAAAGGTATATTCACCCGTACTGACAGGCGTGCTGACGCCGCCGGGCACGGACGCTGACGCCCTGCGGCGCTTGATCTACGAGCGCTTCGATCTGTCCCTCGGCACGGGGCTCGGCAAACTCTCGGGCCGCATGTTCCGCATCGGGCATCTCGGAAACAGCAACGACTTGACTGTGCTTGCCGCGCTGGCGGGCTGCGAAATGGGCCTCAAGCTGGCGAGTGTGCCGTTGGCGGCCAGCGGCGTACAAGCGGCGATGGAATACTTTGCTGCGCATCCCGCGGCCGCTCCACTCAAAAGGGCGGCGTGACGGCGGACTTGAGGGCTTGCGACGCTCGGTTGGAGGGGGCCAGGTGAGGGGCTTACGGGTCACCCATGTGGTGTTGGTGCTGTTGTGCCTCATGTACTTCATCACCTATCTCGACCGCGTCAACGTCAGCACCGCGGCCGCCGGATTCGCCGCCGATTTCCACCTCAGTAAGACGCAGATCGGGCTCGTGTTTTCGGCCTTTGCGTATCCATACCTGGCATTCCAGATATGGGGGGGCTGGATCAGCGACCGCTACGGCGCGCGCCGGACACTCATTGCTTGCGGCGTGATCTGGGCGGGCGCCACCGTCCTAACAGGTATGGCAACCGGGCTGGCGTCGCTGTTGATTGCGCGCCTGCTGTTGGGCTTTGGCGAGGGTGCCACTCTCCCGGCGGCGGCGACGGCGATGTCACGCTGGGTGCCCAGTGACAGGCGTGGCTACGCGCAAGGCCTTACGCACGCCGCCGCGCGCATCGGAAATGCCCTCGCCCCAGGAGCGATCGTTGTCATCATGGCGTCGCGCGGCTGGCGCGCGTCCTTCTACGCGTGTGCGGTCATAAGCTTTGCGTGGGTCGCGCTCTGGGCGCTGACCTTTACCGAATTTCCCACCCAGCATCCGCGCGTCATGCCGGAGGAACTCGCCTCGCTGCCGCGGCAGTCGACCACCAACGCGGAGGCCAGGCCCCCCTGGCTTGCCCTGTTTAAGCGCATGGGGCCCGTGGCGGTCGTGTACTTCTGCTACGGCTGGAATCTGTGGTTGTTTCTGAGTTGGATTCCTCAGTACTTCCTGCATAGCTACGAGCTGGATTTGCGCCGGTCGGCGGTTTTCTCGTCGAGTGTGTTCTTTGCAGGCGTGCTCGGCGACACCATGGGCGGATTGGTGACCGACAATGTGCTCCGACGCACCGGACGTCTTCAGATCGCACGCAGCTGGATGGTATCGGTGTGCCTACTGTTCACCGCGCTGTCTCTGGTCCCACTGATGTTCGTGCATAACGTGAGCGCCTCGCTGGCGTGCCTATCGGCGGGATTCTTTTTCGCGGAAATGACCATCGGTCCAATGTGGGCGATCCCGATGGATATCGCGCCGGCCTACTCGGGCACGGCCTGCGGCATGATGAACACGGGGTCCGCGGCCGCGGCCATCGTGAGTCCGGTCGTGTCGGGTTATCTCATCGATCGGTTTCACAGTTGGGAATCGCCGTTTGTCTGCGACATGCTGTTGATTGCGTTCGGGCTCGCGCTGACGTTTCGGATGCGGCCGGAGGTTCCGTTCAGTCAATCGACGGCGGCGGCCGGCTCAAGATTGACAACAACCGTGGATACTCCAGGCTCCGGATGAGTATATCGGCCGACCAGCGCGCAATATGCTTGTATAGAGACAGGTTCGGGACGTAGGTGTCGCAGGTTCAAATCCTGTCATCCAGACCAATAAAATCAAACACTTAGGCGAAATCGCATCGAGTGGAAATGCCGCTTCAGAGAGCCGGTGCCTCGCCGGTGCCTCAAGAGATATTTTAATGATTCGCGACATATCTGTCGCACCATCCACAAAATGGCGCGTGGGGGTTTCATCGCCGGTTGCTCTCGCCATTTGCAGCGCAGTTGCGGCCGTTCTGATTGGACGCCGGTGTCGCGGCCACAATCCTGCACGCCGATCTCTGGAGCGCCGGGCAAGCGCTCATGAGATCCGCTGACCAGGGTGCGCGGGCGACGCCGGCGCTGAAGTGAGCCTTGGTTGAAGCGAATCACGCGCGTTGAGCGCGCTGGCCTGCAGGGGGCGCAGCCTAACGCCGCCGAAGCGGCGCTGAACAGATGTCCCTATTCTGTCCAAATGGGCGGTATTAGCGACCCGGTTGCCATGCAGTCACATTGTAGCTACAATGTGACTGCAGTGCCGGCAGGTTCCGAGACCTTGCCTTATATTTCAACCTATATTTTAAGATGCTCACCAATCTAAAAACCACGGATGTCCGATCGCGCATCGAGCCTGAATTGAAGGATCGCGCCTCCAGCGTACTGGCTGAGTGCGGATTGAATTTGAGCGATGCGATTCGCTTATTTTTGCGCCAGGTGGTCGTTCAGCAGGGCCTGCCCTTCGACGTCCGCGCGCCCAATGCGGTAACCGTGGCGGCGATGAAAGAGGCGCGGGCGATAGGCCAGGCGCGTTTTGGCAATGCGCAGGAACTCTTTAATGACCTTGAAAAAGCCGGCGCAGCTAAAACGCGCAAAGCTACCAAGAAACAGCGATAGGACCCGACAGTTCACGAAGGACTGGGAGCGGCTGACCCATTCAGGCCGTTACGATATGTGGCGGCTGAAGGACGCCATGATGCTTTTGATCGCCAACGATGCGCCGCTGCCGCCCGAATACCTGGATCACGAGCTCAGCGGCGAGTGGCGCGGTTTTCGCGAATGCCATGTAGGCGGGGATTTTCTCCTGATCTACGATTTACGACAGGAAGGGTCCGTGATCTTCACACGTGCGGGCACGCATGCGGATTTGTTCGAATAGGTTGCGACCGTGCTGAACAGATGGGCTCAGAACGTTCAGGAAAAGGGCGGCTCGGGCTGCCAGAAACCTGTCACTCCCCGACGCGACCGGCCAGGAGCCGCCGGTCACCGAGCTGAATTGGCCGCCTGAAAGGAGCCGTTCGACCACGAGTCTGCAATGCAGATAGACTCTGCGGCGCACGTTCAAAAAAGCCGGCGCGCGTTGATGCCCGCATTCGGCGCATAAGAGACATGGGGTCCCCGCTTGCCCGATATTTTTCTCTCTTACAGCCGCGACGACCAGGCGACCGCCCGTCTGTTTGCGGAAGGGTTCGAGCGCGAGGGCTTCAGCGTCTGGTGGGATGCGACGTTGAACCCGGGCGAGGCCTTCGACCAGGTCACCGAGAAGGCGCTGCGGGAAGCCAAGGCGGTGATCGTCCTGTGGTCGAAGAAGTCGGTGGACTCACGCTGGGTCCGCGCCGAGGCGATGCAGGCGAACGATAACAAGACATTGGTCCCGGTAATGATTGAGCCGTGCAAGCGGCCGCTCATGTTCGAGCTCACGCACACGGCGGACCTCTCGCAGTGGACGGGGGACCGGAAGGCCGCTGCGTGGCAGTCCTTCGTTGCCGGGGTGCGTCTGTTTGTCGAGCGGGGCGGGCCAGCACTGGTCGCATTGCCGGCCGCCAGCAGCGCGCGCGCTAGCGTATCGCCTGTCATGCGTGCCTCGTTGCGTGGCGCGGGGAACCGGGCCACCAAGGTAGCGCTGGGTCTCGCGATATTGGGGATGGCTTTGCTTGCGGTTCCCGCATTCCAGCGTTTGCGCGAGACGCCGCCGCCCGTGCCGGCGGAAACACGCCTCGACATCGTCACGCCCGCCACCGACGATCCGGCTTCGTTTGCGCTCTCACCCGACGGCCGGCAGATCGTATTCGTGGCAAAGAGCGATGGGGCACCGCGGCTTTGGCTCAGGTCGCTGGCCAAGGCGACCGCCGCGCCTCTTGCCGGTACCGAGGGCGCTGCGCACCCCTTCTGGTCGCCCGACAGCAGCTCGATCGGATTCTTTGTGCCGGGCAGTCTGAAGCGGCTGGACCTCGGCGGCGGTCAACCTCAGACGCTGACTCCTGTCTCTATCGGAACCGGCGGGACATGGAACGCGAAGGGCGTCATCCTGTTTTCGTCGAACAGTGGACCATTGTCCCGCGTTGCCGCCAGCGGTGGCGCGACGACGGCTCTCCCCTGGATGGTCAAGAACGCATTGGGGGATTTTGTGCCATTGTTTCTGCCCGACGGGCAGCATTTCGTGTTCGTAAGTGAGAACGCGACAGAAAGAGACACCTACCTGGGCTCACTGGACGGGGGTGCTGCGGTACGGATAACAAGTGACTACAGCACGATGGCATACCTGCCTTCCGGATGGTTGCTGTGGATACGAACGGGCGGCACGCTGGTGGCGCAGCGGCTGGACGTGGCCAAGGGGACGTTGGTCGGCGAGACCGTGTCACTGGCTGACGGTGTGTTAAGCGTATCGGCCTCCGCCACCGGGGTGGTGGCGTACCGGGTGAGCGGAAGTGGGCAGCGCCAGCTGACCTGGGTAGACCGCTCCGGCGCGGTGCGGGGCACGGTCGGCCCGCCAGAGGGATCCTTGGCTGCGCCACGCCTGTCCCCGGACGGTCGGCAGGTCGCATTTACGCGCGCGACCCAGGGCAACACCGACATCTGGCTGCAGAAGGACGCGCGCGCATCGCGCATGACTTTTGGAAGTGGGATCAGCGACGATCCGCTCTGGTCGCCCGACGGCAGCCGGCTTGCCTTCCGTTCGGAGGCGGGTACAACCCGCGGCTTTTATCAGAAGCCCACTAATGGCGCGCAGGCGCAGGAACCGCTGCTGTTGTCTCCAAAGGTGCAGATCCTTACGAGCTGGTCCGCGGATGGCCGATACCTGCTGTATTTCAGTGTCAATTCGGGTCCGGGCATCGACCTGTGGGTCCTGCCGATGACCGGGACCCGCAAGCCGATTGCGTTCCTGCAATCGTCTTTCAACAAGGTCTGGGGCCAGTTCTCGCCCGACGGCCGGTGGGTGGCTTATCAGTCGAACGAGTCCGGGCAGAACGAGATTTACGTGCGGCGGTTTGTGGTGCCCGGCGATGCCACCGACGGCACGCCCGCGCAGGCGGGCCAGTGGCAGGTGTCCACGGCGGGCGGCATCTATCCGACGTGGCGCGCCGACGGCAAGGAACTGTTCTACCTCGATCCGGCGGGTATGATGCTGGCGGCGCCGATCACAGTTGCCGGGTCGACAGTCGTGCCGGGCACGCCGGTGAAACTTTTCCAGACGAATGTGCTGGGAGGCGGCGTCGATAACGCTCAAGGCCGACAGTACGACGTGGCGCCGGATAGCCGGTTCTTGATGAATCGCGTTGTGGACACGGCGAACTCGCCCATCACCCTGATCCAGAACTGGAATCCCAACGTAACCAAGCAATGATCGGGGTCGGCTGACGCGACCCGTTCCTGCACAGAATCTGGTCGGCCGAAAGCTGACATTGACGACGGCCAGCAACGGGTCAGGACCTGCCCGATAGCGAACGGGGGCCCCTGAGCGCGGATCAGGAAGGAATCGGCGGCGGCGCTGAACAGTTGGGCTCAGACGGTTCAGATTCGAGGCCAAAACCAGGCCCATTGTTGCTAAATCTCATGGCTGCATTGGGGACTTGGAGTTGACTTCATCATTGAATTTGTGGTGGCGTTAAGGGATGCATGACATTCATCTATCTGGGGGCGGTGCCCACGATTGGGCGAACTTCTTCTTCGACATACCTACGATCACTATCGGATTGCTGATCGCGCTGGCCATCGAGCAGACAGCGGAGTATCTACATCGGCGACGACAGGCGCGGGAGATTGCCGCAAAGCTTCTCGCAGAGATCCTTGAGAATCGTGAGGTCGCCAGATTTGATATTGAATTGACTGAATTCGTGATTACGGCCGCCGAGAAGCAGCTGTTCGTACTGAATGCGGTTCGCGGCAGCGATGCACGGTCACAACTTGCGCAGCTCCGCTCGATTCCGCTTCCGACTTGGTTCGGTTACCCACCGGTCGACGCCGTCTGGTTGATGGCGCGTGACAGTGCGCTTCTATTGCTTCTTCCGTCCCTTCTTGTCCAGAATTGTTGGAAGCAGCAGTCTGTTGTCACGGGATTAGACAAACGTAAGTGGATGGTGGAGCAATGCCGGGTCCGCGTCGATGCACTCCTTAGACTGAGCGAAGGATCCGGCGTGCTCGCCGATTCACTGTGTGAGAAGTACAGATTGCATTGAGCGAGTATTGCCAGACTCTACGTGGGTACCTTGCGCCGGCAACACTATTTGCGCGAAATAACGAGCTGGCATCTGCCAACGAAATGATCGGGTATATGCCGCTTCCGATCGCCGGCGATGGCAGTCAACGCGACGGTCCGGCGGTCGAGTGAGAACACGGTAATTCCGGTTTGTGAAACACGAATGAGCCGACGCTGGGGCCGGGCACGGCCCTGACCCAGTTATCGTGAATGGCTTTGGAGAAAAGATTTCCAGCTCCTGAACTTCAGCGTGCTTGGCCAGTTGCTGCCGGAAGTTTTGCGCCTAAGTAATCATTCGGCAACCAGGGTTTCAAGGTGGCGTGTGAACACAATGGCTCAGACAGTTCAATTTTCGGCGCAAAAACCGAGCTTAGGACCGCTCAATTATGCCGGTGGCCGGCAACTGCCTGAGTTAACCATACCTGCCCGTCGCAACCGGCAGCTATGATGGTGCACTCAGCGGTGGCTCCCGAGCAGGAAAGCGGCGAGTCAGGGAGGTGCGACCGTCAGTTTCCCGTTCACGACGGGGTTGCGGTCGTTGGCACAGTCCCATGGCAGCATGCGGTCGAGATCGGCCGCGCGCGTGTAGTGGAAAGTCATTTTCCAAGGATGAATTAAGGCGACCGGGTCTTCGATGGTCAACTGATTCTCTAGGTTATTCTTGTTGAGACGCCGCACGCGCTCGGTGAAGTGCGCCCGAGCGCTGAGACTGTTCGGTCCCATTCTGAGTGAGCCTTCGGTACGTGCCACCGTATCGATAACGAGAGTCTCCCCCTCCCAGTGTCCGACCGAGTCTCCCATCGCAGTCGGCCACAGGTCGTCCTTGCCAGGATGTCCGCGGCCGTCCGTGTAGATATGGCGCGCTTCCCCGTTATCAAACACGAAGAGTGTCTCCTCTGGCGTGACGACCACCTGAAACATTTCGAAAACGTCCATGATGGTTGGGAATCCGTAGGTACACAGTTTCGTGTTCATCGCTGCTATAGCGTAAGCGCGCTGGTAACCCCATCTATCAGTGATTGACGTGTTGGCGGATTCTTCTGCGGCGGCATTGAGCCGCGATGCGGAGGACTGCGATGTCCGCGACGGTGGCGGAGCGAGAGGCGGCATACCTGGAGCATCGGCAGCGAGCGAAGGCGCTGAGGATTTCGCTGTCCGAGTACTGCCGTCGCAACGACCTGCAGGTGAAGGAGTGGTACCAGGTCCGGCGGCATATGGTGCATAAGGGACTGATGGCTCGAACGCAGGGAGGCGGCCGACGCAATGGATCAAGAGCGCCGGCCACAGCATTCGTGCCGGTGCGGCTCACGACAGCGGCGCCTGCGGCGCCGCCGACGCCGTGTTTGATCCGGCACCCGTCGGGGTGGATGATCGAGTGCGCGAGCCTGCCAGCAGCAAACTGGCTGAACGCACTGGTGGCCGGAGTGCCTCGCTGATGCGAGCGCTCGAGGAGTCGACGGCGGTGTATCTGTACCGATTGCCCGTTGATATGCGCCGGGGCAGGAACGGGCTTGCGGCTTTGGCGAGCGAGATGATGCCGGCGGCGGTGTACTCCGGCGCGGTCTTTTTGTTCGTCGGACGCCGCTTCGACACCATCAAGGCGCTGCGCTGGGACCGCAACGGGTTCTCGGTGTATCACAAGGTGATCGAGAGTCGGGAGAAGTACCACTGGCCGCGGATGCTGTCCGAGGCGGTGGTGAGCGTGAGCGTTGAGCAGCTCAACTGGTTGTTGGAGGGGTACGATGTGTGGCGTCAGTCGCATCAGATGCTGCGTCTTTTACACGTAAATTAAAGGCTTTGCGTGCATAGCTGCGATATAATGCGGTATGCACGAAGGGATCCGAAGTGTGCGGCAACTGGAGGCGATGAACGCTGAGTTGACCTCGCGCCTGCGGCTGGCAGATGAGCAAGCTCACAGCCTCCTGTGCTTGCAGGAAGAGAACGCTCGGCTGAAGCGTGAGGCCAGTGGCTCCCGCGAGCGAGTGGTGCTGCTTGAGGAGGAGATCCGCTGGCTCAAGGCCCAGGTGTTCGGTCGCAGCGCCGAACACCATGCCCCTGATACAGCCTCGGATCAGCAGATGCTGTTCAACGAGCCGGAGGTGCTGGCTGCCCTTGAGGCGGCAGAGGCGGCACTGGCCCAACGCACCACCCCGATCGCGGCCCATGAGCGCAAGCGCACCGGTCGCACGGTGATCCCGAAGGAGTTCCCGCGTCAGGACATCGTGCATGACGTGGCGCAGGAGCAAAAGATCTGCCCGCACGATGGCACGGCGCTTGAGCGGTTCGGGGAGGAGGTCAGCGAGCGCTACGGGTACCAGAAGGCGCGCATCTGGGTGGAGCGGCACATCCGGCCGAAGTATGCGTGCCCGTGCTGCCGCGAAGGGGTTCTGATCGCCCCGGTCCTTGCGAGTTTGTTGCCCAAGGCCAATGTCGGTGCGTCCCTGCTGGCCCATCTGGTGGCCAATAAGTTCGTCGATGGGATCCCGATCTACCGCACCTGCCGGCAGCTGGAACGCCTGGAGTTGGATTTAAGCCCGAGCACGGCCGGCACCTGGATCAATGCCGCCGGTGGCGGGGAGGCGATCAGCTCGCTGGTTGGGCTGATGAACGAGGAGTTGCTCGCCGCCCCGTTCGTGCAGATGGATGAGACCTACCTGCAGGTGCTGCACAGCGAGAAGTCCCCGACCTCGACGCACTACATGGCGGTGCGAGCGGCCGCCCCACCGGGCAAACGGATCTTGTTGTTCAACTACCTGCCCTCCCGCACCTGCGATGCCCTCCAGGGATTGCTGGAGGGTCCGCAGGGTCCTTACGCAGGTCGGTTGCTGACGGATGGCCTGGATCTGTATGACACCGTAGCCCGCAGGCTGCAGATCCAGCACTTTGGCTGCCTGGTGCACTGTCGGCGTTACTTTGACAAGGCGGCGAAGGTGACCGAACTGCCCTCGGGGCGCAGCTTGGCGAGGATCGCCATGATGGAGTATCTAGGTCCGGTGTTCGCCGTTGAACGCAAGATCGAGGCGCTGCGTGAGCGCTGTGAGCGAGACGGGATGCCGGCGCCGCTCGAGCAGATCCTCGCACTGCGTCAGCAGCAATCCGCGCCGCTCATGGCGGCGTTCAAGAGCTGGGTAGATGAGCGGGTGCTCGGGGCTGCACCCAAAAGCGCGTTGGGCAAAGCGCTGTCGTATACCGTATTGCAATGGAGCAAGCTCTCCCGGTTCCTCGAAGATCCGGAACTACCGGCTCATAACAACGTCTGCGAAAATGAAATCCGGCCCTTCGCGGTCGGAAGGCGTTCATGGCTGTTCCAAGGCAATGGCGTCGGCGCCACGGCCAGCGCGAACTGGTTGAGTCTCATCGCGACCGCCAAAGCGAACCGGATCGAGCCATACGCCTATCTCTTGCACGTCATCGAAGAGCTACCGAAGGCCGCTACCCTTCAGATGCTCGAGGCCTTGCTCCCCTGGAACGTGAAACTCGGCGCCGAGACTATCGCACGCTAACAATCTGGCTCCTGGCGAGCCCGAAAATCCGCGAGCCGTCAGACGCGGTTCCCGGCGTGCTATAGCGGCCGCCGGATTACTAAGCTCGGCATGGAGCTTCTTGCCCCAGGCCTCCGTGTAAGGCGCGAGGCCAAGAAGCTGCACGAATTTGTTGATGTCCTTGAACTCATCATTGCCGTCGGGTTTTCCATTCAGTCTATTGACGGCGCGCGACGCCTCGGTGTCCCACAATCCGGTCCAATCCGGCAGCGCGGCAAAGGCGCGAACGCGCTGCGGCGCATTTTGGGCGGCCTGAGCGAAAGAGGTCCCGAAGACCGCGATGAGCCACAATACGACAATGCATCTCATGGAGAATCCGGTGGCTTAGTTCGCCCTAGGAATGAGCCGTCCGCCGCGGTCGCCGAGACGAATTGTCCGGCCGCCGAGCCATCGCGGACCGGATGTATGACAACTATGATCTTTTGATCTGCAGTCAGCGTGCTGCTGCGCCAGCCGTTGCGATAGAGCTGACCGTTAGCGCCCATTTCAATGCTCCACTCTGCCGTTCCCTTCGGTGACGGAACGAGCAGCTGGACCCAGCAGTGCGGATTGGTCCACTGAAACAGTCTGACGGTTCCGTGCAGGGTGATCGACTTCTGAGTGTCGAACATCGCACCTGAATGGTGTGCGGCAGCCGATCGGGCGATTAATTCAGGTGCGGCGCGACATCGGCCGGTTCCCGAGTCTGTCGGCCCAGGCCGTTGCGGCATTGAGTGCGCATTCACAACGAGCATCCCGGTTGGACCGCGCAGCTGCATCACGACAACCTGCGCGTCACGCTCATCACCGCGGGCATCAAGTGCCCCTCGTATCCAAGCGTACGACGATACCTCAAAGCCCAGGGGTTGCTGCGGCGGCGTGCGCCGAAGCGGCTGACGGACGGTGCCATCGCCGCCCGCGATCGACTCGAGCAACGCGAGGTGCGCAGCTACGAAGTCGAGCACGTGTTGCAGTTGCTCCACCTCGACTTCCACCACGGCTCACGCAAGGTGTTGACCCGCACCGGTCAGTACGTGAAGCCGCTCCTGGTCGGCTTCATCGACGACCGCTCCCGCTTCCTGTGTCACGCTCAGTGGTACACGAACGAGGGCAGCCGGGAACTGGTCCATGGCCTGTGCCAGGCGCTGCAGAAGGCAGGGCTGCCCCGGTCGGTGATGACCGATAATGGTTCGGCAATGATCAGCGGGAGTTCACCGCAGGTCTGCATCACCTCGGCATTTTGCACCTGCCGACCCTCCCGTACTCACCCCATGTCAACGGCAAGCAGGAGCACCTGTGGGGTCGGGTTGAAGGGCGCCTGCTCGCCATGCTCGAGGGCGAAGCGAACCTCACCCTCGAGCAACTGAACCTCGCCACCCAGGCCTGGATCACCCAGGAGTATCACCGCACGGTGCACAGTGAACTGGGCGAGACACCCCTGCAGCGCTTCCTCGCCGGCCCCAACGTGGCTCGGGAGTGTCCGGGCAGTGAGGCATTACGCGATGCGTTGCGCATCGAGGTCAAGCGCAAGCAGCGCCGTTCCGATGGCACGGTAAGTCTGGAGGGTCAGCGCTTCGAGATCCCTTCCCGGTATCGCGCTCTGGAGCAAATCCATCTGCGCTACGCCCGCTGGGACCTCGCGCGCGTTGATCTGATCGACGCGCGCTCCGGGCAGATCCTGTGTCCATTCGGGGTTACCCCGAGGCGCTTCCGCAGACACTCTGACATGGCCGCAAAGGCCTTGAGGTAGTGACCCATGAAGACGCGTAGGCGCGAAACCGGCCCGTTCAGGGACCCGGGAGTAAGCGCCGATCCGAAACTAAGCGGACGCACCGCAGCCGTGAAAGTCTGGATCGAGGCGATGCCCGCTGCGGTGGCAGAACCATTCTCCGCCCGGAATAGTTCCGCACCCATCGCTGTACTCTACAAAGTCATGGACAAGATATTTGCGATCTTATCCTTTCGACGCATCGAGAACGTGATTTTGAAGTGTGACCCCCTTTTGGTGAGGATACTTCGTGAGCGTTATGCAGGTATAGGCCATCGCTCTCACCTGGACCGACGTTATTGGATCAGCGTGACCCTCGATGCTGATGTGCCCAGCAAAGAGATCAAGCGCTTAGTCACACAATCGTACGACCTGGTGTGCGGCAAGCTCAGCGCAAAACAGAAGGCCGAACTCGCGCGGCTGATGTCTAAGAACGCTGGTGTGCGAAATTGAAGGCAACGTCGGAATTGAGGCGTTGGGGCATCTCAACAGAAGGGCACCCCCGCCGCAGTCTCTCGGTTGTCACGACCTTGCGTACCATTACCGACAGCCGGATAGCGCACAATGGCGAATGTCTCACAAGCGTCATCTTGGATTCGTGGTCAACGACCCCTTCGTCGCTTCGGCGACCGACCAGCTTTTCCACCTAGTGGCTCCGATGACGTGCGCTGGATGGCGATAACTGCTGCGCCGAGTTCGACACTTGGATTCCCTTCACCCGCCCGTCCACGCTCAGCCGCATGCGACCGCATGAACAGATCCATGATTTCGAGCAACCCATCGGCGCGCTTGCCCAGCTGCGTTCTGAACAATGGCAGCGCACTCGAATCGACTGTTCCGATCAGGACCCGAACCGGCAATTGCTCTCCCGCGGGGGAGATCAGATTGTGTTCAAGGGTATTTAGTAGGTCTCCGGCGGTCTCTGCGGTGGTCAACACAGACTCGAGATTTGCGCCGCCAGTGACTGGCGTGCGCCGCACGGCTCGAACCCGACCCCCGCTGACCAGGCGGATGGCTCCCACTCGCTCCAACTCCGACAGCATCATCTGGTGATAGACGCCGCCACTATAAAGCTCCACGAGTTGCCGGAAGCTGTGGCGTTCGCCGTCTATCGGCAGCACGGCGGGATCGCCCAAACGGGTCTGGAACAGCTTGTCATCGTGCCATCCGTTGAGTACCCGCGCAGCGCGGTGCAACTGAGTGTTGCTGCGCGGGCGAAATTCGTTCTGAGGATAGGCCAGAATAGCCGGCAAGAAAGCGCGATTGATACCGATTATGACCGCCAGTTTGGAATAGGTGACGCGCTCGCCCTGTTCAGCCAGATATTCCGAGCCGGCGTGGGCGTAAACGCTGTCGACGATAGCCTTGAATTCACCGGCGCTAACGCCGAAGCGCACCAGTATCCGCACCAATGGATGCAGAACACGGCGGCACATGACACCTAGGGCGAAGCGGATATCCGACACAGCGCCAGCCTACCGAGGATAGCGGTGCCCTGCAGCTGCTATTTTTGTGACAAAAGTCTAAAACGAGGAGGCTGGAAGCCCACAGTCCCAATCGAGACTGTGGACCACCTCGAACTCAATCTAGCGAACCTACCTCCCGCCTCCGCCGCTGATGGCGCGACCGCCTCCGCCGCTGATGGCGCGGCCGCCTCCGCCG
>DATDIL010000038.1:0-2340 GCA_036521075.1 Steroidobacteraceae bacterium | reverse complement strand
AACCGACGCTCTACCGCTCGCCGCATGCATGCAACTCGCTATATTGCGAAATCGCACGAAAGTCGACAACGACCCCCTCGGCCTGAGCGCTTAGGCCGGTTGGCCGAGCGGGCTCAACGCCGCTGCAAATCGACCGTGTTTAGACGCCCTCGGCCTGAAGATTGCTTGCAGCGCGCAAGCGAAGCTTGGACTGCTCAGTGAAGATTTTGCTGGCCGACGATGATGCGGACGGTGCAGTGAACTGTATGGCCTGCCGCGTAAGTTCAATATCGCGTTAGATGGCGGCGGACGTGCGGCGGTGCTGGAGGATACCAACGACATCGCGTTGTCCGGGGGTGCAGCCTGCCGATCGGCATCTCGCCGGTGCCGGTCCGGGCGCCCGCCGATTTGCTGACGCTGCGGGCACACCTCCTGTTGGGCGAGGCTGACGTGATCGTGCATGACCGGCTTGTCAGCGACGAAGTTCTTGACATGGCGCGGCGTGATGCCGAACGACTTTATGCAAGCGGTTCGCAAGGTGTGGGTCACCTGCTACGCAGCCATCGTGGCTGATATGCTGGGCGCCGGCGCCGCTGCGGCGCAGATCTGAGCATTCGCGCAGCACGTCTCGTAGCCGTTCGCTCAGCGCTGCCGGCACGAGTGCGAAGACGGCAAGCACGAGGAGCGCGCGCTGACCAAACTGGCGCACTCCGTCGTCAGGCATTGCAGAACGGTTATCCGGCCTTCCCCAAGGCTTGTCTTTGCAGCTTCGTTGAACAGGGGGGCGTGGGGACACGGAAATCCGGCCGCGTGGCCCACGGCGGCCTCAGCGAGGCAGCCAAATTGCAACCGGCTTCGCCATCTGGAATAGTGCCCGGCCTCAATGTGCGAGTGGCGTCCCCGGCGAGATTCGAACTCACGACCCCAGGATTAGGAATCCTGTGCTCTATCCTGCTGAGCTACGGGGACATTACCATTCAGTGACAAGGGTAGACGACCACATCAACTCCGCTGTTGCCGCGCGGAACGTCGACTGGGGCGTCACGGCCCCCTAAACGCCCCGTCGAGCACCATAAACATAGCATCACCGCGGTGATCTTGGGAGAGGCCCCACGACCGCGTCTCGGGGCGCGTCCATGACCCCTGGTCCACTGCCCCACGGCGATGCAGATTGGCAGCCCTGAACGATGCGGGAGGAAGACCATGGCTGGCAAAGTGATCATCAGTTGTGCCGTCACCGGGGCGATCCACACCCCAAGCATGTCCGACTTTTTGCCGATCACGCCGGAGGAGATTGCGCGATCCTCGATCGAGGCGGCCGAGGCCGGTGCGGCGATCATCCACCTGCACGCGCGTGATCCAGACACCGGTGAGCCGACACCCGACCCGGCAGTATTCATGCGCTTTCTGCCAGTGATCAAGCAGAACGTCGATGCCGTGGTGAACATCACCACTGGTGGCGGGCTGAACATGACCCTTGACGATCGGCTGGCAGCACCGCTGCAGGCGAAGCCGGAGATGTGCAGCCTCAACATGGGCAACATGAACTTCAATATCGCGCGCGCCGGCGATCGGGTGAAGACGTGGAAGCACGCCTGGGAGAAGCCGTATCTCGATCGCACGGATGATCACATATTCCGCAACACCTTCCGCGACATTGCTGGGATCGTCGAGCGCCTTGGCAAGGCGCACGGTACGCGCTTCGAATTTGAATGCTACGACGTGGGGCATCTCTACAATCTGGCTTATTGCCTTGAACAAAAGATCGTTGAGCCGCCGCTCTTCGTGCAGACGATTTTCGGCATCCTCGGCGGAATCGGCGCCGATCCGCGCAATCTGCTATTCATGAAGGAAACCGCCGACAAGCTGTTCGGCGACGCCTATGTCTGGTCGGTGCTCGCAGCGGGACGCCATCAGATGGCGTTCACCACCATGGCTGGCGTTCTCGGCGGCAATGTCCGTGTCGGCTTGGAGGACAGCTTGTATATCGGTCGCGGCGCGCTGGCAAAGTCGAATGCCGAGCAGGTGGCGAAGATCCGCCGCATCCTGGAGGAACTCAGCCTGGAGATCGCCAGCCCAAAGGAGGCACGTGAAATTCTCAAGCTGAAGGGCGGCGATCGCGTTGGATTCTGATCAACCAGCGCGTGCACGTCGACCCGCCACCAAACGAACCTTGCGCGGCGCAGCGAGCCAGATCGCTATTGCGGAGAGCAGGCTGGAAAATATCGCGATCCAAAAAGCGACCGAGTAGCTGCCGGTGGCATCGTGCAGCACTCCGGTCAACCAAGGTCCGACGGCGCCGCCACCAATCGAGGCCAACATCAATGTGCCAAAGATGGTGCCGTAGTGACGCCCCTGGAA
>DATDIL010000037.1:0-7113 GCA_036521075.1 Steroidobacteraceae bacterium | reverse complement strand
GGGGTACCGGCCGCAGTTTTACTTTCGCACCACGGATGTGACTGGCAACGTGCAGCTGCCGGCGGGGGTGGAGATGGTGATGCCGGGGGATAACATCAAGATGGTGGTGGAGCTGATCAGCCCGATCGCGATGGATGAGGGACTGCGCTTCGCCATCCGCGAGGGTGGCAAGACGGTGGGCGCCGGTGTCGTCGCCAAGGTCATCAAGTAACTTTCAAAGGCAAAAATCATGGCCAACCAGAACATTCGCATCCGCCTGAAGGCGTTTGACCATCGTCTCATCGACAATTCGGCCCGCGAGATCGTCGAGACGGCCAAGCGCACCGGCGCGACCGTCAAGGGGCCGGTGCCGCTGCCGACCAAGATGGAGCGCTTCACACTGCTCGTCTCGCCGCACTCCGATAAGGATGCGCGGGACCAGTTCGAGCTGCGCACTCACAAGCGCCTCATGGACATCCTCAATCCCACGGACAAGACCGTGGACGCGCTGATGAAGCTGGAGCTGCCGGCCGGCGTGGACGTTCAGATCAAGCTGAACTGAGGTTTTTTGAGAAAAAGCCCGGAATCGGCGCGATTCGGGCTTGTACACAGCCGGGTCGCTTCGTATACTGCGCGACCTTTTCCGCCGGGGGTAACCTTCAGGCGGCAATGCTGCGAAAGCAGCGTCGGGCGAGGTTGGCGACCGTGCGGGACGCCAAGACCACTCGAGAATCATGCGGCCGGGTCCGGCTCGCATGCCTCTTGCGTGGACTTTCCTCTACCGGATGAACCTTAACGAAGTGGGCGGGCGCTGCCGCGCTTGCCGCATGAGTTTGTGAATTTCAGCCCATGAAAAATTCTATTGGTCTGGTCGGTCGCAAGGCAGGCATGACGCGGGTGTTCACGGACGCGGGCGAAACCATCCCCGTGACCGTCATCGAAGTACTGCCCAACCGCGTCACGCAGCTGAAGTCCAAGGAAGTCGACGGCTACCGTGCCGTGCAGGTCGCCTTCGGCACCAAGCGCCCCCAGCTGCTCTCCAAGGCGGCCACCGGCCATCTCGCGAAGGCTGCGGTCAGCCCCGGACGCGGCCTGATGGAATTCCGCCTCGCCGAGGGGGAGGGCGTGGACCTGAAGGCGGGACTCGAGCTCAAGGTTGACCGATTCAAGGCCGGCGAAATCGTCGACGTGACCGGCACGACCATCGGCAAGGGCTATGCCGGCACCATGAAGCGGCACAATTTCGCGGGCCACCATGCCACCCACGGCGTCTCGCTGTCGCACCGCACCCCCGGGTCGATCGGCCAGCGCCAGACCCCCGGCCGTGTGTTCCAGGGCAAGCGCATGTCCGGTCACATGGGCGTGATGCGCCGCACCATCGAGAATCTGAAGGTTGTCCAGGTGGATGTGGAGCGCCACCTGCTCCTAATCCGCGGCGCCGTACCCGGCGCGGAGGACGGGCACGTGATCGTGCGCCTGTCCGTGAAGTCTCAGCGCCAGGCCGGCCGCAAGACGATTGTGCCGACCAAGCAGGCTCCCGCGGCCAAGACCGTGGCCAAGACCCCGAATCCTGCCAAGGCCGGGAAGAAGTAGGACCCGTCATGAATTTGAAATTAGTCAGTGGGGGTGCTCCGCTTGCCGTGTCCGAGGCCACGTTTGGCCAGGTCTACAACGAAACCCTGGTCCACCAGGTCGTTGTGGCCTACCGCAATGCCGGCCGCGCGGGCACCAAGCGGCAGAAGTCGCGCGCCGAAGTGCGCGGCGGCGGCAAGAAGCCCCATGCCCAGAAGGGCACCGGCCAGGCCCGCGCCGGTTCGAGCCGTTCGCCCATCTGGCGCGGTGGTGGTGTGACCTTCGCGGCCCGGCCCCGCGATTTTGCGCAAAAGGTCAACCGCAAGATGTACCGCGGCGCCATGCGCTCCATGCTCTCCGAACTGGTGCGCCAGGATCGCCTGGTCGTCACCGATGAGATCGCGCTCGAGGCACCGAAGACCCAGTTGCTCGCCAGCAAGCTGTCCACCTGGTCGTTGAGCAATGTGCTCATCGTCGTCGAAGCGCTCGATGAGCGGCTGCTGCTGGCGGCCCGCAACCTCAAGCACGTCGAGCTGATCGAAGTCGCCCAGATCAATCCGCTGTCGCTGCTGGATCACGAGCGCGTGCTGATGACGGTCGGTGCGGTCAAGCTGCTCGAGGAGAGGTTCCAGTGAACCGCGAACAACTCATGAATGTCCTGCTGGCCCCGCACGTCACGGAAAAGACGTCGACTGCCATGCAGAACCACAACCAGTACTGCTTCCGCGTGCGTCGCCAGGCCACGAAACCCGACATCAAGGCCGCGGTCGAACTGATGTTCGAGGTCAAGGTGCGCGCTGTGCAGGTGGTGAACGAGCCCGGCAAGGCACGCAAATTCGGCAAGCTCGCGGGTCGCACCCAGGACTGGAAGAAAGCGTACGTGAGCCTCGCCGCAGGCCAGACGATTGATTACGAAGCCAAGGCAAAGGCCTAACGCTCATGGCACTTATCAAGTTCAAGCCGACCTCCCCCGGTACCCGCACCGTGGTGCGTATCGACCGCTCGCACCTGCACAAGGGCGGCCCGTACGAGCCGCTGACAGTGGCGCAGAACAAGACCGGCGCGCGCAACCATTTCGGTCGCATCACCACCCGTCACGTCGGCGGTGGTTCGCGCCAGAAGTACCGCCTCGTCGACTTCAAGCGCGACAAGGACGGCGTCGCCGGCACTGTGGAACGTATCGAGTACGATCCGAACCGTACCGCGCACATCGCGCTGGTGCTGTACACGGATGGCGAGCGCCGCTACATCATCGCCACCAAGGGCATGGCCGCGGGTGATGAGGTGCGCAGCGGCTCGGATTCGGCGATGAAGCCGGGCAATTCGATGGCCCTGCGCCATCTTCCCGTCGGTTCCACCGTGCATAATGTGGAACTGAAGCCCGGCAAGGGCGGCCAGCTGGCCCGCAGCGCCGGCTCCTCCGTGCAGTTCACTTCCCGCGAAGGGCTGTACGCCTTCCTGCGGTTGAAGTCGGGTGAGAGCCGCAAGGTGCACATCGATTGCCGCGCGACCTTGGGCGAAGTCAGCAATGACGAGCACAACCTGCGCAGCTACGGCAAGGCCGGTGCGATGCGCTGGCGCGGCGTGCGCCCGACGGTTCGCGGCCTTGCCATGAACCCGGTCGATCACCCGCACGGCGGTGGCGAGGGCAAGTCCGGCCAGGGTAATCCGCACCCGGTATCCCCGTGGGGCTGGAATACCAAGGGCAAGAAGACCCGCAACAACAAGCGCACGGACAACATGATCGTGCAGCGTCGCAAGAACAAGGTGCGTTGAGGAACATATGCCGCGTTCAACGAAAAAGGGCCCGTTCGTCGACCTGCACCTCGCCAAGAAGGTCCAGGTTGCCGCTGCCCGCAACGACCGCAAGCCCATCAAGACCTGGTCGCGCCGTTCGATGATTGTGCCCGACATGGTCGGTCTGACGATCGCGGTCCACAACGGCCGTCAGCACATTCCGGTACTGGTGTCCGAGAACATGGTGGGTCACAAGCTCGGCGAATTCGCCCCCACGCGCACCTTCAAGTCCCATTCGGGTGACAAGAAGGTCGAGGCGGCGGGTTAAGAGGCAGCCATGGAAGTATCAGCAAAACTGCGCCACGCGCGCATTTCACCGCAGAAGTGTCGCCTGGTGGCGGATACGGTCCGCGGCCAGCCGGTCAACACTGCGCTCAACGTCCTGAAGTTCATGCCCAAGAAGGGTGCCGACCTCGTCTACAAGGTCCTGTGGTCCGCGATCGCGAACGCGCAGGAGAACAAGGGCCTGGATGTCGATGACCTTAAGGTTGCGCGCATCATGATCGATGAAGCGCCGGTATTGAAGCGTTTTGCCGCCCGCGCCAAAGGTCGCGGCACCCAGATCATCAAGCGCAACAGCCATATCACCGTGGCCGTGAGCGACGGCAGGAAGGACTAAGGCATGGGTCAGAAGGTCAATCCGATCGGCATTCGCCTCGGCATCACGCGCGACTGGACGTCCAAGTGGTATGCCGACAAGAAGCAGTTCCCGTTGCTCATTCACACGGACTTCCGGGTGCGCCAGTTCCTGCACAAGCGGCTGCTCGAGGCGTCGGTGAGCCGCATCCTGATCGAGCGTGCCGCCAAGCGCGTGAACATCACGATCCAGACGGCGCGTCCGGGCATCGTGATCGGCAAGAAGGGCGAGGACATCGAGAAACTGCGTCAGGCGACGGCAAAGCTGCTGTCCATGAACATCAATGACGTGCGCATCAACATCGCCGAGATCCGCAAGCCCGAACTGGATGCGCAGCTGGTGGCCGACAGCATTGCGCAGCAGATCGAGAAGCGCGTGATGTTCCGCCGCGCAATGAAGCGCGCCGTGATGAGCACCATGCGCAGTGGCGCCCTGGGTGTGAAGGTGCGCGCCTCCGGTCGCCTGAACGGCGCCGAGATCGCCCGCACCGAGTGGTCGCGCGAGGGCCGCGTGCCGCTGCACACCTTCCGCGCCGACATCGACTACGGTCTGGCCGAAGCCCACACCACTTACGGCGTCATCGGCGTGAAGGTGTGGATCTTCAAGGGCGAGGTCTTCGAGGCCGCGCGCCCGGAAGCCGCTCCCGTGGTGACGCCCGAAACGGGCGCCACGCCCCCGGTGCCGGCTGGCGGCGCCGACCAGCCGACGGCCGCTTAAGAGACTTTCGATAGAGCACGATCATGCTGCAGCCCAAGCGCACCAAGTACCGTAAACAGTTCAAAGGCCGCAATACCGGTCTGGCCCAGCGTGGCAGTTCGGTTGCCTTCGGCGAATTCGGCCTGAAGTCGACCAGTCGCGCCCGCATGACCGCCCGCGAGATCGAGGCCGCGCGCCGCGCGATGGCGCGCTACGTGAAGCGCGGTGGCCAGATCTGGATCCGCGTGTTCCCGGATGTGCCGATTTCGAAGAAGCCTCTGGAAGTACGCATGGGCAGCGGCAAGGGCAACATCGAGTATTGGATCGCGAAGGTGCAGCCCGGCAAGGTGCTCTTCGAGATGGAAGGTGTGGATGAGGTGACGGCCCGCGAGGCGTTCCGCCTGGCAGGCTCGAAGCTCTCCGTGTCGACGGCATTCGTGAAACGGCAGGTTCGATAAATGGACGCCAAAGAATTGCGCGCCAAGTCCGCCACGGAGCTGGCCGATGAGCTCATCAAGCTGCGTCGGGAGCAGTTCTCCCTGCGCATGCAGCGTGCGACCGGACAGGCCATCAAGCCGGACAAGTTCGGCAAGGCTCGCAAGAGCATTGCCCGGCTGAAGACGGTGCTGCGCCAAAAGGCCGACGACGGCGCTGGAGAGAAGAAGTGACGGTAGAAGCAAAAGGCCAACGCACCCTCACCGGTCGCGTGGTCAGCACCAAGATGCGCAAGACCATCGCCGTCGAAATCGAACGGCTGGTGCGCCACGGCATGTACGGCAAGTTCATCCGCCGCACGACCAAGCTGCTGGCGCATGACGAAGAGGGCAAGGCCAAGGAAGGCGACACGGTCGTCATCGTCCCGTGCCGCCCGATGTCGCGTCACAAGTCCTGGAAGGTCAGCTCGGTGACCAGCCATTCACAGGCTGGCTGAGGAGCAATCGCATGATTCAGACGCGCACCATGCTCAATGCCGCCGACAATAGCGGCGCGAAGACCCTGATGTGCATCAAGGTTTTAGGCGGCAGTCGTCGCCGCTACGCCTCGGTGGGCGATGTCATCAAGGTCAGCGTCAAGGATGCGATCCCGCGCGGCAAGGTTAAGAAGGGCGAGGTGTACGACGCCGTGGTCGTGCGCACCAGCCACGGTGTGCGTCGGCCCGATGGTTCATTGATCCGCTTCGATGGTAATGCGGCGGTGCTGCTGACCCAGAAGCTGGAGCCCATCGGCACGCGCATCTTCGGGCCCGTGACGCGCGAACTGCGCAACACGCAGTTCATGAAGATCATCTCGCTCGCGCCGGAAGTGCTGTGAGGCAGTCATGAGAAAGTTTCGTAAAGGCGATCAGGTGGTCGTGCTCACCGGCCGGGACAAGGGTCGGCAGGGTGCGGTGATCCGGGTTATCGATGAGGATCAGCTCATCGTGGAAGGCATCAATTTGGTGAAGCGCCATCAGCGTCCGAATCCGCAGGCCGGCAAGCAGGGCGGCATCCTCTCGAAGGAAATGCCCATGCATGTGTCCAAGGTTGCGATCTGGAATCCGGCCACCAAGAAGGCCGACCGGGTCGGCTTCAAGATTCTGGCGGATGGCAAGAAGGTGCGGCGTTTCAGCTCCAACGGAGAGATGCTCGACGCGTGATGCGTCGGACATTGCAGCAACAAGACCCTATGGCAAGACTACATCAGTTCTACCGCGACACCGTGGTACCGAAGCTCAAGGCCGACTTGCAGCTGTCCAATCCCATGGAAGTGCCGAAGATCACCAAGATCACGGTCAACATGGGTGTCGGGGAGGCCGTGGCCGATCGCAAGGTGATGGACGCCGCGGTCGGCGACATGACCAAGATCACCGGCCAGAAGCCGCTGATCTGCAAATCACGCAAGTCGATCGCATCGTTCAAGCTGCGCGAAGGCCTGGCCATCGGTTGCAAGGTGACGCTGCGCGGCGAGCGCATGTACGAGTTCCTGGATCGCCTGATCAGCGTCGCGATGCCGCGTATTCGCGACTTCCGAGGTGTGTCGGCGCGCGCGTTCGATGGCCGGGGAAATTACACCCTGGGCGTCAAAGAGCAGATCATTTTCCCCGAGATCCAGTACGACCAGGTGGACCAGATCCGAGGCATGGACATCACGATCACGACGACGGCGACGGACAACCGTCACGGCCGAGCGCTGCTCGAGGCTTTCAACTTCCCGTTCCGGAAGTAAGGATAAACATGGCGAAGACCAGCATGGTCCAGCGCGAGAAACGTCGCGCCAGAATCGTAAAGCGGTACGCCGCTCAGCGTGCGCAGCTCAAGGAGCTGATCCGCGATCCGCGCACCTCGCCGGAGGAGCGCATGGGTGCGCAGAGCAAGCTGCAGTCCATGCCGCGGGATGCCAGTCCCTCGCGCCAGCGCAATCGCTGCGCGATCACGGGCCGCTCGCGCGGCGTG
>DATDIL010000036.1:0-3494 GCA_036521075.1 Steroidobacteraceae bacterium | reverse complement strand
GCCGGTATCGGTTTCTCCAATCCTTCGCCGCCAGCCAGAAAGTGTCCGCTGAACGGCCCGTACTCGGGCGGCAAAACCTGGTATGCGGCCGCGCCGTGCTGGGCTTTTGCGGGTACAGCGGCGAGCAGCCATGGAATCAGGAATAGCGTTGCAACACGGACCGAGCGACGCATATGGGAGCCTCCAGAAAATTCGCTGGAAATCTGTTAACGATATCTTTCCGACCCAGCCAGCTCACTCGATGGCTGCTCCGAGCCAGACCCTCAGTGCGCCGGGACCGCTTCCGATGTAAAGGTCGATGCCGGCAGTCCCGCGCTGTCCATCAGCGTTGCATCGGGCGCATTCGGCCATGCATAGCGGACATATTGCGGCGCTGCTACCTGCGAACTCGTCACCGTGACGGTTGCACCATCCGGATCAATCTTGGCCGTCGCCGGCACAAAGCGGCGGTCTTCGCCGGCAAGCTCGAATCCCACAACCATTCTGCCCGTTCCGCCCTTCGCCGCAAGCTTGCCGTCTGCACCCGTAAAGTAAACACGCATGCCATCGGCGTTCGTAATTGCCTGCCGGAAGAGTGGTCCGCTGTGGTGCACGTCCTCACCGTAGGTCAGTGCACGCGCCGCCAGCGCCAGCCGATGGCCGACTGTCTGCTTGTCTGCCGGATGCACGTTGGTCGGATCACCGATGTCGATGGTCACGGCCATGCCCGTGTTCAGAAGGGAGAGAGTTCGCCGCTGCGCATCGCGCACCATGCCCCAGTCCTCCTCCGGCGATGATGTATAGCTCGAGATCTGCGCGAACAGGAAAGGGAAGTCGCCCTGCGCAAAATGCTGCCGCCAATCGGAGATCATTGCGGAGAAGAGCTGGTGGTACAGCGGTGCGCGTGCAAGGCCGGTGTTGGCCTCGCCCTGGTACCAGATCACGCCGCGAATCGCGAGCGGCGTCACGGGCGCAATCATTCCGTTGTAGAGAGAGGCTGCCTGCCACGGCTCAACCGGCGGCTGCCACGGATGCTGCTCCGGTGTGCGCCCCAGCGCGCGGGCTGCTGCATCCTCGCGCGCATATCGCGCCTTGATCGCTTCCACATCGGCCTGCTTGTCCATCTCGGCCGCGCGCACCGCGAAGACCGGCAGCAGCGCGGCATCGTTGCCAATGGTATCCAGGCTGGTCCACGCCTCCGCGGGCGTGCCGCCCCAGTCCGCTTCCACCACGCCGACCGGAACTTTCTGATCGTGCTGAATGTCGCGCGCGAAAAAGTACGCAGCCGCGCTGAAATCGGCCACTGTCTCCGGCGTGCAAATCTTCCAGGTCGCATCCTGGTCCTGCTGGGGAAACTCGGAGAAGCGCTTCGGCTCGTGCAACAGCCGTATCTCCGGGTGATTCGCGGCTTTGATTTCCTCCGCCGCGTTTTTCACCACGGCCGAGCCGGGAAATCCATTGAGCGGCAACTCCATGTTCGACTGCCCGCTCGCCAGCCACACATCGCCCATCAACAGATCGCTCACCGTGATCGTGTTCGTGCCCGCTACCGTTAGCGTGTACCCGCCACCGCCAGCCGGCCGCGGCGGAAGATAGAGGCTCCAGTGTCCCAGCGAGTCCGTGGTCGCGCTCGCAGTCTCGTCTGATCCGTTGCCGCCCCGCAGCGAGGCCGTGACGCGTTCACCAACGTCGGCCCAGCCCCACACATGAATGGGGCGGTCGCGCTGGATCACACCGTGGTCGCTCCACAGCTTCGGCAGGCGCAGCTCGGCAGAGGCGGCAAGAGAAATGAGCAGAAGGGCAGGAAACAACAGAGCGCGTGGGAACCGTGAAAGCTTCATCGGTATCCCACGATGCCATAAGCGGCGCTCTACGCCAAATCGATATTGCCATTACACGGCAGAATATTCCGGTCCGCTCTAGCGATCGCCCGCGTTTGCGCCCGTATGTGCCGCGGCCGCCGTCACGCCGGCCGCCGTGTTCTTGCTCAGCGTGGCAGCATTCGGCGGTACCGTGATCGTATTGGCAATCGCCGGGTCGTCGCGCAGGTGCAGGTACAGCTCGCCGCTGTTCGGCTTCGGTACGGCCAGCGTCGGGTTCGTGTAGCCGTCCGGTACGGAGATGCTGTGCGTGAACTGCGGATCGGACGCAATCGAGTCAATCAGGAACAGCGAGCTGCCATTCAGCGTGCACTGCGCGTTCGGATCGTTTGCCGCCGGAGTCGCCGCGTCGTTCACCGGTGGCGGCGGTCCGCTGCCCTCGGTCGCAGCCGGCGCATCCGTGGCCGCGGCAGCACGGGTCGCTGCTGCTGCTGCAGCCGCTGCCGCAGCCTTGGTCGCCCGCGCGCACTTCACGGACGCAACCACCGGCACTCGCACCAGGGTACCCAGCGGAATCCAGTCGCCCGGCGCACCGCTGCCATCGATGGCTCGCAGCTGCAGCTTGCCGAACGCCGAAGGTCCAAAGCTCTTCAGCGGGTCGAAGCTGCCCAGTATTGTGCTTGAGTCCTGCAGCACCAGGCCCCCGTCGCTGACCTCCAGCGTGGTGTGGAGCGTCTGATCGTCGGACGCCACTTCAACCTTGTCGTTCCGCGAGAAGCCGGGCACAGCAATAGTCTTCAGCACGAAGCTGATCTTGCCGCCCACCGGCAGCTCGTTCGGATCCACCAGATGCACCAGGTTGCTCGAGTCCGAGTCCGTGTTCACACTTTTGTTGGCCAGCATCACCTGCGGACGGTGCCCGCTGATGGTGTTCTCCAACTCCATCGTGCGCCCATCCTTCAGCAGCACATGCGCCGTCGCACGCAGGTTCACCGGCAGCGCCGCCGCGGCCTTGGGGTCGACAGCCTTCAAGGTCAGTGTGTCCTTGTCGCCGGAGTGCGTTAGCTCTCCAGGCGTGAAGCGAACGTCCTTCAGCTCGACGGATGCCACTTCGTCCAGCCGAGTTCCTACCAGTGACGCCGTGCTGTCGCCTGCATGGAAGTGCAACGCATCCAGATGGCCGGCCTGCGCGTATGCCTGAATCGCCACCTGGTCCGGTGACTCCAGTCCGCGCTGACGCACCAGCAGGCCGGCAGCGCCGCTCGCGGCATTGGTCATCGGGACTTTTACTTCCAACTCGTCCGGCTTCACCATCTTGAAGTCAGCCTTCGTCTCCTTGCCCGTCGAATCGCGCAGCTGAATTTCCGCAACACAGGCGGCACCGTTTCCGTGCAGACGTACATCGTCATCGCGTCCCACGACCAGCGAGTTCGAATCGGCCTTCTCCAGCCGCCACGTTGTCGGATGCGGCACGTTCAGGTTGAATGACGGGCCATCCAGGCGGTCAAAGCCCCACATGCCGACGATCTTGCCCACTACGTGCGGGTCCAGCTTCGCATCGGGAACGGCCGAGGCGTCCGCCACCAGGCCACCCTTTGCGGCTGCGGCCCGCACCGGCAGGTCGATCGATTTGCCAGACTTGCCTTCCACATGCAGCGCCAGATTGTGCGCCAGGCTGGTCGAATACACCAGCGG
>DATDIL010000035.1:0-89839 GCA_036521075.1 Steroidobacteraceae bacterium | reverse complement strand
AGCGTGGACTCGTCAACAGTTGCAGCTGTTCTGGTAGATTAGAACGCTACTAGCCCGATACGGGCGTCGCGGAGAGTTCATGGACCCGCAGTGGGAAGATAGCGTGCCGATCTACCGGCAGCTGCGGGACCGGGTGGTCGCGATGATTCTGGATGGAATCCTAAAGGAGGGTGACGCGCTGCCGTCCGTGCGCAGCGTCGCCGCCGAATTCCGCCTCAATCCGCTGACAGTCCTCAAAGGCTACCAACAGCTGGTCGATGAGCACCTGGTCGAGAAGCGCCGCGGCCGGGGCATGTTCGTCAGCACCGGCGCCGGCGCCGCGCTGCTCAAGGATGAACGTCATCGCTTTCTGGAAGATGAGTGGCCCAAGGTTTATGCCACCATCAGCCGTCTGGGTCTGTCCACCGCGGAGCTGCTGAGCGGAATCAGAGCCCAACCGAAGCCTTCCCCTGACACCCCACCGGACACGAACAATGACGGCAGTAATTGAGGCCCACGGGCTGCGCAAGTCCTACGGCTCCAATCGCGCACTCGATGATGTGACCTTCAGCGTGGCCCCGGGCCGCATCGTGGGCATGATTGGCGCCAACGGCGCCGGCAAGACCACGGCGCTGAAGGCGATCCTGGGGCTGACCAGCTACGAGGGCGATCTGACCGTGCTGGGACGCAATCCACGCACGCAGCGTGATGATCTGATGCGCGATGTGTGTTTCATCGCGGACGTGGCGGTGCTGTCGCGGTGGCTGAAGGTGAGTCAGGCGCTGGATTACGTGGCCGGCGTACATCCGCGCTTCAGCCGCGAGCGCGCCCAGGAATTCCTGCGCAAGACCGATCTGAAGATGAACAGCCGGGTACGCGAGCTGTCGCGCGGCATGGTGACCCAGTTGCATCTGGCGCTGATCCTGGCCATCGACGCGCGACTGCTGGTACTCGATGAGCCGACGCTGGGTCTCGATCTGCTCTATCGCCGGCAGTTCTACGACACCTTGCTGAATGACTATTTCGACAAGGATCGCACCATCCTGCTGACCACGCACCAGGTCGAGGAGATCGAACACCTGCTCACCGATGTGCTGTTCCTGAGTCACGGCCGTGTCGCGCTGTCGGCACCGGTGGAGACCCTGGCCGAGCAGTATGTGCAGCTGACCGTCGGGCCCGACCAGGTCGCGCGGGCGCGGCAGTTCCACCCGTTCTATGAGCGGGAAATTTTCGGTCGCGTGGCCATGTTCTTCGAGGGCCAGTCACCCGCAACACTGGCGCCATTCGGCGATGTGCGCACACCGTCCATCGCCGACCTGTTCGTGGCAAAGATGCAGGCCGCATGAGCACACCAGAACCCATTGTCGATGCGCCGGTCGCGGGGCACCCGCCGGTACTGCGTACCCTGATCCGGCGCGAGTTCTGGGAGCATCGCGCGCTGTGGATGGCGCCGCTGGCCGTGGCGGCGCTGCTGCTGATCGGCGCGGTCATCGGCAAGGTCAGCGACTCGAGCCTCGCGGCGCTGCCCGAGCAGCGCCGCGCACTGTTCGGCGTCTTCATGGCGTACGCGGCGATTCCGCAGTTCATCACGCTGGGCGTCATCATGGTGATGTATGCCGGGGACTGCCTGTATACCGAGCGCAAGGACCGCAGCATCCTGTTCTGGAAGTCGATGCCGGTCTCGAACACCCTGACGGTGATGTCGAAACTGCTGGTGGTGATGGTGATCGTGCCGCTGGTGGTCTACGTGGTCTCGGCCCTGACGACGCTGCTCATGTCCGGCATTTACCTGGTCCGGGCCTGGCAGGACCATGCCGGCCCCAGCGTCTTCTGGGACGCGGGCACGTGGCTGCGAATCCAGTGGGTCACGCTGGTCGCGGTCGTGGCCGGCGTGCTGTGGTATGCGCCCATTACGGCCTTCCTGTTGCTGTTGTCCGCCTGGGCGCGGCGCAGTGTCCTGCTGTGGGTGTTCCTGCCGCCGCTGATCCTCATCATGATGGAGCGCATCGCGCTGGGCACGAGCCATGTGTGGGACATCCTGTGGTACCGCCTGGGAGGTGTATTCACCCATGCGGGATTGGCGTACCCGGCGTTTGGCAATGGCGCGGGCCAGCATCCGACGCTGAACCTGCTGTTCGTGAACGTGGATCCGATGCCGGTGTTCAGCAACGTCGACCTGTGGCTGGGAGTGTGCGTGGCCGCATTGTTGATTGTGGCGACCATCCGCATCAGGCAGTATCGGGACGATACCTGATGATCCTGTCACCCACGTGTATCTGCAAAGCCGTCGCACTGCGCAGGGCGTCGAACTTCGCCTGACCGGCTCCTGGCGTCTGCCGCAGCTGGACGCTTTCACGCGCGAGCTCGCGGCCGTCGAGGTGGACGGGGCCACCCAGGTCCTCATTGATACGGCAGGTGTTACCGCCCTGGATCTGTCGGCGAGCGTGAAGCTGCGCGATTTCATGCGCCGCGCCGCCGCGGCCGGGGCGAAGGTGGAGTTTGTCGGGGTGCCACCGGATCAGCTGCGGCTGATCGAGACGGCCATGGGCGAGCCTGCACCGGCGCCGCATCCGCAAGTGCCCGGGCCGCACCACATCGAAGAACCGGTCGAAGCCCTCGGGCGGCGCGTCGTCGGCGGCTGGGACGACCTGCGCAGCGGCCTCGCGTTCGGTGGCCGCATCGCCGTGACGGCCATCGGCGCGTTGCGCGCACCGCGCCGGCTTCGGCCCGTGTCGATCGCGCGGCATGTCTACGACACCGGCATCACGGCCATTCCGATCGTCACGCTGATCGCGTTCCTGATCAGCGTCATCGTCGCCTACATGAGCGCGCAGCAGCTGGCGCGGTTTGGTGCCGAGCTGTTTGTCGTGGACCTGGTGACCATCGGGGTGTTGCGCGAGCTGGGCGTGCTGCTGACGGCCATCATCGTTGCCGGCCGCTCAGGCAGTGCCTTCGCCGCGGAAATCGGCTCGATGCACCTGAACGCGGAGGTCGATGCCCTGCAGGCGATCGGGGTGGACTCCTTTGAGGCACTGGTCCTGCCGCGCATCATCGGCCTGACGATCGCCTTGCCGCTGCTCACCATCATCGCCGATGCGGTGGGCCTCACGGGCGGCGCGCTGTTGTGCAAGTACCTGCTGAACATCCCGCTGCCGCAATACCTGATCCGCATGAACGAAGCCATTGCGCCGACCACTTTCTGGTCGGGGCTGCTGAAGGCACCGGTATTCGGCCTGCTCATCGGACTGGCGGGCACGTATCGCGGCATGCAGGTGCGCGGCTCGTCACGCGAGCTCGGCCGGCTGACCACGGTTGCCGTGGTACAGGCCATTTTCGTCGTGCTGCTCGCCGATGCGCTGTTTGCCATGCTGTTCATGGCCCTGGATATCTGATGGCGCCACGGGTCGAAGTGCGGGGCCTCGTCAACCGTTTCGGGGACCAGATCGTCCACGAGGGTCTGGACATGACCGTGGAGGCAGCCGAGATTTTCGGTATCGTCGGCGGCTCGGGGGCGGGCAAGTCGGTGCTGCTGCGTAGCATCCTGGGGCTGCAGCGGCCGCTTGCCGGCACGGTGCGTTTGAATGGCGAGGACATAACCCGCATGAGTCAGCGGGAAATGCGCGCGGTCAAGGCCGACTATGGCGTGACCTTCCAGGAAGGGGCGCTGTTCAGCGCGCTCACCGTGCTGCAGAACGTTCAGCTGCCCATGCTCGAATACCTGCACTTGCCGGATAGCGACCTGGACGAGCTGGCCATGCTCAAGGTGCGCATGGTGGGCCTGCCGGCGGATGCGGCGGGCAAGTATCCGGCGCAACTCTCGGGCGGCATGATCAAACGCGCAGCCCTGGCGCGGGCCCTGGCGCTCGATCCGCGGCTGCTGTTTCTGGATGAACCGACGGCGGGCCTGGATCCGATCAGCGCCGCGGCGTTTGATGAGCTGCTGCTGTACCTGCACCGGCATCTGCACCTGACGGTGGTGATGATCACCCACGATCTGGACACGATCTTCAGTACCTGCAATCGTGTCGGGGTGATTGTGGACCGGCGGATGGTGAGCGACACCCTGACGGGCATCATGGACAATCCCGATCCGTGGATCCAGGCGTACTTCCACGGCGTGCGGGCGCGCGGCTACAGCGCGCGCGCCGGAGAGGCTTGATGGAGCGTGAAGCAAACTATGCCGCCGTCGGCGCCTTCGTGTTGCTGGTGATCGCCATGGCCGGCCTGTTCGTGTACTGGTACACGGATGCGCGCGAGCACCGCGACTTCACCCGCTACGAGGTCTACTTTGACGGCAGCGTCAGCGGCCTGACCCGCGGCGCACCGGTGCGCTATCTGGGTGTCGATGTGGGACGCGTGGTGTCCATGTACATCGATCATCGCAACGCCGGCCGCGTGCAGGTCATTGTGGATATCGACTCGGCGACTCCCGTGTCCGAGGAGTCGGTCGCGGAGCTCTCGCAACAGGGCCTGACGGGGGTGCTGTTCATCGATCTGTTGCGCAACGCGGGCAGCAAGCGGCTGCTGGAAAAAGTGCCGAGCGAGCGCTACCCGGTCATTCGCTCCTCGAAGTCCAACATCGACCTGCTGCTCGCGAGCCTGCCGGAGATGGTCGGTCGGGCCAGCGATGTGTTGGGGCGCTTCCAGCTGCTGCTGGATGCGGACAACATCGACTCCATCAGCCACGCCTTCAGGAATCTGGATGCCACAACGGCGCATCTTCCCGAGACCATCAAGGATCTGCGTGCGCTGATCGCGAATCTGCAGGCGACGTCGGATGAGTTCCGGGCCACCGCGTCCAGTGTGCGCGGCGTGACCGATGCGGCGGGCCCGCAGCTGCACGATGCGCTGGAGCGCGTCGCGGCAGTTACCGCGCACCTGAGCAGTGCCACGGATAACCTGGACCAGTTGATCCGCGAGAACCGCGGCGATGTGCGCGCGTTCACCCGCGAGAGTCTCCCACAGGTGCAACGATTGCTCGGGGACAGTCGTGCCGCTGTCACCGAAGTGCGCGATCTGGCGCACAACCTGCGCGAGAATCCTTCACAACTGCTGTTTGAAAAGCCGGACCAGGGAGTCACGATTCCGCCATGAGTCACCCGCGCTGCCTGCTGGTTTCCGTGCTGCTCGCGCTTTCGGGCTGCTCGGGTCTGTTGCACAGCACGGCGCCCGCGCTGCAGCTGTATGTGCTGGCGACGCCACCGGCCCGCGTCGTCGTGACCGGCGGCCCGCCCGATGCGTTGCGCCGAGCCGCCCCGACGCTGCGCGTGGCGCGCGCCTTGCCGAGTCCGGGCCTGAATACCGATCGCATTGCACTGCTGCGCCCCGGCAACCGCCTCGATTATTACGCGGGCAGCCGCTGGAGCGCGCCGTTGGCCGACCTGGTGGCGGATCTTGAGCTGGCGGTGCTGCGCGAAGATCCTGACTGGGGTGCGGTCGCCGATGACCGCAGCTCGTTCAACACCGACTACCTACTGCAGACCTCCGTCGATCGCTTCACGGCCGAGTACGCGACCGAGTCGCAACCCCCGGACATCCGGGTGGAACTGCACGTTTTGCTGATCCGCCGCAGTGATGGCAGCCTGGTCGGCAGTTTTGCGGTCAGTGAACAGGCCCGCGCGAAGGAGAATCGCATGGCGAGCGTCATTGCGGCGTTTTCCGCGGTCGCAGGTGAGGCGATCAGCGCCGTGCAGATGCAGTCCGCGCAGCTGCTCAGGTCCGCGAAATCCCCAGCCACTCCATGAGCCGGTACGCCCAGTAGCGCAGCTGCGAAGGGTCGGCCCAGGTATCCGCATCCGCCGTGTATTCGATGCCCGGCGGCCCGCGATCATTCCACAGCGTGTCGAAGAACGCCTGCGCGTTCATCAGCGGTGCGGCCGTCGCACTGCCCGACAATGCGCCGTCCAGCACCAGATCGTAATCCCCCAGATCGCGCCGCGTGAGACTTGCGGATCCGGTGAGCAGCCACGCAGCACCGCTGCCATGGATGAGCACGAGGGCCGCGCGAAACTGTTCGCTGTGCGTTCGGTACCAGGCCACGTGGATCCGGTCGTCGCTGGCTGCGATCAGTTCACTGCCGACCAACTGGTTGGCACTGCCCCACAGCGAGGAAGATTTGTGGGGATCCAGGATCAGGCGCACCGTGACCCCACGGCGGCCCGCGGCGAGCAGGGCGGTGATGATCGCGCGGTCCGACAGGGCGCTGCTGGCGATATCGATATTATCGCCGACCGAGGTGGCGGCGATGTGCTCGAGCAGCGCATTGCCAATGGCGCCTTCGCCCAACCACTGCATTTGCAGCGTGTCGGTACGCTTGAGCGGATCGGGCGGATCGGGCGCCGTGGTCGGTATCGGCATCGAGCCGCTCCAGCCAAAGGCGCGGGCAAGCTGCAGTTCACTGCGTAGCAACGGCAGCACCGCCGGTCCGCTGATCTGCAGGCCCGTGACCGTGTCGATGCTGCTCGCCATGGCGGGCTCGGTCGTACCCGCCTGCGCAATGAGTCCATCATGCCCATCATCGGCGAGCAGCACGCGTCGGTTGGAGGACTTGAGGTTGGCCAGCTGCGCCCAGGCACGCGCCGTGAGTGGCGGTCCGTCATCGCTGAAGGGATCGGGTAGCCAGCCGCTACCATTCGCGGCGCGGCCCCACCACTTCAGCATTAGCCGCCACGGTGCTGAGTACAGGAGATTGCGGTCCCGCAGGGCCGACAGATCGACAGTCACGACGCGGATGCCGACGGCCTGCAGGGCTGCCAATTCGGGCGCCGGCGCCGACCCATACAGGCCATTGACGGGATCGGCGATGACGAGGATGTGCAGCTGCGGCACGGCGGCCTTGCGCGCCAGCAGCGCGTCGATCAGTTGCGCTGCCAGGGGTGTGAGATTGACGAACCCGTCGGGGGCGTCGCGATGCAGGTCATTGCACAGATGACAGTCCAGCACGATCAGGGTGCGGGCATTGGCAATGGTGCGCAGCATGGCGTCGAACAGGGTGTGGGAGCTGAAGCCGTGGCCGTAGGCGTCGGCGCCGGTGATGTCATCCAGGAAGGTCACATCGCGGGCCGCAATGGGCTGCGCGGGACTGTCCAGGTGCATGCCTGCAGGCAGATCGCGCGTGGCATAGTGGAACGCGGCCGCGGCCCATACAGCTGCGATAGCGGCACACGACCAGCGGCCCCACGCTGCCTTCATGCCCGCCTCAACCGTTGACAAACCTCATGCGCGGCGGCTCGCCAGTCCCGTGCGGTGAATGAGATTGCCGAACGGCGCCTCGCCGTTGGCCTGACGTGCGAGCAGGGCCAGCAACGCATCGACGGTATTGGGTTCGCTGAAGAGCTTCCCCTGGCCGTACTGACAGTGGTGCTCGCGCAGGAAGTCCAGGTGCTGCTGCGACTCGATGCCTTCGGCCACGACATCCAGCCCGAGGCTGCGTCCCATGTCGATGATGGTACGGACGATGGTCGCGTCGCCCGCGTCCTCCGCGACATCGCGCACGAAGGACTGATCAATCTTCAAAGTGCCGATCGGGAACTGCTGCAGCGCCGACAGCGAGGAGTAGCCGGTGCCGAAATCATCGATCGACAGGTGCAGCCCCATTTCGTGCAGTTCACCCAGCAGACGCACCGTGCGCTGGGTGTCGGCCATCAGGGTGGACTCGGTGATCTCCAGCTCGAAGTGCGCGGGCGATACATTGTGGCGGCGGAATACCGAGCGGCAGCGCAGGATGAAGCTCGCCTCGCGCAGCTGCTTCAGCGACAGGTTCAGCGATATGCGCCCCGGGTCGCCGCGCTCGGCCAGCCGCCGGTAGTCCATGCACACGCGGTTCAGCACCCACTCGCCGATCTCGAGGATCAGCCCGGTCTCTTCGGCCAGCGGAATGAACTGGCCCGGCGAGATGTCGCCATGTCCCGGCAGGCGCCAGCGCAACAGCGCCTCGGCGCCGATGATCCGGCCGTCGGACAGGTCCACTTTCGGTTGATAGTGGATCACCAGTTCGTCACGTTCCAGCGCGCGCCGCAGCTTGCTCTTCAGCATCAGCCGCTCGACCGCCGCGGCGTTCATCTCCGGGGAGTAGAAGGCGAAGGTGTTGCCGCCGTTTTGCTTGGAGTAGTACATGGCGGCGTCGGCATCGCGGATCAGGTCGATCACATTCTCGGCATCGCCCGGGCAGAAGGCGATGCCGATGCTGGCGGACAGGAACATCTCATGCTGGTTGAGCTGGAAGGGACGGTTGATCTCGGTGAGCACCGCGCGCGCGAGGTGCGCAATCGGGCCGCGATTGTCCGCGTCCAGTGGCAGGCCTTCCATGAATACCGCGAACTCATCGCCCGCCAGCCGGCCCAGCACGGCATCCTTGGGCAAAGAGCGCGTCAGGCGTTCGGCCAGCACTTCGAGGGCCCGGTCACCGGCGCCGTGCCCGAAGGTGTCGTTGAGTTCCTTGAAGCGGTCCAGATCCAGGTACAGCAGCGCGACGCCGTTATTGTGGCGCACCCCGCGGGCGATGGTCTGCTGCAGCAGATGCTGGAACTGCATGCGGTTGGGCACGCGAGTCAGTGTGTCGTAGCGCGCCAGGTAGCGGATGCGCCGCTCGGTGCGTTTTTGTTCGGTGATGTTGCGGGCGACGAAGATGCAGCCCTGGAAATGCGGGTCATCCCCGCCCAGCTGCGAGCCGGTCAGGGAGACCGGAATCGTGGTTCCCTGGCGCGTCTGCACCAGCGTCTCGCGCGACTCATGCGAGGCGCGGGCGAGATCGAAGCCGGGCCGCTCGCGCTCCTCGAGGATGAAGGCGATGTTCTTGCCGTGGATTTCAGCTTCGGCGTAGCCGAGCAGTTTGCAGGCGGCCTGGTTGGCGACCCGCACGACACCGTCCGATGAGCTCACGAACACGGCATCTGTCATGCCGTTGAGCACACTGTTCAGGTAGTTCTTCGTGATCGTGGTCTGCCGCAGCTTGTAGCGCATGTGCTCGAGCGCCTTCTGCAGGTCACCGAGCTCGTCGCGGCGCAGGACGTCGACCGGCCGGGTGTAGTCACCTTGCCCGAAGCGCTCGGCGCTGCGGATCAATGCGGTGATCGGCTGCTCGAGTCGGAAGCCGGCGCGCCATGCCAGCCAGGCCGCCACCAGGCCGGCAATGCCGGCCAGGATCCCGGCCAGCGCCAGTCCGTCCAGCAGGTCGGCCCGGCCGAGCAGGTGCAGCCGCCGTAACAGGTCCAGCGAGGAGGCGGTGCGTGCCGCCGTGATCGTGGTCGGCGGTGCGGAACCCGGGTTGGCGGTGGCATGCACGGCCGCCTGCGCCAGGTTCTCGACGCGCTGCGAGTGCGCGTGCAGCTGCCAGGCAAACAGGCCGAAGAACGCGAATGCCGCCAGCACCACCGCCAGGAATGCCGTGCTGGCATATTTGAACTTCAGACTTACGGTCACGGTCGCATTGCCGCCGGTCGTCAGCACGACGGCGGAATTCCCCTTTTATATTGCACCAGCGCAGCCTCTTTGGAGGATCTTACCTGTGCATCAGGGGGCAGGCCACAAGATAGGGTGAAATCGCCGGTTTCCCGGCCGCCGTCTCGGCTCAGCGGCGCGGTGCCCAGGCGTTTCGGATGTAGCCGACCATCAGGCCGCGTACCGTCGCCATGGGATCGGCAAGTGCCGAGAATACCGGCGGATTTCGGCGCAACAAACGCCAATTCTCGCTGCGCAGGACGCGGTTCAGATAGCCCACGTTGCGCTCAATCATGTCCATGTAGGGGTTCTCACCACCAAACAGGGCTTCGACATGGCGATAGGCGCCGCCAAATGCCCCATCCAGACGTTTGGCGCGGGTTTCAGCGACGAATTCGGGGGTTTGTCGCAGCACGTCGAGGCCCGAGGCATAGCGCACCTGGCGACCGCCATTGGAGCTGATGGGCAGCGCCATGCCACCGAGCACGAACTCGGGGTACAGGCGGTCCCGGCATTTCTCCAGATAGCACCGGTCGGCCATCTGTCCGATCATGTCCGCAGTTCCGATCAGATGCCCGAGGGTGCGGTCCTTGGGGTCAGCCACGACGATGCGGTCAAACGGAACCTCGTAGCCGGTGAAATGGATGATTTCACGCGCGACCGGCGCCCAGCCCGACAGCTGGATGCGCGGCAGGTAGTCGGCCAGGAAGTCGGCCCCACGGGATACATGCACGCGGGTCAGTTCGGCGCCATGCCGGCAGTCGTCGTCGTCCTTGCGCAAATAGCCCACATCGTGGAACAGGCCGGTGACAAGGCCGGCGGCCGCGCGTTCGGCGCCCAACTGGTCGACGGGCGCGGCGGTGCGATCGTGCCCCGCCATCAGCCGCGCCACGGCGAGCGTCACATCGAGGGTGTGCTGGCGGTCGTGATAGACGGTATCGACGCCATAATAACCGGCAACTTCTCCGGCGAACATGCGCTCAAATTGAGTGAACGCGCGGGTAAGTGGCTCGAACGGGAAATCGGGCCAAGTTGCTTGGCACAGTTCTTCGACGGCTTCGCGGACGGCACTCGTGGAACTCACCTGCACGGTGCCGGTTACGTCGAAGTCGTTTAGCCGTGCTATGCCCATGATCTACCCGTCCAAGAATGTGGAAGTCTAGGCACCCTCAGCGCAGGTGGCCAGCGAAGCTGCGCACAGTTCTCTTCATTCGCCATATGTCAAAGCTGTGCTCAGGCTGCAATGCCGTGCTGGCGCAGCAGCGGCCTCACGTCCGGTTGGCGGCCGCGGAATGCGACGAAGGCGTCGAGTGCGTCGCGGCCGCCACCCTGGGAGAGGATGCAATCCACGAAACGCCGCGCGGTGGCGCGATCAAATACACCGGCTTCCTCGAATGCCGCAAAGGCATCGGCGGCCAGCACCTCGGCCCATTTGTAGCTGTAATAGCCGGCGGCGTAGCCCCCGGCAAAAATATGCGCGAAGCTGTGGGCGAAGCGGTTCGAGGCCGGCACCGCAATCACGGAGACCCGGGCGCGCACGGTCCTGATCACCTCGTTCACGCGCGCGCCCCGCGCCGGGTCGTAGCCTGCGTGCAGCGTGAAATCAAACAAGGCGAACTCCAACTGCCGCAGCATCTGCAAACCGGCGTGGAAGCTGCGCGTCCTGATCAGCTGCTGCAGAGTGGTTTCGGCGAGCGGCTCGCCGCTGCCGACATGTATTGCGATCCGGCGCAGCACCTGCGGATGCCACGCGTAGTTTTCCATGAACTGGCTGGGCAGCTCCACGGCATCCCAGGCGACGCCGTTGATGCCGGCCAGGGTCGGGTATCCGACGCGGGTCAGCAGCAGATGCATGCCATGACCGAACTCATGGAACAGCGTCACCACATCAGCGTGCGTGAGCTGCGCGGACTGCCCGGGTGAGGCCTCGAGGAAATTGCACACCAGGTAGGCCACTGGCAGCTCGGTCGCGCCGCTCATGCTCTTGCGGCCCACGCACTCATCCATCCAGGCGCCGCTGCGTTTGTCGGGGCGTGCGCACGGGTCCAGGTAGAAGCTGCCACAGGGCGCGCCGGAGGCGTTGTGGATCTCGAAGTAGCGGGCGTCGGGGTGCCACACGGGGATGCCGCGACGCTCCACGATGCTCACGTCGAACAGTCGCTGCGCCACGTCGAACAGGCCATCGAGCACCCGCGGCAGGGAAAAATACGGCCGCAGCTGCTCCTGCGCGACGCAATAGCGTTCGCGTCGCAGCCGCTCGGACCAGTAGCTGATGTCCCAGGCCGCCAGCTGCGCACCGGCGAACTGTTCGAGCTCGCGCAATTCCTGTTCGGCTGGCGCATGGCTCGCCAGGCGCAGCTGCTCGAGGAAGGTGAACACCTCCCCGGTGCTCTTCGCCATGCGTGTTGCCAATGCGAACTGGGCGTAGTTTGCGAACTTCAGCACCTGCGCGAGTTCGTGGCGCACCCGCAGGATATCCTCCATCACGGCCGAGTTGTCGAAGCGCGCCCCGGGCGGCGCCTGCTCCGAGGCACGGGTGGTCCAGGCCTCGTAGAAGGTGCGGCGCAGAGCGCCGGAATCGGCATCGGACATCACGGCGACATACACGGGCTGCTCGAGCTTCAGGGTGTAACCTCCGGCAGCGCCGGCCGCCGCGCGCGCCCGGTCGATGATTGCCGGATTGATCCCGGCCAGTTCGGCGCTGTCGGTCACGTGCAGCGACCAGACATTGGTCGCATCGAGAACGTTTTCTTCGAACTTTGCGGACAGCTGCGTGAGCTGTTGCATCAGCTGCTTGAAGCGCGCCTTGGCTTGCGGCTCAAGCCCGACGCCCGCAAGGCGGAACTCGCGCAGACGATGCTCGAGCACCCGGCGCTGGATGCCATCAAGGGCGTCATCGTTCGCGGCGATGCGCTGGCAGGCCCGGCACAGCGCCTCGTTCTGCGCCAGATCGGTCTGCCACGCCGACAACAGGGGCAGGCAGGCGGTGTACGCCACGCGCAGCGCCGGCGAGTTCATCACGGCGTTGAGATGGCTGACCTGTGACCAAACACCGGCCAGTTCATGCTGCGAATCCTCGAGCGGCTCGATCAGGGACTTGAAAGTCGCGACCGGCGCCGCAAGCAGGGTGCTGAGCTGTGTGCGGTTGCGCTCCAGCAGCCAGCTGATGGCGGGCAGGACATGTTCGGCGCGGATCTCGCCGAAACGCGGCAGCGGGTTGCGCAGCAGCAAAGGATTGTCGGTGGACATGCGGACACCTCTTCGCGCCTCGATTCTACGCGTCGATTGACCCCTCAAGTGCCTGTAACATGCGCCGATACAGTGTGCACGAGTGGCACTGCGCGGGATGCGGCCATGGGATACGGACGATAATGACGGACCAGTATGATCTGATCGTGATCGGCGGCGGCAGCGGCGGTCTGGCCTGCGCACAGCGGGCCGTCGAGTATGGCGCACGCGTGCTGCTGGCCGAATCCGGCCGTCTGGGGGGCACCTGCGTCAATGTGGGCTGCGTGCCCAAGAAGGTGATGTGGAATGCCGCGGAAATCGCGGCCGGGGCGGAGGACAGCGCCGGCTATGGCTTCCATTTCGGTGCGGTCGCGCACGACTGGTCGATGTTGAAGAACGGCCGCGATGCCTATGTGCACCGGCTCAATGCCATCTATGAGCGCAACCTGGCCCACCGCAAGATTCAGCTGGCCCGCGGCTGTGCCCGCATTTCCGGCACTCATAGCGTTGAGATTGCCGACTGGCATGCGACGGCCCCGCACATCGTCATCGCCACGGGCGGCTATCCGGTGATACCGAACCTGCCGGGAGCCGAACTTGGAACGACTTCCGATGGTTTTTTCGAGCTGGACGAGCGCCCGGCGCGCGTCGTCATCGTGGGCAGTGGCTACATCGCCGTGGAGATCGCGGGGATCATGCAGGCCCTGGGCAGCCAGGTGACGCTGGTGATCCGCGGTGAAACCGTGATGCGGTATTTCGATGCCATGCTGGGTGCCTCCTACGTGGAGATTGCCCGGGATCTGGGCATGCAGATCGTGCATAACGCCATCACCGAGTCGGTGGTCCGACTCGCGGATGGCAGCCTGCAGCTCACGATGGCGGATGCTCGCCACGTCGGGCCCTTCGACAAGCTGATCTGGGCCGTGGGGCGCGCGCCGCGTACCAAGGATCTGGGCCTGGAGGCCATCGGTGTGAAGCTCGACGCCCAAGGCTACGTGGTGACCGACAAATTCCAGAACACGAATGTCGAGACCATCCATGCCATCGGGGATGTGACCGGCCGCGCGCAGTTGACGCCCGTGGCGATCGCCGCCGGCAGGCGCCTGAGTGACCGTATCTGGGGCGGTCAGGAAGACCGTTACCTGGACTACGAGAACATTCCGACAGTGATCTTCGGCCATCCGCCGATCGGCACGGTCGGCCTGACCGAGGCGGAAGCGCGCGCCAAGTATGGCAGCACCGTGAAGGTGTACCTGTCGGCCTTCGTACCGATGTACCACGCATTGACCGCGCGCAAGCCGCGCACGCACATGAAGCTGGTGTGCGCGGGAGCGAAGCAGAAGGTGGTCGGCGTGCATGTGATCGGCGCCGGCGCCGATGAGATGATGCAGGGGTTCACCGTGGCGATGCGCATGGGGGCGACCAAGGCCGACTTCGACGACACGGTGGCCATCCATCCGACCAGCGCCGAAGAGCTGGTCACGATGCGTTAGCCGCCGCCGGATACCAGGGCGGCGAGTACGCCAGCGGTGGAGGGACGCACCCCGCGCCATAGTTCAAACGATTCGGCGGCCTGCTCGACCAGCATGCCCCAGCCCTGCGCCGAGCGCTTGCAACCCTTGTCTCGCGCCCACTGCAGGAAGGCCGTGGCGGATTTGGCATAGGACATGTCGTAGCAGAAGGTCGAATGCGTCACCACGCTCGCGGGTATGGCCGGCGCCTCCCCGACAAGCCCGGCCGAGGTGGCGTTGATGACAATGTCGAAGGCGCCCGAGGCAATCGCATCGAGCCCGCAGCCCTGGACCGGGCCGAGTGCGGCAAACTGGCGCCCGAGGGCGCCGGCGCGTGCCGCGGATCGCCCGGCGATGGTAATCAGCTCGGGTGACTCCTCCAGCAGCGGGCCGACAACCCCGCGCGCGGCGCCGCCGGAACCCACCAGCAGGATACGCGCACCGGCGAGCGCCACTTTGAGGTTCACGGTGAGGTCACGCACCAGGCCCGCGCCATCGGTGTTGTCGCCGGTGATGCCATCCTCATCCATCAGCAGAGTATTCACGGCCCCGGCCCGCGTCGCGCGCTCGCTCATCGCGCGCACCATGGCGCTGGCGCCGACCTTGTGTGGCACGGTCACGTTGAGGCCCTTGCCGCCACGCTGCCAGAACTCCATGACAAAGGTGGGCAGCTGCGCGGGACTCACGTCGTGCAGCCGATAAACCATGTTCTGGCCCGTCTGCTGGGCGAAGATGCCATGGATGAATGGCGAGCGGCTGTGCGACACCGGATGGCCGATGACACCGTATTCTGCGGGCGACTCGCTCAAACCTTAGGACTCCTGCGCTGCTTCGACCAGACAGCCACCGGTTGCGGCGGCATCGAGCATCCCGACCAGCTGAGGCAACCAGATCCGCATCCGCTGCGCCAGCTGGTATGGCGGATGGATGATAATCAGTCCGGAGCCGTTCAAGGCGATACGTGAGTCACACGGATGCACCCAAAGTTCGCTGACCAGCAGCGGCAGCTGCAATCTGGCGCCCAGGCGCTTGCGCCATAGCTGTGTGTCGCGCGCCTCCTTGATCGGATACCAGAGCATGATCACGGCGGTAGCAAAACGCTGCAGTACATCGTCGATGGCCGCGCGGGAACGCTCGAAGTCGCGATGGGTGTCCTCGTAGGGCGGATCGATCAGCACCAGCCCGCGCCGCTCGACCGGCGGCATATGGGCACGCAGCAGCCCGTAGCCATCGCCCAGCTCGACGCGCACGTTGGCATGGTGCGCCACGGCGCGTTCCAGCGCGTGCGCCTCGGGGGGCTGCATCTCGATCAGAACGGCGCGGTCCTGCGCGCGCAGGGCCGCTGCGGCAAGCACCGGTGAGCCGGGATAGGCGTTGCGGTCCTGGACGAGCTCGCGCCAGTGCTTCACGGCGCTGCCGTAGGCCTGAACCTCCGCTGCCTCGCCCGGTTCGCCGAGGATGCGTCCCAGGGCGGTGCGTGATGCACGGCTGCCGGGAGACTCGGAAAGATCGTAGGCGCCGCGGCCCGCATGGGTTTCAAGGTACAAAAACCCCTTGTCCTTGCGCTGCAGGCCGGCGAGGACCGCCAGCAGGGTCATATGTTTGTGTACGTCCGCGAAGTTTCCGGCGTGAAAGCTGTGGCGGTATTTCACGGGACCCGCGGCCTGCTAGGCCTCGATCTTGGGAGTGGCCGCACGGCGCGCGCCACCTGCCACCTTCTTCTTTTTCCTTGCCGGTTTGCGCCTGGCCACCCGGGCACCGTCCCCGTTCGCACCCGCGCCGGTCGGCGCGGCGGTTTTCGGCTTTGTGCTGGTGGCCTTTCGCGCTGCCTGCGGTGCCTTGGCGGTGCCGGCCGGGCCGCGCCGGCCGCGCCCGAAACGCTTGCCGCGCAGGGGCGCCGCGGCCAGCAGTGCGCGGCACTCCTCCAGCGTCAGCGATTTCGGATCGCGATCCTTGGGGATCCTGGCATTCTTCAATTTGTCCGTGATGTACGGGCCGTAGCGGCCATTGAGCACCTGGATGTTGTCGACACCGAAGTCCTGGATGAGCCGATTGGCATCGGCCTCCTGCTTGAGGCGGATGACCTCCACGGCCCGCTCCAGCGTCACGGTGTACGGATCATCGTCCTTCAGCGACACGTACTTCTCGCCGAACTTGATGTAGGGACCGAAGCGTCCGATGTTGGTGACGATCGGTGCGCCCTCGGTCGTGGTGCCGAGCGTGCGCGGCAGTTTGAACAGCTCCAGTGCCTGCTCGTGCGTGATGGAGTCCATCTTCTGGCCCGGGCGCAGCCCCGCGAACTTCGGCTTCTCTGCGTCATCCTTGGTACCGATCTGCACGAAGGGCCCGAAGCGCCCCATGCGCACAGTCATTGGTTTGCCGGACTTCGGGTCGACGCCGATCTCGCGCGCTTGTGCGACTTCATCGCGTGAGACCGTCTTCTCGATGGTCTCGACCTGCTTGATGAAAGGCTTCCAGAACTTGGCGAGTGGCGTGATCCATTCTTCCTCGCCGCGCGACACGGCATCGAGTTCGTCCTCCATGTCGGCGGTGAAGCTGTACTGCACGTACTGCGTGAAGTGCAGCGTCAGGAAGCGGTTGACGATCTTGCCGATATCGGTGGGAATGAAACGCCGGTTGTCCATCTCCACGTACTCGCGGTCCTGCAGCGTCGAAATGATCGATGCATAGGTCGAGGGCCGGCCAATGCCGTGCTCTTCGAGCGCCTTGACCAGCGAGGCTTCGGAAAATCGCGGCGGCGGTTCGGTGAAATGCTGCTCGGCATGGATCGCCGTGAGACGCACCGTGTCGCCCTCGTTCATGGGCGGCAGCACGTGGTCGGCGTCGTCGACCTTGGCGTCATCGGCGCCTTCCTGGTACACGGCGATGTAGCCCGGCTTGATGAGCGTGGAGCCATTGGCGCGCAGCAGGTGACGGTTCGGACCATCGGGCCCGGCGAGCATGTCGACCGCGACCGTATCGAAGGTCGCGTGGGTCATCTGGCAGGCGACGGCGCGGCGCCAGATCAGCGAATACAGCTTGAACTGGTCCGGATCCAGGTAGCGCTCGATATCGGCGGGCACGATCGCGGCGGAGGTCGGGCGCACGGCCTCGTGCGCCTCCTGCGCGTTCTTCGATTTGGTCTTGTAGAAACGCGGCTCCGGATCGATGGCCTCGGCACCGTAGAGTTTCACGGCGACCTGGCGGATCTCGGCTATCGCCTCGTTGGCCAGCGACACCGAGTCGGTGCGCATGTAGGTGATCAGTCCGACACTGCCTTCGCCGATATCGACACCTTCATACAGCTGCTGCGCCAGGCGCATGGTGCGGCGGGCGTTGAAGCCGAGCTTGCGCGCGGCCTCCTGCTGCAGGGTCGAGGTGGTGAAGGGTGGGGCGGGATTGCGGCGGCGCTGCTTGCGGTCGATTGCCAGGACCTTCAGCGACCCGGCGCGATTTTCGGTGTTGCCCGCGGCACTGCGAATGCTGCGCTCGACTTCGCGCGCAATGGTTTCGTTGGTGAAGCTGAACTGCTCGACTTTGATGCCGGCATATTCGATGAGCTTCAGCGGAAAGGCCTGGGCCGAATGTTCCGCTTCGCCATCGAGCGTCCAGTACTCCAGCGCCTTGAAGGCTTCGATTTCGGCCTCGCGCTCGCAGATCATGCGCAGCGCCGGGCTTTGCACGCGGCCGGCGGAGAGGCCGCGGCGCACTTTCTTCCATAGCAGCGGCGAGAGATTGAAGCCGACCAGGTAGTCGAGCGCGCGGCGGGCCTGCTGGGCATTGACCAGGGGTGCGGACACCTCGCGCGGTTCGGCCACCGCGGCGCGGATGGCGTTCCTGGTGATTTCATAGAAGGCGACGCGATGCACGGCCCGGGTGCCGATCTCGCCGCGCTCCTTGAGCATTTCGAGCAGGTGCCAGGCGATGGCCTCGCCCTCCCGATCCGGGTCCGTTGCCAGATACAGCGCCTTGGCCTTCTTCAGCGCGCGCGAGATGGCCTCGACATGCCGCGCGTTCTTCTCCAGCGGCTGGTAGCGCATCGCGAAGCCGTGCTGGGTGTCGACCGCGCCTTCCTTGGGCACCAGGTCGCGCACGTGTCCGTACGAGGCGAGGACTTCGAAGTCCTTGCCGAGGTACTTCTTGATCGTGCGCGCCTTGGCCGGCGATTCGACGATGACCAGATTTTCTGCCATGCGCTGATGGAGTCCCGTTAGACGAAAAACCGCGGACCAGGCCGCGGATTGATGATGGTGACTTGGAACCTTGAAGGCGATTTGCTAGTGCGGCGGCGCTCCGGTGTTGTCGGCCACCAGGTCCTCCATGCGGGCAAACGCCTGTTCCTGGCCCGGTTGGCTGGAGAGCACCATCAGCACGACCCATTTGATCTGCTCGGTGTCCAGTTCCTCCGAATCCAGGGCGAGAAGCCGGTCCAGAACGACTTCCCGCTGCAACGGCGACAGGATGCCGTGCCGCTCCAGATGCATCAGGAAGCCACGCGATTCGGTGGACAGCCGGGTCAATTCCCCGTCGCTGTACAGCCGCACGCTGGGGCGCTCACAGAGTGGCGTTTCGGCGGATTGCAGGCGTACATCCGCCAGCCCGGCCAGCCAGTCGAGGGCGCGTTCGACGCTTGCGGAGCCGAAACCCATCAACTCCAGATCGCGAGCCAGATCGTCGCGCTCAGGAACCTCCGAGGTGTCCTCCAGCATGTAGCGGTCGAAAACGTAAATCAGGATATCGAGGACACTGGTCGTCATGAGCATCGGACTTATGACAGGCGGCAGTACCGGCCGCCAGGCTGGAGCGCGACCCGCCCCTGTAGTTCGAGCAACAGCAACATTGAAGCCACCTCGTGCCCGGACCAACCGGTCCGAAACACGAGAACATCGATGTCCACAGGCTCGAAGCCTGCGGCATCTAACAGCATTTCGTATTTGTTGTCCAATAGCGAAGGTCGGGTCCCAGGCAGTTCCGGGGGCCGGCTCGATTGTCTAATCGACTGATTTATATTGTTAAATCCCAACTCCTGCAGTATCTCACCCGGTTGCGTCACGAGGATTGCGCCGGCGCGAATGAGCTGATTACAGCCACGGGCCGCCGGATCGCGGATGGCGCCGGGGATGGCGAATACGGGCCGCTGCAGCGCACGGGCCTGCTCCACGCTGCTGAGCGTGCCAGTGCCGCCCGCGGCCTCCACCACCAGCAGGCCGCTGCCGAGCGCGCCCAGCAGCCGGCCGCGGATCGGAAAATGGTGACGCCGGGGCGGCGTGCCCGGGGCGAACACGCTGAGCAGGGTCCCGCGGGCGCGGATCCGCGCTACGAGCCCCGCATTGCATGCCGGATGGATTCGGTCGAGACCGCAGACACTCAGCCCGATGGGGGAGCCGCCGGCCGCCAGCACACCCTCATGAGCCGCCGTGTCGATCCCTTCCTCTACACCGGCCGCAAGGCTCAGGCCACTGCGCGCGATCTCGGCGGCGAAGCCTCGGGCGGTGTCGATTCCCGCAGGTGTCACCTGGCGGCCTCCGGTCATGGCGAATGGTACGGCGCGCAACAGCGCCGGCGATCCGCGCACATACAGGGCAGCCGGTGCGTCCCGCCACCGGGTCAGGGTGGCGGGGAACTGCGCATCAGCGCAGATTAGGATCTGGCCGCTATCATCGTTGATCCACAATAGATCAGAATCGATCAGGCGATCATCAGGCCGACTGAGCCAGGCTCTGCCTCGCTCCGGCAATGCGTGGCTCAGGAGCCGGGTCGGTAAGTCGGGCGGCAGCGCTGAGCCTTTGGCCTCACCCTCGGTCAAACAAGCGAATACATGTCGGGCCAGCAGGCCAGGGGTCCTGGCCAGGAGGGCGCGCAGGCGATCGGGCTCCATGACGCCAAGCTAAGCACGCGCCCGCTACCGGGTTGCAGGAGAGGTTACGGGTTGCGAACGACGTCGGCGACGCGCATCGGGGACTCCGCGCCCACCACGAGCCCGAAGCTCATGTCGTCGTACGACTTGAACACCAGCAAGGTGCCGGCCCGCTCGGCGGGCAGCTTGACCGACTTGGTGAAGCCCAGGAAGTTCCGGTCAGTGCTGTCGTAGGAGTTCGGACCGCGGTCGGGCACGATATCGCCCGCCACATCGACGGCGAGCACCGTGCCCGGGCCGACGCCCGCGCGCGCGCCGCGATTGATGGCCACGATGTCGTACTGGCCGATCAAGGTCACCGAATCGACGACGGCGATGATCTGACCCCGCACCTTCTGGTCGGGGGCTCGGGGCGTGAAACTCATGGGCGCCGAATTCACATCGGGCACCATGCAGTCCCCGCGCAGGGTCTCGCGCTTGGCATCCACCAGCACCGTGCGGGTCACTGCCGCCGGGTTCTGCACCACTGCCGTGGCCGTGTAGGTGCCTTCATAGCCCAAGGTCTTGCCGCTTTCGAGATCGACGATGGGGTCGCCGATATGCATGACGCTGTAGCGCGCCCCGGCGGACGCACCGCCCAGGCCGCGGGCATAGACCACGTTGTCGTCGCCGGCCGCCTGATGCTCGTCGGGGAAGGCCAGGACATAGGGCGCGTGCTTGATTTCGTCGCGACTGAGCAGGGTCGGCCGCGACAGGAAAGCCGCGATGGCCGCGTAGGGGATGGTGGGGATCGCATCATCCAGGGGTGAGCTGCGCAATGCGGGATTCAGGTGCAACGCACCTGCCTGCCCAATGCTGATCTGCGGATGCCCGCCCTTGTCATAGGCCAGCACCAGCACGTCACCCGGATAAATGCGGTGGGGATTCTGGACCTTGGGGTTCTCGTACCAGATTTCGGGCCATTCCCAGGGGTTCTTCAGGAACACATTGGAGATGCCCCACAGCGTATCGCCGCGCTTGACGGTGTACTCGGTGGGCGCGGTGGGTTTGATCACCTCCGCGGTAGGGGCGGGCGCCGCTTCGGCCTTCGATCCGGACTGTTCGTCGGCCCGGATGGCGGCCTCGGTGGCCGTCAGCTCAGGCTCGGGGGCGACGGCCGGCGCCGACTGCACCACGGGCGCAGCCGCCTCCTCGACGGGGGGCGAATGCCGGAACAGGGTCGAGCAGCCGCTGACCGAAATTGCAGCGGTGATGAGTGTTACGGACAGGCCATTTCTGAGTACGTGGTTGAAAGTCATTCTCCCCTCCTCAACCATGGGGTGGGGCAGCAGCACGGCTGTTATAATCGGCTGCGGCGTTCGGCACACGACGTATTGTCAAGTTTGTGCGCTGGATCACGCCCCCACAAGGGAGGCTAGCAAGTTCCCCACAGTCACACTAGAGCATGAAACTGATGTCGCGTCTAACCATTCTGGAGTACCCGGACCCACGCCTGCGCACCCGCGCACGGCCGGTGGAACAGTTCGACGCGGCGCTCGGCAGGCTCATCGATGACATGTTCGAGACCATGTACGAGGCCCCGGGCATCGGGCTGGCGGCCAGCCAGGTAGACGTTCACCGGCGCCTGATCGTCATGGACGTCTCGGATGACCGTTCCGAGCCGCTGGTCTTCATAAACCCGGAAATCCTGAGCCGCGAGGGCGTGGCGAAGACCGAAGAGGGGTGCCTGTCGGTGCCGGGAATTTTTGACGATGTGCAGCGGGCAGCCCGGGTCCGGGTTCGGGCCCAGGATCGCACCGGCGCGTGGTTCGAGCGCGACTTGGAGGGGGTTGTCGGCGTGTGCGTGCAGCACGAGATGGACCATCTTGAGGGCAAGCTGTTCGTCGATTACCTCTCCGACATGAAGCGCGACCGGATCCGCAAGAAGCTGGACAAGGAGCGCAAGGAACGTATTGCAGCGCAGCAGCGCGGTGGCGCGGCGCGCACTGCCGGCGTGCGCTAGCGCGACCTGAGGCTTTACGATGAGCGTTGCCAGCCCGCTGCGCGTGGCCTTTGCCGGCACGCCGCAGTTCGCGGTGCCGGCGCTGCAGGCATTGTTGGCCTCACGACACACGGTCGTGGGGGTCCTCACCCAGCCGGACCGTCCCAAGGGTCGGGGCCGCCCGCTCACCTGCAGCCCGATCAAAGCGCTCGCGCTGAGCGCCGGGTTGGCGGTTTCCCAGCCGACCACGCTGCGCACGGCGGCAGCCCTTGAAGCCGTAGGCGCACTGGCAGCGGACCTCATGGTCGTGGTGGCCTATGGCCAGATCCTGCCGCGCGAACTGCTGCAGGTGCCGCGCCTGGGGTGCGTCAATATTCACGCTTCGCTGCTGCCGCGCTGGCGCGGTGCGGCGCCCATCCAGCGGGCGATTCTGGCCGGGGATGCTGCGACCGGGATCACCCTCATGCAAATGGATGAGGGTCTGGATACGGGGGCCATGCTGGCCGTGCGCAGTGTGCCCATCGGCGAGCGCGAGACCAGCGCCTCGCTGCACGTCGCGCTTGCCACCCTGGGGGCGCAGGCGCTGCTGGAGCTGCTGGAGCCACTGTCGGCAGGAACGGTGCACGCGCGAGCCCAGCCGCAGGCGGGTGTCACCTATGCACCGAAAATCTCCAAGATCGAGGCTCGCATCAAGTGGAGCGCTGCGGCGGCCGCGATTTCCGCGCAGGTGCGCGCCTTCAATCCCTGGCCCGTGGCCGAAGCCGTCTTTGGCGACGAGCCGCTGCGCATTCATGACGCCTTTGCAGGGCCGGGCGCAGCCACGCCGGCTGCCGCGCCCGGCACCTGGTTGGGCCTTGCAGGAGATGCGCTGCGCGTCGCCTGCGGTGCGGGCGAGTTGCACGTGACACGGTTGCAGCGCGCCGGCCGCAAGGTCGTGGCGGCGCGCGAGTTTGTAAATTCCGCCGCGGCCGCTGCCGGCCGCTTCACGTGAGCGGCGCGCGCACCGAGGTGCTCGTGAGCGCGGCGCGCGTCATCGCGGCGGTCGTTGATCAGGGCGCCTCGGCGGATGCCGCGCTCGCCAGCCTCAGCGCCTCGGCCGAGCGCGCCGCGGTGCGCGCCATCACTTTAGGGACGGTGCGTTGGTACTTGCGGCTGCTGCCGGCGGTGCACAGTCTGCTCGATCGCAAGGCCGGGCGCCTCGCCCCGCAGGTCAGTGCGCTGCTGGTTGCCGCGGCCCACCAGATCGAGTATTCGCGCAATCCCGCGCAGCTGACGGTCAACGCGGCGGTCAATGCGGCGCGCACACTGGGCCAGGTGCGCGCAGCGGGCCTCGTCAATGCGTTGCTGCGGCGGTTCGTGCGCGAGCGCGCGGCGCTGCTCGCCAGGGTGGACCTCGACCCGGCGGCGGCGGCGGCCCATCCGCCCTGGCTCGCCGCGGCGCTGCGGCGCGCGTGGCCCAAGCAGGCAGCTGCCGTGATGATGGCCAACAATGCTCATCCGCCGATGACCTTGCGCGTGGATGTGACGCGCGTCGAACGTGATGCCTATCTGGGGCTGCTGCTGCAGGCCGGGATCCAAGCGCGCGCCTCGGCGTGGGCGCCCGAGGCCGTGGAACTCGCGGCGCCCGTATCAGTGGCCACCCTGCCCCACTTTGCTCAAGGCTGGGTGTCGGTTCAGGACGCGGGGGCGCAGTTGGCCGCCACGCTGCTCGACGCAAAGCCGCGGATGCGCGTCCTGGATGCGTGTGCGGCGCCGGGCGGCAAGACGCTGCATATCCTGGAGCGCGCTGCGGATTGCGCGCTGGTCGCCGTCGATGCGGATGCCGCGCGCCTGAATCGCGTCCGTGAGAACCTCGAGCGTTGTGGACGCAACGCGCAGCTGCTGGTCGCCGACATGGCCACGGGCCGGGCGCCGGATGGATCGATGCCACAGGCTTTGGGGGCCGCTGGCTTTGATCGCATCCTGCTCGATGTGCCCTGTTCGGCGACCGGCGTCATCCGTCGTCATCCGGATATCCGCCTGCTGCGGCGTGAGACGGACATCGCCACGTTCGCCACGACCCAGGTCGCGCTGCTGAAATACGCGGTAACGCTGCTGGCCCCGGGCGCGCGCCTGCTGTACTGCACCTGTTCGGTACTGCCCGAGGAAAACGATGCTGTCATTGCGCGCCTCAGCGTGGACCCCCAGGCCGCAGTGCGGGTGATGCCGGCCGATGAGCTGCTGGCCGCGGCGCAACGGACCGTCCCGGGCGCCATCGTGTGCAACCATGGGCTGCAGCTGCTGCCCGGAGGCGAGGCGGGCACCGACGGCTTCTATTATGCTTGCCTGGAGAAAGACACATCCGGACCGCATTGAAATGATCCGCTCCCCATGGGTAATGCTGGCCGCCGGCTGGCTGGCGCTGTGCAGTGTGGTCGCCTTGGCCGATGCCCTGGACGGCGTGCTGCAGGTACGCTCGGCATTCGTGGATCTGGACCACTCCGTATTCCAGCTGCATGCGCGCGTCGATTACCCCATGACACCCGCCATCGGTGATGCCTTGCGCGACGGCGTTGACCTGATATTCGATGTCAACGCGCGCGTGGAGCGTGCCCGGCGTTTCTGGCTGAACAGCACCATCGTCGACCTGACGTTGCGGCGCGAGCTGGCCTACCACACGGTGAGCGACCGTTACGTGGTCCGTGATCCGGCGAGCGGCGATCAGCAAACCTTCGCGACCCTCGATGCCGCGCTCCAGTACCTGGGCACCGTGGATGCGTGGCCGATACTGGTGGAGCCGCAGCTCGAGACGGGCGCCCAGTACATCATCAGCGTTCGTGCCGGCATTCATCGCGGACATCTATCCTCCTCACTGCGCGCGCTGTTGTTCTGGACCAATGATTGGAACCGCGTCAGCGACTGGTACACATGGTCACTGACGACCTGACACCCCCGCGTCGCCCCTGGGGGACCTACGCCCTGGGGCTGCTGTGGGCGATCATCGGTACCAGCTCGCTGCTGCTGCTCGCCAAGAGCGTGCAACGCTCCTCGGATTTCGACCGGCTGCAGCTGTGGATTCTGCTGCTGAACCTGGTGGGCGTGATCGGCCTGACCGTGCTGATCGCGCGCAAGATCTGGCAGCTGGTGAGCGACTACCGCGCGAGCGTCCCGGGCTCGCGCCTGACGGCCCGCACGGTCAGCACCTTCGGCGCTCTCGTCATCGCGCCACTGCTCATCGTCTACCTGTTCTCGCTGGATTTCCTGAACCGCGGCATCGACAGCTGGTTCCGGATCGAGATCAAGCAGGGCCTGAATGACGCGCTGCTGCTGTCGCGGTCCGCCATCGACGTGCGCAAGCGTGAATATGGCAGACGTACCGAGGACTTTGCCGCGGGGCTGGTCAATGCGCCGCGCGATCAGCTGCTGCTGCGCCTGAACGCGGAACTGCACGCCACCGAGGCCAGGCAGATCGTGCTGTTTGATTCCGACCAGCATGTGCTGGCCTTCAGCAGCGACACCTCAAACGAGGTGGCGCCGGCCCCGCCCCCGAGCGATGTGCTGCGTCAAATCAGCCAGCATCGACCCTATGTCGGACTCGACCCGCAGGCTGGCGGTGAGTACCTGATCCGCGTCGCCGTACCGCTGTCGGAGACCCGCGATTCGGGCGACCGGCGCTACGTCTACGCCGTATACGAGGTGTCGCCGCAGCTGGCCAAGCTCTCCGAGGCGGTACAGCAGACGTATTCGCAGTACGGCGACCTGGCGCTGGCGCGCGAACCGCTCAAGGACAGCTTCCGCCTGACCCTCACCTTGGTGCTGCTGCTGGCGATGCTGGCGGCGATTTATGGCGCGATCTATTCGGCGCAGCGGCTGATCAGACCGGTGCAGGATCTGATCGCCGGCACCCGGGCCGTGGGCAAGGGCGACTTCGCGACCCGACTGCCGCTGCCGTCGCGCGATGAGCTGGGGTACCTGGTGCACTCCTTCAACGACATGACCAAGCGGCTGCGGCGCGCCCGCGAGGAAGCGTGGCGCAGCCAGGAGGCCGTGGAGCGCGAGCGCGGTCGGCTGGCGGCAATCCTGGCGCGCCTGTCCACGGGCGTCCTGGCGGTCGACCGCGAGCTGATGGTGCGCATTGCCAACGAGGCCGCGGGGCAGATCATGGGTCTGGACATGACCCAGGCAACCGGGTCGTCGCTGTCGCAACTGGCGGCCGGCAAGGAGCGCTTCAGTCAGTTTGTCGCAGCCCTGGTGGTGCGCTTCGCGGCCGGGCGCGAGGAGTGGCGCGAGCAGATCGAGCTCGATAGCGGGTCCGACCACCGGGTGCTGATGTGCGCCTGCACGCCGATCGGCGTCGAGGGGGCGGAGCGCGGCTATGTGATCGTGTTCGATGACATAACAGCGTTGCTGCAGGCACAGCGCGATGCCGCATGGGGCGAGGTCGCGCGCCGCCTGGCGCATGAAATCAAGAACCCGTTGACGCCGATCCAGCTATCGGCGGAACGCATGCGGCGCAAGTTCCTCGCCAACATGAATAAGGAGGACGCGGAGCTGCTGCAGCGTTCGACCGACACCATCGTGCAGCAGGTCGAGACCATGAAGCAGATGGTCAATGCATTCAGCGAGTACGCGCGTGCACCGGATATGAAGGTCACCGGCTTCAGCCTCAACGAGCTGATCTGCGAAGTGGTGGAGCTGTACCGCTTGCCCGAAAGCCGGGTGCAGATCCGCCTGGACCTGGACCCGCGGATGGGAGTGATCGAGGCGGACCGCGGGCGGGTGCGGCAAATTCTGAATAACCTGCTCGTCAATGCGCTCGAGGCGCTGGAGGGTTATGATTCGCGCGGGAAAACCGGCGATGGCCGGGCAATCGTAGATATTTCAACCCGGCTGCAGCAGGCCCGCAGTGCCGAATGGGCCCACGGCGTCGTGACAGTTTGTGATAATGGACCGGGATTTCCGCGCGAGCTGCTGGGCAGGGTTTTTGATCCCTACGTGACGAGCAAGCCGCGGGGGACCGGTTTGGGACTCGCGATCGTGAAGAAGATCGTCGAGGAGCACGGAGGACGCATCGACGCGGAGAACAGGCCCGAAGGCGGCGCCAGTGTGCGCGTGACTCTGCCCTTGCGCGACAGTACGCGAGCAGCGAGCTCGCATCGTGAGCGTCGCCCGGCAATACGGAAGGAGAGTTTGGGATGAGTGCGATGCGAATTCTCGTGGTCGACGACGAGGCCGATATCCGGGGCCTGCTCAAGGAAATTCTCGCCGAGGAAGGCTACGCGGTCGAAGTCGCCGCGAACGCCGAAGAGGCTCGTGCGGCCCGCGCGCGACAGATTCCCGACCTGGTACTGCTGGACATATGGATGCCGGGAGTCGATGGCATCACGTTGCTGCGCGAATGGTCCGTGTCCGCCGCGGACGCTGTCCAGGTCGTCATGATGTCGGGACATGGCACGATCGAGACGGCGGTTGAGGCGACCCGCCTCGGCGCATTCGATTTCGTCGAGAAGCCGCTGTCGATTGCCAAACTGCTGCGCACGGTGGAGCGGGCGCTGGAGGCCGGCAAACGCAAGCGCCAGCCGGGACGCCTGGCGCCCGCACAGATCCAGATCCCGGCCGGCAAGAGCCGCATCATCCAGCAGTTGCGCACCGATCTGCAGCAGTTGGCCCCGAACCGGTCCGCGGTGCTGTTGATCGGCGAATCAGGCTCCGGGCGGGAGGCCTTTGCGCGCTACTTGCATGCCGAGAGCCCGCGCGCGACATCGCCCTTCGTCACCCTGATCGCCAGCACCCTGCGCGAAACCGACGCCGAAGCGCTGCTGTTGGGCAGCGGTGATACCAAAGGGCTGCTCGAACAGGCCGGCGATGGCTCGCTTTTCATCAATGAGATCGAAGACCTGCCGCAGATCGCCCAGCGCGTGCTGATGGGCGTGCTCGAGTCCGGGACCTTCTCGCGGCTGAAATCGGCGGCAGTGCAGCGTTTTGACGCGCGCGTGCTGTCATCGGCCCAGCCCGGTGTCGAGGGCCGCGCGGGCACGGTCGGTTCGGAATTCCGCCGCGATCTGCTCGGCCATCTGAACACGCTGATCGTGCGCATCCCGCCGCTGCGCGACTACGCCGAGGACGTACCGGAGCTGCTGCGTCACTACGTGGATCGTGCGGTGGACGCAGAAGGCTTGACCTTTCGCCGTTTCAGCGTGGCGGCGCAGAACCGCATGCGCAACTACCCCTGGCCCGACAATCTTCGGGAGCTGAAGAACCTGGTGCAGCGCCTGCTGATCCAGGGGGGGCCGGAGGAAATCCGGCTGGAGGAAATCGAGCACGAGCTGGCGATGCAGACCGTGCCGGGCGAGCCGCTGGTCAAGCAGGACCTGCTGGCGCTGCCGCTGCGCGAGGCGCGCGAGCAGTTCGAGCGCGCCTACCTGCAGCAGCAACTGCTGCTGTGCAACGGCAAGGTGGGACGGCTCGCGAAGCGCGTCGGCATGGAGCGCACGCACCTGTATCGCAAGCTGCGCTCCCTGGGCGTGGATTTTCGTGCCACCCCGGACGACTGAGGCCCCAAGGCTTAATCGCCGACCCGGATCACGAGCGCATCGACGTCGGCTGCCTGCAGCTGCCGGCGCACCTTGTTCAATTGCAGCAGATCGTTGATCGGCCCCACCCGCACCCGAAACCAGACATCGGTATCGAGGGCAACGCGCTGCACCTTGGCAGCGATCCCCTGCAGGGTCAGCTGACGGGATACCCGATCCGCATCAGCCTCGTTGCGGTACGAGCCCGCCTGCAGCACGTACGAGCCGGGCTTCTCGATCTTCGCCGCGGGCAGGTCGCGCTTCACATCGCGTTCCTTCTCCGGCACCACCACTTCGAAGTTGGGCAGCATCGAGTAGAAGTCATAGTGCTGCGGGCCGGAACCGGAGCCTGCGGCCTGCGCCTCGTCCGGCGGCGCCTTGTGGGCTTCGGGCTTGGGCGCGTCCAGCGGTACCGGCGTGTGCTGACCCTGATGCGTGAACGCCCAGCCCATCGCGCCGACGAGCACGCCGGCCACCAGTCCGGTGGCGAAATCCTGCCAGCGCGCGGCGCCACTGCCACGCCGCCGCGCCGACTTGTAGTCGCGTGCGCCGTGCCGCGTCACATGCTCTCGGGAGCAGTTACGCCCAGCAAGGTCAGGCCGTTGCGGATTACCTGGGCGGCGGCGCTGACCAGGCACAGCCGCGCATTGCGCAACGGCGCTTCGGGCACGATGAACTGCTCGGCGTTGTAGTAGGTGTGGAAGGCGTTCGCCAGTTCGCGCAGGTAGTACACCAGGGCATGCGGCGCACGCTGCGCCGCCGCGCTGGCGAGGGCCTCGGGGTAGCGCGACAGCGACTGCACCAGCGCCTGCTCGTGCGCGCCGGTCAGTGCGGCTGCGTTGCCCAGACCCTCGGCCTGGTCGAACGTGAAACCCTTCGCGGCGAGCTGCTTGAGCACGCTGGCGACGCGCGCGTGGGCGTACTGGATGTAATACACCGGATTTTCGTTGCTGCGCGACTTGGCCAGCTCCAGATCAAAGTCCAGGGGCTGATCGTGACTGCGCATCAGGTAGAAGAAGCGGCACGCGTCATTGCCGACCTCCTCGCGCAGCTGCCGCAGCGTGACGAACTGCGCTTCGCGCTTGCCCATCGGAATCTTCTCCCCGCCGCGAAACAGGCTCACGAACTGGATCAGGCTCACCTCCAGACTCTCGCCCGGTTCGCCCATGGCAGTGAGCCCGGCGCGCACGCGCGCGATGTAGCCGTGGTGATCGGCGCCCAGCACATCGAGCAGGCGCGCGAAGCCGCGCTCGCGCTTCTCGAGGTGATAGGCGATGTCGGAGGCGAAGTAGGTGGCAACGCCGTTCTCGCGGACCACGACCCGATCCTTCTCATCGCCGAATTGGGTCGCTGCGAACCATTGCGCGCCGTCCTTGGTGTAGATCTGATGCTGGGCGCGCAGCCGCTCGAGGGCGCGATTGATGGCCCCGGATGCGGCCAGCGAGCCTTCCGAATACCAGCGATCGAAGTCGACGCCAAAACCTGCGAGGTCATCGCGGATGTCGGCAATCATCATTTCCAGTGACAGCCCGAGCACGTCGCGGAAGCCACTGTCGCCGATCAGCTCGCGACAGCGCTCGATGAGCGCATCGATGTGCACTTCCTTGTCGCCCTGCGGTGCGTCCGGCGGCAGACCCGCCATGACGCTGGCGGCTGGGGCGCGCAGGCGCTCCGCTTCGAGCTCGCGCAGGCGCTGCGCGAGCGGCCGCACGTACTCGCCGCGATAACCGTTGGTCGGAAAGGGCAGTTCCTCCCCGCACAGTTGCAGATAGCGGATCCAGGTGCTGACACCGAGGATGTCCATCTGCCGGCCCGCGTCATTGATGTAGTACTCGCGGGACACGGCGAAGCCGACGGCGGCGAGGATGTTCGCCAGCGTCGCACCGTACGCGGCCTGACGGCCGTGACCGACATGCAGCGGGCCGGTGGGATTGGCGGACACGAATTCGACCAGTACGCGCTCGCCGGCGCCGGCGTCGCTGCGCCCGTAGGCATCACCCAGCCTCAGGATGCGCGCCAGCTCCTGGGTGCTCGCGGCGACCTTGAGGTAGAAATTGATGAAACCGGCGCCCGCAACTTCGCTGCGCTCGATCAGGTCATTGGGCGGCAGCGCCGCGGCGATCGCCTGCGCCAGCTCGCGCGGATTGCGGCGCGCGCCCTTCGCGAGTCGCAGGGCGATATTGGTCGCGAAGTCACCGTGCTGCGCATCACGGGTGCGCTCGACGCTGATCAGGGCGGCCTCGGGGGCTGTCGGTAGCACACCGCCGACAAGCCCGTTCACGGCCTGCTGGAGCAGCTGCTCGAGCTGTGGTTTCAAAGGGGATAATGTCCGCTGCGGTCGAAATCATCCAGTTTACCGGACCCGTCAGAACAGATCGATGGGATCCACGTCCAGCGCCCAGCGGACGCGGTGCGCGCCGGGCAGCGCCCCGAGCTGTTCGATCCAGGCGCCGAGCAGCCGATGCAGCGCGTTGCGATCGGGACTCTCCAGCAGCAGCTGCGAATGATAGCGCCCCGCGCGCCGTGCCATCGCGGCGGGCACCGGCCCCAGCAGTTTGACGCCGCGTGGCGCGCCCGCCAGGCGCCGGGCTGCGGTGAGAAAATCGAGCGCGTCCCGCGCGCTCGGCGCTGAGGCACGCACGACCGCGAGGCGGCTGAAGGGCGGCCAGGCGGCCGCCGCGCGCTCGGCCAGCGCCGCGCGCGCGAACCCGTCGTACCCTTCGCTCATCAGCATCTGCAGCAGCGGATGTTCGGGATAGGCCGTCTGAATGAGGACTTCGCCGGCGCGGCTGCCGCGCCCGGCCCGACCGGCAACCTGCACGATGGTTTGCGCGAGGCGCTCGGCGGCGCGAAAGTCCGTGCTGAACAGGCCCTGATCGGCATTGAGCACCACCACCAGCGTCATGTTCTGGAAGTCATGACCCTTGGTGATCATCTGAGTGCCCACCAGGATGCGTGCCGCGCCGCTGTTGACGCTGTGCATGGCCGCGTCCATGTCGCCCTGGCCGCGCACGACGTCGCGATCCACGCGCACCAGCGGGGCCTGCGCGAACAGTTCGCGTAAGCGCTCCTCGACCCGTTCGGTGCCCTGGCCGACGGGGCGCACCTCAAAGCCGCATTGCGGACATTGCTTCGGCAGTGGTGAGTCCGCGCCGCAGTGATGACAGCGCAGGCGCCCCGATCGCTGATGCACCGTCAGGCGCGCGTCACAATCGGCGCAGGGCGCCACCCAGCCGCAGGCCGTACACAGCAGCGTGGGGGCGTACCCGCGGCGGTTCAGGTAGACGAGCACCTGGCCGTCGGCGGCCAGATGCCGCTCGATGGCCTGTACCACCGGGGTGGCAAGACCCGCCGCGACGGCATGGCCGCGCAGATCCACGACCGCGAGCCGCGGCGGCTGCGCCTGGTCCGCGCGGCGCGGCAATGCAAGGCGCTGATAGCGGCCGGTGACGACGTTCTGCAAGGTTTCAAGCGACGGCGTTGCGGAGCCCAGCACCACCGGCACCTGCGCGCGCTGCGCGCGCACCAGCGCCAGATCGCGTGCCGAGTAGTGAAAGCCGCCCTCGTGCTGTTTCAGTGAGGCGTCATGCTCTTCGTCGACGATGATGATGCCCAGCTCGGGTACGGGTGCGAACACGGCCGAACGCGTGCCCACGACAATGCGCGCGGCGCCGCTGGCAGCGTTGCGCCAGGCGCCGAGCCGCTCGCCGTCGGTCAGTGCGGAATGCAGCACCGCCAGCGGCGTTTTGAAGCGCTCCTCGAAGCGTCGCACCAGCTGCGGGGTGAGGCCGATTTCCGGAACGAGCACCAGCGCACGCCGACCGGCAGCGAGCACCGTTTGAATCACCTGCAGATAGACTTCTGTCTTGCCGCTCCCGGTCAGACCGTGCAGCACGAAGGTTGAAAAACCCCCCAGCGCCGCGCCGATGCAGGCCACGGCCTGCGCCTGTTCGGGCGTGAGCGGCGGAGCAATCCCGGGTGCGGCCGGGGCGCTGCTGGCGCCCAGGTCCGTGTGCACGTGCGCGGCGGTCGCTGCGCAGCGGATCCAGTCTTGCTTGAGCAGTGCGGTGGCCGCCGGCCGCCACCGGGGCAAGTGCAGCGCGAGTGCGTCCTGCCGCAGCGGATCGTGCTGGATCACCCACTCGAGCAGCTGGCGCTGGGCCGGTGCGCGTGCCAGGCGCCCCTGGGCGAGCGCGGCGCGGCCGGACTGCGTGGGCCGCCAGACCGTTTCGAGTGCGACGGGGCTGGCCCCGGCGCGCAGGGCCTTCGGCAACGCGCTGGCGATAACCTCACCGATGGGATGGTGGTAATAGTCGCTGGCCCAGCGCACCAGCGCGAGTAGCGCCGCGTCGAGTACCGGGACGGCATCGACAAGCCCGGAAATGGGCTTGAGCTTGGCTTCCGGAACGCTGGATTCGAAGGCGTTTTCGACGACCACACCAACCAGGCTGCGCCGGCCAAAAGGCACCCGGACCCGGCTGCCCGGCGGGGGCGCGGCAGCGCCCACGGGGATCAGATAGTCAAATAGACGGCGCAGCGGTACGTCCAGGGCGATGCGTGATATATTATTCAAATCAATGACTTGCGGGATGTCGGCAAATCGCGTCAAATGGGTCAACCGCAGGTCGAGCCCACGCGTTATAACCTGCATGAGTGCCTTTGCTACTCTCGCGCCGCCTTATAACATGCCCGCCACATCGCGCGGCGACACGCTATTGAACGACACTGCCGAGGCCAGATCGCGGGCGCTGAACCAGTTTCTGGCAAGCGTCGAGCTGAAGGCTTACAAGATCGCGCAGGCCGGCCTGCGGCACCAGGACGATGCGCTGGATGCAGTGCAGGACGCCATGCTGCAGCTTGCACGTGCCTATGCCGATCGGCCGACCGAGGAATGGAAGCCGCTCTTCTATCGGATTTTGGAAAATCGCATCCGCGACATGCAGCGCCGGCGCACCGTGCGCGGCCGCGTGATGGCCTGGCTGCCGTTCCGCCGCGACGAGGACGATGAGGATGCCGATCCGATCGCGCAGGCGCCGAGCAATGATCTGCCGCCCGTGGCGCGTCTGGAAATCGATGAGGCCATGACGGCGCTGGATTCCGCCCTGCACAGTTTGCCGCAGCGGCAGCGCCAGGCGTTCCTGCTACGAAACCTCGAGGGCCTGGACGTCGCGCAGACCGCGCAGTCGATGGGTTGCTCCGAAGGCAGCGTCAAGACACACTATTTTCGCGCCCTGCAGGCGCTGCGCCTGAAACTTGGAGACTTCGAACTATGAACGCCGGCGAAGGCGAACCGACGCGAACCACGCTGCTGCAAAGCGGGCTGGAGGTGCGTTCGCGGGTGGTGCTGGAGGAGGGACTCTCGCGCATCGACGCGCGCACGCGCTCGCGCCTGAATCAGGCACGTCAGGCCGCGGTGGCAGCGGCGGGTCGCGCGTCGTGGCTGGGACGCTTGTTTGCGGGCGGCTCGCGGCAGGTGCTGATGCCGGCGACGGGCGCTGCGGCAGTGGCCGCGCTGGTGGCGGTTTTGATGTTGAGCGGGGGCCACCAACTGACCGCGTCGGTGACGGACAATCCGGCCAGTGCGTTTGATGTGCTGGACCTGGTCACGGACGATGATGCCATGAAGCTCATGGAGGACAACGACAGCTCCTTTTATGAGTGGGCGGCGGCGCAGGGTGACAGCGGGGCGGCAACCTGATGACGGCACCCGGCGGGCTGCGGCCCGTCCGTGCTTGGGCTTGCCTCGGGCTGCTGCTCGGCGTGCCATTGCAGCCCTTGCTGGTGCGGGCGGCGCCGCCGACGAAGGTGGTTGAGCCGGCCGACGCGGATTTGATCGAATTCTTGGGATCCGTGGATTCCGATGACGAGGGATGGAAACAGTACCTGGCGCGTACGGGTACGCGGGCGCCGGTGGTGAAGGCGTCCGCGCCGGCGCCGGCGCCGCCAGCCAGCAGTGCCCCAGGGAAAGAGGGTGCGAAAGTTGAGCATTAAGCCAGGCCTGATCGGGGCGCTGCTGCTGACGGGTGTGCTGTCGGCCGGCGTGTGCCTGCCGGTTGGCGCACAGGTGGCAGCGGCCGGGGCGAGCGCGCCGCGGCCCGGCGCCGCCGCGGTGCCCTGGAATTCGCTGTCGCCGGATCAGCAGCGTCTGTTGTCGCGCCTTTCGGGACAGTGGGAGCAACTGCCGCCACAGCGCCAGCAGGCGCTCGCCAGCGGCAGCCAGCGCTGGCTGGGTATGTCGCAGGAGCAGCGCGCCGCGGCCCGCCAGCGCTTCAACCAATTTCAGCAGCTGCCGCCGCAGCGCCGGCAGCTGCTGCGCCAGCGCTGGGAAGAGTTTCGCGCATTGCCGCCCGCGCGCCAGCAGGCAGCACGTGAGAACTACCGCAAGTTCCAAAGCCTGCCGCAGCAGCAGCGCCAGCAATTGCGCCAGCGCTGGCAGAGCGCCAGTCCGCAACAGCGGCAGAATATGGTCCAGCGCGCACGCGAACGGCGGGCCGCGCGTGCGCCGAAACTGCGCTAGCGTTTGTAGGACATTCGCTGGTGACCGGGTGGCTCGCAGCGTCGTATCATCGGCGCCTGACAAGGAGACCCCCATGACCCGTTACGTATTGCCCGATCTCGCCTACGACTACGGCGCTCTTGAGCCGCATATCTCCGCGCGCATCATGGAGTTGCATCACAGCAAGCATCACAAGGCCTATGTGGATGGTGCCAACAAGACCCTCGAGCAGCTGGCGGAGGCGCGCACGAAAGGCGCGCTGGATGGCGCGGGAGTGCTCGAGCGCACGCTGGCGTTCCACATCTCCGGCCACGTCATGCACAGCATCTTCTGGCAGAACCTCAGCCCGAAGGGCGGCGGTACGCCCAAGGGCGAGCTGGCCACGGCCATCAACCATGACTTCGGCAGTTTTGAATCCTTCAAACTGCAGCTGAACAAGACGGCGGCCACCATCCAGGGATCGGGGTGGGCGGCGCTGTATCTGGAACCGCTGACGCAGCAGCTGATCATCGGTTCGGTGCATGACCATCAGCAAAGCGTCTTCCAGGGCTCGCTGCCGCTGATGGTGGTCGATGCCTGGGAGCACGCGTTCTATCTGCAGTACGTCAACGAGAAGGCGAAGTTCTTTGATGCGCTGTGGAACATCTGGAACTGGGCCGACATCGGCGAGCGCTATGCGGCGGCAAAGAGTGCCAAACTGAGCTTGAAGGGCGCCGTGGCCTGAATTGTCCTGCATGCCAAGAACGGGCGGGCCGGTGCGCGCCCGCCGATTCTTGTGGCATTGACGGTCCGCTACAGGATGAAGCGGCTCAGATCCTCGTCCTTGACCAGTTCTGCGAGGTGACCGTCGACATAGCTGGCATCGACTGTCAGCTCGCGCCGCTCGGCACTGGTGGCATCGTAGGACACGTTCTCCAACAGTCTTTCCATCACGGTGTGCAGCCGTCGCGCACCGATATTTTCCGTGCGTTCATTCACGTGATGCGCGATCTCGGCCAGGCGGCGCACCCCGTCGGCGGCGAAACTTACCGTCACCCCCTCGGTGCCCAGCAGCGCCCGATACTGCGCCGTGAGCGATGCGTCCGGTTCGGTGAGAATGCGCACGAAGTCCTCCACGGTAAGCGAACTGAGCTCAACGCGGATCGGCAATCGCCCCTGCAATTCCGGGATCAGATCCGAAGGCTTGGACAGATGGAACGCACCGGAGGCGATGAACAGCACGTGATCGGTCTTCAGCGGGCCGTACTTGGTGGACACGGTCGAACCCTCGACCAGCGGCAGCAGATCGCGTTGCACGCCTTCGCGTGAGACGTCCGCGCCAATCGTTTCACCACGCCGGGAGACCTTGTCGATTTCATCAATGAACACGATGCCGTTCTGCTCGGCATTGTGCAGGGCACGGACCTTGAGTTCCTCCTCGTTGACCATGCGACTGGCTTCATCCTCGATCAGCAGCTTCACGGCTTCCTTCACCTTCACCTTGCGCGGCCGGGTACGCTGACCACCGAGGTTCGCGAACATTGACTGCAGCTGCTGCTGCATCTCCTCCATGCCGGGGGGCGCCATGATTTCGACGCCGGCGGGCAGCGCGCGCAGCTCGATCTCGATCTCGCGTTCGTCCAGGTCGCCCTCGCGCAGCCGCTTGCGCAGCTTCTGGCGGGTCTCGGCGTCGCGCGGCTGGGGCGGCTCGTCGGTGGAGAAACCCATGACGCGCGCCTTCGGCAGCAAGGCATCCAGCACGCGCTCCTCGGCGGCATCAGCGGCGCGTGCGCGCACCTTGCCGACCTCCTGCTCGCGCGCCATTTTCATGGCGACATCGGCGAGGTCCTTGACGATCGACTCGACGTCGCGGCCGACATAGCCGACCTCGGTGAACTTGGTCGCTTCAACCTTCACGAACGGCGCATTGACAAGTTTTGCCAGCCGCCGCGCGATTTCGGTCTTGCCGACACCCGTCGGTCCGATCATCAGGATGTTCTTGGGCGTGATCTCGTGACGCATGGGTTCGGGAATCTGCATCCGGCGCCAGCGATTGCGCAGCGCGATGGCGACTGCACGCTTCGCGGCCTGCTGGCCGACGATGTGCTTGTCCAGTTCCTTCACGATTTCCTGGGGTGTCATGGCCTGCGCAGTTACGGCCGGCGTTGCCGAGTCCGCCGCTGCGCCGGTTGCAGCGGGCGCCACACTTTCGATCGCTGGGTTCGCCATTTACTTGATCTCATCGATGAGCAGGTTGCGGTTGGTGTAGATGCAGATGTCGGCGGCAATGTTGAGCGAGCGCTCCACAATGCTGCGTGCATCCAGCTGCGAGGACTCCAGCAGGGCTCGCGCCGCGGCCAGCGCGTAGGAGCCTCCGGAGCCGATGGCCGCCACTTCGAATTCAGGCTCGATCACGTCGCCGTTGCCGGAGATCACGAAGATTTTCTCCCTGTCGCCCACGAGCAGCAGCGCTTCGAGGCGGCGCAGATAGCGGTCGGAGCGCCAGTCCTTGGCCAGCTCGATGGCGGCGCGCGTGAGGTTGCCGTGCTTCTCGAGCTTGCCCTCGAAACGCTCGAACAGCGTGAAGGCATCGGCGGTACCGCCGGCGAATCCGGCGAGCACCTTGTCGCCATACAGGCGGCGCACCTTGCGGGCGTTGCCCTTCATGACAGTGTTGCCCAGAGTGACCTGGCCGTCGCCGCCGATGGCGATCGCGCCGTTGCGGCGAACCGCCAGAATCGTTGTGCCGTGGGGATCGAAAGTGTTGCTCATGCGTGCTGGCCTTACGCCTTTTTGCGCGCCCGGGGATGGGTAGCATCGTAAATGCGGGCCAGGTGCTGGAAATCAAGATGAGTGTAGACCTGGGTGGTCGAGATGTCCGCGTGACCCAGCAGTTCCTGGACTGCACGTAATTCTCCACTGGATTCAAGCAGATGCGAGGCGAAGGAGTGCCGGAACAGATGCGGGTGGACGTGCATGGGCAGCCCCTGGCGCACCGCCCAGTATTCGACCCGCTTCTGGATCGCCCGCGGCCCGAGCCGACGACCGCTCGCGCCGATGAAGACAGCCGTGGTGTGCTCCTTGAGCAGGCCACCGCGCTCCTTGAGCCAGCTGGCCAGTGCGCTCATGGCTTTACGACCCACGGGCAGTACGCGTGTCTTGCTGCCCTTGCCCAGCACCCGTACGGTCCGATCCGCCACGTTCAAGTCCTGAAGGTCCAGGCCCACCAGCTCGGCCAGCCGCAGCCCCGAGGAATACAACAGCTCCATGAGGGCGAGGTCGCGGATGGCCAGGGGATCGTTGCTCGCAATCTCCAGCAGCCGGGCCATCGAATCGGCGTCGAGGGTGACCGGCAGGCGCCTTTGTCCCTGCGGAGCGCGCACGTCCAGGGCGCAATTATGTTTGAGGACCCCCTCGCGGATCAGGAAGTTCAGGAAGCTGCGCACCGCCGACAGGCGCCGCTGAATACTGCGCGCCCCCAGACCCGCGGCGTGGCAGCGGGCCGCGAACAGGCGTACCTGAGCGTGTTCGAGGGCTGACCACTCGGCGACGCCTTCTTTGCCGCAGAATCTGGCCAGCGCGTTGAGATCACGCGCGTAGTTGCTGTCGGTGTGAGCGGAGAGCCGCCGTTCCCGGGTCAGGTACTCACGGAAGCGTGCCAGCTGTGCGCGGGACTCCGCGTTCACGACCGGCCACCGGCGCTCTCAGGGGCGGGACAGAACATCCGAAATCAGGTCGGCCAGGCGCGCCAGGAAATCGGTGCTCATGCCCGGATGGAAGCGATCCCGATCGGTGCTGCCCAATGCGAGCAGGCCCAGCGCGCCGTGGTCGCCGAGCGGCACCAGTGCCACCGAGCCGATGTCCGGCGCGTCGGCGGCGAACAGGAAGTCACGCTGCGAGTCGCGCGCCTGCCCGCAACGCGGCTTACCGCTGGTGAACAGGGACTCGAAGGATTTGAGGTTGGCATCGTCGGCAGCCAGGCGGCGCACGAACCGTTGCGGCACCAGCGCCTCGTCCTGTGCCCCGATCAGCACCAGCACCGAGTGGAACGAGTCGAAGTCCTCGCGCAGGCTGGCTTCGAGCTGTTCGATGGCGCTGTGCCGTGTCTGTGCACGCAGCAGCCGCCGGGTGAAGCGATGCAGCTTCTCGGCGACCGCATCATTGGCGCGCGCCACGGTCACGAAGTCCGCCAGTTTTTGTTCCAGGCTCGCGTGCCGCTCGCGCAGCACCTCGACCTGGCGTTCCACCAGCGAAATCGTGGAGCCGCCGCGCGCGTGGGGCAGCCGCAGTCGCGCCAGCAAGGGTAGATGGTTCTCGAAGAATTCCGGATTCTGTTGCAGGTAATGGGCAACCGTCTCTTCTTCGCTGTGCTGCGGCGGGATTCCCCGAGCCTCTCTTGTGCTCATTTCGCTGCGTCCCTCAAGCGTTGGATGGCGGGTTCATTATCGGAAGATTCGAAATGTCCCTCGAAGGCGACCTGCGCCGGCCCGGTCAACCAGACCGGCTCGCCCGGACCGGCCCAGTCTACGCGCAACTCGCCGCCGCGTACGTGCACTCGCACCTGGCGGTCAAGCAGGCCGCGCTCGCGACCGACGATCACGGCCGCGCACGCGCCAGTGCCGCAGGCCAGGGTTTCGCCGGCGCCGCGCTCGTAGACGCGCAGCCGGATGTGCGCGCGGTCGATCACTTCCATGAAGCCGACGTTGACCCGGTGCGGGAAGCGCGGATGAGCTTCGATGGCCGCACCGAGGCTGGCGACGGGCGCCGCATCGACCGCGGCGACCTGCAGAACGGCGTGCGGATTGCCCAGACAGACCGCGCCGATTTCGACCGTCGCGCTGCCGGCCGTGAGCGTGTAGCGCTCCTGCCGCGCGGGTGCAGTGAACGGCAGGCTCGCCGGCTCGAACGACGGCACGCCCATTTCAACCGATACCCGATCCGCGCTGAGCAGACGGGCGCGAACCAGGCCCCCCGCACTGTCCATCACGAACTCACCGGCCGGCGCGCGGCCTTGGCGGTGCAGGAGCGAGGCGATGCAGCGCGCACCGTTGCCGCATTGCTCGACCTCCGCGCCGTCGCTGTTGAAGACCTGGTAGTAGACGATCGTGTCGGCACGCCGTGCCGGATGCAGGACCAGCGCCTGGTCAAAACCAATGCCGGTGTGTCGGTCGGCCAGAGCGCGCAGCTGTGCGGGTGTCGGGACCGGCGCGCCGCGCGGCGCGTCGAAGACGATGAAGTCATTGCCCACGCCGTGCATTTTCGTGAAGTTGACGCGCATTGCGCAGCAGAATACCGCAATCTAGGCGTAATCTGCGCCACAAATGGCCTTGCATCACACCGTACGCATCATTCCGCACGAGCGCAGCATCAAGGCTGCGGAGGATGTTTCCGTGCTCGCCGCGGCCCTGCTGGCCGGGATGCCCCTGCCACACAGCTGTCGGTCGGGCCGCTGTGGGTCGTGCCGCGCGCGGCTGTTGAGCGGACGGGTCGAGTACCCGCAAGGGCCGCCACCGGGGCTTTCACCGCAGGAAAGGAGTGAGGGTTTTGTGCTGTTGTGCCAGGCGCTCGCGCGCAGCGACCTGGTGGTCGAGGCGCGACTCATGGCAAGTCCCGCGAGCGCCGAGATCAGGACACTACCCACCCGCATCGCCCGTAGCGTGCGGCTAAGTCCCGATGTCATGCGGCTGGTATTGCGCCTGCCCAGTACCGAGGCGCTGCAGTTCCAGGCCGGACAGCACCTGGACGTGCTGCTCGAGGGCGGCCTGCGGCGCAGCTATTCGGTGGCCAATGCGCCGAATGCGGGCGGCGAGCTCGAGCTGCATGTGCAGCACGTTCCCGGCGGCGCCTTCAGCGCGGCGCTGTTCGGCCGCCTGCGCGAGGGCGCGCTGCTGAAGATCGAAGGCCCACTGGGGCAGTTGCGCTACGAGAGCGGTCCGGAGCCGGCGATTTTCATTGCCGGCGGGACGGGATTCGCGCCTGTGAAAGCCATGCTGGGACAGGCTTTGCTCGAGGACTCGCGCCGCGCGTTGCATCTGTACTGGGGCGCGCGCGCTGCCGCGGGCCTGTATGAAGCGCAATTGTTGCGTGAGTGGACGGCCCGGCATGCGCGCCTTACGGTCCATACACAATGCACCGGCTGGGTGCATGAGGCGGTGCTCGAGGCGCATCCGGACCTGGCGCCGTTTGCGATCTATGCCGCCGGGCCACCGGCGATGATCGCGGCCATCCGGGGCAGCTTCCCCGCGCACGGCGCGCGCGCGCAGCTGCTGTATCTTGACTCCTTCGACTACGCCACCGACCCGTGAGCCGTACCGTTCAGCCATGCGCATTCTGGTTGTAGAGGACAATGACCTGGTGGCCGATGCCATCACCCTGGGGCTGTGCGCCGCAGGATTCGCCGTGGATCGCAGCGCTAGCGCGGAGGCCGCCAACAGTGCGCTCGCGACCGAGCACTTCGACCTGCTGGTGGTGGACGTGGGGCTTCCGGGCCAGGACGGGTTGTCGCTGGTGCGCCGCCTGCGCAGCCGCGGCGCGACCCAGCCGGTGCTCATCCTCACGGCCCGGGACACACTGGCCATCAAGGTCGAGGCGCTGAATCTCGGTGCCGATGATTTTCTGCTCAAGCCGTTCGAACAGGACGAACTCATCGCGCGCTGCCGCGCGCTGATCCGTCGCGCCAATCTGTATGCAGGCGAGCAGGTCAACCTGGGTCGGCTGCGGCTGGATGTCGCCGGTCGCATGCTGCGCATTGATGACACGGCGGTGGATCTGACCGGGCGCGAATGGCTGGTTCTGGAATGCCTCGCGTTGAACGCGGGCCGTGTCGTCTCCAAGGAACGGCTGCAGCAGGCCATTGCCAGTTTCGATCAGGCGCTCACGCCCAATGCCGTGGAAGTGTACGTCTCGCGCGTGCGAGCCAAGCTCGGCGAGGCCGCCGTCATCCGCACCGTCCGTGGCCTGGGGTATCGGCTGGATGAACCGCGTAATTAAGTCGGCACCTTCGATACAGCGCCGCCTGCTGTGGTTCCTGCTGCCACCGTTGGCGGTGCTGATGCTGGTCGGGGTGTATGCCAACTATCGGGCGGCCACCGCGTTCGTGGAGTCAGCCTACGATGAGCGCCTCGGGGATGCCGCCGCGGCATTGGCTGGCAGCATCGTCAAACAGGGTCAACGACTGCGGGTCGACCTCGGTGCGGTGCCCACGCCGGGGCATCGCGCCGATCATCTGGTGGACCTGCGCTACGCCATCATCAATTCCAGTGGCGAGTTGCTCGCGGGCACTCGCGATTTGCCGATCGCAGCCGCTTCGGTCAGCGCGAATCCGACTTTCACCGATGCGGTGGTCGCAGGCGAGCGCCTGCGCATCGCCAGCTATCGGGTGAACATTGCCAGGGATGTGGCCATCATCAGCGTGGCAGAGTCCGCCGCGCAACGCGCCGTGCCGGGCCGCTTCATTCTAGCCAGTACCTGGCTGATGGACTTCATCCAGCTGGATGTGACCTTGCTCATCGTATGGCTCGGTGTGCACTTTGGCCTAAAGCCGCTGCTGTCGCTGCGTCGGCAGATCGAAGCCGGTTCGCCGCGCGAGCTCAAGCACCTGGATGCCACGACGGTACCGGGCGAGGTCAAACCGCTGGTCGAGGCCCTGAACCTGCTATTCGATGTGCTGGCGGAGGCGGCGCGCTCCCAGCGGCGCTTCGTGGCGGACACGGCCCACCAGCTACGCACGCCCATCACGGGCCTGCTGGGGCATCTCGAGTTGCTGATGAAAGAGACCGCTGCGGTGCCGCTGCGACCAAGACTGCAGGGGCTCCACGCCGGCATGGAGAACCTGGCCCGCTCGGCGAACCAGTTGCTGGCATTGGCGCGTGCCGATCCGTCCACCAGCTTCGCCGAACAATTCGACACCGTCGATCTGCAGGCCCTGGCCGCACGCATTGTGGAGATCAACGTGGACCGCGCCTTGAACGCGGGGCTGGATCTGGGCGTCGAGGCCGCCCCGGTGGCGGTGCGGGGCAATGTCCGGTTGCTCGAGGATCTGCTGGGCAACCTCCTCGACAACGCCATCCATTACACCCCGCGCGATGGCCACGTGACGGTGCGCGTCGGGCTGCGCGACGGGCGGCCTTGCCTGGAAGTCGAGGACGATGGGCCGGGGATTGCGGAGGAACAGCGCGGACGGGTGCGCGAGCGGTTTTACCGTATTCCCGGCACGACCGGCCACGGCTGCGGCCTCGGGCTGGCAATCGTGTCGGAGATCGCCGAGGCGCATGGGGCACAATTGATCCTCGAATCGGCCGCCTCGGGCCAAGGCACGCGCGCGCGGGTGCTGTTCAGGTCGGCGGTAGTGTGATGCGGTTCTCAGTTTGAAAGCCTGGGCGCCTGCGCAGGCCCCTGATCCGCCGTCGTCAGATTCACGCAAGCTTGCGTGCTTACTGTCCTGCAGCATGTGCAACGCTCCCCAACCCGCCTTCGCGCACGCGACGCCACCCGGTCGCATGACCGGCGTCTCGTTGATCGAGCTGCTGATCGTACTCACCATCGCCGGCATCCTGCTGGGGATCGGCGCCAGCTCTTATAAGGGCATCACGACCTCGTACCGTATCTCCGGGGAGATCAACGGCCTGCTGGGTGACATGCAATACGCCCGCTCCGAGGCGATCAAGCAGGGCCAGAACGTCGTGATATGCGTGGCCAACTCGGCCGGCAACGACTGTGCGGCGGGCGACACGCACTGGCAGGATGGCTGGATCGTGTTCGTGAATGCATCCGGGGCCACCCCGCCGACGACCTCCGGCGTTGCCGCCCAGGTGATGCGCGCGCAGCCGGCTTTCACCGGTGCCGGCACGGGGGCGAGCGATACGCTGACGGACGGGGTGACCAGCAACGTCTCGTTTGATCGCGAAGGCCTGGCGCTGGGGCTGCTGACGACCATGAGTGGTGCAGGCGGCGCCGTCATCGTGCTTCACGATTCGACCAGTAATGCCACGCGGACGCGCTGCCTGCAGGTCACCAATGTCGGCAACGTTTCCGTGCAGCAGCCCTCCACCCTGTCGAACTGCAACTAGAAGACCATGAGCCAGCACCCCAATACACACAGCGGCTTCAGCCTCATCGAGGTGATGGTCGCATTGATCATCATTGCCGTCGGCATGCTCGGCATCGCCAAGATGCAGGCGTTGGCGCTGTCCACGACGGAATCGTCAGGCGTGCGCTCCCTGGTCGCCATCGAGGCGGCCAGTCTTGCGGCCTCGATGCATACCAATCGTGACTACTGGGTATCCGCTCCGCCGCCGGCGAGTTTCACGGTCAGCGTCCTGACCACCGCTCCGGGCACGGTCACGGTCAACGTCAATGACACCACCGGTGTCCTCAGCGCCGCCTCCAACTGCGCGACAACGACTGTCTGTACGGCTCCCCAGGTCGCCGCATATGACGTGCAGCAGTGGGGTGCCGCACTGGGCCAGGTCGTGCCGGCGGCGCTGGCGACCATCAGCTGCAATACCACGACGGTACCGTTGAGCTGCACGATCCAGATCAGCTGGCAGGAAAATGTGACCGCCACCAACAATGCGACGGCGGCAGTCAGCTCCGCGGCCGGTCTGCTCAATTCCCCGCAGTACACCCTGTATGTGGAGCCCTGACATGCGACGCCAACGCGGATTCAGCCTGATAGAGCTGTCGATCGCCGTACTGATCGCGCTGTTCCTGCTCGGGGGGCTCGTGACAATGGTCATGGGCACGCGCCGGACCAATGGCACGCAGAGCGCGCTGTCGCAGTTGCAGGACAATCAGCGCATCGCGATGACGCTGATCACCAACGTCGTGCAGCAGGCCGGCTATTTTGATCCGATCGCCACGGTCCAGAACTCCTTCGCCTCCGAGACCATCGCGTCATTGGCCGTGCCTCCCGGGCCGGGTCTCTACGGGACTTATAACGCCATGGCACCGGGGGACACCGTCGTGGCACGCTTTTTTGCGCCGCTGAACGATACCACTCACACGGTCATCGATTGCGCGGGCCAGAGCAATGTGGGCGGTCCCGGCGGTGTCTGGTACACCAACCTGTTCCAGGTGGCCCAAGTCGGTGGCACGTGGTGGCTGCAATGTCAGTCCCAGACCAGCGGTGCCGCCGGTCCGCTCGTCAATCTGATTCCCAATGTCACCAACATGTCGGTGTTGTACGCAGTGGCGTCGGGTGCAACCGGCGATGACTACAGCGTTGTCCAATACCTGAATGCAACCCAGGTGGGGGCCAGCAACAACTGGCTCAATGTCACGGCCATAAAGGTCACGTTGACCTTCCTGGTGCCCGTCTATGGCACCACGGGCGGCCAGATGCAGCCCTCCAGCGCGCCCGGTGGCACGACGACCATCCAACGCGTGATTCCCGTCATGAGCCGCGTCGGGGTGGATACATGAGCGCTCGACACCTGAGCAGGCGCGCCCGTCAGCGCGGCATCGTGCTGATTGCCAGTCTGCTGTTGCTGCTGGTCATCACGATTCTAGCCCTGGCCATGTTCCGCAGCATGGGACTGGGGGAGAAGATCTCGGGCAATGTGCGCGAGAAAGAGCGCGCGTTGCATGCGGCCGTGATCGCGGAGCAGTACGGGGAGTGGTGGCTGAGCTCTTCCGGGAATTCATCGGTGCCTCCCGTGGTCTGTTCCGCCACAGCCAGCGCCAATGTCGCTGCGAGCAACGTGCTGATCTGCAGCAACGCGCTCACCAGTGCGGTGACGTTGCCTTGGACCAGCGGTGGCAATCCCGTCGGCTTTACGTACTACCCGAATGCCACGGGTGCCACGGCGACCAACATGATCTTCACGGCCGATGCCAGTGGCTCACTTTCCAATACGTACTCCGCGCCCCCCGCTTTCTATATTACCTACGTGGGTCCCGCCGCCGATGGCGGGGGCAGCGTGTACAAGGTCGATGCAGTGGGCTATGGCGGCAATGCGCTCTCAGTTGCCGTGGTCGAGAGCACTTATGAGATCGGCGCTGCCGTTAGAGATCTCACCAAATTATGAACCCCAGGTGTGAAATGAACACTTCGACACGATTGTTGGCACTGATCGCGCTGTTGCTCGGGCTGGCCGTGGCCCCCGCGACCTTCGCACAGACCCTGCTGACGGACAGTTTCGGCGGCACCACCAGCAGCACCACCGGCGGGGTGGGCAACTGGCTGTACTACAATGGCGCCTGCCTCACCGCCGGCAGTAGCACCGGGGCCGTGGCGGCCGCGCCCGGTGCGACTATCCCCGCTTGCACGGATGTGCTGATCAGTTATTACCATTTGGCGGCAGACGCCGACCGGTACCTGATGGGTGGTGTCAATGGCTATCTGGGCGGTACTTTACAGCCCTCGTCCCCGGCGAATCAGCAGCCCGACCCGGCCGCCAACCCCAGCGCCACCCCTCCCGTCGCCGGCGGCGCACTGCGCTTCACCAATGGCGCTCCCTTCGGCAACCAGGAGCGTGGGGCCATTGTCTCCACCAATGCCTATCCCACCACCGCCGGCATCCAGGTGACCTTCAAGACGGTGACCTACGGCGGATCCGGCGCGGACGGTATCAGTTTCTACCTGATGGATGGCTGCGTGCCGGTAGCCGGCGCCATCGGCCCGACGATCAGCAGCAGTGGGTCCTCGGCACCGGCACCGCCGCCGCCCTGCACGAGCAGTCCGGTCTACTATCCGGGTGGCGCATCGTATCCTGGCACCTTGCCGACAGTTCCCGCCATCGGCGCCACCGGCGGCAGCCTCGCGTACAGCTGTTCAAACACCAATGGTCCTTCAAGCGGTGCTGGCGTCACCTATGACGGCCTGACCGGAGGCTATCTGGGTCTGGGCATCGATGAGTACGGCAACTTTCTCAACCAGGGCGACAACACGGCAGCCGGCTACGGTTTCGACCCCGGGCGCATCGGCCTGCGCGGCGCCGGATCCATCTCCTGGCCCGCGCTCAACCATGCGTATGGCACCAATCCCGGCAGAGGCCCTCCGACCAAGCCTTACTACCCCGCGTCGCTGAGTGCCGCAGCCCAGCAGGCCGCGATTCAGAAGACCTGCAGCTCCGGACATCTGTGGAACTATGCGAACGCCGCATCGCCCGCGGATGCAGGCCCCGCGACGCTTGCCAACGCGGTAAACACCGCCGGCATTCTCGACTATGCGCCGATCCCGAACGCCTATTTGCCGCTGCCGGCCGGCCAACTGCTGTACAACGGCAGCGCGACGAAACGCGCGCAGGCGACGCCCATCTTCTACAACCTGCAGATCACCAGCGACGGCTTTCTGAGCCTGTCGTACGCCTATAACGGTGGCTCGTACCTGCCGGTGATCTCCAACCAGAGCATCTCGGCCTCGAACGGCCCGCTGCCCGCCTACGTGCGGTTCGGTTTCGCCGGCTCCACGGGTGGTGCCACCAACGTCCACGAGATCCTTTGCTTCAAATCCGCGCCGGCCGTGCAGTCGGCAAGCTCCGCGGGTGTCAACGAGAAGCAGTCCGCCAAGATCGAAACGGGCACCTTCGCCTACTTTGCGTACTACGACCAGAACAACTGGGTGGGCCGGGTCACGGCGAACTCCTTGAGCACGGACAGCTCGGGCAATGTGACCCTGGCCACGACGCCGAACTGGGATGCATCGTGCAATCTGACCGGCGTCCCGCTCGGACAGACCTGTTCTACCGGAGTGGCCGGACTGACGACGGCGATGGCTCCGTCCAGTCGGGTGATTCTCACGTACAACGCCGCCAACGGCGGTGGTGTCGGCCTTGAGTGGGGCAATCTGAGCACGGCCCAGCAGGCCGCGCTCACCTTGGGTGAAGCAACCAACAGTACGCCGTACGAGTTGAACTATCTGCGCGGTGATCGCAGCAACGAACTGACCACGGCCGGCACCTGCGCCGGTTCATTGATGGACACCAATTCTCCGGCCAACAAGATCTGCTTCCGCGCACGCACCAGCGTGCTGGCCGACATCGTCGACTCCAGCCCCACCTGGGTGGGTCCGCCGCAGTCACCCTACACGGCAACCTGGCAGGACAAGCTGTACCCGACGACGGACCCGATGCTGGAGAATTCGGGCGCACAGAATTACCTGCAGTTCCAGGCGGCGCAGGGGGGCAGGGCCAATGTGGTCTACGTGGGATCCAACGACGGCATGATGCACGGCTTCCGCAGCGGTTCGTTTCTGTCCGACGGAACCTTCAGCACTTTGACGACCCCCAATGATGGCCAGGAAGTGCTGGCCTACATGCCCGGTTCGGTTCTGCTCAGTGCCAGTAACAACAACAACCCGGCCTGCTCACTGTTGACCCCCACGGGCTCAACCGTGCAGCAAATCCATGGCGTCACACCGGCCAATGGTGCCAACACCGCGTGCCTCACGACGGCCCTGGATTTTTCCAGCCCCCACTACGGCCACAACTTCTTTGTCGACGCCACACCGGGAACCGGCGACCTGTACTACGACGCGGCGGGCGGCACCAATCCGACATGGCACACATGGCTGGTGGGTGGTCTGGGCGCGGGTGGCTCAGCCATCTTCGCCCTCGATATCACGGATCCCACGACCTTCTCCGAGAGCGCCGCTTCAAGCGTGGTGGTCGGCGAGTGGAATTCTGCGACCATCAGCTGTGTCGGCAACGCCATGTGCGGCAAGAGTCTGGGCAACACCTTTGGCACGCCCATCATCCGCCGTTTGCACGATGGCCGCTGGGCCGTCATTTTCGGCAATGGCTACGGCAGCGCCAACGGCGATGCTGGCATCTTCGTGATGACCGTCGACAGTACCGGCGCGAAGCAGTTCTACTACCTCAGCACCGGAAACAACGGTAGTGGTGCCAAGAACAATGGCATCGCCTATGTCAGCAGCGCCGACCTGGACGGCGACCACATCACGGACTACCTGTATGCCGGGGACCTGCTGGGCAATCTGTGGCGCTTCGATCTGACCAGCGCCACCGAGACCTCCTGGGCCGTGAGTAAGCCGGGTGGCCCGGGCAGCACTGTTGCTCCGTTGTTCACGGCGCCGGCCGGGCAGCCGATCACGACCTCCGTGACCGTATCCGCGGGAGCGACGCCCGCTGGCGCCAATACCATCATGATTGCCTTCGGCACCGGTATGCGCACTCAGTTCAACAACGCCTCCCCGGTGAGTTTTCAGCCCACCGGCGCCGTTTACGGCGTGTGGGATTGGAGCATGACCTCCTGGAATGCCAACTCCAGCGTCCAGTACGCATCCTTGAGCCCTGCCGCCACGGGACTGGGGACGCCCTACACCCTGTCAGTCAGCGGTACGACCCCGAATCTGCAGCAGCAGACTTTCACCTTGAACACCACGGATCACGTGACGCGCGATATCAACAGCCCGACCGCGATCTGCTGGGCCGGTTCGGCCACCTGCACTACGGGGACGCCGATGTTCGGTTGGTACCTGAACCTGTACGGCACGCAGGAACAGATCATCTACAACCCGCAGATTCTGCAGGGTGTATTCACCGTGAACTCGGTGGTGCCAGCCAATAACCAGGCGCTGGGCTGTACGACCCTCACGGATACCGGGTTCACGTACGCGATCTCGGTACTGACCGGGGCTTCGGTGCCGAACTTCTTCGTGGGGTACCACGACGCGTCCGCGGGCGGCATTCAGCTCAATGCCGTCGGTACGTCGTTCCCAGTGACCTCGGCAACCGGAGGCCTGTGGCTGGTGTCGCAGACGGTCACCAACCAGCCCACCCTGACGCAGGTCAATCCAGGCGCCAATGGCAAGGGCCGCCGCCTCACCTGGCTGCAGTTGCGATGAGGAACACCGACATGAATCGCTCAACTACCGCTGGCTTCACGCTCATCGAATTGATGATCGTCGTCGTGATCGTCGCGATCCTCGCGAGCATCGCAGTTCCCGCCTACACCAGCTCGGTGCGCAAGTCCCGGCGCACCGAGGCGAAGACCGCGATCATGGACTTCGGGGCGCGCGAGGAGCGCATATACGCCACCCAGAATGCCTACAGCACAGATCCGGGGGTGCTGGGTTACACGGCGGCGGGTGGCAGCTGGCCGGTGAGTACCGGTACGTACTACCAGATCGACCAGCCGACGGTTTTCCCTGCGACGGTGACGGCGACGGGGACGACGCCGCCCACGTTCACCGTCACCGTGGAGCCGACACCGGGAAGTTCGCAGTCAAGCGACACGGCCTGCGCAACCTTCACGCTGACCAATACCGGGCTGCAGGGCGCCACGGGTAACAACCCTACTTCATGCTGGCCGTGAACAGCCGGTCCTTGAGCCTAAAGCAGGTGGAGATGTCCTCATCGCCATGGCCCTGTTCGATCAGCTGCGCATATTCGGCGAGCATGCGTTCGACGACCGGCAGCCGCACGCCAAAGCTCGCGGCCATGTCGTGGCAGATGCCGAGGTCCTTGGCATGCAGTCGCACCCGAAAGCCGGGCGGGTAGGCCTCGCGAATCATGTTCGGCGCGCGGTGGATGAAGTACCAGCTTGAGCCGGCGCCCTGGCCGAGGGTCTGCACCAGTTTGTCCAGCGGCAGGCCGTTGGCCTTGGCGAAAGCCATGGCCTCACTGACTGCCTCGATGATGCCGGCGCACATGATCTGATTGGTCGCCTTGGCGGCCTGCCCGGCGCCGACCGGCCCGAAGTGACACACCGTGCGGCCCATGGCTGCCAGCACCGGCTGCGCCTGCGTGAAGCTCGCGGCAGACCCGCCGCACATGATGGCCAGCGTCGCTTCGCGCGCACCTTCCACTCCGCCGCTCACCGGGCAGTCCAGGAATTCGACGCCGGCACCGCCCAGCCGTTCGGCAACCGTGCGGGCCGTATCGGCGCCCACCGTGGAACAGTCGATGACCAATTGTCCGGCCCGCACTCCTTGGTGAAGCGCGTCGATGACGGCCAGCACATCCGCGTCCGCGGAGACGCACAGCACGATGATGTCCGTGTCGTGGGCCAGCTCGGCCGGCGTGGCGGGCGCGGCGCACCCCAGTTCGCGGGCCAGCTGCGAGGCCTTCGGCCGAGTGCGGTTCCACAGCGCCGTGAGCAGGCCAGCCTTGTGAAGATTGCGCGCCATGTGCGCGCCCATGGCGCCCAGACCGATGAACCCGACGCGCATCGCGCTTTAGCTGCTGGCGCCGCCGGCGCAGGCTTCATCCATTGCCTGACGGGTCCTCACGCGCTCGGCATCGGCCTCCGCGTCAGTCATGTACTGCTTGGGCGCGCTCGAGTCGCTCGAGTCGCTGCTGGGCTGGTAGATGCGGCGCGCATGGATGACCTTGTCGTACTGCTCCTTCAGCTGCTTGCACTGCACGGCGCGCAGTGCCTCCATGTCCGACTGCACCTGCTTGGCGGCGGCTTTGCCGGAGTCCGGCGCCGCGGCATGATCGTTGCCGACCGGTGCCGAAGCCTCCGCGGCAGGCGTGGCGCGTGAGCGCTCGCCCTTGATGAGTTCCGCGCCCGGCGACCATTGGTCGCTGTAGTGCACTTCGCCCTGCGCGTCGACAGTCTTGTAGACGTCCGCCTGGGCCGCCGTAACGAGCGCCGCAAGTGCTGCCAGGGCAATTGAAATACGCCGCATGAGTAGCCCTCCAGAGTCCCAGTGTAGCGCCGATCGTGGCGCCGCAAACCTTGAACTCCGTCACATTCGCGGGTGGCCGTTTCGCATGGAGGCCCAAAAACAAAACCCCGGTCTCACCTGCGGCGGGACCGGGGTTAAGTCAGTCGCGGTGTCCGGTCCCGCGGCTGGCACTCAAGGCTCAGTGCCCGTAGGCCCTCTCCCCGTGGCTGGAGATGTCCAGGCCCTCGCGCTCTTCCTCTTCCGTGACACGCAGGCCCATCACGAGCTTGAGCAGGCCGAAGCCGACCAGGGCCACGATTGCGGTCCAGCAGGCGACGATGGCGACCGCCTTGGCCTGGATGAGCAACTGCGCCCAGATGCCCGGGTAGCCGACCTTGCCGGTCACCCAGTCCTGCACACTGCCCGGGCCGCCGAGGCTCGGGGAGTTGAAGATGCCGGTGGTCAGAGCACCGAAGCACCCGCCCAGGGCATGGACGCCGAACACGTCCAGCGCGTCGTCTGCGCGGATCATCTTCTTAAGCCCGGTGACGCCCCAGAAGCACACCACGCCAACGCCCAGGCCGATGATGAAGGCGCCCGGGATGCCGACGTTGCCGGCGGCCGGCGTGATGGCCACCAGGCCGGCGACGGCGCCCGAGGCCGCACCCAGCATGGAGGGCTTGCCCTTGACGATCCATTCAATGCCCATCCACGAAAGCACGGCGCAGGCCGTGGCCAGATAGGTGTTCATGAAGGCCAGAGCCGCCGAGCCGTTGGCTTCCAGCGCCGAGCCGGCGTTGAAGCCGAACCAGCCGAACCACAGCATCGATGCGCCGATCATGGTCATGGTCAGGCTGTGTGGCGCCATGGATTCCTTGCCGAGGCCAATGCGCTTGCCCAGCAGAATCGCGCCCACGAGCCCGGCGACACCCGAGTTGATGTGCACGACGGTGCCGCCGGCGAAGTCCAGTGCGCCCAACTGCCAGATGTAACCGGCGTGGGCATTCATCGCATCAGACACGCTCGCCGAGGTGTACGCGTCCGGGCCTTCCCAGAACCAGACCATGTGCGCGACCGGCAGGTAGGCGAAGGTGAACCAGAACACCATGAACACGAGTGCGGCGGAGAACTTGATGCGCTCCACCAGCGAGCCGAGGATCAGGCAGCAGGTGATGGCCGCAAAGGTCGCCTGGAAGCCCACATACACCAGTTCGTTGAGCGGCGTGCCCTTGTCGAAGGTGGCCGCCATGCTGTACGTGCCGCCGGCCGGATTGATTGCGCCGTTCAGCATCGGATCAAACGTGCCGTTCAGGAATAGCCTACTGAGGCCGCCGATGAACGGATTCGGACCTTCCGTGAAGGCCAGCGAGTAGCCATATACGCACCACAGCACGGTGATCAGGGAGAAGCCCACGAACACCTGCATGAGCACCGACAGCATGTTCTTTTCACGGACCAGGCCGCCGTAAAACAGCGCCAGTGCCGGAACCGACATGAACAGCACGAGGGCGGTGGAGGTCATCATCCACGCCATGTCGCCCTTGTTCGGAGTCGGCGCCGCTGCGGCCGGCGCCGGGGCGGAGCTGGGAGCGGAACTGGCGGCCGTCGCCGCCGCAGCATCCGCAGCGGGAGCAGAAGCAGCCGGGGCCGATGCCGCATCCGCGTAGCTGGGGCTGGGAGTGAAGCTGACCGCAGCAAACGTGACAGTTGCCAGGGCGATCAGCAAAGTGCCCGCCTGCGCCAGCCACTTGGGCTTGCGGGTGGGCTGCGAGGTCATTGGAGCGGTGAGCATGGTCTCTCCCGATGTAGTTTCGTTTTCGTAGGAATCCGCCAATCAGAGCGTCTTGCGCCAATTTTGCAGGCAGACACCGCGCCTCTTACGCGGGTATGCTTTCGGCAGCGCGCTGGAAAGGTGCAGATTCCGTGCCATAGGAATTTCGTCTAGTAATTCCAAGGGTTACAAGGGTTTGGCAGCGCGCGTTGCACCATTTTGGAGCCCACTTCGGGGCGTATGCGTCAATCAGGGGCAAGCCATGAGAGGTATTGGACAATGGAAGCATCATCAGTAAATGAAATCGCGCAGCGATTGCTGGCAAGCCTCCCGGCCGCAATACGCGGGGCCCAGGCCGACCTGGAGAAGAACTTCCGCGTGGTCCTGCACAACTCACTGGGGAAGATGGATCTGGTCACCCGGGAGGAGTTCGACGTCCAGACAAAGGTTCTGGAGCGCACGCGTGCGCGCCTGGCGGTGCTGGAGGCGCGGCTGACCGAACTTGAGCAAGTGAGCGGGAGTGCCGGTCCGACCTAGATGTCGATCGCGGCGACCTACTGCCGTGGCCAGTTGGGGCTTACGGCACCGCTGGTCCGGGTGGAGGTCAATCTGGGCGCGGGCCTGCCAGTGTTCAGTATCGTGGGTCTGCCGGCCACGGCCGTGAAGGAGAGCAAGGAGCGGGTGCGGGCCGCGCTCACGAACTCCGGATTTGAATTCCCCGCAGGGCGCATCACTGTCAACCTGGCGCCCGCGGATTTACCCAAGGAGGGTGGCCGCTTCGATCTGCCGATTGCGTTGGCCATCCTCATGGCCTCATGCCAGCTGCCGGCCGGACGCGGTGCCATCGGCCGGGCGCCACGGGAGTACTACGGTGAACTGAGCCTGAGCGGAGAGTTGCTGCCGGTGCGCGGCCTCACGCTTGCCGCGGCCCACGCGGCCCGGGAAGGTCACGAGATCATCGTGCCCCTGGCCAATGTGCGCGATACGCACATTGCGCGGCATGATCGCGCGCTGGGCGCGCGCAGCCTGCTGGAGGTGTGCGCACATCTGCGCGGTGAGCCGCGCCAGGCGCGCGCAGCGCAGGAGGAGGCGGCGCCCGATGCGAGTCTCGAGGCGGTCGCATCGCCGTTGAACCTGGCGGACGTGCGCGGGCAGCAGTTGCCGAAGCGGGCGCTGGTCATCGCGGCCGCGGGTTTTCACAGTCTGCTGCTCACTGGACCGCCGGGCTCGGGCAAGACCATGCTGGCGCAACGATTGCCGGGGTTGCTGCCCGCGCTGTCGCAATCCGAAGCGCTGGAGGTTGCCACCATCGCGTCGGTGAGTTCTGTGGACATGAGTGCGCATCATTTCGGCCTGCGCCCATTCCGCGCGCCGCACCACAGCGCATCGGCCACCGCTTTGGTCGGTGGCGGCCCGCAGGCACGGCCCGGCGAAGTCAGTCTCGCGCACCGCGGAGTGCTGTTCCTGGATGAGTTGCCGGAGTTCGAACGAAGGGTCCTCGAGAGCCTGCGTGAGCCGCTGGAGAATCGCACGGTGGTCGTCTCGCGCGCGCGCGTGCAGGCCCAGTACCCCGCTGCATTCCAGCTGATCGCCGCCATGAATCCCTGTCCTTGCGGGTACCTGGGTGACCCTTGCGGCAAGTGCCGCTGTACACGGACACAGGTTGAGACCTACCGCGCGAGGATCTCGGGCCCGTTGCTCGATCGGATCGATCTGTTCGTCGAAGTGCCGCGCGTGCCGGTTGCAGACATTGCGAGTCGGTGGGGCGCGGCAGGTGCGCGCCTACCCGCGAGCGCGCCGCCGCCGCTGACCACGGCGAGCGCCGCGCAGGCCGTGGTGCGGGCGCGTCAGCGGCAGATGAGTCGCAGCGGGTGTTTGAATGGCGAGTTGTCACTGGCACGGCTGCAGTCGCTGGCACGCCCGACACCCGCGGCGCTTGAACTGCTGGAACAGGTCTTTGAACGCCTTGGCCTTACCGCCCGTTCCTATCATCGGGTGCTGCGCGTGGCACTGACCATCGCCGATCTCGAAGGCAGCGATGTCATAGGCCCGGCGCAGATCGCGCAAGCCGTGCAGTTGCGACGGGTGTAGGCGTGGTGGTGGTCCTTGGCTATGTGATACACAAATGCAATGCTGTCCGAAAACAGGAGACTCAGATCCGTGTTGACTGACTCGCCCGTGGTGCGCTGCGCCGGCCCGCGCCTGTTGTTCGCGGTGGGCACGATCGTGGCCCTCGCGATCCTCCTGACGATACATCTGCTGCGCCTGAACGGGGGGCCACCGCCCCAGATGACCCCCATATTCTTCTTTCTGTTCACGTCCGGTGATTACGGCGGCACCGTCTGCATGTTCCTGATCCTGGTGCTGGCCGCCGTTTCCCCCACGCAATCACCCGCCCGCGGGATCGTGCGCTGGGCCGGTGAACATCCCCTGATCATTGCCGCCATCAGCCTGAGCGTGCTGTGTGTGGGCGCCGTGGCCGTCTATCACACGCATCCGCTGTCGATGGACGAGTACGCCGCGTACTTCCAGAGCCGGATCTTTGCCGCCGGACACCTCACGGGCCAGTTCCCGCTGCCCCTGATGGACTGGGTGATCCCGCCACGCTTCCAGAATTACTTTCTGACCGTCTCCCATGCCACCGGCCAGGTGGCCTCCGCCTACTGGCCGGCACATGCCTTGATCATGGCACCGTTCACACTGGCCGGAATCTCCTGGGCGTGCAACCCCGTCATAGCGACGCTGACGCTCCTCGTCATCCATCGCCTCGCGCTGCGGATATTCGAAGACACCGAAGCTGCGGGGTTGGCGCTGCTGCTGACCGTGGCCTCGCCGGCGATTTTCGGCTTCGGCATCTCCTACTATTCGATGCCCTCACACCTGCTCGCCAACTGCCTGTACGCGCTGCTGCTGATACGGCCGACACCATCCAGGGCCTTTGTGGCGGGAATCGTCGGTTCGATCGCACTCACACTGCACAACCCAGTGCCCCACATGCTGTTCGCGGCACCCTGGCTCATCTGGATCGCGATACGCCCGGGCGGCATCCGCCTCCTCGTCCTACTGTGCGCGGGCTACCTGCCCCTGTGCGGCCTGCTGGGCATCGGTTGGTTTGAATTCTCCAATCACCTTCGCAACGAGGGACAGCGGCTCTTAAGCGCAAACGCCGATCTGGCGGGTCGCCTCAAGGCGATGTTGGGACTGTTCCACCGGCCGGACCGCATGGTGATCCTCTTCCGGTTGATTGCCGTGGCCAAGATCTGGGCGTGGGCGGTGCCAGGACTATTGCTCCTCGCCTGCATCGGTGCAGTGCGCAGACGCGGCAACATCACCTGCAGGCTGTTCGCAGCCTCGGCACTGACAACTTTCATCGGATATTGCTTCTTTCCGCAGGATCAGGCCCACGGCTGGGGCTATCGTTATTTCCATTCAGCCTGGATGACGCTGCCGCTGCTGGCGACCGCGGCGCTCTACGGCCCCGCAGGATTTCGGGACCGGCCGGCCGATGCCACCGGCGAGTCCGCCGGCATCTTTGACGATCAGGCCACGAAGTCCTATGTCACGGCCTGCATTCTGCTGACGCTTGTTTTCGGCGTCGGGTTTCGCGCCTGGCAGATGCAAAGATTCATGGCCGATGATTTGAACCAGTTGCCGCATTACCGCGGCACCGAGCGGCGGGTCGTCATCGTCGACGAGGCAAAATCGTTCTACGGCGCGGACCTGGTGCAAAACGATCCTTGGCTGCGCGGCAATGTGATCCGCATGATCACCCATGGCCCGGTTGAGGATAAGAAAATGATGGCCCAGAACTATCCGACCTGGCACCAGGTCTACGGCGATCGGTTCGGCACGGTATGGTCGGCCGCGCCGCGACTCTCTAGGTCTGAGCCTGGGCCGTAAGGGGCTCGGCCACCTTGCCGAAGCGTCGCTGCCGCCGGCCGAAGTCCGCAAGCGCCCTGTCGTAGTCAGCGGCTGCGAAATCCGGCCACAGACATTCCGTAAAATACAGTTCGGCGTACGCACATTCCCACAGCAGAAAGTCACTGAGGCGCTGATCGCCGCCGGTGCGGATCAAAAGATCCACATCGGGCGCGGGCGCCGAATGGTTCACCGCGTTCAGGTGCGAGCGGAACTGCGCGAACTCATCGGCGCTGGCGGGCTCCGTGCCAGCCGCATGGGAGGCCGCCTGCAGAATGCTGTAACGCGCGGAATAGTCCACGGCCATGCGCAGGTGCATGCCGCTGCCGTGCGCGGTCTGGCGTTCGCCGTGTTCGACGGCGCGCAGCAGCGCCGGCCCAAGCCGATCGCGTCGTCCAATGATGTTCAGCCGCACCTGCTGCTCGATGCAGCGCTCGGTTTCAGTCAGCAGGTAGCGCTGGAACAGCTTGAGCAGCGCCGCCACCTCGCGGGCAGGGCGGCCCCAGTTGTCCGAGGAAAAGGCATACAGCGTCAGTGTGCCGGTGCCGGCGGCCGCGGCCGCCTCCACGATCCGGCGTACGGTGCGCGCGCCTTCGATGTGGCCGGCGGTGCGCGGCAATGCGCGGCGCCCGGCCCAGCGCCCGTTGCCGTCCATGATGATTGCCACATGCATAGACGGCAAAGAGTACTCTACATTACAAAGCAGGTGGACAAAAAAAGGCCAAACTGTGGACTATGCACGGCGGGTCGCCCGGATCACGGCTTCGATGTGCTGCAGGTAGCGCTCCAGGGCCTTGCGACCGGTAGCACTCAGGCGGTACTGCGTGCGCGGTCGACGGTCCTCGAAGGACTTGCGGCAGGAGATATAGCCGGCATCCTCGAGCTTGCGGGCGTGGGCCCCCAGGTTGCCGTCGGTTACGTCGAACAGCGCCTTGAGGTCATTGAACGTGAGCTGATCGTTCACGGCCAGCGCGCTCATGATGCCGAGCCGCACGCGGCCGTAGATGAGCCGGTCGAACCGATCATCTTCGGTGCTGGCGCGCGCCACCAGCGTCGCGGGTGCCGCGCCGCCTTCGGCCGTGTGGCGCCTGGCGTTGGTCCTGGTATTCATTGCAAACTCTCCCGGGTCTTGCCGCCGATCAGGATACCAAACAGCAGGTGTAGGCCGCCAAACCCGATTCCCAGCATGGCATTTTGATAGTTCACGGGCATCTGCAGGGCGATTATCCCCAGAACGGCAAGCAGGGCACCCATCACGGCCAGCGCGCGCCGCGTCAGAGTGCTCGCCGCCATCACGGCGCAGCCGTACATGAGCAGCCAGACCCCTGGAATCAGGGTGGCCTCGGCATGCTGCCATAGCTGCCAGGTCAGCACCGCGCCCACCAGCAGCGGTGGACACAGGCACATCAGGAACTTGCGCAGCGGCCCACGGTACAGCGCCGTCCCGCGCCGGACCACCTGGTGGACCATCAAAGCGGTGCCGAAGGCGACGGCCACGAGGCCGGCGATCAGCCAGATCTGCAGCCAGTTCATCGCCAGGGCTTTCGAGGACACCAGCAGGGCCGCCAGGCTGCCGACCGCACCCATGGCAATGCCCGCCGAGCCGGGAACGGCCAGCAGCCCCGCGGCATCGATGGACGCGCGGATGTACTGCAGGGTGCCGAGGGCGTGGGAGTCCAGGGCCACCGTGTTGGGGCGGCTGGATTTGGGATCGCTCATCGCCTTGGGCATGCCGGCTCCCGAAAATGTCAGTGTTTGGCCATGCTGATCATGTGGTCCACGCCTTCCTCGATGATGGCATCCGGAATGTCCAGGCGGTTGCCCTTCGCCGGCATCGTTCCGGTCTGGCCGGTAAAGCCGTGGAGTGCATGGTCATACAGTACGGTCTTGCCCTTGGCGAGGCGCGGCCCCCACGCGGTGGTATCGCCTGCTTTCGGCGCACCCGCTATGCCTAAACCGTGGCAGGCCGAGCAGACCTGTTCATACACCTGGGTCCCGTCCTTCGGGATCGGCAGCACCACGCCGGCCCCGGCGGGTGAATCAGGCTTGATCGCCATGTCAGTGTTGTCGTGGCCCACCAGGGCTTCCTGCGAGAGTGGCTCGATGCGGCTTGCCACGCTCGACGCAAAGTCGCGCTCTTCGACCACATCGGTTTCCTGAGTGTGCGCGGCGACCGCGCGTGCCAGGGCAATGAGGCAAAGAGCGACCACTACGAGAAGGCCGATCACCATACTGAATGTATTGACGAAGTGCGTATCCTGCTTGCTCACAATTAGCGCCCGGCACCATCAGCCCCGAGAGGGGGCGGCGAAGTATAGCGAGTAACCGCCACGCTCTGGAACAGCGCGAGGGGGGTGCGCAGATGCATTTTATGTGGTAGCGACTTTGTCCTGTGTTCCGGTCTCGAAATCGCTGCCTTCGTGGCGCTCGCGCAATTGACTCGCCGGATCGCCAAAGACGCGGTTCACCATGCGGCCGCGCTTCACTGCGGGTCGCTCCGCGATAAGCCGGGTCCAGCGTTGCACGTTCCGGTACTCGGCTACCTGCAAGAACTCGCCGGCCTCGTAGACGAGGCCCTGGGCGAGCGTCCCGTACCAGGGCCAAACCGCCATGTCGGCGATCGAGTATTGGGTCCCCGCCAGATACTCGCTGTGTGCCAGATGCCGATCGAGCACGTCCAGCTGCCGCTTCACCTCCATGGCGAAGCGATCTATTGCGTATTCGATTTTGGACGGCGCATACGCATAGAAGTGCCCGAAGCCACCGCCAAGGTAGGGGGCCGCGCCCATCTGCCACATCAGCCACGACAGGCACTGCGCGCGCGCCACCGGCTCGGTGGGAACGAAGGCGCCGAATTTCTCGGCCAGGTGCAGCAGGATGGCGCCGGACTCGAACACACGAATGGGGGTGGGACCACTGCGGTCCATGAGGGCCGGAATCTTCGAGTTGGGATTCACCGCGACGAAACCCGAACCGAACTGCTCCCCTTCGCGGATGTTGATGAGCCACGCGTCGTACTCGGCACCGGAATGGCCCGCCGCCAGCAGCTCCTCCAGCATTACCGTGACCTTCACGCCGTTCGGCGTGGCCAGTGAATACAGTTGCAGCGGGTGGCGGCCCACCGGCAGATCCTTTTCATGGGTAGGACCTGCGACGGGCCGGTTGATGCTGGCGAACTGGCCGCCGTTCGGTTTGTTCCAGGTCCAGACCTTGGGTGGGAGGTAGGCGGGAGTATCGCTCATGGCTTCGGGTTCCATCAGGTCGAGTGGTGTCAGCCGAACATATCATTGGCGCGCCCGGCGGGATTCGAACCCACGACCTGCAGCTTCGGAGGCTGCCACTCTATCCAGCTGAGCTACGGGCGCACGTGACCGGAACCGATACTCTAGTGCTTGTGCTCGCTCGCGGCCAGGTCGCTGATCTCGGCGATCAGGTTCTCGTGGCTGCCGGCCTTGCCCACATCGGTGATGTACTTGCCGTTGATGACGATCAGCGGTACGCCTTCGACGTGGTAACGCTGGGTGATTTCATCCGCGCGCTGCAGGTCGGCGTTCACGGCGAAGGAGTTGTAGGCCTTGCGAAACGCCTCCGCGTCGATGCCGTTTTCCTTGGCGAACTGCAGCTGGTGCTGGAAGGTCTCATCCGGGGTATTGCCGGCGAGTGGATTCTGCCCGTCATGCAGGGTCTCGAAGACCTTGTCGTCCAGATCGTCGCGGCCGAGCTGCTTGAGTGTGTAATACAGCTGCGCGTGGGCCCGGTGTACGGGTCCCCACATCACCGGGACCCGCACGAATTCCACGTAATCGGGCTTGGTCTTGCGCCAGGCCTTCAGGAATGGCTCCAACGCATAGCAATGCGGGCAGGCGAACCAGAATACTTCCAGCACTTCGACTTTGCCGGCCGGAACGGAAGTAGGCTGCGAGGGGACCACCGGGTCGTAATTGACACCCGGCTTCCACTTGCCGTCCGGCAGCTGGTGCTGCGCGGGCAGATCGGCGATCTTCTCGAGCGAGGTACTGCCGACCGGGGCGTCATCACTGTCAGCCGGCGCCTCCGGGCCGCTGGCCGCCGCCGCGATGGCGGCGGAGCTGACCGGCGGATTGGTAAGAGCGGTGGTCGTGGCCGTCGCAATGGGGGCCGACGCGCCGTCGGCGTCGGCCACCTGGCCCGGCGGTGCGGAGTCCGGGGCGCTGGCCGTGGCGCCTTGAGTGGCGGCCGGAGCGGCTGATTCACGGCCACAGGCGCTGAAGCTCACGCTGATCAGGGCGAGCAGCAGGACGATGGATCGTTTCATTCGATAGGCTCCGTCGGCTTGGGTCTAGCGCATGCCCTGGATATAGTCCGCGAGCGCCTTGATGTCGTCGCTGTTCAGGCGCTTGGCGATGGTGGCCATGATGTCGCCATTGCGGCTGGTCGGCGCGCCGGGCTTGGCACCGCTGTAGCGGGCGCCGCTGGCGAAATCGTTGAGCTGTTTGGCCACGTAATCTGCGAACTGCGCGCGCAGCGCGGGGTAATCGGCCAGGGTATTGCCGCGGCCGACCGGGCCGTGGCAGGCGGTGCAGGCGGGAATCTGCCGCGCTGGATCCCCGTACCGATACAGGTTCTCGCCGGCACCGACCATTTTGGGATCCGCCTCACCGCCCACGGGCGTCTGCGCCTGGAAGTACACCGCCACGCTGTCGATGTCCTTGTCACTGAGCGTCTTGATAATGGAGAGCATCTGGGGATTGACGCGAACGCCGGCCTTGAACAGCTGCAGCTGCTCGGCGATGTAGACCGCGTTCTGACCGGCGATCTTGGGCCACTGCGCGGTAGTGCTGTTGCCATTGGGTCCATGGCAGGCCGAACAGGTTGTCGCTTTGAGCGTTCCCGCCTCCACTGTGCCGTCGGCAAAGGGCGTACCCTGTCCGAGGACATCAGCAGCCGTCGCGGTTTGTATCGCGGCTCCGGAAACAATGACCATGGTTGAGGCCACCACCATGGTCCAACCTGCTTTCATGAACGCCGACATGCTCATCCGTGCTCCGCGGGCGTGAGAGATCGCAAATTGTACACTACGAATTCCAAGTACTAAGGGGTCCCACGCCGGTGAGCCGGTTTCCAGAAGTGAGTTTCATGCTCAGCGCCGCGGCCGGCGCCCAGTTTCCGGCTGACCACGGTGTGGAGATTGCGTTTGCGGGTCGGTCGAACGCGGGCAAGTCCTCGGCGATCAATGTCATCACGGCACGCCATGGCCTGGCGCGTACCAGCAAGACGCCGGGCCGCACGCGACTGCTGAACTTTTTCTCCCTGGGAGGCGACCGGCGGATCGTGGATCTTCCCGGTTACGGATTCGCGGAGGGCCCGCGCGAGGAACGCGCCGGCTGGAAACCGCTGATCGATGCCCTGCGCCCCCGCGAAAGCCTGAAGGGCCTGTTCCTGGTGGTGGACAGCCGGCGCGGGATTTCGGACAGTGATCTGGAACTCATCGAATGGGCCGATCCGTCGCGCCGCCGGATCCACGTGCTGCTGGCCAAGGCCGACAAGCTGACGCGGGCGCAAAGTACCCAGGCGCAGGCGGCAGCAGTGGCGGACCTTAAGGGTCGGGCCACGGTGCAGCTGTTCTCGGCGTTGCGCCGTGTCGGAGTCGAGGCTGCGCAGGACCGGCTGCAAAGCTGGATTGAAACGGACAGTGGATCCGGATAAGAATAAAGGACCCCGGTGAACTCAAGAAAGAGATCACCGGGGTTAGACTAACCCGGAACAGGTCTCGTGAACCGGGTTACCCGCCCAGGGAGGGAAGCGGGGAGTGCTTGGGACACTCATAGGATTTGATGCGGCCGGGGCCCGAAAGTTCAACAGCCCAATTATTAAAAACTGTTGAACTTTCAAGTGGTTGCATAGCCACTTGTTGCGGCCAAACAACAATTCCGAGGCGCGTCAATGCGCCTCGTCCCAATTGGCGCCCACGCCGGTATCCACTTTCAGCGGCACTTTCAGTTGCAGCGCCTCCACCATTCGGGTGCGCACGGCCGCGGTCACTTCGGCGATCGCATCGGTGCGCACCTCAAGCACCAGCTCATCATGCACCTGCATGATCAGGCGCGCCGGCGGCTTCTCGGTCTGGCACCAGTCATCGACGCTGATCATGGCCAGCTTGATGATGTCCGCGGCGGTTCCCTGCATGGGCGCATTGATGGCGCTGCGCTCCGAATACTGCTGCAGCTGGCGATTGCTCGAGCGGATGTCCGGCAGATACAGGCGCCGCCCGCAGACGGTTTCGACGAAGCCGTCGCGACGCGCCTGCTCGCGGGTGTTGTCCATGAACTGACGCACCCCGGGATAGCGCGCAAAGTAGCGGTTCACATAGTCCTGGGCGGAGCCCCGATCGATGCCCAGCTGTCGGGCCAGGCCAAAGGGCGACATCCCGTAGATCAGACCGAAGTTGATGGTCTTGGCGGTACGACGCTGGTCGGAGCTGACCGCGGTGGTTGCGACCCCAAACACTTCGGCCGCGGTCGCCACGTGCACGTCCAGGTCCGCCGAGAATGCGGCCAGCAGACCGGGGTCCCCCGACAGGTGCGCCATGATGCGCAGCTCAATTTGTGAATAGTCCGCAGCGAGCAGCACGTGTCCGGGTGGCGCAATGAAGGCCTGGCGGATCCGGCGCCCTTCGGGGCGGCGAATCGGAATGTTCTGCAGATTCGGGTCGGTCGAGGAGAGTCGTCCGGTCTGCGCCACGGCCTGATGATAGGAAGTGTGCACGCGCCCGGTTGGCCCGTTGATCTGCTGCGGCAACTTGTCGGTGTAGGTCGATTTGAGCTTCGCCAGGGCACGATAGTCCAGCACGATGCGCGGCAGCGCATGGCTCTCGGCCAGCTCCTCGAGCACATCCTCGGCGGTTGAAGGCTGTCCGGTGGGCGTCTTGCGCAGCACCGGAATCTGCAGCTTCTCGAATAGAATCTGCTGCAGCTGTTTCGGAGATTCGATATTGAATTCCGCGCCGGCTTCGCGATGCGCGAGGATGACCAGCTCCCGCAACTGGCCCTCGATCTGCCGGCTCTGCGCCGACAGCAGCGTGCCGTCGATGAGCACCCCGCAGTACTCCATGCGCGTCAGCACCGGTACGAGGGGCTGTTCGATGTGTTCGTAGACATGCGCGAGCGCCGGCAGGGTAGCCAGTTTCGCCGACAGCACCCGGTGCAGCTGCAGCGTCACATCGGCGTCTTCGGCCGAGTATTCGGCGGCAGTTTGCACCGGCACCTGGTTGAAGGTCAGCTGTTTTGCGCCTTTGCCGGCGACCTGCTCGAAGGTGATGGTGCGGATGCCAAGATACTTCGCAGCCGTAGAGTCCATGTCATGACGCGTCGCCACGCTGTTCCACACGTAGGATTCGAGCATGGTGTCATAGCGCATGCCGCGGATCTGGATGCCGTGATTGGCCAGCACGTGCGCGTCGTACTTCAGATGATGCCCGAGCTTGGGTCGGTCCGGATCCTCGAGCAGCGGCTGCAATGCCGCGAGCACCCGCTCGCGCGACAACTGCTCGGGTGCGCCGGCGTAGTCGTGCGCCAGCGGCACATATGCCGCGATGCCCGGCTCGATGCAGAAGGAAACGCCGACAATTTCCGCGACCATGTAATCGAGGCTGGTGGTCTCGGTATCGAACGCGAACAGCGGCGCGCCGCGCAGCCGCGCGAGCCAGCTTTCCAGCTGCTCCCAGCTCATCACAGTCTCGTAGCGGCGCTCGGGAGCGGCCGGCAGCGCGGGTGCCGCAACAGTGGGCTGCGTGCCGGCGACGCCGCCCGCGGCACTTGCGGTCAGCTGCCGCAGCAAGGAGCGCATTTCATAGCGTGTGTACAGCTCCTGCAGCAAGGTGGCGTCGACGGGCTGCGGCTGCAGGTCATCCAGGCCCAGCGGCAGCTCTACATTGGTGTCCAGCGTCGCAAGCTTGCGCGACAGGGCCAGTGTTTGCAGGCCGCCGCGCAGGTTCTCGCCCACCTTGCCCTCGATTTCGTGGGCATGCTCGATGATGCCGTCGGCGTTGCGGTATTTCTCGAGCCATTTGGCCGCGGTCTTCGGGCCCACCTTGGGCACACCGGGAATGTTGTCCGACGCATCGCCGACGAGGGCCAGGTAGTCGATGATCTGTTCGGGCCAGACATCGAACTTGGCCTTGACGCCGGCGCGGTCCAGGCGCGAGCCGGTCATGGTGTTGACGATGGTGATGGACTCATTCACCAGCTGTGACATGTCCTTGTCACCCGTCGAAATGATGACATCGTAGCCGGCGGCTTCCGCGCGCCGCGCGAGGGTACCGATCACATCGTCGGCCTCGACACCCGCGATCCGCAGCAGCGGATGGCCCTGGGCCTTGAGGATGGTGAGGAGTGGGGTGATCTGCGCGCGCAGGTCATCCGGCATTGACGGACGGTGTGACTTGTAGGCCTCGAACAGATCGTCGCGAAACGTGCGCCCCGGCGCATCGAAGACGATGGCCAGGCGGGCATTTGCAAAATCGCCCGCCAGTTTCACGATCATGTTGAGCACGCCGAGCACCGCACCGGTGGGTTCTCCGGCGGCATTGGTCAGCGGCGGCATGGCATGGAAGGCCCGATACAGATACGAGGAGCCGTCGACCAGGACAAGAGTGGGCTTGGGCATTTGGGGAGTATTACGGATATTAGGTAATGGCGAGGCCGAAGGAATTATATAGGCCTGTCAACGACCGGGGCGCATGCCGCGCTTTATCTGCCTATGCGTGATTCCGAAGCCGCCACCATTGCCACGAACCGTTTCGGCCTGGGCGCCCGGCCCGGTGAAATCGCGGCCTGTGCCGGGGACCCGCGTGGCTGGTTGGCGGCGCAGCTGCACGGGAGCCCTGCGCTCATTCGTGATCCGGGCCTTCACAGCACCGCGACGATGCTCGCGACCCTTGACCGGGTGCGGGCGCAGAACCGACAGGCGAAGGCGGGGGCGGGCGCCGCCAATGCGCTGGTGAAGCTCGGCGAAATCTATCGCCCGGCGTACATCGGGGAAGTGGCGGCGCGCCTGCGCCAGGCTGCGACCACCGATCGCCCCTTTCTGGAGCGCATCACGCAGTTCTGGAGCAATCACTTCGCGATATCCGTGGACAAGGCAGTGGTGCTCGGCGTGGCGGGCAGCTACGCGCGCGAGGCCATCCGCCCGAACGTGCTCGGCTCGTTCGCGCAGCTGCTGCTGGCCGTCGAACGCCACCCCGCCATGCTGCTGTACCTGGACAACTTCCGCTCGGTGGGCCCGGATTCAATGCTGGCCGGCCGTGCGCAGGAGCGCACCGGCAGGACGCTCGGCATCAATGAGAATCTTGGCCGCGAGATCATGGAGTTGCATACGCTCGGGGTGAACGGCGGCTACACCCAGGCGGATGTCACCGCCTTCGCGAAGGTAATCACGGGCTGGTCGATCGGCGCGGCCGGGAAGGGCATCGCCGGCGGCGGCGAGCCCGGGGAGTTCCTCTTCCGGAGCAGTATCCATGAGCCGGCCACCCAGACCATCATGGGTAAGCGCTACCCACAGCAGGGTCAGGCGCAGGGCGAGGCCGTGCTGGCGGATCTAGCGCGCAGCTCCGCGACGGCGCAGCACATCGCGACGCAGCTGGCGCGACACTTCATTGCCGATGATCCACCGGCTGAGGCCATCAATCGACTGGCACGGGTGTTCAACCGCACCGACGGGGATCTGCCGTCCCTCTACCGGGCGCTGATTGCCGAAGAGGCGGCATGGTCACAGCCACTGTCCAAGTTCAAGACGCCCAACGACTATGTGATTTCGACGTGGCGCGCCGTCCGGATGCCGCTCGATGACCCACGCAAGGTAGCGCCGCTGTTCGCGAACCTCGGCCAGCGGGTGTGGTCACCAAACTCGCCGGCGGGCTGGCCGGATCGCAGCGCGGATTGGGATGGTGCCTCGGCGCTGATGCAACGACTGCGCTGGGCGGATGAAATCGGGCAGCGCCTTGGCGGCAGCATCGACGCCATGCAGCTGGCGCCGCAGGTACTGGGCGCTTCCTTGAGCGACCACACGCGCCTGGCATTGAGCCGGGCGGCGAGCGCGGCGCAGGCCGTGACTCTATTGATCGCTGCTCCCGAATTCATGAGGCGCTGAGAAAAATGAACACACTGGCGATGCCACGACGGCGGTTCCTGCAAGGCGCGGCCCTGGCCGCCGGTGGCGCAGTGCTGAACACGCGCCTGTCCTTTGCGGGCATGGGCGGGGACTCGCGCCTGGTCGTCGTGATCATGCGCGGTGCCGTGGACGGGTTGGCCGTCGTGCCGCCATACGGGGATCCGGCCTACACGCGCTTGCGTGGCAGGCTCGCGATCGGCGCGCCGGGCGCCACCGATGGTGTCTTGCGGCTCGACAATCTCTTCGGCCTGCATCCGCAACTGACCTTTCTGCACGAATCGTTCGCCGCGGGCGAGCTTGCGGTATTCCACGCGGTCGCGACGCCGTACCGCGATCGCTCCCATTTCGATGGGCAGGACGTGCTGGAGAGCGGCGTGCTCGTGCCGCACAGTTCGCAGACGGGCTGGTTGAACCGCGCGTTGGCGACGCAGTCGAAGGCGGCCGTGGGCGGCGAGCGCGGCGTGGCGTTGGGTTCGAACATACCGCTGATGATGCGCGGCCCGGCGCCCGTCGCGTCCTGGGCGCCGACGAAGTTGGCCGAACTGGATGAGGACACTCTGCAGCGCATCGCGGACCTGTACGCGCATGACCCCATGCTGGCGCCGCGTCTGGCTGCTGCGCAGACGGCCAATGCCATGGCGCTCGGTGACGCGCAAGGCACGATGGGCGGCGCGGGCGGCAACCGCTACGAAGAAGTCATCCGCGCGACGGCGGGGTTTCTGGCAAACGACTCAGGACCGCGCGTGGCGGTATTCGACACGACGGGGTGGGATACGCATGCGAACGAGGGGGGTGCGCGCGGCCAGCTCGGCACCCGCTTAGGCGCGCTGGACGCGGCCTTGCGCAGCCTGAAAACCCAGCTCGGGCCGACCTGGCGCAACACGGCCGTGCTGGCGGTGACGGAGTTCGGCCGTACGGCCGCGGTCAATGGCACGGGGGGCAGTGATCATGGCACGGGCACGGCGGCGTTGCTGCTGGGCGGTGCGGTGCATGGCGGAGGCGTGATCTGCGATTGGCCCGGGTTGTCGGCCGCGAATCTGTACCAGCAGCGCGACGTCGCACCCACCCTCGATATGCGCGCGCTGCTCAAGGGCACGCTGGTCGATCATATGGGTGTCGCGCCGGGCGCGCTCGATACGGTATTTCCCGACAGCGGCGGCGTGAAGCCGCTGCGGGATCTGTTTCGCGCCTAAGGTGGTGCGGAGGAGGGCGCGGAGGAGGGCGCGGGCGCGGATGAGGTTGCAGACCGCGCGGCGGTGGCCGGCCGCGTCACCACGCGCGCGTTGCGATCGGGCAGGTACAGCGGGCCGCGCTGACCGCAGCCTGCCAGGCCCACCAGCGCGCACGCGATCATGACGCGGGTTGCGGACATGCCGGTGCCCTAGCCTTTGAGCTTCGCCGCGACGCGGCGGTAGGCTTCACGAAACGGAATCCCTTCGCTGACCACCATGGCGTACGCCTGCTCGGCGGCATGGATGGAGGGGTCGAGCTCGATGTTCTGCGGCTTGAAAGACATTGCCGCGATGGCCGCAGGCAACAGGTCGAGGGTCTGAGTGGCCAGGTCGATGCCGCGGAACAGCGGCGCCTTCAGCAGCTGCAGGTCGCGCTGGTAGCCGGATGGCAGCTTCGCAAAGATGCCCAGCGCCTCATCGAGCGCGGCATGCGCCGTGGCGGTGCGACCGCGCAGCAGTTCAAACACATCAGGATTGCGCTTCTGCGGCATGATCGAGGAACCCGTCGTGAACGCTTCCGGCAACGCTACGAAGCCGAACTCCTGCGTGTAGAACAGCAGCACATCGGCGGCGAAGCGTCCCAGGTCCAGCATCAGCAGCGTGATTTCGAACAGCAGGTGCGCTTCGGCCTTGCCACGCGACAGCTGCGCGGCGGTCACGGGTGTCTGGGTCGAGTCGAACTCGAGGTCCTGCGTGGTGGCATCGCGGTCCAGCGGCAGGCCCGGCGTGCCGTAGCCGGCGGCCGAACCGAGCGGATTGCGGCCCAGTCGGCGCAGCACGCCTTCGAGATTGTCGGCATCGTCGCGGATTTCGGCGGCAAATCCGCCCGCCCACAACGGCACGGAGCTCGGCATGGCCTGCTGCATATGTGTAGAGCCGGGCAGTACGGTGCCGTGTTCGCGGGCACCCAGCTCATCCAGCGCGCTCGCGACGCGTCGTGCGGCGGCGGCGAGCTCGCGCGTCGCATCGCGCAGATACAAGCGCAGCGCCGTCAGAACCTGGTCATTGCGCGAGCGGCCGAGGTGGATCCGGGCTCCGGCCGCGCCGATCTTTTGCGTGAGGTGCGTTTCGAGCGCCGACTGCCCGTCTTCGTCCGCCAGTTCGATGCGCCACTCGCCATTGGCGTGTGCCCGGGCCAGATCATTCAACCCGGCCGTGATCGCGGCGAGATCCGCCTCGGAGAGCAGATTTTGGCTGTGCAGCATGCGCGCATGGGCCAGCGATGCCCGCACATCGTAGGGAACGAGCCGTTCATCCAGCACGTAGTCGTCGCCGGCCGTGTAGGCCAGCACGCGCGCATCCAGCGGTGCACCGTTGTCCCACAGCCGTGTCATGTCAGGTGCTGCTCGTTCGCCGGCAGCGCGTCGATGTCGTCGACGATCAGGGTGCCGGTGCCTTCATTGGTGAACACCTCGCCCAGGATGCCTTCCGGTGCGGCGTAGGACACCACGTGCACGCGACGCACGCCGCCCTTGAGGGCATGTTCGATGGCGCGTGCCTTGGGCAGCATGCCATCACTGATACTCCCGGATTCGCGCAGCCGCTGCAGACCTTCGAGGTCGGTATAGGAGATCAGCGAGCCCGGATCATCCAGGCGCTCGAGTATGCCGGGTGCACCGGTACACAGAATCAGCTTTTCGGCCGACAGTGCCGCGCCGATGGCGGCGGCCACCGTGTCGGCATTGATATTCAGCAGCGTGCCGTGTTCATCGGCCGAGAGCGGGCTGATGACCGGCAGGTAGCCGTCATCGAGCAGGTTGCGGATGGCCGTGGTGTCGATGCGATCGATGTCGCCGACCAGGCCGTAATCGAGCAGTTCGCTGCTGCCTTCGAGTTTCACCGGCTTGCGCTTGTGTGCCTGGACGAGCCCCGCGTCGACGCCGCTCAGGCCCACGGCCTGTACGTCGAGCTCGCGGCAGATCGCCAAAATGCGGGTATTGATCAGGCCATTGAGCACCATGGCGGTGACCTCGATCGACTTCTCATCCGTCACACGCCGCCCCTGCACCATCTGCGACTTCACGCCCATGGCGTCTGACACTGCGGTGACCTGTGGACCACCCCCGTGCACCATCACCACGCGTACGCCCATGTAGTGCAGGATGCTGATCTGCTCGATGAGTGACTGGGTCAGCGCGGCATTGCCGAACACACCGCCACCGGCCTTGATCACGAAGGTCTTGCCCTTGTACATGCGTATGTAGGGCGCCGCGCTCCTCAGCGCGCGGATGGCGGCCGTCTGGTCGGTCCGATGCATGATCACTGCTGGTCTCCCTTGAGCATTCTGTATAGCACCGCGATCTGCACGACCAGACGGTTGTGGGCCTCGTGCTGCACGATGCTGCGTGGCCCGTCCAACACTTCGTCGGCGACGGCAGTGTTGCGACGGACCGGCAGGCAGTGCATCAGGCGGCAGGCCGGATCGGTGGTCTTGAACCATTGATCGGTCACGCACCAGTCGGTGAGCGCGGCGCGCCGCTTTGCATCGCCCGGCGCATCGCCGTAGCAACTCGTGGCGCCCCATTCCTTGGCGTAAATGATCTGTGCGCCTTCGAGCGCCTCGCGCCGATTCGCGCTCTCGCGTACCGAGCCGCCGGAGGCGCGCGCGGCGCGGCGCGCCTTGTCCATGATCGGTGCCGGCAGCTCGAACCCGTCGGGTCGCAGCACCGTTACATCCATGCCGCGCAGGGCCGCCATATGCAGCGCGGTGGCCGGCACCGCCAGCGGCAGTGCGCGCGGATGCCATACCCAGGACAGCACGAAGCGTCCGGTGCGTGGCACGTGCACATCATCCATGGTCTTCCAGTCCGCAAGCGCCTGGCAGGGATGGCTCATGGCAGACTCGAGATTGATCAGGGGCTTGTCGATGAGCTGCGCCATGGCGTTGAAGGTCGACTCGGACAGATCCGCTTCCAGATTCTTGCCATCGGCGAAGGCGCGAATTCCCAAGGCATCGCAGTAGGAGGCGAGCACCGGCAGGCCTTCACGCACATGTTCGGCCGCGGCGCCGTTCATCACGGCGCCGAGTTTCGTCTCCATCTGGTAGGTGCCCTGGCCGGGCGTGATGACGAAGGAGCTGCCGCCGAGGCGCGCCATGCCGGCCTGCATCGAGGCCAGCGTGCGCAGCGAGGGGTTGAAGAAGAGCAGGCCGAGGATCTTGCCGGCCAGCGCCTGTGGCTCGGGTCGCTCCTGCAGGCGCTGCGCCAGCGCCAATAGATCGACGATGTCTTCGCGCGCAAAGTCCGCGAGATCCACGAAGCGCTTCATTTCGCAAGACTCGATAAGGCGGCCCGCAGCAGATCGACATGCTCTTCCTCGAGGATGAAGGCCGACAGCAGCCGCAGCACGTTCGGATCGGCGCTAGTGCCGGCAAGGATGTCGTGCGCCAGAAGTTCGCGCTGCACATCCCTGGCGGGACGGCTGGTGCGCAGGCCCGTGAGATGGCCTGCGCCCTGGTGGCCGACCACGGGGCCGACGATGCAGGTCCTGCGGACATAGGCACTGACGCGTCGCACCCGTTCGAGCAGGTTCTCGGACTCGATGGCTTCGATGACGGCCTCGATGGCGGCACAGGCCAGCGGCCCCGCACCGAAGGTGGTGCCCAGGACATCCAATTTGACCGCCGCGGCCACCTTGTCCGACATCATCAGGGCCGCGCACGGGAAGCCATTGCCCAGCGCCTTCGCCGTGGTGATCATGTCGGGCGTGACGCCATACAGGTTGGCCGCGAAGGGGAAGCCGGTGCGGCCGACACCACATTGCACTTCATCGAAGATCAGCACGGCGCCCGTGGCATCGCAGCGCTCGCGCAGGGCCTGCAGGTATTCGGCACCCACGTCATACGCACCGCCCACGCCCTGGATCGGTTCAACGACCACGGCTGCGGTGCGTTCGGTGATCTCGCGGCTTATCCCCGCGAGCGAGTCGCGCGGGATGAATGTCACATCGAACGGGGCGCGCGGAAATCCGTACCAGCTCTTCGCGGCGCCCCAGGTGAGGGCCCCGGCGGCAGCCGTGCGCCCGTGGAAGCCGTGTTCGAGGGCTACGACCTGGGACCGGCCCGTGATGCGGAACGCCATCTTCAGTGCGTTCTCATTCGCCTCCGCGCCGCTGTTGATGAAGAACACCGTATCAAGGCCCAGCCCCGCGAAGCGCACCAGCCGGTCCGCCGCGCGCAGGCGCACATCCATGGGCACCGCGTTGCTCTGGAACTGGCAGGCACGCGCCTGCTCGGTAATCGCACGGGTCCAGCCCGGGTGAGCGTAACCGAGCGCCGCGACGGCATGGCCCCCATACAGATCCAGTACGCGCCGCCCATCGCGAGTGTTCAGCCACACGCCTTCGGCGCTGACCACCGGCAGCGGATACTGGGCGAAGACCCGAGCCAGATGATCGGCCACGCCGGGCGGGGCGGGCGCAGGGGAAAGGGCCGAATTTGCGTTCATGATTTCTCGTTAGGTCCAGCCTGGCGCCGGCGCCAGCAGGCCGCTGCTCTCGGGCAGGTCAAACAGCCGGTTCATCCCTTGGACGGCGCCGCCGGCGGCACCCTTGGTCAGATTGTCGACCACGCACATCACGGCGACGGTGCGGCCATTGGCCACTGCGGACAGGTGCGCGTAGTTGCTCGCCGCGACGTTCTTCACGCGTGGCGCGGAATCCGTCACGTGCACGAAGGGGCAGTCCGCATAGAATTCGCGCAATACACCCAGTACCTGCCGCGTATCGCGGGCGCAGGTCAACGTCGCTTGCACCGTAACGTGGATGCCGCGGGCGTAAGGGCCGGAGTGGGGCACAAAGGCGAATTCGGCCTCGACGCCGCAGGCCGCCAGCGCACAGGCCGTGACTTCGGGCGCATGCCGATGCGCCAGTGCGTTGTAGCAGTACAGGTCACTGTGCCGCAGCGGATGATGCGTGCCCTCGATCGGCTTGCGCCCCGCGCCGGTGCTGCCGGTGATGCCGGCGACGAACAGCGTCGGTGACACCAATCCGAGTTTCAGCAGTGGCACGCTCGCCAGCAGCATCGCGGTCGCAAAGCAGCCCGGATGTGCCACGTGCGTGGTGGGTAGGATGGCCAGATGTTCGGGGAGCGCACAGGTGAACTCGCGCAGGCGCCGCGGCGCCCCGTGCGCGTGCTGGTACACCCGCTCGTAAGCCTCGGGGGTGGCGAAGCGAAAGTCGGCGGAGATGTCCACGACCCGCGGCGCATGCCCCGCAGCGGCGGCGATGTTCAGCAACGAGTCGATCAGCGCTGCCGCGGCGCCGTGGGGCGCGGCGCAGAACACGGCCGCATGCGGCAGTTCGCGCAGCAGCGCCTCGATCTGCGCCCGGGACTGGAAGCGCGTCTCGGGCCAGGTGCCGGCCAGATGTCCGAAGGCCTTCGCCACAAGTTCGCCGGGCTGGCTGTCGGAGAGGATGCCCGCGAGCTTGAAATGCGGATGGGCAGCCAGCAGCCGCAGCAGCTCGCCCGCCACATAACCGCTGCCTCCCAGTACCACTGCGGGAATGGAGCGGGGTGTGTTCATTTGGTGCCGGTGGGCGCGAGGCTGGCCGGAGCGTCATTCGCCGCATCCGGCACGGAGGCCTTCAGCCCCAGATACTTGATGAGATGATCGCCGAGCGCGGCACCGTTCCCCAGGGCATTGAAGGCCGCGACCTTCATCTGCTCTTCGATGATCTGCACACCCACGGCGTTATCGGTCGACGGGCCGGTCACGACGCACGGGTCGATCCCGAAGCGCTCGCGCAGCAACGTGACGCCGCCCCAGGCGGCCACCGGATCATTGGCGGACAGCACGACGCCGGTGAGAGCGGCGCGGATATCGGGGCATTCGAGAATCGAGTCCACGCCATAGGCGCCCAGCAGGCCGTCCCCCAACTCGAACACGATCACATCGGGCTTGTTGGCGGCCAGCTCCGTGAGCATGGTCCGGGTCAGCGCCGGCCCATTGGCGCGCGTGGTCGTCACGATGCCCAGATCCGTGAAGATGAGGGAATTGCGCGCACCGGCATCCTCCATCGCGAGAATGTCGCGACGCAGGGATACGCCCGTGGCCTTGAAGGCGTCGATGGTGAGGCCGCGGTGGCGCATGCGGCTGATGATGGCGCAGGCGGCGGCGGTCTTGCCGGCTTCCATGCAGGTGCCGGCCAGCGCAATCACCGGCACGCCAGCCGTGTCGAGCTTGCTGTTCTGATCGAGTTTGCGGTCGCCCACGCGCGCCGGTATGCCGATGCGCTCGCCCAGGTAAGGAAAAGTCAGCACGCCGCCGAGCACGCGGCAGTCAAACGGCTTGCCCTTGTCGGGGTTGGCCGAGTCACAAAGCCCAAGCACGCCGCCGATATTCAGCATCTGGATGATGTCACCCGGTCTGACGCTCTCGGGAACGTGCCCGGAATAGCCAAACAGCGCCTTGCGATGGCCGAGGGCGCCGATGACGACATCGCCCTTGCCCACCTTCGCCATCCGGCCGCTGGTGAGTTCGAGGGTGTTGTAGTTGGCCTTGTTGGTCAGCACCTCGACGACCACGACCACGCCTTCCTCAGCCGGAATCTCGGCCGAGATGCGCACTTCGCGCGACAATCCGCAGGCCTGGGTGATCGAGGCGATCTTGTCGACGACGACGCTTCTCACGGGGGCGCTCTCCTTAATGACTGGCTGGGCTCAGGCGCCCTGGCCGGCGCGCCGGTGGAACACGCCGCTCAACGACACGATCTTTGAAAACCCGAGGGCATCGGTGGCCGTCCATTCGCCGACCGCCTCGCCATACACGCCGCGCGAGGCGGCCAGCAAGGAGAACGGCGAGTCCACGCCCTCGACGAACAAGTTGCCCGGCCGCATCAGCACATGCACATCGCCGGTCACGCGCTCCTGCGAGGAGACCAGCAGGGCCTCGATGTCACGGCACACCGGGTCGAGCAGCTGGCCCTCGTGCACCAGGTCACCATAGGGATTCGCGACCAGCTCCTTGATGCGCTGCTGCCGCCCGGTCAGCACCAGCTTCTCCAGCTCGCGGTGTGCCGTCAGCAACGTTTCCGCGGCGGGGGCCTCGAAGGCCACACGGCCCTTGGTGCCGATGATGGTATCCCCGAGATGGATGCCACGTCCGATGCCGAACTTTGCACCGATGAGTTCCAGCTCCTCGATCAACGCCACGGGGTCGAGCTTGCGAGCATCGAGCGCGCTGGGCCGACCTTTCTCGAAACTGATGGTGTGGCGCTCGGGCGCCTGCGGCTTGCTGAAGGCATCGCGCGAGAGTACCCAGGCCTCATCGGGAATGCTGCCGTGGGAGTTGAGCGTTTCCTTGCCGCCGATCGTGACCCCCCACAGGCCGCGATTCACGGAGTAGGCCGCGCCCCAAGGCGGCACGGGAAGATTGCGCGCCTCCAGGTACGCCAGTTCATCCTTGCGCTGGAAGGCGTGATCGCGCACGGGTGCGAGCACGGTGAGTTCCGGCGCGAGCGTGCGCAGTGCGACCTCGAAGCGCACCTGGTCATTGCCGGCCGCGGTGCAGCCGTGGGCGATGGTGTTCGTGCCGAGCTTGCGCGCCATGAGCGCGATGGTCTGGGCCTGCATGACGCGCTCGGCGCCCACGCATAGCGGGTACAGCTGGCCACGGCGCACGTTGCCCATGATCAGGAAGCGCAGCACCTGCTCGAAATAGTCGGCACGCGCATCGATGGTGTGGTGCTCGATCGAACCCAGTGCGTGCGCGCGCGAGGCCAGCGTGCCGGCCGTCGCCGCATCGATGCCGCCGGTATCCACCGTCACGGTGATGACCGGTCGGCCCGTGTTTTCGGCCACCCACGGCACCAGGAAGGAGGTATCGAGGCCACCTGAATAGGCAAGAACAATGGGCTCGGCACCCTTGGAAACAGAATTGGGCATGTTTTCTAAACTCTGAAGTTCGAGCGGAGGCGCGCGATGAGCTGCACTTGGGCCGGCTCACCGTGGGTGGCGACGAATATGGTGTCGTCGCCGGAAATGGTGCCCACGACTTCGGGCCACTCGGCCTTGTCGATGGCCACCGCAACGCTGCCGGCTGCGCCGATCGTGGTCTTGACCACCGTCAGGCAGGTCCCGGCGGGGAGAATCTGGCGCACGAACTGTGCCAGGGCGTCGAAATCGCCATTGGCGCGCGTGATCTCATCCGGCGGCATGACATAGCGACCGCCCGCCTTCAGCACGCCGAGATCGCGCAGGTCGCGGCTGATCGAAGACTGTGTCACCGCATAGCCGTCGCGCTGCAGCATATGCACCAGGTCGCCCTGCTTATGCACCAGGCCATTGCGCAGGAGGCGCACGATGGCATTGCGACGGTCAAATTGCTGGGTATCGGAAAGCACGGGCCGGCCTTCTGCATAAAGTTGCGCGTATTATGCATATAAATGCATAAGGGTCAAGGGCGCAGCCGGAACACCCACAACGTGGTACCCGCGGGGGGATCGATTATTTCCGGCGTGAGGCTGCGGGTGCCGGAGTCGAAGGCGCCGCCGCCGCCGGCGACGACGACCAGGTATTGGATGCCATCGACGCTGTAGGTTGCCGGCGAGGAACTGGGCGATGCGTTCAAGATGACCTGCCACAGCACCTTGCCGGTCGCGGCGTCATAGGCTCGCAGGTGTCGATCGCGCGCACCGCTGAAGACCAGACCGCCGGCGCTGGCCAATAAGGAGCTTGCGACAGGCGCGCGTTGCCGCTTCGACCAGACGACTCGGCCGCTCTTGAGATCAATTGCATCGACGCGACCGAAATTACCGTCGTTTCCCGGCTTCGGGCGCGCCCGCAGGCGCATGTCCTGGCCACCGCTCGCGACCGTGGCGGCGTCGCGCTCGACCCAGCTGTAGTCCATGCAGTCATTAGCGACCAGCGGCACATAGAGATATCCGGAAGTGGGGTCAATCGCCGTCGTCGGCCAGCTGCGCGCGCCGGTTGCCGTGGGGCAGACCAGGTCGGTGCGGCCTGCCTGCGGCTCGAGGGCAGGATCGACGAGCTTTTTTCCGCTCTTCGAATCGATCTTCACGACCAGATTCTGCAGGCCGAGATCCTTCGAGAACGCATAGTGGCCATCAACGCGGTTGACGGCGTCGAAGATCGCGCTCTTGCCGCCCGTCACGAGCAACTTGGTGGGATTGCCGTTGACGGGCAGTGTGACCAGCGATTGTTCGAATGCCCAGTCCAGATCCCACACGTCGCGGTTCATGTGCTGGTAGTACCAGGAGAGCTTGCCGGTGTCGGCATCGAGCGCCAGCGTCGAATCGGTATACAGCGCATCGTTGTTCGACAGGTTCTTGCGCGCGCGCGGCGTGAGCAACGTCCCGACGTCGTAAGTGTTGCCGGTACCGAAATAGACCAGGTTCAGGTCCGGATCATAGCTGCCGATCGACCAGACCCCGGAACCGTAGCGCTCGTTGACCGGGGCGCCGTTCCAACTGTCGCCGCCCGGCTCACCCGGCCGCGCGATGGTGCTGAAACGCCACCTCTCACGGCCACTTTGCGCGTCCAGGGCCAGAATGAAGTCGCCCCCGCCGGTATTGATCCCCAGACTGACACCGACAATGACCTTGCCGCGGGCGAGCAGCGGGCCGCCGGAAATATGGAAGTAGGCGCCGTCGAACAGGCCGGGGCGCGATCCGTGTTCGGGAGTCACGACCGCGCTATCCCAGCGCAGGTCGCCACTCTTCAGGTCCAGCGCGACGATGTGGCCGTCGGCGGTGGGTGCGTAGAGATTGTCCTGGTAGATCGCCAATCCACGCATGCGCGCATCGCGACCACTGTGCAGCTCGTCGGGCAACGCGCGAACGTATTGCCACAGAATGGTACCGTCGGTGGCGTTGATCGCTTCCACCATGTTGCCGCTCTCGATGAACAGCACGCCGTCGTGGATCAAGGGCGCGGTCTCATTGGCACTGGGCGGTAACGCCAATGTCCAGGCAATGCCAAGATCGCGCACAGTTTTCTTATTGATCTGGCCGAGCGGGCTGTAGCCAAGCGTCGCATAGCCGCCGCGCCACATCAGCCAGTCGCCGGCGGGAGGTGCGCGCAGCATCGCATCCGTTACAGGAGTGACCTTGCCCAGCAGGGCCTTTCGCGCCGCCAGCGCGGCATGATAGGTGCCGTCCTCATTATCCAGGCGCGGGCCACCGACGGTACGCGGGGCCGCCGTCCCCGTCACCGGCGCCTTCAGGACGAGCTGCGCAGCGCCCGCTTTTCCGCCGTTCTCCTGCAGCAGGTAGGCGGCGACGTCCGTATAGGTCCGGCCGTCGAGACTGCCTGGACTGGCAGGCGGCATGCGCTTCACGAGCGCCGACCACAGTACTTCCGGCAACTGATCGTGCCAGCGCGCCTTGAAGGCGGGTCCTGTCACGGGCGGCCCGAACTGACCGTCGTTCAGATGCGGCCCGTGGCAACGGGCGCAACTTTCCACGTAGACGGTTTGGCCGCGCGCAGCCTGTGCGGCAGTGAAGCCCACCGGACCGCGATCGAACAGGGATTGGCCGCCGGCGGCGCCCACGCAGCAGGCGGCGGCCGCGATGCACCCCGCGCGCAGCAGCCAGCCAGAGCCTGCCATCCAGCGCATCGATTTATGGCCTTGCTTCGAAGGCGCCGGCGATGCGCAGCGTGACGTCATCGCCTACTGCGGGCAGATCGGTCCTTACACCGAAGTCGCCGCGCCGGATCTTGCCGGAAGCTTCGAAGCCGACGGTGTACACCTTCGACAACGGGTTGGTGCCGGCGCCGACAAGTCGCACCGCGAACACTTCGGACTTCGTGATGCCATGCAAAGTCAGATCGCCGGTGACCTGGGCTGATGCACTACCGGTGCGCACGATTTTCCGCGACACGAAAGTCGCGGCCGGGAACTTCGCGACATCGAACCACTGCGCGCCCTTCAGTTCCCGTGTAAGCACGGACACTGTCGTGGTGAGGGACTCCAGGCCGATGGACATGTCGAGTTTCGAGTCCCCGAGCTGCGTCGGATTGAGCTGCAACGTTCCAGAGGCCCCGGCGAAAATCCCCGAGAAGTCGGTGAAGCCGAAATGCAGGATGGAGAACACCACCTGGGTGTGATAAGGATCGGCGTGATAGGTCCCGGCCCGGATGGTTTCGAATTTGACCGACTGCGCGAACGCAGCGGTGCTGAACGCCGCGCAAGCCAGGAGCGTCACGCGCAAGGCAACGAAGAGGGTCGATTTCATGAACAGGAACCTCCATGGTGGACACAGTATCGCGATGGGTTCGTGTGGCGCTACTTATCCAGCGTGTAGACCAGGTCCGCACCGCCGATCTGCCCGGCTTCGGTACGGATCGTCCAATGATCGCCTAATGTATAGCGCAGCTTCACGGTATTCAGCGTTTCGGTCAGCCCCAATCCGTAGCTCACGTACAACCGCGGCGACAGGTAGCGACCGAGTACCAGCGAAGTCTCGTTATAGAAGTTCGATTCGACGCCCACATCCGTGATCCCGATATGCGAGCCGAGCTGCTGGCCGAGGATGGCGGCACCCTGTCCCAGCAGTTCGTTGTTGGTGGCTCCGCGCGTGGCGTTGGTACCGGCGACGCCGGCGCTCTGATTGCCGACCAGTCCACCGCCGGCCAGCAGCAGCGCGACGATCTGCTGCTGCGGCAGGGATGGCTCGGAGAAGAACGACAGCTGCGGCTGGCGTAACGTGCCACGGACGTTGATCCCGGCGAGGGTCGCCCCCGCCTCCGGATCATCGAAGTGTTTGACCGCGCGCACATCGACGCCCGGATCACCGATCGGTCCGCCGCTGAAGATCAGGCGGCCGTGTTCGATCTGCAGCTTGCGGCCAAAGGCGGTGTAGTCACCGGTCGCGACATTCAATTCACCCGAGGCATGCGTGACCTGGTCGTTGCTCGCGGCGTGTTCGGTGATCTTGCCGCTCAGTCGCGCCTTCAGGCCGAGGCCTTCGACGGTGACGTCATCGCCCAGCGTCATGGTCACATCGGTGGTGACATCGTAGTGGTCCGTTGATTCCGGATTGGTGCTGCTGATGATCACCTCATCGGAGGAGGCCAGCACCGCGTGCCGCAGATCCGCCGGCGCAATGCGCGCGCGCGGAATCCTGACCTCGCCGGTGACGCCGATTTGCGTGCCGTCGATATGGAAGGTCAGGTTCGGCGAGGCATCGATCTGCGCCTCCGGGACATCGGCGACACGCAGTTGCGCGCCGCTCAACGTCAGTTCGCCATGGGGCACTCCTTCGCGCCATTCCAGGCCACCGCGCACGGTCGCATGCCCTGCGCCGAACTGCGCCCCGCCGTCGAAGTCGAGCCGATTGCTCTGCAACGTGGCTTTGAATTCTGCCTGGCGCATCGCCATGTTGATCTGATAAAGGTCAAGCTCCCCGTCGGCCAGTGACAGCGAGCCGCTGAGCAACGGCGTTGCGATCGTACCGGCAATGTTCAAATTGGCGAGGAGCCGGCCGGCGGCCCGATCGATCTGCGGCACATATAGCGGCACGAAATCAAGCTGCGCGCTCTGCAGCGCGATGGAGCCGTTGAGGGGCAGCTCGCGCCAGGCGTGCCCGTCGCGCGTCGCCACCAGCTGGCCTTTGATCGAACCCTGGGGCCCCGCGTCCATGCTCAGCTGCGCCGTGACATTCGCCGGCGTCGCGGTGACCTGCACATCCCCATCTCCGAAAGTGGTGATCTCGATCTTGCCGCCGGCGAGCCGGTGGCGCAATTGCGCGCCGGCGAGCCGGGCGGTGAGTGTTCCCTGCGCCGGACCTAGGCCGCTGCCGAAGAGCTTCAGGGACATGCCGATGACGCCGCGGTAGTCCACATTGCCCGACTGGCCCGCCGTCAGCGTCTGCATGGGCAACTCGGTGGCCGAAGCCTGCAGTGACCATTTCGCCGGCGTCCAGTCACCCCCCGCGCACAGATGCGCCGGCGAACCCTTCAGACACAGGTTGTCCACGTGGACCTGCGCGGCGGACAGGCTCACCGCCGCGGGTGCTTCAAGGGTCAGGTTGAGCGCATCACTGCCGACCACGCTCATCTGGCGCAGCATCGCCTGCCACGCACCATTGTTGAAGACAGCGTTGCCATGGGCCTTGAGGCTGAAATCACGTGCCGCGACATGCAGATCGAGGTCGTGACTGCGCTCCGCGCCGTCAAGTTTCAAGCGCAGGTCATCGATGGTCCGCGTGCCGAGCGTCAGGCCCCGGGCGTGCAGATCGACATGTGAAGGCCCCGTGCGCTGCGGATCGAAGTCCAGGCGGGCGGCGATGTCATCCAGTGCGACTTGCTGGAACCGCAGTGCGCCGGCACTTACCGTGGCCTGTACGGCAGGGTCGCGCCAGGCCCCATGCAGCTCGCCGTTGCCGCTGATGTGGCCATTGAGGCCCGGCAGTACCAGCGCCAGATCCGGCGAGCGGACATCAAACTTCAGGTCGACGCGGTCACTGAGCGTGCCGTCGAGGGTGAGAGTGGTTCCGGCCAGCTGCGCGTGAATCCCGTCGAGTTGCCACACGCCCGCGGCGTGCGCCAGGCGGCCCGAAGCGCGCGCCGGCAGCTTGTGCATGACGCCGCTGAGGTTCTGCACCTGCACGCTGAAGGGGTCGGTGGCGCGCAAACCGGCGCCGGTCGCCGCAAATCCAAAAGTCAGTCGACCGGCCGCGATGCTGGCAAAGGCGGCGGGGTTGATGTCGCTGGCGGTACCGGTGGCCGACCAGCTGGGATGGGGCAACCAGTGAACTTCGCCGGCGAAGGTCACAGTGCCGAGCGGCACGGCGCGGCCCGTCACGGTGGCCGTCCTGATCCGGATGTGTTCGCGATACAGCGCCGCGTCGACCGCGACGGCCAGCGCAGGCACTCGGGCGACAGCCAGGTCCGCGTGAGCGTGGAAGGAATACGGCCATGTTCCCGTAATCGCAAATTGACCGGCATCACTGTGCAGCAAGGGGGTGTGCGCCAGGGGCCAGGCCAGATGCGACCATGCGCCACTTAAGTCCAGGCGTGGACCGTCCGGCTCGATGCCCACCGTGCCGGCCGCCGCGAGATGCATGCCCGAGGCCCGATGCGTGGCCGTGACCTCGTGCAGGGTGATGATGCGATGGGCATAGACACCGCGCACCCGTGCGTCGAAGACGCCGGCATCGAGGACCTCGGGAACGACCGGCCCGGCGGCCGTGAAGCCGTGCTCGTCCAGGTGCACGGCGAGCTGACCATGGGCGTTGCCGATGCGGGGACTGCCACCCCAGGTATCGAGGGCCATGTGGGTCACATCGGCTTGCCCCTCGAAGTGCCACGCGGTGGTCAGATCAACTCCTCGGCCGTTGAAGGTGCCTTGGAAGGGCGCCGCGATCTGCGCGCTGAAGGGCAGCGATTTCAGATCCCCGTCGCCGTGCATCCGCACCCGCCAGGCAACGGCGCGGGGCGCGTCGTAGTTGACCTCGAGGTCGGCGCTGACGCCGAGCGTCATCGCGGCCCGCAGCAGGCCCTGGCGCGAGGTGTACGCGATCGCACCGGAACGCATCACCGCGTCGAAATAGCGCGCCGTGCGCGGTCGCACGACACCATGCGTGCGCAGCTCCGCGGCTTCGAGCTGTCTGCCACTGGGCAGCACCAGCGTGCCGCGCGCGATATGCAGTGCATCGATGCGGACATTCAGCCAGCGCGGCAGGAAGTGCAGCGGCGTCGGCACGTACGGCCCGGTACGCCGGATGACCTCGATGCGCAGGTTGCCGATGTCGAGCTTGCGGGCATGCAGGGTCTGCAGCAGCGCCGGCGCCAGATCCAGCGTCAGGTTGATGTCATCGAAAGTCAAGTTGACGCGGCGATGATGGATCAGCAGCTGATCGATATGCAGCCCATGCGCGACGCTGCCCCGGACCCCGTGCAGCTGCACTTCGGCGTGGGCGATGCGCCGGGGCAGGTGGCGCACCAGCAGATTCACGCCGGGCTCGGTGTAGAGCACGAACCAGGACAACGCCACGGGTGCTGCCAGCGCCGTGACGATGAGGCCGGCGAGCAGCCCGATTAGCCACGCGCGCATCTACAGCTTCGGTGAGAAGTTGATGTCGAAACGCGGTCCCGCCCCGGGCCGGGAAATCGGTTCGGCCACGTCGACGCCGAACGTCAGGACCGGCAAACGCCAGCGCAAGCCCACTCCGACTGAGTACTCCATGAAATGAGGGTACGCTGGATTTGGTGAGTGACCAAACGTGTCGAAGGCATTGCCGAAGTCCGAGAATACGGACACGCCGAGGTTGCGCGGCAGGTCGCGAATGACCTCGGCGCTGCCGGTGATGACGTCGCGGCCGCCGACTTTGACATCGGTAAAGGTGCCGTTGGCATTGCGGTAGGTCACGATCGGTGACAGATCGTCATAACCGAAGCCGCGCACGCTTTCATCGCCGCCGGCGAAGAAGCGGAATGATCCGGGCAGTTGCGCTACGTGCGAGACCAGTGTGGTGCCAAGTTCCCCACGTAGCAGCAGGTGCCAGCCGCTGGCAATCGGGAATACGCGCTCATCCGTGGCATGCAGCTGCAGGAAGCTCACGCTGGAGCCAAGCGGCTGGGCCGCACCGCGGATCTCGACCTGCAGACCGCGTTCGAACAGGGCTTCGCCGAGGTAGCCGCGCGGCACCGAGGCGATGGTGAGGCTGGGCACCACCAGCCGGTCACGCAGCACGGTGTAGCCATCGCTGGTCACCGAGTAGGTGGGCGTCACGGCCCACACGTATTGCCAGCGGTCCCGCACCAGGGTGACGCTTGGACCGAGCGAGAAGTCCTTGTTGTTGAGGTCGCCGGGAATGGTTTGCTGGATGGCGGCGCCCAAGGCGAAGTGTTCGAGCGCGGGATCGCCGATCGGCACGATGTACTGTGACTGCAGCTGCTGGATCTTGGCGGAGGCTTCCAGCTGCGTGTCGAAGTGATGGCCGCTGCCATTGACGAGGCGCCGATCCCACACGAAGATGCCGCGCGGCCCGGTGTCCGTGCCATAACCGGCGCCGAACTGGTAGCGGTCGCGCTTGCCGGGCTGCGCCGTGATGCTCACGGGCACGAGATGATTCACGCGGTCCGGTTCACCGGTCTTCACCTCCACGGCGGCAAAATACTGGCTGTCATCGAGCGCGAACTGCGTATGCAGCAGTTCGCCCAGGTCAAAGGGATCCCCTTCGTGATAGCGGATGTAGCGCTTCACGAGTGCGACATCGATGACGCGCTGGTCGATCGTGGTCGCCCCGAACCGGTAGCGCGGACCGGTTGCCAGTTCCAGATCCGCGGTGGCGGCCTGTTTGGCCGGATCCACTTTCAGTTCGCTGCGCGTGAGCCGCGCGTCCAGGTAGCCGTAGGTGCCCGCCGTGTCCTGCAGTTCGCTCTTGATGTGATCGTATGCGGCGTGGTTGAGCTGATCCCCGACATGCAGTGCCGCCTCTTTGATGATGCGGGTGAAGCGCGGGTCGCTGCTGCCCTCACCGGTGACGCGGATGCTGACCGCCGTCATCCGCACGGGCAGGCCCGGATCGATATGCACCTCGACGCGCCAGTTGTTCTTGTCCTTGCCCGGCTCCTTGCGCGTCACATCGGAGCTGATGAGGGGAGCGTAGTAGCCGAAGGGGCGCAATGCCTCGCGCACTTCCCGGTCGATCCGTTCACGCAGCCGCTGCACCATGGTCGCATCGAGGTCACGATCCTTGTAGCGCGCGAGACTCAGGTACGCGAGGACATTGCTGCGTAGCGGATCGTTTACGCCGCGGATGGTCAGATCGACCGCGGCTGCGGCCCGCTGGCTGACCAACATGCACAGCAGTACGCAGGGCGCGAACCAGACGCTACGCATCAGCTGCCGCGGGCCACTCACCCGGACCGAGGCTCCAGCGGCTGTGCCCGCTCATCGTGCCGTCGGTATCGAAGCGCCGTTCCTCCAGGTACGCACAACCGTCGTAACCGATCATCGCCAGCGTCGAACACCGGGTGCCGAACACGGGATGCACGACGAAGGGTGCAGAGAGAATTTCCGCCCATTCCGGCGCCAGGGGGTAGGCCTCATCAGGCGTAGCCGGCCGGCTGCGCCTGCGGTCGGCAAGCATGCCGAACAGTCGTTCGCAGGCCTCAGTCCCGGGGGCTGCGTGGCGTGCGAACGTAGCGGCGATCTGCTCCGACAGCCAGCCGGTGAATGTCGCGCGCACGCGGGTGAGCTTTGGCCAGGGCGTATCAAGCAGTAGGTTGCTCAGGCCATAGATCCCGGGCGCAAGGGCGCGCGCAAAGCGCGGCGCGCGATTCGAGGCGTACCAGAGGCTGTTCGCATCATTGAGCAGCAGATTGAAGCCGGCATACCGCGGTGCGTCCGGTTCCCGCTGCCCGAGAAACATCGCGGGATTCGACCGCTGTGCCAGCCAGTCGGGGATCAGGCCGCCGCGGCTGGGCGCGTCGGGGCGAGCCGGCTGCACGTCGCGAAAGTTGGTGACGATGCCGAAGCGGCGTTCGCGATCCAGCGCCAGCCACGTGCCCTGGGCCGACAGGTCGCGGCCGGCAAGGATCCGGGGCGCATCCTGCCACAGCGCCATGGGCGCCGTGGGCCGCGCATGGAACTCATCGCGGTTCGCGGCGACGATCAGCCGATAGCGCGGATGAGCTTGCCAGGCCAGCACCAGAAGACACATTTTTTAGGCCTAAAGCTCTTCGAGCCAGGCGCCGATCAGCCGTCGGGCTATGGCTTGCGGTGGTGGCAGCAGGATTTTTCCGGCCAACAGGTCGGCGCGCCCGAACCATTGCACGTCCGCAAGTTCGCTGCCGCGCTGGATTTCGCGTTGCGCGCCGGCCGTGGCCCGGAAGCCCAGCATCAGTGAGGCAGGAAACGGCCAGGGCTGGGAAGAGTGGTAGTGAACCTCATCCACATCGACGCCGGTCTCCTCGCGAACTTCGCGTACCACCGCATCTTCGAGGCTCTCGCCGGGTTCGACGAAACCGGCGATGGTCGAGTAGCGCCCAGCCGGCCAGCTGGCCTGCCGACCGAGCAATGCCCGATCCTCGTCGGTCACCAGAACAATGATCGCGGGGTCGAGCCGCGGGAAAAAGTCATGCGGTGTCTGGGGATGTGTGCAGCGCAACACATGGCCGCCGCGCATCGGCCGCGTTGGCTGTCCGCACACGCCGCAGAAACGCTGCCGGGCCCGCCACAGGGAGATGCCTCGGGCATACGCGAGCAGGGCCGATTCGGGAGCCGGCAGGATGGCGGCCAGCGGCCGCAACTCGGCAAGCTCGGTCGCCGCCGGCAGGAGGACGGGCGAGCCGGCGGGCAGATCGATCAGGATGCACCAGGCGTCCTGAAACTGGCCCAGCAGGACCCGGGATGCTTCGTCGGCGTCCCGGACAATGGGGTGTTCACCGCCAAGAAAGGCAATCCGGGCGAAGCTCGTTGCTTCGGCGGCGTGCAGCAGGTGCTGTCCGCCCACCGACAAGACATAGCGGGTCGTCCGGTCGGCGCCGATCGCCTCCAGGGCAGCCGCGTCCTCGCGCACTTCGGAGCGTCGGTCGATATAGGGTCCGGCGAAGAAATTGGGCGAATTTCGGTGCGGCATGGGCGCGACTCAAGCCAAGGCCATGCCGGATAGTAGCAGTGAGGGGCTTGTATCCCTTCCGGTTACTCGATCGCGGCCGACGCTGAGGCTGGGCGCTGGCGTCGGATAGGTTAACAATAGTTCATCAGGCGCCGGGTACGCGCCAATTGCTGGCGCGGGGGCGCTTACTCTCGATGGTGCGCTACTATTGGCGTGGCACGAATCACGCACATGGGAGTTCGTCATGAGACAGGTCAACAGTTTCTTCATTCTCGCGGGTGCGGCGGCACTTGTTGCCTGTGCAACCCAGGCGCCGGCGCCTGCACCGGCGAGTCATGAGCTTGCGCTCGTACCGGCTACGGCGCACCCGGGGTTGAACACCTACGGCTATCAGCGCAAGGTGATCGAAGGCCGGGGGGAGATGTTCTGCAGAAATGATTTGGTGACGGGCTCGCGCACCGAGCATGAAGGAGAAAAATGCTACACGGCGGACGAGCTGCAGCGGATCCAGCAAAATAGCCAGCAGTTCATCGACGCTGTGCAGGGACATGGCTCCATGGCCACGGCGACTGGCACGCCCGGGGCGGGGCATTAGCCGATCCGACCCGGGTAAAGCTACCGGCAGTTCGCATGCGACGCATCAACCCGTTCTTCATCATTGCGAGTGCCGCGGCGCTGGCTGCGTGTGCAACCGAAACTCCGGCGCCGGCGCCGCCGACGGGGAAAGTCGACATTCCCTACGGCTATCAGCGCGTGGTGACGCAGGACGGCGTGGAGCGTTACTGTCGCAACGACGTGGACACCGGCTCGCGTGTCACGCGCACCAAGATCTGCTATACGGCGCAGCAGTTGAAGGCCAGCCAGGAGAATACCCAGAATTTCCTCGACAGTGTCCAGGCGCATGGCGCCATGGCCACGGCGACCGGCATGCCCGGAGCGGGGGGTATGGCATCGTCACGATGAGCCGACCGGGTAACACGTCAGGGCAGTGTCAGGGCAACGAGTTCGCCGGGATGGTCTTTCGCACCAATGGCAACGACGATGTACTGCCGCCCATACACGGCGTAGGTCATCGGTACGCCTGACTGATTGGCCGGCAGGGTCATCTGGCTGATCATGGCACCGGTGGCCTTGTCATAGGCGTAGAACTTGTTGCCGCCGCCGCCGGCACGATACAGCCCGCTGCCTTCACCGGCAAACAGCAGGCTCTTGGTCACGAGCATCCCCACCTGATCGAAAGACCCCGTCCGCGGCAGTTTGATGCCCGCCAGTGCCGGGTTGTTCGTCGCCCAGTCCGGGGTCGCGCTGTTCGGTATTACCCACAGGTGATCGCCCGAGTTCAGATCGATGGCGGTGATCCGCCCCCAGGGCGGTTTGATCAACGGCAGGCCATCGGGTCCGCCCAGGGAGCCATGGGGGAAGCCTTCGCCGTAGACCCCGACGTAGCGCTCGTCGGAGATTTTCGGATCCGCGTGCAGTCCGATCGGGCACACCGATGAGATCGAACTGACGTAGAAGATCCCCGTCTGAGGATCGACCGCGGCTCCCTGCCAGTTCGCGCCTCCGGACAGACACGGCCGCAGCAGCGTGCCCAGATTCCCGCCGTCGACGACGACCGAGGGCGGCATGTACGCCGGCCCAAACCGATAGTCTTTGACGATGGCCTCGGCCTGCGCTCTAAGGTCGGGCGTGAAGTCGATGAGATCCTCGCGCCGCAGGCCCTGGGGCTCATAGGGTGCGGGTCGCGTGGGAAAGGGCTGGGTGCGCGAAGTTTTCTCGCCCGGCACGTCGGTCTGCGGCACGGGACGCTCTTCAATCGGCCACACCGGCTTGCCGGTGACCCGGTCGAACACGAAGATCAGGCCCATCTTGGTGACCTGGACGACCGCCGGAATCTTCTTGTTCTTTACGGTGATGTCCACCAGCACCGGTGCGGCCGGCAGATCGTAATCCCAGATATCGTGATGGACGATCTGGTAATGCCAGATGCGCTTGCCGGTCTTCGCATCGATGCAGACGAGGGCATCCGAGAAAAGATTGTTCCCGGTGCGGTGGCCGCCGTAGAAGTCGGCGGTCGGCGCCTCGACCGGCAGGTACACGAGGCCGCGCGCGAGGTCCGCTGAGAACGGCGCCCACACCGCGGTATTGCCGGTGTAGGAGGCGCTGTCATCGTCCCAGGTCTCAGAGCCGAATTCACCCGGCTGCGGAACGGTGTGAAAGGCCCAAAGCAGCGCGCCCGTGCGGGCATCGTAGCCGCGGATCCATCCCGGCACGGCAATCTTCGACGGTGGCGCACCGCCGGCGGAGAACGAGACTCCGGCCACGACCACATCGCCGACGATCACCGGCGGGGAACTGGAGCCGGGAGGGGTTTTCGGCACCGCGGCAACGCGCGGCAAGCCCTCCTTCAGGTCGACGATGCCCGCCTTGCCGAACGACGCGACCGGCACGCCGGACAGGGCATCCAGGGCGATGAGCTGAAAGCCGGGCGTGATGGTGAAAATGCGGCTGCCTTCGCCGTGGCGGCTGCTGCGCCAGTAGGCAACGCCGCGACCGGAATTGCGGCGCGGCGCGAGCGCACCGCGCTCCCCTTCATCCAGCCGGTACATCCACAGCGTTTCCCCGTTCGTCGCATCGATGGCCACGACGTCGCG
>DATDIL010000034.1:0-2040 GCA_036521075.1 Steroidobacteraceae bacterium | reverse complement strand
CTGCGCGACTGCCTGCAATACATGCTGAACCGCCGGCAGATCGCCACCTCGGGCAGCATCGCGCCGGCGGTCACCCCGTTCGTGCGCATCCCACCGAACGGCGGCGAGAACAGCCAGTGGATCGCCAAGCAGGTTCTGGACATCGGCGTCTATGGTATCGTATGGCCCCATGTATCCACGGTAGAGGACGCGCGCAACGCTGTGCAGGCCTGCCGCTATCCGCGCCCGCGCGAGGCCAAGTACTACGATCCGCCGGGCCAGCGCGGCGACGCGCCGCGCACCGCCGCGCGCTACTGGGGCCTGACCGATCAGGAATACTACCCGCGCGCCGACACGTGGCCGCTGAACCCGCAGGGCGAGGTCCTGGTGGTCATCATGTGCGAGGAGAAGCGCGCGATCGCCAATCTGCCGAAGATGCTGGAGCAGGTTCCCGGCATCGGCGTCGTGCTGATCGGTGAGGGCGATCTCTCGCAGGACCTCGGCTATCCGCGGCAATACGAACACCCGACGGTAGCTTCGGCAATCAACGAGGTGCTGGCGATCTGCAAGCAATACAACGTGCCGTGCGGCCATCCCCACGTGGACGCGAAGAACGTGGAAAGCCTGATCGAGCAGGGCTTCCGCTGGCTGATGCCCGGCCCGGTGCCGTCATTCGCTGCGCTGGAGATCGGGCGGCGGGTGTCGGGACGGGTGTAAAGGATGAAGCGCACGAAACGGCTGGTCCGTAACGTATTGCTCATGGCGGTCCCGCTGTTGCCTGCTGGTCAGGTGAGCGCGGAACCGCTGGAGTATATCGGAAAGCCAGTTCGAGGCATTCCGGTTTCACCGGCAGTGAAAGTTGGGAAGCTGGTTTTCGTTTCCGGCACCCCCGCTTTCGACGGCAACGGCAAACTCGCGGTCGGCGACTTCCCGATTCAAATGAAGCAGGTCATGGACAACATGACGGCCGTTCTCAAAGCTTCTGGCGCCGGCTGGGATCGTGTGGTGAGAACGAATGTGCTGCTGATACGGTCCGGTGATTTTCCGGAGATGAATCGTATCTACTCGACGTACTTTCCAGAGGGACGGTTTCCTGCCCGGACCACCGTTATCGTCGCCGGGCTGCCACATCCGGATTTCCTCGTGGAAATCGAATGTGAGGCGCTGCTCGAGTAGCGCCGTCATTGCCAAACCAGCCACGCCGCGGCGGTGAAGTGCGGCCGATCAATCCGCGGCCATCGCAGTCGCCGGCGTCATCGCTGCCATCACCGCGCGCACATCGTCCACTTCATCCAAACTGCGCAGCGTCGCCAGCAGCGTCTCCGACGCCTGCTTCGACATCGCGCGCGTCGCACAGTTCAGGAACTTCGCCTCCAGCAGCTCCGTCGGCAGTGGATGCTCCGGCCCACGCCCGAGCGGCCGCGCCACCTTTGCCGTCAGCACCCGCCCATCCTTCAGTGTCGCGCGCACCTCCGCGCCGAAATGCTCGGTGCTCGCCATCGACATTTTGGGATGCGGCGCGGCGTGGATACACGGCAGCAGCATGCGGATCGCGGGATCGCGGAAGCTGTCGCCCTCGAAATGCTCCAGCGCCACGCGACGATCCAGCAGTGCGCGCGCCAGGCAGTACTGCACGCTGAACTTGGCATCCAGCTCGCTCTGCGGGTCCGGCCGGTTGGTGTGTGCCAGCCGCCGCGGATGCGTCCATGAGTCGACGCGTTCCACCATCGCCGGCGTCAGCCCATGCTCGCGCACCAGCGACAGCATCGCGTCCACCGCCGGATGCGTGCTGCCGCAGCACGGATACTGCTTGATCGCCACACCAGGCCGTACGATGTCCCACGGTTGACCCCATCCGCCCAGGATCGGCGTCGCGTCGAAATTGCCCTCGCCGTTGAACACGTGCAGGAAGCCCTGCCTGTGCTCCAGCGCGCCCGCGTTGGCGGTGAACCCGTCCGCGGCAAGCAGCGCTGCCAGCATTCCGTTGCGTGAGCAGTGTCCGACATGCAGCGGCTTGGTCATGGTGCCGAAGTTCGCCTTGACCCCTGATGCGAACGATGC
>DATDIL010000033.1:0-22452 GCA_036521075.1 Steroidobacteraceae bacterium | reverse complement strand
GAGTCCGTCGAGGGGTCGTAATAGCGAATGTTGTCGACCACGATATCTGCGTCGCTTTCAATTGCCGTTTGCAGCATCCATTCCAGTCGTTCCGGGAGGTATGCGTCGTCCGCGTCCAATATGGCGACCCATTGGCCCTTGGCCGCCTCCAAGCCGGCATTTCTGGCCACCGAAGGACCCGAATTCTCGGACAAAGTCAGCAGGCGAATTCTACTGTCGTTGAGGCTCAGCGCATCAGCGATCGCGACGGTGTCATCTGTCGAAGCGTCATCGACGATCAAGACTTCCAATACTGGAATGCTCTGTTTGAGCGCCGAATGGACCGCGCGATGCAGAAAGGCTGCGGCATTGTAGGCCGGGATGATTACGCTAACTGGCGGCACGGAAAGATTTGACCTCAATGTCGTCTCGGCTCAGTCACCGTTCGTCAACGCAGGCATCATAAAGTCTCTCTAAAGCGCTGGTGCAGTGCCGAATGTCAAAATTCTCCTTGACGAATCTTAGGGCCGCTTCTGACATTGAATCTGCCAGACGATCGTCCGTGAGCATTAAATGCAGTCGTGCTGTCAACGTCTCTATGTCGCGCTCCGGAAATGCAAAGCCGGTCACCCCGTCGATTATGGCTTCGGTTGCCCCCCCTCGCGCAGAGGTCACAACCGGTACGCCGCACGCCTGCGCTTCGAGGAGGACCATTCCCAAGCCTTCCGCGTCGCCGTTTGCGGCGGTGATACTGGGCAGGCACAACACCCTGGCCGCATCGATGTGCCGCTTCACGGACTCGCTATCGACGCTGCCCGTAAATGTCACCGGCACGTCCAGCTCCTTCGCGAGCGCCGTCAGGCGCGGGAGCAAGGGTCCGTCGCCAATCATGACGAGCTCGGCCGCAGGCAGCCTCGATCGCACGCGCGCGAACGCGCAGATCAGGAACTCGCCGCCCTTCTTCTCCACGAGGCGGCCGACGAAGATGATGCGCGGGCCGCGCCAGCTCACCGGCGTGCCGCCGGGCCTGAAGCGCGTGAGATCGATGCCGATGTAGTGGACGTCGATCCGCTCGGGGGGTAAGCCATAGTCAACCGCGCGCTGTCTGATCGCGTGGCTGACCGCGATGAAATGCACGCGCGGTTGTCGCGCCAGGGCCAGCAACCGTCCTGGATAGCGTCGGTGACCGAGCGCGGGGAAGCCGCGCTCCCAGAATTCGCGGTAGGTATTGATGTCATAGCCATGCAGCGTCACCACGAACGGGAGCCGCAGACGGCGAACGATGGGCCAGTAGAGCACCGCATCCGTCGCGAAATGCGCGTGCACGAGCGCGGCGGCCTCGAGCTTCAGGCGCCGGACGGCGCCCGGAAGCGGCAGGCCGGCTTCCGCGAGCAGCTTGCGGTACAGGCGGCGGGCGAACCGTGGCTCCTCCGCCTCCAGAACCCGGACCTCGAGGCCGTTCAATGGCAGCCCCGACCCGAGCCGGCGAAGGCCGACGAGCACCGGCTTCCAGGACACCAGGGCCAGTGCTTGATCCCTGACGAACGTCTCGGAAGCCGGCAGCAGCAGGTTCTTGCATATCAGCACTGTCCTCATCGACCGACGGCGCCGTTGGCGGCGCACTGAAGCGACGCACCCGTGACGGTCGCGGCCGGCATCGGGCGTCCCGGAATGGTGGAGCTGCACGTGCTCCAGGGTTTGCCGTCAAACGTATTGCCGCTGCAGGAGATGGTGGCGGGGTCCAGGCCGGGGTGCGCCTCAACGAGTTCCTTCCCGGCCACTGCGCTGAGCTTGTTGTCGAGCACTATCACGTTCGAGACCGGTCCGGGCGCCGACTTGAGGGTCACCGGTTTCCCGGCCGGGTCCGCGGCCACGACCGACCCCTGCGATCCATCGCCGATCCGTATGCCGGCAAACCGTGCCGACTGCACCGTATTGCCGATGATGGCGATGTTAGAGACATCGAGCGCGGATCTGTACGCCGCATTGCCCATCTCGTCGTCGAACAGCGTCGCGCCGACCTCGATGGCCGGCATGTGTGTGGGCACGATGGTGATGTTCGGTGGCTTGTAGGTGGGCGCGAGCGTCTGGATCTGCGAGAGCGTGTTGTTCTTCACCAGTATGTTGTGATCGCCGAAGGTCATCCACGAAGTTTCGCGCACCAGGTAGATGGCGGCGGCCAGCGGCGTCCGTGACACGGTGTTGTCCTCGATGGTCACGTCACTGCCGCCGACCACGCTGATGCCGCGCCCCCAGTATTGATCCGAGAGGTGATTGCCGTAGATGTAGATGTTTCGGTCGAGCTGGCTCTTCAGCAGCTGCGACCAATCCGCGTAGCGGACCGAAGCCGCGGCGGCCTTACGCGCTCCCGCGTAGGAGACGACCGCGATCATGTCATCGCCGTTCTGCGACACGGAATTGTGGATCACGCGGCCGTCGCTCGAGCCGGCCGTCATGTGTATGCCGTCCGCCCAGCTGCGCCAGACGGTGTTGTCCGCGACCGTGAAGTGGTCGGCCCTGAACAGCAGGATGCCGGCGGCCGCGGAATTCTTGATGGTGTTGTTCTGCACGATTGCGCCGTGCACGGGCTTGCCATCATTGTCCACGGAAATGCCGCCCGACCAAGGCGCGCCTTCGCGGTCGCTGCTGTCCTGCTCGAGCGTGAAGCCATACACGGCTACGCCGTCGCCCTCGATCACGAGCGCGCCGTCCTTAGGGTTGCTCGAATGGAGGGTGGCGCCCCGACCGTAGAGCGTCACGCCCGAGGCACGAACGTCGAGGTGCCGGCTGATGACATAGGTGCCGGACGGAAAGACCAACCAGTCGCCGGATTTGAGCCCATTGAGCGCCTGCTGTATGGCCGCTGTCTCGTCGGCGCTCGCACCGCGCGTGAAGATTTTCGCCGTGCGGGGAACGGCGGGGACCGGTGGTTCGGCACTGCAACTGGCGGCGCTACCCGCCTGCGCAACGCGCGGCGGTGCCCCCACGGCATGGCGGGCGTAGCCGGCGGCGTGAGCGCACAGCGAGAACAGCAAGACGGCCCAGGCGCAGCGGCCGGGAACTCGTTTCAACGCGGATGGCTTGTTTGTCAAGGCGTGACTCCTGGAATAGTTCGCACATACCCCAATGAATCGTCACCGCGGCACCGGCGCGCCGCGCCGGCCCTGTCAGAAGATGCGGGTCCTCACGTAGATGACATCATTGGGCTGGAGCCGGTCGGTCAGGTTCAGATCCACCTCGTGCATCTTGCCATCCTCGTCCTGCCGGTAGATCTGCGTGCGACGCTCGGAGCCCTTCTCGTTCGCGAATCCGCCGACCGCCAGTCCCTGCATGACGGTCATGTGACGCTCGAGGCGAAAAGACCCGGGATTGCGCACTTCCCCATACACATAGAAGACCGACTGGCGAGGCAGGTACAGCGTGTCACCGCCCTGCACGAGCTCATCCTGCTCCGAGCCCTTGACGAACAGGTCATTCATGTCCAGTGACTTGCGGATCTCCTTGCCGCCGCGATGCTGGATCAGGATGACGGTGTCCGCGCCCACAGGATCGATACCGCCGGCGGCGGCCAGCGCATCAGAGATGTGGGTGTTGGTGGTCTGGAGCGGATAGCGGCCCGGCCTGTTGACGTGTCCCACCACCGTCACCTGGCTGCCGACCAGCAAGGTGGGCAGGATGTTGACCTGGGCGTTGGTCACGAAGTGGCCCTCACCGAGCTTCCTCGCGATAGCCTGTTGGGCCTGGGAAATGGTCAGGCCCACGACCGGAACGTTGCCGATGAGCGGAAAGCTGATGGCGCCGGTCTCGGAAATGCGCGCGTCCGTGGTGAGTTCGGGGTTGTTGAACACCGTGATGTGCACGACGTCGCCGGCGCCGAGAACGTACTCGGTCGCGCCGGTATCCGCGCTCGCGAGCGCTGCGGTCCAGGTCAGACCGATCATGGCCAGCGTGCACAGGCATTTGCGTACGGTGGCCATGGCATGGGACGTCACGGGCAGCTCCGTTGGATCAATCGGAAAAAATTGCAATCGGACCCCGGACCTGCAGCAAAAATCAGGCCGGAACCAGATGGTTCTTGCGGGCCGCATCGTCCGATGCGAAAGCGGTCGTCAGGCGGGTAGGCTCAGCGGTAGCGCCAAACGATTGCGATACGGCCCGGCTGGTCCCGAGCGTACACTTTCTGCGCAGGGGATGCATCAGGCGCGGGATACGCGAAAGGGGCCGAACCCCAATCGCCGCGCTCCCCCGAACCGAGCGCGCTCAGGCCGGCTGGCCAGCGGCGCGGCGCGATTCTATTCAGTTTGGGGGCAGCAGTGCCGGTGCAGTCGGCGACACGGTAGGGACGAGCGCACCCGCGGCAGTGCACTGCATCGATGCGCCGTTGACCACCGGAGTGGCAGCCGATCCGGCAATCGTTGAGGTGCAGTTCTCTTGCCATGCGACGCCGTTCACAGTGTTATTGCCGCACGAAATCGTTGTCCCGTCCAGTCCGCTGTGTGCGTCGATTACACCCGAGGAGTCCACGCTGCTCAGAGCGTCGCTCTGAACAGTCACATCTTGGACAGCACCCGGCTGCAGGGTTTGAGTAAACTTGCTGCCGCTGGAAGCCGTAACAACGGCTGAGCCCAACGTCCCCACACCCACCCGAATTCCTGCGAATCGCGCGTGATCGACGGTGTTGTTCAGGATCGCAATACCGGACATCGAGAAGGCCTGACGCCAAGTGGGATTGGCATATTCATCGGCGGACATCGTCGACCCGACTTCGATGGCGCCGTGACCCGTGAGGACCGGGTCGACGCCGGGCGGCAGGTAAGAAGGCGCCATGGTCTGAATCTGCGACAGTGCATTGTTGCGGACCAGGATGTCGTGATCGCCGAATGTCATATCCGCGGTCTCGCGCGTCAGGTACACCGCTGCGGCCATGGGCGTTCTCGAGACAGTGTTGTTCTCGATCGTCACGTCCGAGCCGCCCACGACGCTGATGCCACGCCCCCAATATTGATCGGAGGCCGTATTGCCCGCGATGTAGATATTACGGACCAGTCTGGACTGCACCGCGGGCCAATCGGAATAGCTGGAGGCGGCTGGCGCTGGAGTGGAACCGGCCGCATACGAGACCACTGAAATCATATCATCACCAGTCTGAGAGACCGCATTGTTGATCACGCGACCATTGAATGCTCCGCCGGTCATATGAATGCCGTCGGCCCAGCTGCGCCAGACCACATTGCCAGCGACCGTAAAATTCTCGGCGCGTAGGACGAAGATGCCGACGGCGGCAGAATTATCAATGGTATTGTCCTGAATGACCGCGCCATCCACGGTGCGCCCGCCCCCGCGGTCATCGTATACGGCGAGACCTCCGGCCCATGGTGTGCTCTGTCGGCTGGTACTATCCTGCTGCAGGGTGAAGCCGTAGACCGCAACGTTGTCGGCTTTGATCCATAGCGCGCCATCGGTGGCGCTCGTGGAGTGAATCGTGGCGCCCTTGCCATATAGCGTCACGCCCGGGGTCGTGACGGTCAGGTACTGGCTGATGTTGTATGTCCCAGCCGGGAACACTAGCCAGTCACCGGTCTGCAATCCATTTAGCGCCTCTTGAATGGCAGCCGTTTCATCGGCGCCTGGCGCGCGCGCGAAAATTCTGGCGGTGCCGGGAACCGCCGGTAAGGGCGGCGTGATGCTGCAGTTTGCGGTGCTGTCGGCGAATGCAGCGCCGCATTGGAGCCCGGCCAGGCACAGCGCGATCTGCGCCGCGCGGAGCCAGGCGCGGCTAACGCGGAACGTCCTTGGCATACCTGCAGCGGCGATGGCCTGTGTCATAGGGTTGATTTGCCGATGCTCGACAGGTTGCTCTCGACGTTCTCGGCATTGACTGCCGCCACGGCGAAATACCACGTGCCGGAGGCCAGATTGGCGAGCGTGTAACTGAGTACGCCAGCGTTGTTGATGTCGATGGTGTTATTCAGCTGCGTGGGGCTGGTGCCGTAGTGGATGCGATAACCGGCGAGATTGCGGATGGCCTCGCCGTCGGTGTTGCCGGTGGGGGCCACCCACGCGAGCGTGAGGCCGTGCGCACTCGCTGGCGTGACCTGAATCGCAAAGGGCGCCAGGGCTGCGCTCGCCGCGCCGTCGTTGACGCTGATCACGATGTTCGCATCCGTACCGCTGTCGCCTGCGGTCGGCGTGCCCGACAATTCACCTGTCGAGGTGTCGAAGGCCGCCCACTTCGGTCTGTTCTGAATACTGAATGACAGCATGCGGCCAGCCGGATCGCTCGCGGCGGGCTGAAACTGATACGGCTGGCCTACCGTGACCTTCGAGGCGGCCGAGCCGGACAGCGCCGGCGCAGCACCCGCGGTGCTCGCGGTGCCCGCCGGCGGCATGGTCGGCTGACTGCCCGACGGTAGTGCACTGCTCGCGACCGGAGCTGCGCTGTCGTTCCCGTCGCAGCCGCCGAGCCATATTGCGACGGTGCTCAGCGCAGCGACAGCCACCGATCTCTGCCACGGACCAGATCTGGCCATGTGTCTTATCCCTGTCTTTCCAATTCCAGTTGTCGAAGGCGGCGCGCCCACGGTCACGCCCACGGCGGACCCGTCTCCGTTTCGTTAGTACACGCGGAATGGCGCTGGATCTCAACCTGTCGGTTGCGCCGGACAGTCGTTGAGCTGCGACTGCCGGAGTAGTGCGCCGAAAATAGTGCGGCGCAAAAAGGGCAAGATATTATGGAGCACGAGGCGGGATCAAAAGTGAGACCTGCGGCTAATACTGCGGCGGCTTCTCGAATCCCGCGGCGTCCGCGCCGACCTCGTCCATGAATTCGAGCTGCTCCTTGAGCTCGCGATGGCGCAGGGCGAGCACCTCGATGTCGCGCTGCTGTCGCATGACGGTCTGACCGAGTTCCTGCAATAGTCGCTCGAGATGCGCGAGCTTGATCTCGATGGTCTCGAGGCGCGCCGCCTCGATCTCGAACTGGGCGCCCGTCATAGTGTTCGAATGGTCTGCACTGCTTCGAGGAAATCGCCGGCAGTGTGGTCGGGCCGTATACGGTCGGGCTTGGTGCCATCAGGCTCGCCCGGCGCGCCGCAGTACAACATCGGCGCCTTGACCAGCACATCCGGCAGCAGGGTCTCGATGAGAGCTAGCGGCATGTCATCGGCGGATATGACCACCGCGTCCACGGGCTTGAGCGCAGACAGAATCGTGGCAGGCGCCACTTCGCTCTGCGCGGGACGGCGGGCGCCCATGAGGCGGCGCACGGACAGGTCGAAGTTCGGACCGACGATCAAGCGATCCGCTGTCCGGCGTGCCTGCTGGAGGACGGGCACATCGACCGCATTCAATACTTCGTGGAGACGCGAACAGAAGCGGCGCCCGCCTACTTCAAAAACATACAGCCCAGGCTGCCGAATTGGTTCTGGTGCGCAGCCTGGCATTGACCGCCTGCTGTGCGACAACGCTGCTCCCGATGATCACACACACACTCAATCTCCTCATCGCAGATCGTGCGCGGCATGACTGGCGCGGCTCATCCAGCAGGCCATCGAAGCACCGCGCAATGAAGTGGCCGCACCCATTGCACACCGTTTGCGGCTAAATGCGCAGTTGCTGAGCAATCTGCTGATGGTTTTTATTTTGCTGACAAGCCAGCGCGAGCCGCGCCCTTAAGACCAGAGCCTGAGAAGTCTAATGCCGCCGCGCCCACGCCACCGGTGGGTTTTCATCTTCCATCGTCAACACAGTCGGCTCAAGTCGGGGCACTAGATTGACGTGACAGGTTGACAGCACCGTGGGCAGATGGAGGGATGCCGAATTGTGGTTGCGAGTGAGCCAGATGTCCTGCCCGGGCGACTCGCGTGTGTTGGTGTTCGCCACGGCGGTGGCAGGCGCGCCGAGCGCTGCGCGGTTCTCACTGGAACTGTATAGCGACAGTATGCATGCGTCTGCGTTTGCTGGATGACACCCGAAGCAACCGCACCGACATGGTCGTGAACCTTGTAACTGACCGCGAGCGAAAGAAACGTACGCCTTGCAAGCAAGGAGACTGAACATAACGTCGATTTCGGATAAACGATTTGATCGGGTTGCTGGCCGGGCTCGGTGCAATCGCGGTATGCTGAAGCGGCGGGACGGCCAAGGCGACGGTGCCTGCGGTTTGTGAGACGGCGCTGAATTTCGAGGGACCGCGTTCTGCGGTCGGGCTGCGAATGCCTGTAGCTCCTGCGTGTGACGTTTCTCTTATTGGTGACCTGTAAGGCTGACTGGGAAGATCCTCAGTGGTTACAGTTCACTAGCCCCGGGGCTACGCAGGGAAAAAATTACAATCGCGGACAATGCGACTTAAATTACTCGGAAACTACTGGAATCCGACCTTCGCGCTGCTCTGGACAGTCGAGTCGGCCGCAGTCCTATACGCTAGCCGAATAGCCTGGCAGGTTCGTGCGCCGTATGGCGTCGCGCATGGGTGGGCTCAATCCTGGGTATTCGTCGCGCTGGTGCTGTTTGCGATGGCGTCCATGGGTCTATTCAACCACCGGCTGCGCGATCGCACAGCGGGGATCGTCCTGCGCATCAGCATCAGTGTGCTCGCCGGTGGCATGGCTACGGCGCTGGCGCTCGCATTGTGGTCTGGGCTCAGAGTTCCAGTTAGCGAAATTGCAATCGCTGCCGTAGTGTCCTGGTTATTCCTGGTGCTGGTGCGAATTGCGGCGCGTGGTGCGATCGATAGGAGCCCGTTCCGGCGCAGAGTCCTGGTGCTCGGCGGTGGACACAATGCAGCGCTGATCTTGAAACTCCGACGCCGCGCCGATCGGCGCGGGTTCAAGCTGGTCGGGTTCGTGCCGGTGGAGGGCGAAGATCTTCAGGTGCCAGTAGAGCGCGTTGTGCAGGTGGGCGAGTCGATGCGAGGCTATGCCATCGCGCAGCGAATTGGCGAAGTAGTAGTTGCCGTGGAAGATCGGCGTCGCAGCTTCCCGCTACGCGCACTATTGGAGTGCCGCTTCGCTGGCATTGAGATTGTCGATCTCGCAAGCTTTCTTGAGCGGGAGACCGGCCGGGTCCACCTGTCAATTCTAAGCCCCAGCTGGCTTATTTTTGGGGGTGGTTGTCGCAACGATGCCTTGCGGCGCAGCGTGGAGCGTCTTTTCGACTATATTGCCAGCGGCGTATTTCTTTGCTTAGCCTCACCCGTGATGTTGCTGACAGCGCTCGCCATCAAGCTCGAGGACGGATTCCGCGCCCCAGTGTTCTACTATCAGGCCCGGGTTGGTTATCTGGGCCGGACAATCCAAGTCTGCAAATTTCGCAGCATGCGGATGGACGCCGAGTGCGATGGATGCGCGCGCTGGGCGAGCATTAATGATAAGCGTGTAACCAAGGTCGGCTGGCTAATCCGCAAGGCTCGCATTGATGAATTGCCACAGCTGATCAACGTCTTCAGAGGGCAGATGAGTTTTGTGGGCCCGCGACCAGAACGGCCCGAGTTCGTCGCGCAGTTGGCGCAGTCGATTCCCTATTACGAAAGGCGGCACGCCGTGAAGCCTGGCATCACTGGCTGGGCGCAATTGTGCTACCCGTATGGGTGCTCCGAACGGGATGCTTTGGAAAAACTCCAATACGATCTCTATTATGTGAAGCATCATGGGTTGATTTTCGACCTGCTCATTCTGCTGCAGACTGTCGAGGTCATTGTGCTGGGCAGAGGTGCCCGTTGACGCCAAGCGGCCAACGCCGCCGAACAATCGGCGCAAACTTTGTCAGCATGTCAACTTACAGCAAGATGCGCAAAGTTCAAATCCGCCATCGCGTAGCGCGTTCCTGACGATCGGGCATCGACCGCAACAGCGGCCTTCACGGATGTTCTGAGTGACGAGCATTGAGTGCAGCTGAGCTGCGCACGCCCGGACTAGGGCAGCTACCGCCGAACGGCGAGCACGCTAGCCCAAAAGCTGAACAGCATGCAGCGCCGCGGCCCTTGGAAATGCAGAGGTGGTAAATGTTTAATTTGCACGAGTGTCGCGTCGGCATCGTAGGTCTCGGCTACGTCGGCCTGCCTCTGGCCGTGGAATTCGGGAAGCACTTCGACACCGTCGGCTTTGACGTCAAGCCCGAACGCATTCGCGCCCTGAAGGCAGGCCGCGATTCGACTCGCGAGGCGAGTGCGAAGGAGATTCGTTCAGCATCGCGGCTCCAATTTACGACGCGCTTGCAGGATCTCAAGCGCTGCGGTGTCATGGTCGTGACGGTGCCGACGCCGATCGACCGACACAAACGGCCGGAACTGACGCCGCTGATTCGTGCCAGCGAATCGATCGGAGCGGTACTCAAAAAGGGCGATCTCGTGATCTACGAGTCAACGGTCTATCCCGGCTGCACAGAAGAAGTTTGCGTACCGATTCTAGAGCGTGTATCGGGCCTGAAATTCAATCGTGATTTCTATGCCGGCTACAGCCCGGAGCGCATCAATCCCGGTGACAAGGAACACCGACTGAGCACGATCCGCAAGATCACCTCCGGCTCTACCCCGGCGACGGCGACTTTCGTCGATCAGCTCTACGGTTCGATCGTGCGCGCCGGCACGCACAAGGTGAGTAGCATTCGCGTGGCCGAGGCCGCGAAGGTCATAGAGAATACGCAACGCGACGTCAACATCGCGCTGATCAACGAACTCGCCCTTATTTTCAAGCGGCTCGGAATAGATACCGAGGAGGTCCTACAGGCCGCCGGCACGAAGTGGAACTTTCTGCCATTTCGGCCAGGTCTGGTCGGCGGTCATTGCATTGGAGTTGATCCGTATTATCTGACCTACAAGGCCACCGAGATCGGCTATCACCCGGAAATGATTCTGGCCGGACGACGGCTCAACGACAACATGGGGTTGTACGTGGCAAATGAAGTTGTGCGGCTCATGACCGGCAAACGCATTCATGTCAGCCGCGCACGTGTGCTGGTCCTGGGTCTGACCTTTAAGGAGAATTGCCCAGATATCCGCAATTCGAAAGTAGTTGACGTCATACGTGAGTTGGAGAAGTACGGCGCGGCAGTGGATGTCTATGATCCGTGGATTAATGCTGCGGAAGCACACCACGAATACGGAATCAAACCGGTGCGGAAGTTGCGCAACGGTCGCTACGATGCTGCGATCATTACGGTCGCGCACCGGGAATTCAAGGCGATGGGAGCGGCAGCGGTGCGGAAGCTGTGCCGGCGCAACCACGTGCTGTTCGACATCAAGTACGTGCTGCCGGCGCGGGATGTCGATGGCCGGCTGTAATCAGCGCGCCATTGGGCCGAATTGTGGGCGATCGGAATTCGTATGTCGATGAATACCGCGAAGTGTTTGCGGCGCTGCTCATGAAAGTCCTTGTCACCGCCGCTGCCGCTTTATCGGCTCACTTACGGCATCACAATCCACCAATATATGTTCTAAATGAAAAACCGGCTACGGGCAGTACGCAAAATGCGTCGATACTAGGCTAGCCGAGCAGCTTCTCGTACTGCGCAATCATCTCGGTGAGCGAGAATCTGTTGAGGACCTGTTGTCGGCCTTTGATGGCGAGGTTATTACGCAGCTTTTCATTGTTTAGCAGCCGGCCAATTGCCTCTGCGAGTTGCTCGCTTTTGGCCGGCTCGCAGATAATGCCGCTCACACCGTCGTCGATGATCTCAGGAACTGCGCCAACGCATGTCGCAACCACTGGTACCATCGCCGCCATGGCTTCGAGAAGAACCCACGGAAACCCTTCCTTGACCGATGACAGCACGAATATATCTAGGGCCGCCAGGTATCTCCAAGCGTCGTTAACTCGCCCCAGAAGAAGGAATCGGCCCTCCAACTCGTACTGAGCAATGAGGTTTTCAAGCTCTGTTCGTTGCGGCCCGTCACCCATCACGAGGAATCGAACGTTGCCAGCTGTAAGTGCTGCCGCTCTCACAAGGGTCGAGAGATCCTTAGTCGGGTAGAAATTCGCAATCGTGCCCACTAGCCATTCGTATGGAATGGCGTGTGATGGCTCAGGAATCAGGCTGCCAAGGAATGTTCGAGCACTTCCACGTTCCAGGATAGGGAGAATCGCATCTAAGCCGTTGTAAATCCGAACGACGTTCCGCCGTGGGCGAATGCCAAGCCGATGTGCCTGGTCGAAATCGCTCGAATTATTGAGCACGATGATGTCTTTCCATCGCGCAGAGATCCACTCCAGCCGCACGTATAGTCGCTTCTTCCAGGTAGGCCACGGATCGTTGAATGTCCATCCGCCGATGCGGTATATGACCTTCAAGCCTGGGAACGTCGTGCGAAGGCTGGTAGCCGCCAGGGCGCCGACGAATCCGGCCTTGCTGGAGATGCAAAGCACAATATCGGGGCGGAAATTTGCCATCTGCCGCCTGAGTTCATAGATCGCGCGCAAATCTTGCCATGGTGAAATGTTGCGAACCAAATGGCGGACCGTTGCGTGCGTGGCATGCGGCGGTAAGGCGTTCGCAAGCGCGTTATCGGACTCAGCGCCCCAGACTACGTGCATCTTAAAGTGATCGCGATTCAGGTGATGAGCTAGTTGTAATACGAATCGCTGGGCACCACCGACTTCGCCCTGCGTGACAACGCAGAAGACACGGCGTTGCTCCTTACCCGTGTTAGATTTAATGGTCATCGCAGCCAATGTATCAACTCGCGCCCGCTCGCAAAGGCGCCCAACTACTTGCCATCTCCCAGAAATTCGGTCGACTCGCCAACGAAGTCTCTCGTCGCGTCCGCTCAATGTCGCTGTGTGGACCAATGATGGGCACTGGATCCGCACTCTGCCATGAGCGGGCACGACATATTCGCGCAGTCTATTTGCTCAGCAATATGCCACACGCGCGATTGCGGTGAATATGGCGCTATTCATTGTGTCGGAGGTCGACGCTTAGCGAGGTTATAATACAGCAAGTTTAGGAGATCGGTAGCTTTTGCGCTTCATCGGCATCAAGCGCGCGCAGCCCTACGGGCATTTGGACGCCTGCGCCCACAACCTGCTGCGTACGGCTCGTCCGGCGCCGAGCACCGGATGACCATTCGGCCGCAGTGCTGATCCGTGCGTCACATATCGAACGAGCCACGGCAATACAGGGACGCAACCTCGTTATTGATTACCAAATCGGCTTGGTGTTGGATCGTTTGGCATCACCCAATTAGGTTCATGGAACGCTTCTTCGCAGATCTAGTGGCAACGATGGCGCCTCGGTCCTTCGAACTACTATCCAGCCAATTTCCCCACCGCATGCAACGCGCAGCTCATTGCATACTACTCAGACACTTTTGAGTTAGGCTCTAGTAATGTGTGGAGTTTGCGGGTTTATAGATCTGCGGGGAGACTCAAACTCTCCCGAAAACCGCGCAACCCTGAGCGCAATGATTGCGCAACTGCGACACCGCGGACCTAACGACTCGGGCAGTTGGGTTGACGACGCACGGTCCGGCGTTTCCCTGGGGCATACGCGACTGTCGATACTCGACCTATCCTACGAGGGCCATCAGCCGATGGTCTCGGCGTCTGGCCGCTATGTGATCGTCTTCAACGGTGAGATTTACAATCACAAGGATATTCGCAAGGATCTTGAGGCTTCGACTGCGGATACGAAGTGGCGCGGGCATTCCGATACCGAGGTGATCCTTGAGGCGATTTCGCATTGGGGTCTGCTGGAGTCGCTGGAGCGATTTAACGGCATGTTCGCCTTTGCGTTGTGGGACCGGCAGAACCGCGCGCTGCATTTGGCGCGGGATCGTCTGGGCGAAAAGCCGATGTACTATGGTTGGATGGGCGAGGTTCTGCTTTTCGGCTCCGAGTTAAAGGCGCTTCGTGCGCATTCATCCTGGCATGGGGAGATTGACCGCGATTCCCTAAGTCTATTCATGCGTCACAATTACATACCGGCGCCGTTCTCCATATATAAGGGCATACGTAAGCTGCCGCCCGCGACCCTCATTACATTTCGCCAGCACGATCGCCAACGCTGGCCAGAGCCGGAAATCTACTGGTCAGCTAAGTTGGTCGCCGAGCGCGGCTTTGCGCATCCACTGCAGGCAGGCGACGAACTAGCGGAGCAACAGTTACATCAACTGCTCCTTAACGCAGTGGCATTGAGAATGGAAGCCGATGTACCTCTCGGTGCATTCTTATCCGGCGGCGTAGATTCGTCTACCGTCGTCGCCTTGATGCAGGCGCTGTCGTCACGGCCAGTTAACACATTTTCCATTGGTTTCACAGAGTCCGGATACGACGAAGCCACTCACGCGCGGTGCGTCGCGGCGCACTTGAAAACCTCACATACCGAGCTGTATGTCACGTCCAGCGAGGCGATGGCCGTGATCCCGCGCTTGCCGCAGCTTTACGATGAGCCCTTCGCAGACTGTTCGCAAATTCCAACGTTCCTGGTCTCGCAACTAGCGCGACAGCACGTCACTGTATCGCTTTCGGGTGATGGTGGGGATGAGCTCTTTGGGGGGTACAACCGTTATTTTTGGGGAGCGCGGATTTGGAAGACCATTGGTTGGATGCCACCTGCTCTACGCGCGACGATCGCAGCAGCGTTGAATGCGCTCAGGCCTGCGACGTGGGACACGATGACGCGCTGGACAGGTAGAGTATTCCCGCACATGATGCCGCGGATGCTCGGCGATAAGCTTCAAAAACTAGCCGAGGCACTGCCCGTAACTTCGCCAGAACTCCTCTATAGATCCCTCGTCACGCATTGGGAGAATCCAGATCGACTTGTGCTCGACGCACATGAGCCTGTGACGGTGCTTACAGACCCGGCGCGCTGTGCGACGGTCGCCGACTTCAGCCATTACATGATGTACCAGGACACGGTGAGTTACCTGCCCGACGATATTCTTGTCAAGGTTGACCGCGCGAGCATGGGCGTTAGCCTTGAGGCGAGGGTGCCTCTGCTGGACCATCGGGTGGTCGAACTGGCTTGGCGGGTGCCAAATGGAATGAAATTTCGGGGTGGTCAGGGTAAGTGGCTTCTGCGTCAGGTGCTCCACCGTTACGTTCCTCGGGAGATGATCGAGCGCCCCAAAATGGGATTTGGCGTACCCATCGACTCCTGGCTGCGGGGACCACTGCGGGAATGGGCCGAAAGTTTGCTGGAGGAGTCGAGACTGCGCCAGGAGGGTTTCTTCGCTCCGGATCCTATTCGTGGCAAATGGTCGGAACACCTCGCGCGAACGCACAACTGGCAGTATCAACTCTGGGATGTTCTGATGTTTCAGGCATGGCTCGAGAACGAACGCAGCGCATCGCCCTGAGCCTCCAGGGCGGACCCCGACCGGCGGTTGGGGATGCTCAGGTCGTGGTCCACGTTGTCACGGGTCTAACGACTGGTGGCGCGGAAATGATGTTACTTAAGCTGCTCACCGCCATGGGATCGAGCCCGTTCCGACCGGTTGTGATTTCATTGGGCAACTGCGGCACGGTCGGCACCCGGATCGAAGAACTCGGAGTACCCGTGCACGCCTTGAATCTACGGGGAGGCAGTCCATCACCGCGTGGCTTGTGGCAGCTGAGATCGCTACTGCATCACGTCCAGCCGGGATTGATTCAGGGCTGGATGTATCACGGCAATCTCGCAGCCTCCGTTGCGAGGCTCTTTTCAGGAATCCGCGCGCCAGTCCTGTGGAACATCCGCGCGACACCGGATGATCTTTTACACGGCAAGGCGTCCACAGCAGCTGTGATCCGTGCTGGTGCGATACTCTCGCGGCTGCCGCAACGAATCATCTACAATTCCCGCCGCGGTGCCGTTCAACATGCCGCAATTGGTTACTTTACGCCACGGTCACTGGTGATCCCCAATGGGTTCGATTGCGAGATTTTCAAGCCCTCACAGGAGGCACGACTGCAGTTGCGACAGGAACTAGGCTTGCGCGCGGACAGCATACTAGTGGGACTCATTGCCCGTTTCCATCCGATGAAGGATCATGCGACATTCTTTCAAGCAGCAGCGCTTCTTAACGCACGCCATCCAAATGTGCACTACGTTCTCGCCGGCCACCGGATGGAGCTGGAGAACGCTGCAATCCAGGCGATGCTCCAGGCATCGCATGTGACCGATAAGGTACATCTGCTAGGCGAGCGTCACGATATGCCTGCGATTAATGCCGCTCTCGATATTGCATCGTTGTCATCTTCGTCCTCTGAAGGCTTCCCGAACGTAATCGGAGAAGCCATGGCCAGTGGGGTCCCTTCCGTCGTTACCGACGTTGGAGACGCCGCATGGCTCGTGGGGGATATCGGCCGGATAGTTCAACCCGGAGACCCCGCGGCTTTGGCTGCGGCTTGGAGTGACCTCATCAATATAGGGCCGGACGCTCGGCGTGCAATGGGGGCGCGCTGCAGGGCACGCGTCTTGAGCGAATTCACGTTGAATCGCGTAGCGAACAAGTATGCGGACCTTTACGGAGAGCTGTTAATTGGACGAAACGGATGAACTCCCTGTCCCAGTTTATCGCTGCTACGGGGTTAGCAGGACTCTCGTTTGCTTCGTTCGCAAGTTCTGCAATTGATTCCGGGAATACGCTTACCATCGTCAGCAATGGCTATACTTCCTACGAAATCCTTACGGATGCCCGCGCACCGGACGGCGTCCGGGAAGCAGCCGCGGAACTGCAACGGCTAATAAAAAGTGCCACAAGCGTTCGTCTGTCGATCGTTCATACACCGACTGCGAGGAATCATCAAATCGTCGTGGGAGCGGATGATTTGGCGACGCGAGCCGGTGTCACGGACACGGGCTTAGCCTACGATTCATACCACATCAAAGTCACGAACGGGAGCATCTACCTTGTCGGCAAGGATGATGCGCGTCAGCCATTCTATGTTCTAAACAATGACCAATCCGCCTCAGCGGGCAGCTATTTCGCGGTCATTGATTTTGCCCGGCGATTTCTTCAGGCCCGTTGGTATATGCCCGGCCCGCTGGGCGAGGAAATTGAACCAATCACCACCCTTAGTATCCGTGCGGATCTGCAGATTGCCGGGCATCCGCATTTTCGTATTCGTTTTCTTGATATCGCCAGCACTAAGACTCGCGAATACGAGGAGCAATTTTTCAGACAAGGAGACATAAAGCACCGGTATTTCGATCCCAAAATAGCCGATGCCGCGACTCGCTGGGGGAGGCACCTCCGCCTCGGCAGCAACTTTTCACTGATTGTCGAGCATTCCTGGTATCAATGGCTGCCGGCGGAAAGACCCAGCCGCTGGTCGGCGACGGTCTATGGCCGCGCCCATCCGGAGTATTTCGCCGTTCCGGGTGGCAAAAATGGCCATTATTACTATGGTAACGACCACGCTCACGGCGGGCAGGTTTGCATCTATCGTCCGGAGGTTGCGCGCATTCTCGCGGAAAATATCGTCGCCTATGCCCGGAGCTCGGGCGAACGAGCATTCAGCCTCAGTCCGAACGATGGTAACTGGGAGTGCGCCCGCGAGTGCTGCGGCGGATCGCTCACCGCCAACACCATGGGCGGGGAAGACCTAACGGCTTCCGTGCTGCGCTTCAGCAACGATGTGGTGGACATCGTGCTGAAAGAGTTTCCAGAAGCGCGCTTTGGAATCCTAGCTTATCACTGGACCTTAGAGCCCCCGTTAGATGTGCAGGCAAACGACCGCATCGATATCTCCGATGTCTATAACGGCATGCCCTATGCGTACCAGCTGCCCACGCAACGCGCCAATATGGAACGGCTGATCCGGAGCTGGCGCAGCATAGCCCGTAACGTAACACTCACGACGTATTATACCTTCGACGGTAACTACTCTTTGCCTTGGTCAACCCCGGATGTGCAGGAGTGGATGATCAAGTTGCTGGCGGAACACCCGAGCAGCGCCGGTCTTCGTATGAATTACGCACCACTTGATTTTCCGCCCATGGGGATCTTGGGACCGGACCCTTGGGTGCTCAGCGAATTACTCTGGGACCCTAGCAAGTCGGTATCGCAATTGCAGGGGGAGTTCTATGAAGGTGCGTTTGGGCCCAAAGCTGCGCCGCTAATCCGCGAATACTTCGCCACGATTGGGGCATCTATGAAAAAAACGATTGTCGCGTTGCCCTATGAGGAGCTCAACGGCGTGCCCACATATATCATGCCGGCCTATGGCGAAATCCGCGGAAAATGCCGCGCGCTGATTGACCGCGCGGTGGCCGCAGTGTCCGCTGAGGACCAGCGCTATCGGTGGCGGGTGGACCGGATCGCCCGTGGCTGGCGGCTGACCGAGATCACGCTGGATGCGTTGGCTGCGTCCCGCTCTGGTGCTACGGAGCGCGCCCGAGCGCTGTGGGCTGAACGCCGACGGCTACTGGAAGACCGAGAAAGCCTGCTCGCGCTTGCTCCGGCCTCAAATGATTCGATGGAATCGGAGCTGCCGCTGGAAGTCAGGTAATCGAGCGCTGATAAGAAGAAGGTCGCGTATGCAGACAAGCTGCACATACGCCAATACAGCAGGCTACCTGCATAACTGTCGCCGCGATTGATGGCCGATTTCATGCTGGCGAAGATTGAAGGAGTCAGTAAAGTAATTTTCCGGACATAACACCCAGTACTTTCCGCGCGCCGATATTTCTTGTGTTGCACAGGCCGACATCCCTCGTTACATTGCACAGGCATCTGGGTAAGTCGACTGGGGCGGTGGAATGCATATCCGAAACGCTGATGCGGCGAGCGTCAAGGGCTTCGGGAATGAATGGGCCCGATTCGACCAAAGGGCCGTTCCACAAGCCGAGATTAACGAGATCTTCGCCGAGTACTTCTCGATCTTTCCCTGGCCTGAGATTCCTGCCAATGCGCAAGGGTTTGACTTGGGATGCGGCAGCGGACGATGGTCCAACCTCGTAGCCCGTCGTGTCGGCCATTTGCACTGTATTGATGCAAGTATCCAGGCCCTTGAGGTCGCAAGGCGTACGGCGGAGGGGACCAACTGCAGCTTCCATCTGGCAAGCGTTGAAAGCATGCCGCTGGGGGACGGCTCGCAGGACTTTGGATATTCGCTTGGCGTGCTGCACCACGTTCCTGATACGGAAGCGGCTCTGCGGGCGTGCGCGCTGAAATTAAAGCTTGGGGCTCCCTTTCTTGTGTACTTGTACTACGCGTTCGACAACCGGCCGTTTTGGTTTCGCGCTCTGTGGCACGTATCGAACGTTGCACGGCACGTCATTTGCCGCCTGCCGTTCGCAATTCGCGCCCGCATTGCTGATTGCATTGCGGCTCTGTTGTACTGGCCGCTCGCGAGACTGGCACGCCTCGTCGAGACAAGGGGAGGAAACGTTCGCGCGTTTCCGTTAAGCTATTACCGCACTCTTAGTTTCTATACGATGCGCACTGATGCGCTCGACCGATTCGGCACTCACCTTGAGAAGCGATTCAAGCGCAGGGAGATCGCGGCAATGCTATCCCGTGCAGGATTTCATCGGATTGTCTTTCGCGAAGGTCCTCCGTACTGGTGCGCCCTCGGCAATCGGATGGGTTAGTAGCAGGGAGCGGAAAGATGGCCAATTTTGCTCAGATGTTGTCCATCATTATTTGACGTCTTCCGGCTCATGGGAAAGTCTCTGCGTCTTTCAAGTTCTAGATGACCGATTTGCAGCCATCCCAAGTGCATTGCGGTAATTGAGTCCGTAGCCGAGAAGCATCTTCCCGTAAGCGATCTGGTCAGAGGGGAGCGATGCGAACTGGGTTACGGTCACTGCCCGAAATGTGGAAGAGCTCGACAGGCTACCGACGCCTTTGCTGCATGCTCAGCCTAAGAGTTACATACGGGGCCACTAGCCTGCTTCAGCATCAAATAGACTGTCCCAAAGCTCCAGGATTCTTGCCACCGAATATCGATCCCGAACCTCTATCGCTCGACTGGCCATGCGTTCACGCTCGGCATCATCACCCATCAGACGTTCCAATGCTCGAGTCATAGCATCAACATCGCCCACTGGGGTCACCAGGAGGCCGTCCCGCTCATGCCGTATGATGTCCCGCGGTCCGGAGTCGCAGTCGTAGCTAGCAACGGCGCAGCCATGCGCCATGGCTTCGGCCAAGGTGTTGGGGAAGCCCTCAAAATGCGAACTCATCACGTACAGATCGGCACGCTCATACCAATTGCCGATGTTGCCAGCACGGCCCGGCAGCAAGACCCGCTGTTGTAGCCCCAAAGCGGCGACTTGTTTTACAAGCCGGGGCCGCTCCGGCCCTTCGCCCAAAATTGCCAGGTCCCATGAGAAATATCGGGACGCAAGGGCGCCAAAAGATTCCAGCAGATTCGCAAACCCTTTCTGTGCATCCAGCCGGCCTATGGCCAGCAGCAGCTTCCGGTCTGGGCTAACGGTAGGTGGAATTGATAATATGGGGTCTCCCACGGACAAAGGGTACGGCACCGGATTGGGTATAACCACGCCTTTCGCCCTTGGGATATGAGTCTCCAGCCAGCGCAGACCTTCCGTTGAAAGCATCACCACGCGAAACGCTGTTGGGTATGTAAGGCGGCGCAAAATTGGCAAAATCCACCCTATCGACATCTTTGGAGGATGAATGCGCTCGGAAACTATTACTCTGCAGCCCAGCCTTCGGCACGCCAGGATGGCAGCAATGTTGACGTTGCTTAAGAAGGACACGACCGCGTCCGAGTGAGATGTACGAATGAACTCTCGCAACGCCCAGAACCGGGCCCAGTAAGCCGAAGGATTTCGGCCAGTGCACCCGGCTAGATCCGCGAGGTAGATTACTTTTACGTTGTCGGAAACTGGATAGAAGCATTCGCCTCGGCCTGAAAAGGTTATCAGCAGAGTTACAGTATCACCCCGCGCACTCCAGGCGTTCACTAGATTCGCCGCCACCCGCTCGGCGCCACCGCTGGCCATGGAACTGACGAGTAACAGGATCTTTCGAGACATTCCCGTAACTCAGTGATGCATTGCGCGGACGCAGTGCTTGTCATCGGCCAATTGGCGAGCTAATCGTGCCGCGTTTTTTACAATAACTATTAAACCGCTCCGGTGGGGGGCATCGAAGCGAAAAACTGTAACGCAGCCCCGTCCATTACTGATGACGCCGCCAACGTCAATATCCATGGCCAGAGTGCGATTAACACCCAATTGAGCAACCGCAAGCCAGTGTAGGCTGGATCTCACCCGCCGCCAGGAAAAAGTCCAGACATCAAATCTTCGGCTGGCACCAGCTCGACAGCGCATGTTTTTCTCTCGCCAATATCGGAATCACCAATGAGCTTGGCATAGGATGCCCAATCGTTGCTGAACTCGAATGACTGTCTTATGGGACAATACACGACTTTGGCAGAAAGCTGATGCGAAAAACACGGCTGCTGGACATCATCGGCATATCGACCTTCACGGCGATAATGGTTTCGATCCCCTGGGAGCGACTCGAAGGATTCCCATTTGTCGATCGACAGGTGTACCTAAATCATTTCCTCCACGGGGAAAGTATTTTTAAGTACCTGCATTTTGAATTGGATCTTCCGGGATTTATTAGTTATTTCTTTAATGAAGCTTTGTGGGAATATCTAGTTAGAACACTCGTTCAGACAATGGGCGTTCCCATTGACATTGTGTTTCTCGCAATAAGCCTGCTATGCCTTATCACCTTCTCATTCTTTCTTACCCAAAGGCACAACGTTTGGTCAATTCCGCTGCTGTGCAACCCGTTACTCGTAACTTTTGCATTTGACCAGCTTAGGCTAGCACTAGCGTATTCATTAATGCTGATTGGGTACATGGTCCGGCGGCCGCTCATTTCGGCAATCTTCATCGTGTTTGCAATGTTTATCCACACCTCAATCATAATATTCGTCTGCGCGTATTTTGTTATTAGGAAGCTTAGTGACGTAGTAAATAGGAACGGAAGTCGGAAATTCGCGACCTATGCGATCCCGTGCATCATGGGGGGTCTAGTTTCGATAGCGATTGGGCCTCTGCGGAGCCCGATTTTGGGATCTTTTGGAGATCGGCGAGCGTCTCTTGTGGGGCCACTTAATAACTCGTTACTGTACACCTCATTCTGGGTCGGGCTGCTCGGATTGTTCGCCTTACAGCCAAAATCTTTCCTTCGTGACGAGGTGAATGCCTATTCTGCTTTTATCCTCGCCGTGGTTTCGGCTAATTTGCTGACGGGTGGCTACACATTGCGACTCCTTTCCATTGGCTTCCCGATGATCATTTCATCAATGCTTAGCTTGAGCTTCTCAACCCGATTCTGGGCAGTCCTATTCTTTCTTATCTATGCAACATTTCAATGGCTCTACTTTTGTGGCTTGATGGTATGAGCAGACCCGCAAGCTGTGGTGGACTTAGTCTTCGTAGTAACAACAATGCAAGTGCGTCGCTCTGCCGATGTTGCCTTAACGTAGAGTCTAGGGGCAATCTTCTGTTCGCAAATGAAGACATACAAAGTCGGTTCTTATGCGAGGGTGGGCCCGAGAA
>DATDIL010000032.1:0-43708 GCA_036521075.1 Steroidobacteraceae bacterium | reverse complement strand
AGAATTCGGTCCGCGGCGTTGCCTTGCGGGTGCGCAGGAAACGCAGCAGTGTCTGTCCTTCCCGGGCCGCCGCCGCCTGATCGCCCATCAGCAGTGCCGTCCAGCCCCGGAACTGCACGCCGGCGGGAACGGTGCCGATTTGCCGCAAATACCGTCTGCGGCCCAAGTGAGTCCGTGTGGGATAAGGACGCCTACCGGAATTGGCGGACCGGTCAGCGGGCGACGATTGCTGACACCGTCCGGCAGATAAACCGCCCCGAACTGACTGCACTGCACCAAAAAATGACGGGTCACCCCGCCGGGCAGGCCCGCCTGAGCGCTACAAATCCCCCGCAGGGATAGTCGCTCTCGGAAGGGCGTCCACTGCCCGGACGCCCCTTCCCAAGGTGTGAGATCGATCCGCGTTTGCGCTACTCTGCCCTCCCCATTCCACTGCATCAAAAGGGGCTCTCATGGGTACCAGCCATATTCGTGCACTGTCTTTGTTTCTCGCTCTCACGGTACTCGGCAGCGCTGCCGCACTCGCACAAGGTGCCCCCCGAGCGGGCGGATTCAAGCTGCCGCCCCTGTTGATGCAGAGCACCGCATTCGAAGACGGCGGCATCGTCCCGCAGAAATACGCCGGCCGTGGCGGCGTACAGCCTGACTTCAAGTTCTCCAATGCGCCCGTTGGGACGGTCAGCTACGCGATCATCCTTCACGATGTCGATGTAGCCATTGGCGGGGGCACCGGTGACGTGCTGCACTGGGTCGCCTGGAACATTCCGGCCGAAGCGAACGGCATTCCCGAAGGCAAACTGCCGGAAGGCTCGGTGACGGGCAAGAACATGACCGGCAGCAACGCCTACATGGGCCCGGGCGCTCCCGCCGGACCGCGCTATCACCACTACATCTTCGAACTGTACGCGTTGAACGCGAAGCTCGATCTTCCCGAGACCGCAAGCCGCGACGAACTGTTGGCCGCCATGAAGGGCAAGACGGTCGCGAAGGCCGCCTACGTCGGCCGCTATCGCAGTCCGCCCCCGACGGCTGCCGCCAAGTAGGCCGCTACACCTGCAGCCCGATGGCGCGCATCAGCTCAAGACCGTTGCTCTTGGTCACGACGCCATCGCGCAGCTTGAAGTCGAAAGTCATGCGGCCGTGCTCGAGGCGGTCCTGGAAGTGCACATTGCACAGGGCACCCGCCGGCAGGCTCGTGATGCCGGTCAGGGCCAGATCGTGCGTGCTGACAAGTCCGATGGCGCTGCGCTCGATGAACGCTCGCAAGATGCCCTCGGCTCCGATGCGCCGGTCATTGGAGTTCGTCCCCTGTAGCATCTCATCGAGAAGGAAGAGCAGCGGGATGTCGCCGGCCGCAAGCTCGTACAGCTCGCGCAGGCGCGTGATCTCGGCATAGAACCTCGAGTGCCCCTCGCCCAGCGAGTCGTTGATGCGGATGCTGGCGCCGACCTGGAGCGGCGTCAAACGCAGCGCCTGCGCACGCACCGGGGCACCGGCCATTGCGAGCACCGTGTTCACGCCGACGGCGCGCAACAGCGTGCTCTTGCCGGACATATTCGACCCGCTGACCAGGAGTGCGCGCCGGGAGCCGCCAATGCGCACGTCGTTACGCACGCACGCCGCCGAGGACAGCAGCGGATGGCCAATTTCGCGCGCTTCGAAGGTTGCCGCTCCCGCCACCAACTCGGGGAACGGGTCCTGCGGATGCTCATAAGCGTACATCGCGAGCGACGACAGTGCCTCCAGGCGGCCGGTGGCCGAAAGCCAGGGCTGCACCGCCGCACCGTGTCGGGAACGCCAGGACTGCGCCACGAGCGCCACGTGTACCGAATAAAGCAGCGGTATCTCCAGGAACAGCGCCACCAGCATGTTTTCGCGCTGGCCGGCGAAGTCAGTGATCGTTCTGAGCCGGGCGATGACCTGCGAGCCGGCCTGCGCATGTGAGGTGAGCTGACGCTGCACGGCCTGCAGGGCCGGTATGCCGAACTGCTCGCGCTCGATGCGGGTCAGCAGGGATGAGAGCAAATCCAGGTTTGCGAAGCCGCGCTCGGCCGCGTTGACGACGGCGTGGAGGCGCTTGTTCAGCAGCCTGACGAGCGCGATTTCCGCGAGCAGCACGACGAGCACCGGCCAACGCACTCCCACGAATCCCCACAATGCCACCGTGGCGAGCAGCATGGCTGGCAAGGCAAACGCGAGCCAGCGAATCCACGCTCCGTGCAGTTGATCGGGGGATTGGGCCCAGGCCACCAACTCATCCGGGTGGACACCGACTCCGATGTCGCCCGCCCCAGCAAGGTCCTCGCGCAAGTCGAGACGCTCGCGCAAGTCGTCAAGGCAGGCTTGACGCTCGCGGATCTCCGGCGCCGAGGCTGGTGCGAGCAACCACTGTGCCAGGGTCTGTTCGCCCATTCTCGTGCGCACGGCGCACAGCAGCTCGAAGAGGCCACCGCGGCCGAAGAGATCCAGATCCGCGGCGTAGACATGATGCGTCGAGAGGAAGCGCTCGCCCGTCTCGCCTCGGCCGACCCAGCGGTCATTGAGGCGGTCCAGACCGCGTTGATAGAAGCTAGCGGCGCGCAGCGCACGCGTGCGTGCGCGCCGCACCGAGGCGTGCCAGATGACCATCCAAATGAACGCGAAGAGCAGCGGTGCTGCCCACCACAGCGCAGGCGCATGCAAGAACAGTTTCGCAATTACGACTGCCGCGATCAGCAGCGCCACCAGCAGCCGGGCGGTCGCAATCCGCTCGTCACGTCCGGTGAGATCAGCAACCCGCGCTTCGTTCACGGAAAGACGCGCCGCGTACTGTTCGGCCGCACTCACGATTCGGGCTGCTGTTCAGGCGCGGCGCTTGCAGCGGGCACGGTGTGTTCGGCCGGCGCCGCGGGTACGGCTTCCATCCGCCCCACCACTTCGGTCCAAAGTGCGTCATAGATCGATGCCGCCGTACTGGCGGGGGCAAAAGCGGGAATCGGCGCGCGGCGCTGCGTCATCCGTTCGATTGCGCTCCAATAGGGTACTTCGGTGGTGAGCATGGTCGGAAACTCTGCGCGCGTAATGGCAATGATCTCGTTGTGCAAGGCCCTGCGGCGATCCACCATCGAAAAGAATGGCAGTACGAGCAGGTCCGTCCAGCCTTCGCCGGCGATGAAATCCCGCAGCTGTGTCAGCATGCGCATCGACAAGGGGCTGGGAACCAGGGGCACGATGATCGCATCGGCCGCACGCAGCACGTTCTCCGACAACAACGAAATGCCCGGTGCGCAGTCCAGGAACAAGGTCGAATAAACCTCCCGCAAGGATCTGCTCATCTTGAGCAGGCGTTCCGTGGGTCGCTTGCGCGCGCTTAAGTGAACGTCGAAGTGCCGGTACGAGAAGTCCGCGGGTATCAGATCCAGCCCGCGATAATCCGTCGGCAGGATCAACTCCGGCAGATCGCGTTTGCCAGCCAGCAGCTTTTTGGCAGAGACGTGTTCGCGTGGCTCGCCTTTGAGCGTGTAGGTCGCCGCACCCTGCGGGTCCAGGTCCCACAACAGCGTCGCGCGACCACTCGCGGCGCACAGGTAGGACAGATTGACGGCCGTGGTCGTTTTGCCCACGCCGCCCTTGATGTTCGTGACCGCGATGATCTTCATCGTCGAAGCGGGCGCAGCGGGGGGCGTCTCGCCCACCTCAGCGCACGGGCCACAGCAGGCGCAGAATCTGCTCCTTCAGATGCGCCGGCATCGGTTTGGTGAGCGACCTGATCAGCTGTGTCCTCATGTGGGATTGCAGCTCCGGGGACAGAGCTCCTAACATCCCGCGCCGATCAGCTGGCAGATAGGGGACGGGGTCTCCGTTGGTTTGAAACACGTAATGTTCGAACATCTTGCGCCAAAGTTCGCGACGGCTGGCGGAGAGCGGCGTTATCGCCATCAATCCATGAGCGAGCGCCGCAAAAGGTTCCGCCATCTCCGGCTTGTCGAGCCACCAGTAGTTGACCGAAAGGTTCACGCGGTCGAGCGACTCCACGTTGTGCCACCACAGGTTCGGGATAAACACCGCGTCTCCGGGCTCAACGTCCACCGTTTCCGCGACGGCCAATGCCTGCGCAAAGCGCGGGAAGCGATCCAGGTCGGGCGCGGACACTCTCACCATGCTGGTCGGTTGCCCGCCCGGGGCCAGATCCAGTGGTCCGATGTATAGGTTCGGCAGCTGGTCCGGAGGGAAGAACGTGAAGCGCTTGCGCCCGGCGACCATGCAGTTGACGCCATCCATATTGTCATAGTGCGTCGCCGCGGTAACGGCATTGCCGAGCCACATCCTGGGCCTGGACGGCCTATCCAGGATGTCGAGGGTATTTTCCCGAGCAACATCCGGGCAAGTATCGGACACCAAAGTGGCGCCTGTGTAGATAGAGGGCGGATCCGGGTGATCCTTGCAGGCCAGGATGTTCGCGAGAGTAGCGTGAAACGACTGCTGCTGTGCGAACTCGAAATTCAAGCCTGTCATATCGTCACGAAAAAAATAGACGCCCTTGATATCGGGCTTGCCGACCAGGATCCTTACCGGACGACCCTGGTCGCGAGCACGAATGTAGTTGTAGAGAGCCTTGGGAGATTCCGCGCTTGCGCGCACGATCGGCCAGTGCTCCACCAGGCCCTTCAGGACGGCCGGTCGGTCGCGCGGGATGATCTCACCGCGCAGCGTCTTCAGATCGACGTTCCGCCATTCAGCGGTTTTCCCAAGCGGGGTGCGATCCGGGAGATCCGCGGTTGCCATTTAGAAAAGTTCTCATTCAGCCAGCAAAAGGGCACGAAACTACAGCAGCGTGGGCGCGACGATGCAGCCAGGAGATGAGTGTAGTGGCGTCACCTCCCGGTCGCAACGGCGCCGACAATCGGTAACACGGCGCTTCTTCCGGATAGCTGCGGTCGATCATCGATACAATTGAGTTCCGTCAGAAACGACATCATCTCGATATCAAACAGCATGCCTGTATCGACGGACGCCGCCACCGGTGCCATTTGCCTCACGAGCAGCGCTGCCAGTCGCAATCATCAGGCGACCCCAATTTACTTCATCGCGGTCCGTCATCTGCTGCCCGTGACCGGGAGGAGATCCGGTTCGCGGGCGCCTTTGAACAGCAACCACAGGCACAGGCCAATCTCGCCGACGAAAACCCCCAAGATGCCAGTGGCCGTATAGCCGATCCGGTAGGCGATCATGAGACTGAGATCCGGCTCGAACGCGGTCGCGAAATTCAACAAGTAGCTAACCCCACCAATGATCAGAAAGGCGCCCAGGGGCCGTGGCACCATGCGCGAGCGCAGAATGAGCCAGCCAAGCGGGAACAACCACAGCCCCGAGAATGCTTGCGCGAGGAGCAGGAGGTGATTGTAGTTTTGCACCATCGGTGCCAGCGTGCCCACATCGATGCCGGAACCCGCGGCGCCGAGCAGCGGCAGCAGCGCCGACAGGGCCATGAAGCTCATCGCCGTGCCCGCCACGATGAAGACCAACATGAGAACCGCGGGGATCCGACCGGCGAAGCTCATCAACCTGTACAGAAGAATGCCGAGAACGACCCACGCGGTAAGACCGATCAAATTCGCGACGAGTGCCAGCATAAACACAGTCTGGTTCGTGGCCAGACGGACCAGCACCATGTGCAAATCACCGGCCAGCAACCAAGACAATGTCAAATAGGCAGCGCTGGGAAATACAATAATGACCAGATAAGCCAGCCCGGCGCGGCGGCCCGCTGCGTGTGCATTCCAACCATCAAGCATGCGTGCGTCCCTATTTGCCGGCTGAGCTCATTAGACGCAAGTTACTGATCATGATCAAGAACCGGTAAGACGCGCCGGCAGGATGCCGGTCTTGTTTTGACGCAATGCGATCGGTTGTGAATCGAGTGGTCTTGCGCTTTTTTGAAAGCAAATGGCTTGCGCCGAGACTATTGCAGGAGCAACGGACGCAAGGGCTTGAGTTTAGCGGCATGACGGCGCTCGAGACATTTGAGCAGATCGCGCGTGAGCACGACGCGATGCTTCGGCGCATCGCATCAAGTTATGAGTCCAGAACGCCCTTGGCGCAGGAACTCGTGCAGGATATTTACTTTGCGATCTGGCGTGCCCTGCCCGCCTATCGTGGGGATGCCGCATTGCGAACCTTTGTGGCCCGAATCGCCACGAACCGAGCGGTTACGCACGTCGCGCGCGCGCTCAAGGTTCCACTCTGCGCAGACCTCGACGAGAGCATCCCGGCGCCCGGTGCCGGTCCGGAGGACCAAGCGATCGCGCTCGATCGACGGGCAAAGCTGCTCACGGCCGTGCGGAGCCTGCCGCTCGCCTATCGCCAAAGCGCTCTACTTACCTTGGAAGGACTGGCGCCTGCGGAAATAGCGGACGTACTCGGCATCTCGACCAACGCGGTTGCCATCCGAATGACCCGGGCGAAGGCCCTGCTGCGCGAACTCATTGGAGACAAGCCATGACAAAGACCGCCGATGACTATTGGGATGAACTGGGAGTCATCTGGTGCGCGATCGATCCGAATGTCAACGCCATCGCGCCGCGGCTTGCGGCACGACTACGGCGGCAATCACGATGGATTACGGCCGGTCTCGTGATCGGGTTGCCACTGTGCCTCATCGGCATCCTGCTCGGTGTGGCATCGATCGGGATCGGTGCGTTTTCCGGGGCATGGAATTTCGTGACCCGAGGCATCTGCATTATCGCCATGTCCACAATCATCTCGTTCGCCTTGGCGTCGCTGCTGGAGGTCAGATCCGCAAGCGCCACCAGCGCATTGGCGCAGATGATCGATCTGGCGATCGGTCGGGCACACAGAAGCCTTTTGCTCATTAGAGCGGGTCTCTGCGCATGCGTCATCGCAGCCGTATTCGGTCTCGTAGGCACGGCGATCCGGGCACATCTCGGGAGACCACCGAAGATGTCCCCCCTCGTCGACCTGGTCATGGTTGGGTTGATCGCGTTGGTGCTCCTGCTTTACGGCCGGCAAATCCGCGCCGAGCTGGGCAAATATCGGTCCCTCAAGCGGGCGCTCGCAGTGGACGCCGAGGCGTAGATGATTGTTCGACTCGACAATGTCTCCAAGAAATACGGGCGCTTCGAGGCACTGAAGGGATTGAGCCTGCGCGTGCCCGAAGGCAGTGTCTTCGCCCTCTTTGGCGCCAATGGGGCCGGCAAGACCACGACCATCAAAATGCTCATGAACCTCATCGGGCCGACGGCAGGTGACGCCACGGTGCTCGGTGTCAATACGCGCGCCCTCTCAGCCAAGGAACTGGCGCAGATCGGCTACGTCTCCGAAAACCAGCACATGCCGGGAGGCATGACCGTCGCCGCATATATCCACTACCTGCGAGCCTTCTACCCGACTTGGGACCGGGCTGTGGAAGCTGATCTTCTCGCAAAGCTCCGGCTACCGCCCGAGCGCCGAATCAAGGACCTCTCCCACGGCATGCGAATGAAGATGGCGTTGGCGTGCGCGTTGCCCTATCGACCCAAAATTCTCGTATTGGACGAACCCCTGAGCGGCCTTGACCCGCTGGTGCGGGATGAGTTCATGGAAGCACTCATGCTGCAGGCGGGGGAGACGACCGTGCTCATTTCCTCGCATGAACTTGCCGAGATCGAGGCGATAACCACTGATGTCGCGTTCCTGGATCGCGGCACCCTGCTTTTTCAAGAATCAAAGGCGGCTCTGCAGGCCCGCGTACGTGAGGTGCAGGTGACGTTGGCGGGCGCGGCTTCGGTACCCGCAATGGTTCCGCGCGAATGGCTCGATATCCGGGCTGTGGGCAACCTCTTGAGCTTCGTGGACGTTCACTACTCCGAGGGCGATTTGGCCACGCGCGTTGCCGCACTGTTGGGCGCCGTCCGACACCTCGAGGCCAAGCCCCTGGCATTGCGTAGTGTCTACACGACTCTTGCGCGGGCGGTCCGTGATGAAGGGGTGCCGAAATGATCTGGAGAATATTCCGCAAAGACTGGGGTCAACTGTGGTCCCTGGTCGCAATCCTGGCCGCACTGCAGTTTGCCAATGCGGCATTCTGGTTCGCATTGGGACCCTTCGAGGAGCCCCGGGGTCTCGTCGTAGCCGCGCAGATCTTCGCATACCTGGTGCTGCTTGGAGTCGCCGTACTGGTCACCGTGACAGTGCAACAGGACGCGCTCGTCGGCGTGTCGCAGGATTGGCTGATTCGGCCCGTTCGACGCGGTGCCCTCTTGTGCTCCAAGCTGCTGTTCGTCCTGATCACCGTTCACGGTCCGATGCTCCTCGCGGACTTTGCTCACGGCGCGGCGGCGGGATTCTCCCCGCGCGACACCATTGCCGCCGCACTTACGCGAACCGCCGACATCGCCCTGGTTGTCGATCTGCCGGTATTTGCCATAGCAGCGTTGACCAAGACCCTGGTTCAGGCAGCCGCCACGATGCTGGTGATCTGGTTCGTGGTGGTGGTCGGGCTCGCCGTGGGAATCCTGGCGCGCGGCGGAGCGCCACCGGCGTTTGCCGCCAGCGGCATGCAATGGATGACGCCCGCATTCTGGTCCGCGCTGGCGCTTTGCGCTTCGATTATGATCATTCGGCTGCAGTACCGGCACCGAGCCACTGCGCGGGCACGCGCCATCCTGTGGGGTGCCGTGCTCCTCGCGCCCCTGTTGAGCTTCTCGACATGGGCGGCCGCATTTTCCGTCCAGCGTTTGCTGTCCACAGACCCGCAGATCGCGCAATCGATAGCCGTCACCTTTGAGCCCGGTCTGGGAAGGGCGGCAACTGCGCCTGCGCCGACATCGACCGGCACGGTGCTACTGCCCATTCGAGTCACTGGAGTTGCTCCCAATGCGATCGTGATCAGCGACCGCGCCTTCATTCGTCTGGTCGGACGCGACGGAGCGACTCTGTACCGGGGCCCGACGACGCCCAACATCGGCTACGGTGACGACTTCCCCGTTATAACGGACGACGCAGGGGGAGCGAGGTTGCATCAGCGCATCACCATCCCCGACAGGATCTACCAGACACTCCGAGTCCAGGTGGTGCAGGCGCAGATTGACTACTCTCTCACGCTGTTTCGTGCCGCGGCTGTCAACACGATTGCGGCAGCGAAGGGTGACGGGCGCTTCCGCGCCTTTGGCTGGTGCCGAACCGCAGTGGATGCGGACGGCGACGATATTGAGCTTGGCTGTATGAAGAGCGGCCGCGCCCCTACCTGCGTTGCCGTTGCACTCGAAAACCCCGTGAATGGAAGGCGCAATCCGCAGACGCCGTATTGTGAGCCCGACTACGCTCCCCTGAGCCTGCACATCCACCCGGATGCAATCAGTCACTTTGGTGCTGAGATCAAGTTCCAGGATTTACATCAGCTGGCAATATACCCCGTGGACGGCTCGCAGCTCACGGACGCGCGCGTGCGTCTGCAATCGTACGAACCGATCGCCCACTTCACGCGCCACCTCGTGATTCACGATCTGCGTTTGGGTGATTGGGCGGCCGACGCCCAGTGAGCCATCAGGACGCAGCCACGCGCAGAATCGCCGCCAGACTGCGCTCAACATCCTCCTCGGTTGTCGCCCACGAGGACACACTGATGCGCATGGCGGTCCGACCCTGCCAGACCGTGCCGCCGCACCAGCAGGTGCCTTCGTCCTGAATTCGTCTGATCATCTCGCGGGTGCGATCCGCATTCCCGAAAGAAACCAAGACCTGGTTGAGCACGACCTCATTCAGCACGGCGTAACCTGCAGCAGCCATGCCGTTGGCAAATCGTGTCGCGTGGCGGCAAGTACGTTCGATCAGATCGGCCAGTCCTGTGCGGCCGAGCTGACGCAATGCGGCCCAGACTTCGACGCCGCGCGCACGTCGGGAGAAGTCCGGCGTGTAGTGATACGGGACGCGGTCTTCATCCTGCGCAAGATAGGCGCCGCCAACGGACATTGCCGCACGTAGCGCGCCAGCGTCGCGGGTGAATACCAGGCCGCTGTCGTAGGGGACATTGAGCCATTTGTGCGCGTCCGTGGCCCATGAATCGGCCTGCTCGATACCGCGGACCAGATGTGCCCGCGCGGGCGCGGCCGCGGCCCACATTCCGAATGCGCCGTCGACGTGCACCCAGGCGCCGTGCGCGTGAGCGCGCTCGCAAATCTCCAGGATGGGGTCGAAGGCTCCGGTGTTCACATTGCCCGCCTGCGCGCACACAATCGTGCGATCGTCGACGACGGGAAGTGCATCGATGCGCATCCGTCCCTGTGCATCGACAGGCACGGGCACAACTCGTTGGCGCCCGAAGCCGACCAGCGCGAGCGCTTTGCTCATGCTCGCGTGTACTTCGTCGCCGACCACTATCGTGAGCGGGGGTGCTCCAAACAACCCCTGCGCTTCAACATCCCAGCCGGCTCGAGCCAGCAAGGCGTGCCGCGCCGCGGCGAGCGCCGCAAAATTCGCAGTCGTAGCGCAGGTGACAAACCCGCCCGCGCTTGGCGCGGGCAGGTTGAAAATATCCTTAACCCAGCGCAATGCGACGCTCTCGAGTGCCGCGTTGGTCGGCGCGGTGACGACGAGACCAGCGTTCTGGTCCCACGCCGTCGCCAGCCAATTCGCCGCCACGGTCACTGGCAGTGACCCACCGATCACGAATCCGAAGAAGCGTCCGCCGGCCGAGGCCATGGTCGCCGGCGAGCCGATTTGATCAAGTTCTGCGACCACCACCTCTGCCGATGATGCCTGTTCAGGAAAGGGCTGTTCAAAGTCGGCCAGTGCCGCGATCGCCTCCCCGGTCGGCGCAACGGAGCGAGCGTCCAGGGATTGCAGGTAACGGCTGGCCCGGCGCGCCGCGTCATTCAGTAGGTTGCTCATAGTGATGGAAAGTATAATCGCAGTATGGACCGCCTCAGGAGTACTTTATGAAAGTTGGAATTCTAGGTTCCGGTGATGTGGCAAAAGCTCTCGCTGTAGGTTTCGTGGCGAGCGGACACGGCGTAATGCTGGGTACGCGAACGGCTGGCAAGCTTGCTGAATGGACGCAGGAGAATTCGTCGGTCCAAATCGGATCCTTTTCCGATGCGGCAAGGTTCGGCGAAGTAATCGCATTGGCGGTCAAGGGCACCGCTGCGCACCCCGCTCTGTCCGCCGCAAACGCGGCGAACCTGGCCGGGAAAACCATCATCGATGCCACCAATCCGATCGCCGATGAGCCGCCGAAAAACGGCGTGCTGAAGTATTTCACGAGTCTCGACGAATCGCTGATGGAGAAGCTACAGCGCGAGTTCCGTGACGCCAATTTCGTGAAGGCCTTCAATTCCGTAGGCAGCGCATGCATGGTTCATCCGAAGTTCAAGGGCGGCAGGCCCACGATGTTCATTTGCGGAAACAGTGACGATGCGAAACAGACCGTGATTAGGCTTCTCGACCAGTTCGGCTGGGAAGCGGCTGACATGGGAAAAGCCGAAGCAGCGCGGGCAATCGAGCCGCTGTGCATGCTTTGGTGCATCCCGGGGTTTCTGCGCAACGACTGGAATCACGCTTTCAAGCTGCTCACTTATTGAGTCTTGCGTAAGTGGGTGACACTTTAGAACAAATCGACCTGTTTCCAAAAGGCTTGTACCAGCGTTGTCCTGCGCTGCATGGATCTCAGGTTACTTCGCGCTCGGTGTGCGACGTCCCCAAGGTCACGAGCACAGTAGTTGGGCATGGCATGGTGTTTGAGGTATCCCCAGATACCCTCGACAGGGTTCATGTCCGGTGCATAGGCGGGCAGGTAATCGATCATGATCTGGCCGTGCTGGGCCTCCACATGTGCCCGCACGAGCTTGGAGCGGTGAGCCTGCAGGCGATCCCAGATGATGAGCAACTTCTTGCCGATCGTCGCTTGCAGGGCCTTGAGGAACTCGACGATTTGGGGGCTCTTGATGGAGCCGTTGAACAAGCGGAAGTAGAAGCGCCAATAGCTCAAGCCGGCGATCACGGAGAGTTGCTTCCAGCTGAAGCTGTACTGCAGGACCGGCGTCTCGCCTCTGGGAGCCCAAGTTCTTGCGCGACAAGGTCTTTCGGACAGACCCGATTCGTCGATGAAGACGATTATTCGGCCTTGTCGCGCAGCGATTTTTTTAGTTCTGGCCACCTTTTGGACTTCCACGTCCGTACCGCCCGCTCGTCGCGTTCGCGCGCCTGGCCGCTCGGCCGCTGCACACTCCAACCGAGCCGTCCGAGCAGGCGCCACACCGATGAAGGCACAAAGGTCACGGCAAATTTCGCGTCGATCAGCTGCGCGATCCTCGGCAGAGTCCACAACTCGGTCGGAAAGCCGGCCGATAGCGCACCTTCTTTGAGAAGCCGAACCAGATCCTGGCGCTGTTGTGTGCTGAGCCGCTCGGGACGCCCTACACGTGGGGCCCGGCGCAGCGCCTCCATGCCACCGTCTTGTCGGGCCCGTTCCCATCGCATCACGGTCTGCCGCGACACCCCGATCCGTCGCGCGACTGCGGCCTGGCTTTCTCCAGCCGCGAGCAATCGCGCACCACGCCGGCGACGCCGCTCCAGTTCCTTCATTCTTTGTGAGTGCTTCATCCGTACCTCGAATGTAACCATCCGAGGTAATTGGACCGCAAGAGCAGGAAAAAGTGTCACCCACTTACGCAATTCTCAATAGTTGCCCATATCGGTGGCAGTTGAGCGCGAATGGCAGTGACGTGGCGCTGTCAGGCCGGTGGTTGCGCCTGACGCGGCGTGCGCGGCAGCTCTTCGTTGATGCATGCCCAGGGGGGTGCTGAGTCCGTCCAGATCGTGAGCGCTGGCTTCGCCAGTTGCGGATCATCCAGCGTTCACCAGTCGAATGCTGCGCCACCTTGTGACGCTACACTGTTCCCGTGCAGTTCAGGTCTCAGCGATTCCGGTGAAGCCAACCGCCCTGCGAATCTCATTGCCGACTGCACGATGCACGAAGGACGAACGACGAAGATGCAGTTGCGGCGATATCTGGCAAGCCTACGGAGAGCAGTTTGTGCGCGTTGCCATACATTCAGTTGACACTATTCATCACCGGGTAGGTGTCGAGCAACGGGAGGCTGCTCGCCGATATATTTGGCGCGCGGCCGAATGATGGCGTGCTTCTGATATTGCTCGATAGCGTGTCCTATCCAGCCGATCGTGCGGCCGATGGCGAACAACGTGAGCGCCGCACCCGTAGGCAGACCGAGTGCGCGTGCCACTGCCACAAGTGCAAAGTCGACGGTCGGTGCCTCACTGAGGATGTTGTGCGCAGCGTCGGCAAACTCGCGTGCGAATATCGCCACCTTGCCCTTTGGCAGCATCGCCAACAATGCCTTTCCACGAGGGTCACCATGCGGATAGAGCGGATGGCCGAAACCGCTAATTGGCTCGTCGCGTCGTAAGCGCTCGGCAAGAGCTTCAGTTAGATCGCCGGTGCGGTGCAGCGCATTCCAGCAGGCTTCGATTCGGGCCGTGGCGCCGCCATGCTTGGTCCCCTCCAGGGCGGCCAGTCCGGCGATTACCACGCCATAGGGTGATGACCCTGCAGAAGCCACGCAGCGCGCCGCAAATGTGGAGACATTCAGTTCGTGATCGGCACAGAGTATCAATGCGGCCCGAATGAGATCGGCGGCGTGCGGCACCCCCCAGCCGATCGCGAGCGTGGTGTCGATCGTGGCGCGCGGCTTGTCGATGCCACTGGCGATACCCGCGAGCTGCCAGGCGATGCGCCAACCCGTCTGCACGACGGCGTGCAACCTCAAGTCGTAGGCAAGCGAGTCCTGGGCCCCGGCCAGGGCAAGCGCTGCCTGCGCCGCGGCAACGAAGGGCACTGCCTGCTTCCGGCGCAGCGCAGCGGGCAGCAGGTGCGGGGGCGACACCAGCGCAATACTCTCCGTACTCCCCGTCCAGAGTAGCGCGGCGACGTCCGCGATTGAGCGACTGCCCGCGAGCACGCTGACGTCTTGGCCGCGGTAGTAGATTCTCCCGTCCGCGACCAGCGTGATGGCCGACTCAAGGATCGGCATCCCCCAATGCAACGCCTGCTGGGCCGCTTTCTCTGGATTGCGCCTCTCCTGGGTACGGGCGACAAATCGTTCTATGTCCTCGCGCGAATAACGGCGGCAGCGAGTGCGGCCCGGCAGTGGCTCCGAGCGGATGTGGCCACGACTGACGTATGCATAGAGCGTCGCGCGGCTGACGCTGAGCAACTCTACGGCTTCGGTGGTCTCGACCCAGGGCTTTTGTTTTGCAATCATGTTGATTGACAAATCAATATTGACTCCAAGCTGAGTACATCATAGTTTGCCAGTCATGACGACTCAATTATCACAGCGCGCCAATCCCGGTCTGGAGGGGGTCGTGGCGGCCGAGACGCGCTTGAGCCACGTCGACGGTGAGCGCGGTGAGCTCGTGGTGGCGGGACACAGGCTCGAAGACCTCACTCAAAGGAATTTCGAGGACGTGGTGGCATTGCTCTGGGGCGCCGCCGGTATCACCGGCGCGACCCGCGTGGTGACCCTACCATTGCCCACCGCGACGCTTGCTCTGCTACGCGACGCCGCGCGCCGCAAGATCCCACCGATGGACGCGCTACGCATGGCCACCGGCACTCTCATGGCCGATGACGACCGGACGGCTGCGCAGCTTCTTCTCGGGGCACTTCCAACGATCGTGGCAAGCTATTCACGCCTTATGCATGGCTCCGAGCCGCTGCAGCCGCTCCCGGAGCTAGGGATCGCGGCCAACTACATCTACATGAATACGGGAGCCGAGCCGCATGCCGAGCTCGTTCGCGCACTCAACGTCTACCTCACGACTGTCGCTGATCACGGGTTGAACGCTTCGACCTTTACCGCGCGCGTCATTACTTCGACAGGATCTGACTTCGTTTCCGCCGTGACGGGTGCTATCGGCGCGCTGAAGGGGCCACTTCACGGCGGCGCCCCTGGACCCGCACTCGATATGGTCTTCGAAATTGGCACGCTCGAGCGCGCCGAACCGGTGCTGCGCAAGAAAGTTGCGGCCGGCGAACGGCTCATGGGCTTCGGCCATCGGGTCTACAAAGTGCGTGATCCGCGTGCCGATGTGCTCGGCGCTGCGGCCGAGCGCATGTTCACGCGCGCGGGTGACATGCGTCTCTACGATCTCGCGCGATCGATTGAAACCGTGGCGCTGCGCGTCCTTCAGGAACACAAGCCCGATCGGCGTCTGCAGACGAATGTCGAGTTCTACACGGCGTTACTGCTGCACGGCCTGGGTTTGGAGCCGGCCCAGTTCACCCCGACATTTGCCATCGGTCGCGCTGCGGGCTGGACCGCACACTGTTTCGAACAGCGCGCGTTCGGAAGGCTGATTCGACCGCAGAGCATCTACGTCGGTCGCGCGCCGAACGATCGGGCGGCTTAGTGCGGGTGCGACTCGGTGCGTGGCGCAATGTGACATGAGAAGTCGTTTTCGAGATTGATTCGTGCCGCAATTCGATGGCGCCGGAGGGGAGTGGTTTTGGAGGGTCGCGTATTCTCTGGATTCCAGGCCCCTTCGAGACCTGCATTTCAACGGCCTTGCCCATATTTCCGCTCAAGGCCCGGCAAATCGAGCGACTCGTGCCACCACGCTTCGACATGCGGCTCGGAGAGCCACTTTTGCAGCAGCGGGAAATCAGACCTCTCCAGAGCGCGGAATGAAACCAAGGCCCTCGCAGCGAAATCCGTGTTCCACTGAGCATAGCAGGACCCGCGGTCGGATCCTGATGAGTATAATGGATCGCCGCGGCGTCGCGGATTTCGCTGGTGTCAACCCGGCCCCGGAGCCGGTATCCGGATTGAGGAAATACGCCATGATCAAACTTAGGGCCTGGAGCTGGGTTGGCCTAGGGCTGCTGCTGGTCAGCCAAGTGCACGCCCAGGCGAACTCCGACATGACGACACCGCTTGATCCGTTTCGGATTGCCGGAAACTTGTATTACGTGGGCAGCAGGGACCTTGCCTCCTACCTGATTGTCACCGCCCAAGGCGACATCCTGATCAATTCGAGCTTCGAGGTGTCCGTGCCGCTGATCCGCCACAGCATCGAGAAGCTCGGCTTCCGCTTTGCGGATGTCAAAATTCTGCTGATAAGCCACGCGCATATCGACCACGACGGCGGCAGCGCCGACGTGAAGCGCTTGACGGGTGCCAAGTACATGGTGATGGACGCCGACGTGCCCGTCGTCGAGAGCGGGGGCGCGAAGGATTTCGCCTATGGTGTCGCAACGGCCTCCAGTCCTGCCAGTCGGTACCCGCCGGCGAAAGTCGATCGGGTTCTCCACGACGGGGACGAGGTGCGGCTGGGGGGCACGCTGCTGGTTGCGCACAAGACCCCCGGACACACGCGCGGGTGTACCACGTGGACGCTGCGCGAAACGGAGCACGGACGAGTCCTCGATGTCGTGATCGTCGGAAGCTGGAATGTGAACCCCGGCTTCCGGCTCGTGGACCGACCGGGACGCCCGGCGTCATATCCCGGCATTGCGCAGGACTACCAGCACACCTTCGCCGTGTTGAAGAACCTGCCTTGCGACGTCTTTCTGGGCGCACACGGGCAGTATTTCGGCATGCTGGCGAAATTGAAAAAACTGCACGCCGGGACGACGCAAAACGTGTGGATTGACCCGCAGGGTTATCAGGCAGCGGTCGCCGAGCGCGAGGCCGCGTTCGAGGCGGAATTGATGCGGCAGCAGCACGACTCAGCGCCCCGCGGGTGAGTCGGATCGACTCATCCGGCACACCCCCTCGTAGACCAGATGGCCGCCATTGCTCCACGGGCGGTAGCGATTGGCCAGTCGCACTCGGTCGGCCAGTGAGGGATGATTGGCTCGCCAGATCCGATAAAACCAATAGTACTCATTAGTAGTGTATAGCGGGAGCCGGCTTCCCAATTTAAGGAGTGCTGTACATGTCGAGCCGAAGTGCCCTCACCCGGCGTGAAGTGTTGATGAGAGCGGCGGCGGGCGTGGCGACCCTGGCGGTCGGCACTCGCGCCAGCAACGCGAAAACCGCGTCGCGGCCCAACATCCTGTTCATCCTCGCCGACGATCTGGGCTACGCGGATCTGTCCAGCTACGGCCGCCCGGACATCCGGACACCCCATATCGATCGCATCGGCACCGACGGCATGCGCTTCACGCAGGCCTACGCGAATTCCGCGGTCTGCTCGGCGACGCGCACCGCGCTGATCACGGGTCGCTACCAGTACCGGCTGCGCGTGGGATTGGAGGAGCCGCTGCTCGGCAATCCGGACGTGGGCCTGCCGCCCGAGCAGCCCACACTCCCCTCCTTGTTGCGCAAAGTCGGCTACGGCACGACCCTGATCGGCAAGTGGCACATGGGCACGCTACCGAAGTTCGGGCCGCTGCAGAGCGGGTACGATCATTTCTACGGTTTTCGCGGTGGAGCGCTGGATTACTTCACGCACCGCGGCGCAACCGATGATCTGTGGGACGATGACGTACCCATTCATCAAACGGGCTATCTGACGCAATTGCTGGGCGCGCGCGCTGTAGCCACAGTCGAGGGCTATGCGAAATCCCGGCAGCCCTTCCTGCTCAGTCTGCACTTCAATGCCCCACACTGGCCGTGGGAAGCACCGGGAGATCAGGCCGAAGCGCAGCGCGTGGCCAGCCGACTCGCCACCGACCGCAACGCAATATTTGATTTTGATGGTGGCACCCAGGACACATACCGGCAAATGGTCGAGGCCATGGATCGGGAGGTCGGTCGCGTGCTGCACGCGCTGGAGACGAGCGGTCTGGCACAGAACACCCTCGTCGTCTTCACCAGTGACAACGGGGGCGAGCGCTTCTCGGACACCTGGCCGTTCACGGGACGGAAAACCGAATTGCTCGAAGGCGGACTGCGCATCCCCGCGCTCATCCGTTGGCCCGGTCGTATCCGTGCGCGCGGCGTGACCGATCAGGTCGCCATCAGCATGGACTGGCTGCCGACGCTTCTGGCCGCAGCGGGCACGACGCCCGATCCGGCCTCACCCCCGGATGGCGTGAACCTGTTACCGGTGTTGACCGCGAACGCGGCGGCCCTGCCGCGTGCGCTGTTCTGGCGCTACAAGGCCAACGCCCAGCGGGCGGCACGACAGGGTGACTACAAGTTTCTCAAGATCCTCGATAACACCTTCCTGTTCAACGTGACCCTGGACCCCATGGAGCGCGCCAACCTGAAGCAGCGCGAGCCGCAGGTTTATGCGCAACTGGTCGCGGCCTGGCATCGGTGGAATGCCGGCATGCTGCCGGAAGTGGCCGAGAGCGCGACGGGCAGCTTCACCGGCGCGCAGCTTGCCGATCATATAGGTGCGCCGCCTGCCACAGGCAAACCGGATCTGGGCGCGGACGATTGAGCGTGGGCAGTCCAACTCAAGGCAACGCAAAAGCGATCAGCGCATCGCCGAGTCCTACTTCGCTGATCTTTGCGTGCCCGCCGGCCGCGATGACGACGTACTGCTTCCCGTCGACTTCGTAGGTCATCGGCTGCGCGTGAGCACCGGCGGGCAGTTCCGTGGACCACAGTTCGGTCCCCGTCGTCGAGGACAGTGCACGAAAGCGCCGGTCGAACGTCCCGCCGATGAAGATCAAGCCACTCGCCGTGACGATCGGCCCACCCAGAATCAGCGAACCGGTGTTGGGTGGTATGCCCGGGAACACCTCGCTCATTGAGCCCAGGGGCTTGCGCCACGCAATTTTTCCGGCCGCCAAATCGAGCGCGATGAGTTCTCCCCAGGGCGGTGGTGCACAGGACATTCCGGAGGGTGCCTTGAGGACATCACGCACCATTGCGTATGGCGCGCCCGATTGCAGTCCGAACTCTCCGTGAAACCTCCCGCGCTGACCGGCGGCAACATCGGCCGCCGAAATCAATTGTACGAACCCGGGCAATTCGGTGACCGGAACGATCAATCGTTGGTGTACCGCATCCCACGCGAAGCCGCTCCAGTTCATGCCGCCGAAGTTGCTCGGAATGGTGAGTGTTCCCTGCAGGCTCGGTGGCGAGAAGGTCGTGCGGCCGGAAAGTGAACGCAGCGCCAACTCGCAGGCCTTGCGGTCCGGCTCGCTCATTCCCCACGCCTGTTCGGGGGTCAGACTTTGGGGCGTGAGCGGCGGCAGGGTTACCGGGAAAGGCTGTGTGGGCGAGGTCACCTCGCCCGCTACCGTACTTTGCGGCACGGGGCGTTCCTGGATTGGCAGCACCGGTGCGCCCGTTTCAGGATCCAGGACGTAGAGCATCCCGGTCTTGTTTCCCGTGATCAGCGCTGCGACGGACTTTCCGTTCAGCCTGAATGTCGTCAGCAGCGGCGTCGCGGCGGTGTCGTAATCCCACAAATCATGGTGGACCAGCTGAAATCCCCAGACGACCTCTCCGGTCTTCGGCCGCAGGGCCACCACCGAATCGGCCCATTTGTCGTCGCCGGGACGCAGGCCGCCGTAGTAATCGGGACTTGCGCTACCGGTCGGCACAAAGACAAGGTGGCGCTGGGGATCGGCACTGAGAATCGACCAGGCATTGGCTGCCCCGGAATGCCACGCTGCCGCAGGCACTCCGGCGGGCCGTTGCAACGGCTCCCACTTCCATAGCAGCTTGCCGCTGCGGGCGTCGAAGCCGCGCACGACACCGTCCGGCATCTCGACCGTCGCATTGTCATTGATCGCCGAACCCACCACTACGACCCCGTCCAGTACCAGCGGCGGCGAGGTCATGTGGTACCACCCGGCCCGATAGTGGGTGACATCGGTCAGGTCGACCTCGCCGTTCGCGCCGAAATCGGTACACGGAGCGCCGGTACTGGCATCCAGCGCCAACAGTCGTGCATCGAGCGTGGCCTCGTACAGGCGATGCGCACACACACGGTGTGCTGCTTCGCTATCGCGCCAGAACGCCAGGCCCCGATTGATAAACCCGTCACCATAGACCCGCGTCCGGTTGAGCTTCGGATCGAAAGCCCACAGCTGCCGGCCCGTGACGGGATCAAGGGCGATGACGCGATTGAAGCCCGTAGTGAGGAACAGCTTGCCGTCGACCAGGAGCGGCGTGGTCTCGAAGCCGCTGCGTCCATCCCCATTGGGTGCTGTCGCAATGTCTCCCGTATGAAACGTCCAAACCTGGCGCAGTCGGCCGACATTCTCAGGCTTGATCTGGGTCAGTGGCGAGAAGCGCGTGCCCCCGGGATCCCGGCCATAGGAGGACCACTCATCGGCCAGGGCGGCACCACCCACGCTCACACAAATCGCAGCGCTCAGTACCAGCACGATTATTCGGCTCATCGCTCGTCTCCGCTTCCGCTCTTGTACCGTGAGCATCGCGCCGCCCCGGCAGCCGGCGCGACAGCGATGGGGCAAGCGGGACGGGAAGCCTCAGGCGCCCATGCGGGCGAACACTGCATCCTTGTAGCGCCGACTCAGGCGCAGCTTCACGCCGCTGCGCAGCTGCACTTCGTGATCGCCTTTGAAAAGCGGCGCGAGAGCCGCGACCTGCGCAACGTTCACCGCCGTGGACTTGTGAATGCGCACGAAGCGCTCCTCGCCCAGCAACGCAAGCAGATCGTTCAGTGTGCGGCGCAGCAGGTAGCGCGCCTCGGCCGTGTGTACGTGGACGTAGTTATCGTCGGCCTCGAGCCAGTGAATCGAGTTGGCATCGATGAGCTGCAGCTGCGCGCCCTTCGGCACGAGTAGCCGCTCTGCGGCGCCCGTGTGTGTGCGCGCCGCGCGTATGGCCGCGGCGGCACCGTCCGTGCTATCGCGCCGCGAGCGGATGCGCTCCAGGGTTTTGTGCAACCGGTCCTTGTCGTAGGGCTTCAACAGATAATCGACGGCGTTGAGTTCGAAAGCCTTGATCGCGTGCTCATCGAAGGCCGTGACGAACACCAGCAGCGGTGCCGAATCCGGATCCAGCTGCGCCGCGACCTCCAGGCCGCTGAGCCCCGGCATCTGGATGTCGAGGAACACGACGTCGGGGTGCGCACTGTCTATCGCTGCAACTGCGGCCAGGCCGTCCTGCGCCGTACCCGTAACTTCGATGTCCGGTTGCTCGGCGAGCCAGCGCCGCAGTTTGTCGCGTGCCGGCGCCTCATCCTCGACGATGAGTGCGCGGATCATGCGGCCTCGCTTTGATACGGGAGCGAGATTCGCGCCGCGACGCCGGTGGCGTCCTGCGCCAGATCAAGGCGCGCGTGTTCCCCGTACAACACCTTGAGCCGCTCGCGGCAGTTCGTGAGGCCGATGCCCGGGCGCGAGTCGGTGGCGAGCGCGCCGCCCGTATTGTGGATGGTGACATGTAGCAGCCGTTCATCGCACCATGCCGCGATGGCGATGGCTACCGGTTGGCTGCAGCGCTCGACCCCATGCTTGAACGCATTCTCGAGCAGCGGCTGCAGAAGCAGCGCGGGAACGGCGGCGTCGAGTGCCTCGTTGGCGATATCCCAGCTCAGCAGGACGCGGCCGGCGAAGCGTTCACGCATGATGTCCGAATACAGCTGCAGCACCTTGAGCTCCTCGCGCAGTGGATTGGCCTGCCTGTTGCCGGCCTGCAAGGTCGAGCGCAGCAGGTCCGCCAGCTGGGCGAGCAGGCGGTCCGCGCGACCGACGTCAATCTGCATGAGCGAGGAGATCGTGTTGAGCGCGTTGAAGATAAAGTGCGGCTGCAGCTGAGCTCGCAGTTGCGCCAATTGAGATTCGGCCAGATCCTTTTGCAGCGTGAGTAACCGTTCGCGCTCCTGCCGCCACAGCGTGAAACTCGCGAATCCAAACAGGATGCACAACCACAAGGCCGTGTACAGCAGCAGCTTGATGGTCTCGTAGACGAACAGGTGTGGCCACGGATCGTGTTTATAGGTGTAGTGAGCCAGGGAATACACGCCGTGCCGGATTGAATAGACCACCGGCACAAAAGTCACCGCGAAGAGCGGAAACCACGCGAGGTGACGGCCGAACCAGCGCAGCGGCTGCGCAAGATATACGTTCCAGCGCGTCGCGACGCGGCGCTGCAGCAGGAGCCAGCCGGTGGCAAACAGGCAGGAGCTGCCCTCCCACAGGTAAGGTTCCCACCACTTGAAATACCGCCTGTCACCGTGGTCCTCGACCGAGACCGCAATCATGAGCAGCCAGAACAGTGCCCAGATGGCGAATAAGCCGCCATTTGCGTTCGAGCTGAACCAATTGGGCTTGCCGGGAGCGGATCGCATCGCGCCATTGTAGGGCGCGGGTGGTCACGACAACACGAAATGGGGTGAGCGGGACCTAGGACCCCGGCCCGTCGCCCCAGCCGGAGTGCAGCTGTCCGTTGCCTCTGAAGAATGCCTCGATATGACGTATGAGGCCGTCCTGGATCTTGAATGCCTCGAATACCACTGATCCGTTGTTATTCGGCAGTTCCGGCGGGGTCATGAAGTTCGCGATGGCGAGCACCACGCCACGCTCCTCATCGGCGATGTAATAGCGCCGGTTGCGCACCGTCCAGCGCACCTTCGGATCCTTGAACTCCCCGCCACAGCTGCCCGGACCGAGCCTCGAGTTCACGGTAAAGGTCCCCAGCTCGATGCGCTGGCACTCCGGGTGCCACGGAACATCGTGATAATTGAGCGTGCCCGTCACCGCATCAAAGTATTTATCGGCAATCGCGAACAGCTGCGCACGCGTCTGGCGTTCGCCTATCGGCAGATAGGTATCGTAGAGGGTGTGCGGCAGATCCAGGGAGGACGCCGGGGTGCCTCCCAGCGTGCCGTCGTAGGAGATCTCTTCGATTTCACTGATCCGCTGCGCGACGATCTTCAGGCGCACGACATAGAACCACCACTTCTCGGCATCCCGCGTCGGCGTATTGGTGAGCGTGCCATAAAACACCGCCGCTCCCGAGGCCGGGTCCACGAAGGCATGGCGGTAGGGGATGCGCCTCACGGCGCCCCACACCTGTCCATGCCCAAGCGTCGTCAGCGCACCATTGCTGGTGACGCGCAGTTGTGGCGATACCGCCAGGCGCGAGGTGTCATTGTCGACCAGCGCCTCGGTGTAGGTCGTCAGAATACTCAGCAGGCAGTGGCGATTGCAGTCGGCCGCGGGCGCCGGCACCGCATCGGCCGCAGCGACGGGCTGCGATCCGGTCAACCCACTGACACCACCGAGAACGACGTATGCGGTCAGTACAGCCAGATATTTGCTCATGTCTGCATTATAAGGCATCGCGCAGGCGCGCTGTTACTTGCAAGCCCCCGTCAGGCGAATGTGAATGTTCTTCTCCTGCGTGAACGCCAGCAGTTCATCCAGGCACTCCTCGCGCCCGAGGCCCGATTGCTTGTAGCCACCGAAGGGGCTGCCGAGAAAGTGCTTGGCAACCTCATTGACCCAGACAAAGCCAGCCGCCACTCGCTGGGCGGCGCGGTGTGCCGTATTGAGGTCGCGGGTCCAGATGGAGCAGGTGAGCCCATATTCAAGCGCATTGACCTGGTCGAACAGGGCCTCGGGGTCCTGCCAGCGCAGCACGCTCAGGACGGGTCCGAAGATCTCCTCACGCGCGACGCGCATCTGCGCCGTCACCCCGGCAAAGACCGTCGGTTCGATGTAGTAGCCGCGTGCGGCTGCGCAGTGCGCCGGCCGCTTACCGCCATATACCAGCCGGGCCCCCTGTGTCCGTGCGGCGGCAATATATTCGAGCACGCGCTCGTACTGGGTGCGACTGACGAGCGCTCCCATGCGGGTCGCGGGGTCCGTGGGCAGCCCCGGTACAAAATCAGTCAGCCGGTTGCAGATGCGCTCAAGCACCGCATCGTGCAGGGACTGATGGACAAAGGCGCGGCTCGTCGAGCCGCAGGACTGGCCGCACCATGCGAAGTTCATGCCCTCCACCACCGCCTGCGCGACCTCATCCGGATCGGCATCGGCGAAGGCGATCAGCGCATTCTTGCCACCCAATTCAAGCAGTACCGGCTTGATGGTGTCGGCCGCGGCATGCAGGATCGCACGCCCCGCCGGCACGCTGCCCACCAGGGCGACTTTGGCAATGCCGGGGTGAGCGGCCAGATGCGCCGCGGCGACCCGGTCGGCGGGCACCACGTTGAAGACTCCCGCGGGGAACAGTGGCCCGATGAGTTCGGCCAACCGCAGCGCCGCAAGGGGTGTCTGCTCGGCGGGCTTGATGATCACGGCATTGCCGGCGGCTAGAATGGCCGCGGATTTACCGGCACAAAACATCAAGGGGTGATTGAAGGGCAGCAGTCGCGCCACCACACCCAGCGGTTCGCGCACCGAGAAGTTCACCGAATCGGGCCCGAGCGGAATCGAGGCGCCCTTCATCTCCGTGACCAGCCCGGCGAAAAACTCCACCTGTGCAGCAGCGGCATCCGCATCCTTGCGCATCTCCCGGTAAGGATTGCCGCTGTCAGCCGCATCCAGCATGGCCAGTTCCGCCCCGTGACAGCGGATGGCATCGGCCGCCTGACGCAAAACGTGGGCGCGCTTGGCCGGCGGCACTCCACGCCAGTGCACAAAACCCTGCTGTGCCGCCGCCACGGCCGCGTCCAGATCCCCGGTTGTCGCCTGGGTCACCTGGGCCAGGATCTCGCCAGTGCCCGGGTTCTCGATGCTCGTGCGCAGGCCCCCCACGCTTTTATGCCAGTCGCCGCCGTAGTAGAAATCACGCGCCTGGGGCAGGCGCAGTGCGGGCACGGGCTCAGCGGCTTGCATGTTCATGGCTGCGCCTCACGGGCGGTGATTCCGAATCGATCCTGTGACAGGACCCCTAGCGCCAGCATGGAGAGTACGGTCGGTGCGCTGCAGACCAGGAGCGTCGTCGTCGGCGTCCAACGGGCCGCGAGCATCAGCCCCAGCAGCAACGGCTGCGCGATGCCGATGAGGCGCGAGACCGCGGAGGCCCAGCCCACTCCCGTGGTGCGCAACGCCGTCGGATACAGGCGCGCCAGCAGCCCCTGGCTGCCCGAGGTGCCGCCATTGAGGGTCAGGCCGATCAGGAATGCCACGGCAACCGGGGAGGTCTTCACCAGCAGGGCGAAGCTCACAATGAACAAAGTCGCACACAGATGCGCCGGAATCAGTATCCGGTAGGTCCCGAAGCGATCCATGCACCAGCCGATGATGCAGGCGCCGATGATGCCGCCCATCAGCAACACCACCGAAAAGTTGATGCCCTGGGCGGCGGACTGTCCCGCCGTGTTCAGAAGCGTCGGGATCCAGAACACCAGCGCCCCGATGGTGGTCACATCCATCGACAGCACCATCCAGATCATCAGCGTGCTGATGAGGCGGCCGCCTCCGAACAGATCGCGTATCGGCTGGCGGCGCAGCTGTTCGCCCGGCAGGGTGAACGCGGCCGGCCCCGGTGGCGCCGCAGCTGCGACCAGGCGCCCGAGCAAAGCCGGCAGGCGTGGATCGCGCGCGTCGCGCAAGGTGATGAAGCGCGGTGATTCGGGTAGCCATTGCCACATGGCCAGCGACAGCAGCAATGGCACCGCACCGCCGACCCACAGGACCGAACCCCAACCGAAGGCCGGCATCAGGCGTCCGGCGATGAGTCCCGCCAGGGCCGAGCCAATCGCAAAGCCGCTGTAGAGCACCACGATCACCAGCGAGCGGCGGCGCGCCGGCGTGACTTCGGCGGCGATGGCCACGATGTTCGGCAGCACCGCGCCCAGTGCCAGTCCCACCAGCAACCGCCAGGTGATAAAGGTCGCAGACCCGGTGGCAGTGGTACTGAGGATCGAGACCGCGCCGAATGCGGCCGTGCCGACAATGACCGGGACACGTCGGCCGAGTCGATCGGCCAGCGGTCCGATGGCCAGGTACCCGAGGGCACTGCCGACGGTGCCAGCCGTGAAAATGACCCCGAGGGTAGCCGTGGACAGATGCCAGAGCCTCAACAGTGTCGGTCCAATATACGAGACGGCGTAGGTGTCGTAGCCCTCGAACGTCATGCACATCAGAGCGAGGACGAAGACCGTGATCTGCACGGGCCCGAAGCGCGCCGCGTCGATGAGCGCGCCGATGTCGACCGTGGGTCGCCTGACTGCGGATGCCGACTCGTCGATCCGATCCATCGCCTACCTTAGCGCGCCTCACGATTGCTTGTAAGCCCTGCCGCGGGCGTATAGTCAGGGCCTATGGTCGAGTTGGATCCCAGCCTGCAGCCGCGGCGGCTCGCGCAGATGCTGCCGCGCTTCGAGTACGTGTTCCAGACCCGGGTGGTCACCGGGGATGTGCTGCGCATGGCGTACGGAGCCGGCGAGCGGCTCATGGTGCAGATCAGCGGCGGTGACATCGACGGGCCACGCCTGCGTGGCACCATTCTGCCCGGGGGTATCGAATGGCCTACCTACCGGCCCGATGGGGTCGGCATGGTCGATGCCTGCTACACCTTTCGCTCGCATGATGGCGTGCACATCAATATCCGCAATCGCGGCTATCGGCGTGCATCGCCCGAGGTGATGCAGCGCCTCAACGCGCTCGATGAGTTCGTGGATCCCGGCGAATACTACATCCGTACGACACCGCTGTTCGAGGCGCCACCGGGCCCCTACGGCTGGCTTGCCGAGCATTGCTTTGTCGGTATCGGTGAACGCCAGAAGGAATGTCTGTTCATGCGCTACTACCTTGTCCAATGAGACCCCCGTTTCACGCCGACCACGTCGGCAGTCTGTTGCGCCCTCCCGAACTGCTGGCCGCGCGGGCGCAGCATCGGGCCGGCACGCTCACGGCAGGACAGCTCAAACCCCTGGAGGACGCGGCCATTCTCGAGGTGGTGCGGCACCAGGAGGCCCTGGGCCTGCGCGCCGTCACGGACGGAGAATTTCGCCGCAACCTGTGGCATCTGGATTTTCTCAAGCAGTTTGCCAACGTGGAGGTCACCCGTTCGCCCGTCAAGGTGAACTTTCACACTGAACAGGGGGATATCGAACGGGCACCCACGGCGATGCGCGTCACCGGCAGGCTGGCGCGTCCCTATCCGATCTTCGTTGAGCATTACCGCTACCTGCACTCGATCGCGCGGGGGGTGCCGAAGCTGACCATTCCCTCACCGTCGATGCTGCATTTTCGCGGCGGACGGGAAGTCATCGACAGACACGCCTATCCGGATCTCGCGCAGTTCTATGATGATCTGGCGCGAGTCTACGCCGAGGAGGTGACCGATCTTGCCGCGGCCGGGTGCCGTTACCTGCAGCTGGATGAGGTGAATTTCGCCTATCTGTGCGACCCGAAGCTGCGGCGTGAGGTGCAAAACTATGGGGAGGACCCCGCTCAGCTGCCGCATACCTATGCCAAGCTCATCAACGGTGCGATCGCCAGCCGCCCGGCCGACATGGCGGTGTGCATGCACCTGTGCCGCGGCAACTTCGAGGGCGCGTGGCTGGCCGAAGGCGGCTACGAGCCAGTCGCCGAGGTACTGTTCAACGAGATCGATGTGACGGGATATTTTCTGGAATACGATACCTCCCGGGCCGGTGATTTTGCGCCCCTGCGGCTGCTGCCGAAGGGCAAGACGGTCGTACTCGGACTTGTCAGCAGCAAGCGCGGCGCACTGGAGAGCAAGGATGAGCTGCGGCGCCGCATTGATGAAGCGGCCAAATATGTGCCGCTCGACCAGTTGGCCTTAAGTCCGCAATGCGGGTTTGCCAGCGGCGAGCGCGGCAACAAGCTCACGCAAGAGGAGCAGTTTGCGAAGCTCGCCCTGGTAGTCGAGGTCGCGCGCGAGGTGTGGGGGTAGGTCTTGTCGAAGCTCAGTTTGTCGATCGCCGTCGGTGACTATGACCGCACTCGCCCGCTGGTCGATGGCAGCGTCGCCATCGACGGCGTCGAGGCGGTGTTTCTACTGCTCTCGGCGGAGGAGATGTTCTTCCGCGCCTTTAGGCATGTCGATTTCGATGTCTGCGAACTGTCGCTGAGCAGCTTCGCCGTCCGCAGCGCGCGGGGCGATAACCCCTATATCGGCATTCCCGTCTTTCCCTCGCGCGCGTTTCGCCACACCGCGATTGTCGTCCGGCGCGACCGCGGTATCGATGCGCCGCAGGATCTGAAGGGCCGGCGCATCGGTACGCCCGAGTATCAGCTCTCGGCCTGCGTGTGGGCGCGAGGGCTGCTGCAGGATGAATACGGCGTGCGGCCCGAAGACATCACCTGGGTGCGCGGCGGCATGGAGGATCCCGGACGCATCGAGAAGATCAGTTTGAATCTATCCCCGGCGGTGCGATTGGAGTCCGCGCCGCCCGACCGCACGCTGTCCGACATGCTGGCGGCCGGCGAAATTGACGGCATCATCGGGCCGCGCCTGCCCTCCTGCTTCGAGGATCCGGCAGCGAATGTGGGCTGGCTGTTCCGCGACGCGGTGCAAACGGCCTCGCAGTATTTCCAGCGCACCGGCATCTTCCCGATCATGCACGTCATCGGCGTGCGGCGCACCCTGGTCGAGCAGCATCCCTGGCTGCCCGCGACGCTGCTCAAGGCCTTCAGCGCCGCGAAATCGCAAGCCCTGCAGCACCTTGCCGATACCTCGGCGGCCAAAGTGACACTGCCCTTTGTCGAGGAACAGATCGAGACGGCGCGCCGCCTTCTGGGTCAGGACTTCTGGTCTTATGGATTTACCGCAGCGAATCGCAAGGTGCTGGATACCTTCCTGGGCTACCACCATGCGCAGGGGCTGTCCGCGCGGCGTGTGAGGCCCGAGGAGCTGTTTCATCCCGGTGCGCTCGAGCTGTACAAAATCTAGGGCGCTTCGATGCGTATGAATTGTCGCAGCGCGCTCGTCTTCGGCGCCCTCTTCCCCGCATTTGCGTTTCCGCAAACGAACCTGGGCCAACAGCTCGACCAGCTGATGCTGACCGAGGTCGCTCAGCATCATTTCAGCGGCGCAGTCCTTGTCGCGCGCGCCGGGCACATACTCCTCGACAAGGGCTATGGCTTGGCGAATGTTGAGTGGAGCGTTCCCAACTCGCCGAACACCAAATTTAGGATTGGCTCTCTGACCAAGCAATTCACTGCGACCGCCATCATGCAGCTGCGAGACGCAGGGCGACTGCAGTTGCAGGATTCGATTTGCAAGTATCTGCAACCATGCGCCAAGACGTGGCAACCAGTCACGTTGCACCACCTCCTCTCACATACTTCAGGCATCCCGGACTACGGGCCCGCATCTGATCCGAAGAACCACGCGATGCCGCCGTGGACCGCTAGCCAAATCGCTCAGGCATTTCGCGACAAGCCATTGGAGTTCCCGCCTGGCAGCCAATGGAAATACAGCGACTGGGGCTACTGCCTCCTCGGGTTGGTCATCGAGAAGGTTACCGGAAAATCGTACGAGGCGGTTCTACGTGAGCAGATCTTCGCGCCGCTGGGCATGAACGACAGCGGTTACGACCATTCCGAGATCACGTTGAAGAATCGAGCTGCCGGATACCGCTGGCAGGAAGGTCGACTGCGGAATGCGAAGTACATCGATATGGACCGCCCGTATGCGGCGGGCGGACTCTACTCAACCCTCGAAGATCTCTACAAATGGGACCAGGCGCTGTATAGCGGTGTCATCCTGTCACAGAAGTCACTCGGTCTCATGTGGACCGAAGTGCTGGCTCATTACGGGTACGGCTGGATAGTCGTCGGGCCCCTGCCAGCATCGAAGACGCCACCATGGGCGGTTCCCGAGCATTTGCAAATTGTCCATCCGGGATCAATCAAGGGATTTACCTCCGAAATCCTGAGATTTCCCAATGAACGCACCACGGTCATCGTGCTTGCGAACCTGGAGGATGCTCACACAGTCGGCTCAGCCCTCGGCGCCGTGGCTCTCACATCGAACGCAACGCGTCGCTAGGCGAGACTTGGGCAGCCTGAAATGCCGGCCGCATGGCTGCAATCTGGCCGAGTAATATGACGGCAAACGCGCACACAACCCGATCCGAGACCGGGATTGGCGCGATGCCATAGCGGCTGCGCAACAGCAGATTCAAACCCGCGGATGCGACTGCGCCAAGCGCCACGCCGCAAAGGCAAAGCATTGCGTTCTCGGTCAGGAAGTATCCGACGACCGCCGGCCGTGTTGCACCCAGTGCGCGCCTGATACCGATTTGTGTCCTTCTGCGTACCACCCACAAGCTGGTCAGGCCTACAATCCCAAGTGCGGTTATCACCACCAGGATGACGCACAGAATGCCAAGCGCAATCACTATGGAGCGGTCCTTTTCGTAGGCCGTGCTGCGTATTTCCGTGAAAGGCCGAAGGCGCCCGAAGGTTCGATCCGGGTTCGCCCGGATGAGCGTATTCAGTACATTGTGCATCGTCGCATCGATGGTTCCGGGTTTCACCCGCACTATGAACAATTCCCTTGCGGCCGCCATGGCGATCGGCAAAATGATCGAGTTGTCGCTGACGTGCTCGTCTATTGTTCCGGCAGCCCGCGTGGATTGCAGTCGATCCACCACGCCGATAACGGTCACGGGCTTACGCGGGTCTGAGGCCACGTAGATGACTTTTCCCAAGGCGTGCCCATCGGGGAACAGCTGCTGCTTCAGTGATCTGGAAAGGATGGCGAAATCCGGAATTGGGGGTGAATTGAAACGTCCGGGAATGACGTCGCCGGGCGTGAAATTTCTGCCCTCCACCAGCTTCAGACCCAAAGTCCCAAGGCCATGCTGATCCATGGCATAAACTTCCGCCTGCGCACCCTGCTCGCCATAGTTCGTGATACCCGGCTTGGTGCTTACACCATCTTCCCATCCTCCCCCTCTTAACGGGTAGCCGTTTGCAGCCACTGCATCGACGACATTCGCAGTTGCGCGAACCTTGGCCAGGTCCGCCTCCTGCATCGGGATACTCTGCGCGCCCTTCTTGAATATAAAACCGATTGCGAAGACCTCATGCTCCGCAATCCCCGTGGGGCGCGAGATCAGCGTTGTCCGATCGGCAATGACCGAGACGACATTGCTGACAATCGCCAGCGTCAGCGCAATCTGTACGATCACCAGGAATGGGCCGGTTTTATTGCGTCTCAGCGCGCTCAATATTGGCACAACTTCCATGGCAGCTCCCGCCCTACCCGCCCTTGATCTGCAACGCCGGGGGTACGCGCGTCGAGACCCAGGCCGGGTAGATCCCGGCGACGAGAGTGGCCGCCACGGCGAACACAATCGTCACGGCAACCAACCTGCCGTCCATTTGGGCAATGCGGTTCATCCCCGCCGGGAATAGCACGCGTATGCCCCATAACGACACACTGGCGAGGCACAGTCCGCCAGCACCTCCCAGTAGGCCCACGATGCCGGACTCCACGACCACCTGGGCGAAGACATCCCATCGACTCGCGCCCAGGGCGCGACGCATGCCGAGCCGGGGTGCGCGCCCGAATTCTTTCGCCAACATCAGGCTCAGAGCGCTTACCAGACAGACGACGAAGAACCCGAAGGCCACGATGACTGAAATTCTTGCGTCATCCGGGACCACCTTTTGTGCGACGAGCCATTCACGGACATTTCGAAGCCGATTGTTCGGCGGCCACGCAAAGCGACCCGCGCGCCGCTGATCCCGCGCGTAGTTGTCCAGGAAATCCCTGTAGCGGATGACATCACCCGCTGCCGGTAACTGCACCCAGAACTGAAGCCACACGCACTCTGAGCGCCGCAGATCGTCGAACGTCGTGCCGGAAGATCCGACGTAGCACCAGACGTATTCCGAAGTGTATATCTTGCGGACAATCGTCACGGAAAGCGGCAGATAGATATCCTCGCCCTCGTCGAAACTCTGGCCGCCTATTACGTCGTAAAAGCGCGGCTTCGGATCCCAGCTGCCAATGACACCGACCACTCGATAGGTGTCGTCGCCTATTTTCAGGGATTGGCCGACGCTGTTCGTGCCGCCGAACAGTCGCATGTTGAGTCTTTTGCTCAGGACGACCACCGGGGCCGAGCGTGAATCGTCGGACTCGTCCCAGCCGTGCCCATAGAGCATCGGTACGTCGAACATGGCGAAGAAATCCGCGGTTACGGCGCGCCCGAAAGTCGGAAAGGAGGTCAGGCGCGGATCCGCCGGCACCACAGTCAGTGGAACCTCGTGCATTGCAACCTGCCGCCGCGCCGCGTGCGCGTTCAGCAGTGCCATCGCATCCGGATAGGAGAGCTGCGTCGGCGGCTCGTTATCCCCTGGGTTGCGACTGCGTGGGCCACCGTTGTCGATTTGAACTGTAAAGAGCTGGTTGGATTTTTCCGGAATGGGATCGCGCGACATGACGTACAGCACGGTGTACGCGGTCATGGTCATTGCGACGCCCAGCGCAATGGCCGCCACCATCAACAGTGTCAGTCGCCAATTGCGTCTGAAACTGACCAAGGCAAGTCGAAAGTAGTAGTTCAGCATCAAGCTGGCTTGACGCGTTCCAGACGAATATTCCTCCAGGTCGGCACGGCGTGTCTGAAATCCACGGCTTCACCGTCGCCTGTAAAGAACAGACCCGGCTCCAGCTCGTCGACCAGCCTATGGTCATCGAGATAGAGATATCCGTTCTTCCGGTGGACGGTCTTTTTTCCGGCGGGCTGACCCCACTGGTAGATCTGGAATTCCCCCAGGAATGCTTCCCAGGCAGGTTTGTTCGGTCCAAACCGATCGTGAGGCCCATCATTGTAATCGACACTGTAGTCGCCGACTTCGCTCTCAAAATGCCCAACCTCGGTGTTGTTTGCCGCAAAGTAGCGCGAGATCAATACATCACCCGTAGGTGCCGCGCTGAATACATCGACGGGCGATGTGAATTGCATCGGTGAAAACATTGGTCCCAGCTGCAGTCCGAGTCTGTCGTTTTCAATCTTCATCTCAACCGCTGTCGGGATGACGCGACCAATATAACTGCCGACGAATTGCTCGAGCTGTCGGCGCTGCGGCTCAATGACGGACAAGTCCTGCGCTGTCAGTCGCGGTTTGTGTGCGCCATAACGGCGGACCAGCAGCTGCTCCACTGGCTCCGCCCCAAACTGGTAGCCCGAATCGACCGCACGGTTGAAAAACGCTGCCCGGGCAAGCTGCGCTTCGGGGTAGTAGTCGAAAGCGCAGCCGAAACCGAACCCTCCTCCATTGTGATTGAGCAGGCGAATGGGAGTGTCCCCATAGCGCAAATCCGCACGCGCCACGCCGAGGCTATAGTTGCCCCCCAAAGAGAACGCGTGCATTTCCCGCCACAGATTGGCATCGAGAATTGTCTTCGATTCGAACTTGCCTTGGTTGAGATGGAACATGAGATACGCCGCCATATCCCGAGGACTGACGTAGACCCCTCCCGAAGGGATGAGCGGAATCTTCAAAGGAACGGTCGTGTAGCCTTTCTCATGGCCGACGGCTCGATCGGTGCGCCGTATGTAAACTTCTATTGCAGCCGTGCTGTCGACCATCCCCAGCGGTTCGAGGAGCGTTGTCTTCAGACAGTCCGCGAAGGGCATCTTGCTCACGGTCTGCAATATATATCCGGCCAGATCGCAGCCCAGGTTGGAGTAGCGGTACCGCTGACCCACCGGGAAGCGCAGCCAAGTTTGCGAGATGCTGCGTACGTGGGCCTCGAAGTCCGGGAAATCCGGATCGTTGTTGTTCCCGACGGGCGCCTCATGCGTAAAGCCCGCGCGATGACTCAAAAGGAGTCGCAGGGTGATCTTCGCTTCGGGAGCCGCCTCGAAGCGGCTGTGGACGGTGAAGTCCGGTAGATACGTCGTAATCGGCTCGTCCAGGTCGAGCAGCCCCCGCTGCACCGCCAGCATGATGGCCGTTGCGGTGAAGTTCTTGGATGTCGATTCAATGTTGAAGATCGTGCTGTCGATGACCTTGCGACTGGAGTGCCGGTCCGTGACGCCGAAGCCTTCGATCCATACGGGTTTGCCTTGGGATGTCAGGCAGATTCCAGCTCCCGGAATGTCCTCCTTCGCCATGGTAGCGAGGATGTTCATGCGCTCTCGGTCAATGAGCGGTTGAAGATCCGGCGGTGCCGCGAGGCTTGGACTGTCTGTTTTGGCTTCCACCCGCCGCGGGAACGAGGCGATCGAAGCTGCCGTTGCGAGCCCCGCGCCGACCATGAACGATCGCCGACTGAGATCAACCATAGTCCCCCCGCCATTGTGCCTACTGGGGACAGCGGAGAGCATGCGCCGTGCCAACGGGGGCGTTGATCGTAAGTGCTTGTATGCTCAGTGTTCTCGAACCTCGCGCCGTTGATACGGCGCTGTCCGATTGTCCGAAGGCGCGGACAGCCGGACACTCGTGCGGACAGTTGGTGCATTGCACCCGCAGATGACCAGACCGGATCGACACTTCATAGGACGCGCCACCACGGCGCCGCCAGCTGCGCCAGGGCGAACCCGATCAGTCGCGGAAGAATCTTCATCCCATGAACGACAGTCATTCATGGGATGAATAGTCAACAACTCCGATACTGACCGCCTCGGCGCTCAAAGCAACTGATTTGCCGGCCTCACCGGTGGCAGATTCGCCGTCTTGGTGTCGCTTGCCGCCAGCTGCTGCAGCAGCACGGCACTGTCCTCGTGAACCACCTTGCCGGAGCCGCCGCGGCCATGGCCCTCGGCCCTGCCCATCGCCATGTCCACGGCGCTGTGCGCGTGAACGTCCTTGATGGTGAGGTCAGCGCCATGGCCGACGAGGTCTTTGATCACATCATTCCAGCCCCAGTAGGCCGCCCCGTACAGGGCCGATTGCCCGCGGTCGTCGATGACATTGACGTCCGCTCCCGCCGCGACCAGCAGGTCGATGGCCGCGACCGCATCCTTCTGCGTGACGTACTTGCCGCGCGTGTCGATTTCATTTGAGCGCAGCCCGGCCGCCGCCATGAGCGGCGTGACCCCCAGGCTGTTCGCGAGGTCTACTTTCGCGCCATGCGTCAGCAGCAGCGTTATCGCCGCCCCGTCGCCCGCCTTCGCGGCGCGCAGCAGCGGCGTCGTGCCGACCGTCAACAGCAGGTCCGCGCCGCGATCCGAACCGATCTGGCGAAACGGCGGGAACAGCTTCAATTGCGCATTCGGGTTGGCACCGGCGTTGAGCAGCAACTCGATCATCTTCAGGCTGCTCGTCGTATCCAGCGACGGTCGATCGGACCTGCCCCCGTACGGCAAGGTGTTCAGGTCGACGGCGGCGTACAGCGGGGTACGACCCCACCAGTCCCAATGATTGGGATCCGCGCCCACCTTCATCAGGTACACGGCCACATCGAAGTGGAAATTCTCCGTCGCGATGAGCAGCGGTGAGATGCCATCCGGATCGCTCAGATTCGGATCCGCCTTGGCTTTGATCAGCTCCTGCACGCATTCCATGCAGCCCTGGCGCGCCGCATAGAGAAGCGGCGTGAGGCCGCCCGGCGCGCGCCACTGGATGCGCGGTTCGGCACTCACCTGGCGCAGGTCATGCTCGATCGTCGAACGCGCGTTCGCATTGGCGCGATGACGCAACAGCTCCTGCACCATCTGCGGCTGGCCTTCCGCGGCCGCGAAATGCAATGCCGTCTGGCCGCGCAGTTTTTCGGTCGCATCCACGTGCGCGCCATGCCGCAGCAGCAGTTCCGCGGCCTTGATATTGCTGGTGTGGGCCACGACCATCAGCGCCGTCTGACCGTCGGCATTGGCCGAATCCGGGTCCGCGCCGGCCTTGAGCAGCAGTTCCATCACCGCCGGATCCCCGTACGCCGCGGCCTCCGACATGGGCGTCGCGCCGTATTTGTTGGCGCTCTTGGCCTCCGCGTGCGCCTTGAGCAAGCGCTCGACGAGCACGCGATCGTCGCGATGCGCGGCCCACAGCAGCGCGGTCGAACCGTCATCCGCGGGCGCGTTGACATCGGCACCGTGGTCGATGAGTGCCAGCGCCGCCTGCGTCTGGCCAGCCTCGGCCAGGTCCGCCAGCGAAGGGGCGCCGGGGGCGGCCAGTGCGCAGCCCGCAGCGGCCAGTAATGACAGACCGAGCCACTGTTTCATAGCCTAGATCTCCGCGATTTCGCCGGTGCTGTCACCGACCTTGTCCTGTTGAATTCCCGCCCTGCGCAACATGGTGAGGAGCACGTTGGCGAGCGGCGTGTGCTCCGGGTAGCGCAGGTGCTGACCCCCCTTGATCTTGCCGCAGGCCCCGCCGACCAGCGCGGTGGGCAGCGGATACTGATCGTGTGCGTTGCTGTTGCTCATGTTGCTGCCGTACAGAATCATCGCATGATCGTACAGCGAGCCATCGCCATCGGGGGTGTCCGCCAGACGCTTCAGGAACGCGGCCAGTTTCGTCGTGTGATAGGTCTGGATCTTGATCAGCTTCTCGATCTTCGTCGGATCACCCTGATGGTGCGAGATCGGATGGAATGCGTCCGGCACGCCGATGAACGGATAGGTCATGCTGCTCACTTCGTGTGCCATCGTCATGGTCGCGATGTGCGTCAGGTTCGCCTGGAACGCGAGCGCGATCATGTCGAACATCAGCGCCTGCTGCTCCGGAAACTGATCCGGAATGCCCAGCGGCACTGCCGGCAACTTCAGGTGCGAGAGGTCCTGGCTCTCCATCTTCTGCACGCGCCGCTCGACCTCGCGCACGCTGTCCAGATAGTCGCTTAAGACCACCCGGTCGGCGGGTCCCAGATCCGCGCGCATGGACTGCGCATCCGCGGCCACCATGTCCAGCACGCTGTCGTAGCGCTTGCCCAGCGCCGTGCGTTCGGCCGGCGTATCGCCGCGGCCAAAGAGGCGCTGGAAGAGGTTGCGCGGGTTGTACTCCATCGGCAGCGGCGTGGTCGGCGTGCGAAACGAAATAGTCCCCGAGAAACTGCAACCGTAGGCGCGATCGCACACGCCACCGCCGCCATCCTGCTCGGTGGCGACTTCCAGGGACGGGAGCGGCGTGTCCTGACCTAAGTGCTGTGCGGCCATCTGATCCACGGTGACTCCGCCGATCGGATCCTGGCTCTCCTTCGGATGCACGCACGACAGCCACGTGCCCGGCACGATCGCATGCACGGCGGCGCTCTCCGCCGGCCGGTTGCCCAGATTGCTCACCACGACCAGTTCTTTCTGGTACGGCCCGAGTGCCTCCAGGATGGGCGAGAGCTTGAAGTCGCGACCGACGCCGCTCGGCGTCCACTTGTCCATGATCGCGCCGTGCGGGAAATAGATGAACGCCATTTTCATCTTCGGTGCCGCAGCGGTCTGGCCTAAAGCGACGCCGGCCGGGATCATCGCATCCAGCAGTGGCAGCGCGACGACGGCACCGACACCGCGCAGGACGGTGCGGCGTGAGAGGTGTTTCTTGGTCAGAAAGATCATGGCAAAACCTCCGCCTTGCTCAGTGCGGCACCGAGACCTGGGTTACTTTCACATCCGGCTGGCCCGCACCTTGTGGCACGGGCATTTCCTTCATCTGGAATGCGGGGCTTGCGACAATGCCGAGCAGGATGGACGAGAAGCGATCGTGATCGGCATCCGCCTCGCGCACGATCTTCCGCACCGTCGGCATGTCGTGATAGTCCAGCGTGCGCCCCAGTGCATAGGCCATCAGATTGCGCGTCAGCGTCTGCACGAACTGGTCCGGGCGCGCCATCAGGGCCTTGCGCAGGTCATCCGGACCGTTGACGGGCGTGCCGTCAGCCATCTTTCCCGAGGCATCGATGGGGGTGCCGGTGTCATAGTCCTTGGTGCGCCACTGGCCCACTGCGTCGAAGTTCTCCAACGACAGTCCCATCGGATCCATGATGCCGTGGCAGGCATTGCAGGAAGGCTGCGAGCGGTGCTTCTCCATGCGCTCACGCACCGTGAGGGGTCTGGCGCCTGGAATATTCTCGACCAGCGCCGGAATGGCCGGGGGTGGCGCATGCGGCGGCGTCCCGCGGACTGACTCGAGCACCCACGCGCCGCGCAGCACCGGCGCGGTGCGGTTGGCGTAGGAGGTACCCATGAGAATCGCCGCCTTGCCCAACAGCCCCCAGCGTCGCGAATCCGTCAGCGTCACGCGGCGGAAATCGCTGCCCAGGACATTGGGCACGCCGTAGTGCAGCGCCAGGCGACCGTTGACGAAGGTGTAGTCGGCGGTGAGCAGATCGAGCACATCGTGGTCCTGCAGCAGCACGCTGCCCAGGAACAGCTCCATCTCCTTCTTGAAGGCAACGCGCAGATCCTCATCGAAGGCCGGGTACGTGGCCTGATCCGGGTTGATGCGATCCATGTCATCGACTTTCAGCCACTGGAATGCAAAATTGGTGACCAGGGAGTTGGCACGCGGGTCAGCCAGCATGCGCTTGACCTGCGTCGCGAGGACCTGCGGCTCATGCAACTGATTTGCGACGGCCAGGTCCAGCAGTTTTTCGTCCGGCCCCTCACTCCACATGAAGAAGGACAGGCGCGAAGCCAGTTCCAGGTCACTGATGCGGAAACTCATCCCCGGCTGCAGGTTGTGCGGCACACGCTCCACCCGGTACAAGAACTTCGGGCTGGACAGTATCGCCACCAGCGCGTTCTCGATGCCCGCATCGAAGCTGGCGCCCTGGCGCCCCTCCTGGAAGAAACGCAGCGGTGGTGCAATATCCGCATCGGTCACCGGACGCCGGTAGGCGATCCGCTCCAGATTCGCGATGATCTGCCGGGCGCAGGGCAGCTCCGCGCTTTCATCGGCCGGGTGACACACGAAGATCTTGTGGCGGCTGGGCGTATCGCTCACACCGGTAGGATCGAACGGACCGGTGATCTGCAGGCCCGAGGCGCGCGCTCCAAAGGCGCCATAACCACCGCCGCCGGCAGGATCCAGCGGCTGCAGCCAGTCGTCGGACTCGGGCTGCTCATGCTCCACGAAGGCGACGGCGATCTGGTGCGGGCCCGCGGTCACGTGCAAGCGCGGCGGCGGCGTGCGCTTGCGGGGGTCCCGGCCCGGGGGGCCACCCGGGCCGGCGCCCGGCGCCCCGGCGCTTTGCTGGTATACCTGCTTACCGTCGATCAGCAGCATGGCCCCAGCCCCGCCACGACCCAGGTCGAACTCATACTCCCCGTCGGCCGGGAAGTCGTGGCTCACCAGCATGCCGTGCGTCCCCAGCGGCAGTCCTTCGATATGCGCGGCCTGGCTCGCGCGCGGGGCGCGCAGGATCGCAATGCTCTTGTGCGCCTGCGGATTGCCCATGGCCAGTGCCGCGACGCTCGAGGCTGCTGAAATGTACTGGTCCAGAAATGTCGGCGAGACCTTCAGGACATTCGCGATGTCATCGAAGCCATCGCTCATCGTGTCCTTCGGCAACAGGGACTCCACATCCACGGTGACATCCAGCAACTGCTGCACCGAACGTGCGTACTCGGTGCGGTTCAATCGATGCAAGGTCACGTAGCCCGGATCCGGGTGCGCGGCATCCGCGGCATCGAGGTTGGTCTGCAGCCAGGACACGAATGAGTCGATGCGCCCCTGGGGTGGCTGCTTTTCGCCCGGCGGGGGCATGAGGCGACCCTGCAGTTTCGTGACGGCCTCTTCCCAGATCTTCGCGTCCTGGGGAATGTCCTGCGGCTGCATGGTGTCGAACGCCACGCTGCCGGCCCAGTCGTTCGCGTTATGGCATTTCTCGCAGTACTCGCCAAGCAGCTGCCACTTCTCGTGCGCGCTATCGACTGCGTGCACCGCCGCACTTGCGAGCAGTGCGGCGATAACGGGACCGATGAGCTTCGTGATCGCTTTCATGACTACACGACTCCCTTGCCCAGGAAGTCGGCGATATGACCGTAGATACCCTGGTAGGCACACGTGATGAACTGTTGCGGATCGCCCCATTTCGCATCGAACTCGGCGCTCGCCTTCGCGGCCAGGATCTCACTTGCCGTCATGCCCTTGCGCATGAGCGCCCACACTTTCTCGTGCATGGCCGCCAGCATGTCGTGCTCGGCTTGCAGATCCGCGCGCGTCTGCACGGGGCCCGTGCCGGGAATGATGCGCGTCTGATCGTTGCTCAGGTCCAGCAGCTTGTGCGTCGCATCTCTCATTCCCATGATCCAACCGCCCGTGCAGTAGTCGAGGACCGGGTAGCGGCCGACGGACAGCACGCCCCCCACAATCAGCACATTCTGTCCGCGCAGATAGACGTAGATGTCCCCATCCGTGTGCGCCTGGCCCAGCCATCCGTACTCGATCGGTTCATTGCCAAAGGTGAGCTGGTTGGTCTTGGTGTAAAACGTGCTCGTCGGCAGCGCCTGCGGCGGTCGCGGCTTGTAGGTGCGGTTCTCCCACTGCTCGATGACCTCGGTGCCCAGCCACAGCCGCGTGTTCTCGTGCGCAATGATCTGCGCGCCCGCCTTGCGCATGGCCTCATTGCCACCGGTGTGCTCCCAGTGCCAATGGGTATTGAAGAGCGTGCGCAGGTTCCTGCCGCCGGGCAACGCGGCCAGCCTCTTCAGCAATTCTTGCGAATGCTCCGGCGCGCCGCTGTCGATGACGGCCAAGCCCTCCGGGGTGCTCAGCGCCACCACGTTACCGCCGAGGCCGGAGATCAACACGATGTTGGGCGTGATCTGACTTATTGTCGGCGCAGCGCTCCCCGCGAAGACCTGGCGCGCGGCCATCCCCGAGAGTGCCTGGGCAGCGATTGCACCTGCCAGCTGTTTCAACACCCGCCTGCGGCCGGGCATAGTTCGCCTTGTCCGTCGATTCGGCCAGGAGCAGACTTACTCTGGCGTGTCGGAGTATCACATGGGTCCCGAACCGGTCAACGCGGTCGTCTCAGGACGCGTGTGGACGGTACAAACCGCGCGCACCGCGGTCTGAAATGGGCGGCGTCATGGGATCCCAAGAGCCGGGGGCAGGCGCGCCGCTCACTTCACCTTACTGTAGTCGTACCAGACCGCCTCGATGTTGTGTCCGTCCGGATCGAGCGCAAAGGCCGCGTAATAGCCCGGCCAGTACTCCCGATAGCCGGGGGCGCCGTTGTCTTTGCCACCCGCGGCCAGCGCCGCTTTGTGAAACGCCTTGACCTGTTCCGCCGACTTGGCCTCGAATGCCAAGTGCGCGGGGACGACCGTGTCTTTCTGGCCTATCCAGAAATCAGTGTTTTTGCCGTCATTGAAGCCCGCGGCATCGCCGAACTCCATATTGTTCGAATAGCCCAGCGGCCTGAGGACTTCGATGTAGAAGGCCTTCGAGCGCTGAGAGTCACTGACGGGGATACTGGTATGCGCAATCATGCTGGACTCCTCGCGTGGGCAGTCAGCAAATCCTACGCCTGCCTACTTGGCCGCCGCCACGTCAGCTTCGCCCGATGTTGGCGTCAGCGCTGCGAGCAGTGCGACAGTTGCGGCGCGATCCGCAGGCTCGGTCTTGGCCGGCGCCGGCGCGCCGGCGCCGGGCGGACGCGGGTTGCGGGCATAGTCCAGAGGGGTCTTGCCGGCCGCATCGCGCAGCGTCGGCTCGGCGCCATGGTCGATCATGTATTTGACGACCCGATTCCACGCTGCCTCGGAGGCGGCAAAGAGCGCCGTCTCCCCTTCGTGGTCGCGACCCTGGATATACGCGGTCATCTTGGCGGTGTGCGTGCGGCTGTTGAGGATGCGGGCGTTGATATTCGCCCCCTTCGCCAGCAGCAGGTCCATGGTGCGCATCGCATGTTCCTGGACATCGCCCTGGATGGGCGCCGGGCCGCCGCCGGAGCGTACCGAGCCGATCATGTTCGCAACGGCCATCAGCGGTGTGATCTGGAAGACATTGGGCGCATCGACTTCCGCGCCGTGGGCCAGCAGCGCCTTCATCGCGGCTTCGTCATAACTCAGCGCCGCCACCATCAGCGGGCCGGTGCCCCCGCGCATCATGTAGTCCTCGAAGCGACCCCGGCCATTGCCATTCGGGCGCATGCGCGTGAGCTGGTGATTGGGATCCACGCCCATGCCCAGCAGCCGGTTGACCAGGTCCATCGCCGTGGCGGTGCTTTTCGGATGCGCCGCGGTCGCGCCCGGGTAGCCGGCGAAGCCACTGGCTGCCGCGAACGAGAAGGCACGCCCTTTGTAGGAGTTCATGTCCACCGCGACATACAGCGGCGTGCGACCGTTCATGTCCCAGCTGTTCGGGTTCGCGCCCTTGTCCAGCAGGAACATCGCTATGTCGTAGCTGCGATTGTCGATCGCGTTGAGCAGCGGGGTGATCCCATCCGGATTGGGCTCATTGACATCCGCACCGGCCTTCACGATCGACACCGCGCAGCGGTAGCACCCCGAACGGGTCGCGTACAGCAGCGCCGTGAGCCCGCCGGTCTGACGAAACTGCGCGCGCGGCTCCGAGGTCATCTGCCGCGGCCAGTCGTCATACTTCGCGCGCCGTTTGACATCCGCCCCATGCGCCAGCAGCAGATCGACGATATCCGGGTGGTCCTGCGCGGCCGCCCACATCAGCGCGGTCTGGCCGCGAAAGTTCTCCACCGCATTCGCGGTCGCACCGCGGCTGATCAGCAGCTGCGCAATGGTGAGCGAACCGATGCTCGAGGCCACCATCAGTGCCGTCTCGCCATCCACATTGGGTGAATTCGGATCCGCGTGCGCCTCCAGCAGCATGCGCACCAGATCCACATCGCCCAGCTTGACGGCCTCCCCCAGCGGGGTCGAACCGTAGTTGTTGGTGACGTTGGCCTTCGCGCCGGCCTTGAGCAGCGCGCGCACCATTTCGTGATCGACCTTGTAGGTCGCCCACATCAGCGCCGTGGAGCCATCCGGCTCGCTCGCATTCACATCGACCGCCGGGGAGGTGATCGCGGCCAGCACCGCCTCGCGATTGCCGTCACGAATCAGATCGACCAGCGTCTGCGGGCCGCCCTGCGCCCCCGCCACCGAGCCGGTGCCGAGAATCAGTAAACCGATGGCAGCGGCCCAGCTCCCGGCGCGCATGGCCGACCTAGGGAGCGGCGCCGGCCGCAGCATCGGGCGCCGCCACTGCGGGCTTTGCCACCAACGGCTCCAGCAACGCAATCGTCGCCGCGCGGCTGGCCGCCGTCGAACCGCCGGGCGGCGCGCCGCCCGGTCCCACCTTCGGAGGCGCGCGCGCGTAGTCGAGCGCGGTCTTGCCGGAGGCGTCAACAATGGTCGCATCGGCGCCGCGCTCGAGCAGATGCTTCACGACCTTGTCCCATCCGGCCTCCGCTGCCGCGAACAGCGCGGTCTGCCCCTCGTGGTCGCGGCCCTGAACGTACGCCGTCAGTTTGGCCGTGTGGGTGTGGCTGTTGAGGACGCGCTCGTTGAGGGTCGCCCCCGCAGCCAGCAGGATATCGATGGTGGCCATGACGCGATCCTGGGCGTCACCCCCACGCGGGCCGCCACCGCCACCGCCGCCACCGCCGCGACCGGAGCCGCTCATGCCCGCGGCCGCCATCAACGGGGTGATCTGGAACACATTGGGGGCGTTGACGTCGGCGCCATGCGCCAGCAGCGTCTTGATCGACGCATCATCGTAGCTCAGCGTCGCAATCATCAGCGGGCCGGTGCCCCCGCGCATCATGTAGTCCTCGAAGCGACCCCGGCCATTGCCGTTCGGGCGCATGCGCGTGAGTTCGTGATTCGTGTCGACGCCCATGGCGATCAGGCGGTTTTCGACCTCCATCGCCGTGGCGGTGCTTTTCGGATGCGCCGCGGTCGCGCCCGGGTAGCCGGCGAAGCCACTGGCTGCCGCGAACGAGAAGGCACGCCCTTTGTAGGAGTTCATGTCCACCGCGACATACAGCGGCGTGCG
>DATDIL010000031.1:0-87220 GCA_036521075.1 Steroidobacteraceae bacterium | reverse complement strand
TTGGGCCGGGTGTTGCCGCGCCTGTGCCGTGCGCTAGTGGCTGTCACCGGAGTGCAGGAATACAACGTGCTCGAGAACAATGGCAGTGGCGCCCATCAGGCGGTCCCACATGTGCATTTCCACATCATCCCCAAGCCCGATAGCGCCGCAGGCTTGGGGATCAGGTGGCCCATGGGGCCCTTGGGTGCCGATGCCGCGCAATTGGCGAATGAGCTTGCGCAGCAACTCAAGGGGGCCGATCGCTGATTACGACCGCCTGGCGGCGCGCGGCGCTGCCATAGTAGTTGGGATAATCGGGCGTCAGGCCCTTGAAGCGGCGGTGTATCCACCAGTACTGCGCCGGGTTGCGGCGTACTTCGCACTCCACGAAACGATGAAACGTCTCCGCATCGTGTACGGCCGATCCACTGGGGTAGTCCGCGGGTGCCGGGCGCAGTGCGATGCGGTAGCCGGCATTTCCGGGCAGGCGTTCGTGGCCGACGAACAGCACTTGTGCTCCGGTGAGTGTAGCCAGGCGTGAAGTGAATACGTTGGTGGCTGCGGGCACACCGAAGAATCGGACCATTGCCGCACCCTTCTTGCGATAGCTCTGATCCGGCGCATACCACACGCATTCGTTGTCGCGCAGAGCCCGCACCATGCCGCGGACATTGTCGCGACTGAAGATGCGCAGCGCATGCCGGCCACGATGACGCTCGAAGAAGTGGGCCAGCAGCGCGTTCTTCGGCCGCTTGTGCATGGCATTGAGCGGCACCTCGGTATTGAGCACCCGTGCGCCGATCTCCAGGGTGGTGAAATGCGCGGTCAGCAGGATCGCGCCACGACCGCGCTCGAGCGCGTGACGCAGATGCTCGATTCCCTCTATGCGTGACAGCCGCACGATATCCGCATCGCTCCCCCACCAGGTCAGCGCCGACTCGCACAGGCCCATGCCAAGGGCCTCGAAATGCTCATCCAGCACGCGCTCGCGCTGGGCCCCGGAGAGCTGCGGAAGACACAGGCTCAGATTGCAGCGCGCCACCTGCACATAGTGCACGGGCAGGCGGCGCACCAGCCGCCCAATGACTCGGCCCACCGCCAGCAACAGTGGATGGGGCAGCAGCTGAATCAGCCGCAGCACACCCAAGCCCAGCCAGGTCGGCCAGTAGCGCGGGGCGAATAAATTCAGCCGCCGCCCGGACGGGCGCCGGGGCGGCACATCCGAGTGCACCGCCGGGGAGTTCACGGCGGCGTCGGCCCCTGGCTCACGCGCACGAAGTCGCCCGCTCGGATCCATTTCTTGAAGACGTTCTGTACATCCTGCGCCGTGAGTGCGATGTAGCGACGCGCCGCGATGGTTGGTTCATCGGGTGGCAGACCATCATCGTCGCGTCCGATGATGCCGCGGGCTATCTCTTCAATGCTCGCTTCGGAGAGCGGAATCTGCCGCAGCAGCAGCGCCTTGGTGCGCAACAGTTCCTCTGCCCCGGCGGGCCGATCCTGCAAGCCCTTCACATCCTGCACCGCCATGGCGGCGGCCTTGGTCACGTTCTTGGGATCGCTGGCGAAGTCGATCAGATAGACACCGCGCGTGCGTCCGATCTGCATGTTGGAACCCACCGAGTACACAAGGCCTGCCTCCTTGCGCAGGTGTATCGATAATCGCGAGGAATAGAACCCACCACCCAGAATCGCGCTGCCCAGCTCCATCGCGTAGTAGTCCGGATTGGTACGCGTCAGCGCGAGGTTCTCGGCCAGTACGACGACATCCTGCACCCGGGTTGCATCCGGTACCGCGACGGTCGCGGCGCCGTTCGCCGGCACGGCAGGCAGATCGGTGTCGGGCTTCGGGCCGGTGGCACGCCAGCCGCCAAAGTACTTCTCGATGATGGCGTGGGCCCGATCCGGGGTGATTCGGCCGATTACCACAATGGTGGTGAGATCCGGGCGGAAGGTGGCCGCATGGAAGGCGCGCACTTGATCCAGCGTGATGCCCTCGATGCTGGCCGGTGTCGTCTCACGCAGGCTCGGATCCGTCGCCGGGAACAGCGCGCTGCGCAGCGAGCGTTGCATCAGGTAGCCGGGGCTGTGGTTACGCCCCGCGATGATCTGCGCAAACTGCGGCCGCATGATTTCGAGCGCCCGCGCCGGTAGGGCCGGATGCAGTTCATTGTCGGCCAGCAGTTCAACGGCCCGGTCGAAGCCGCTGCTGAGCGCCACGACTGAGAAATCGGTCCCCGCATGCGACTCGGCCCCGATGGCATCCAGCGCACTCTGGTAGGCGAGACGGTCCAGATGTTGTGACCCATAGGTCAAAAGTTCGCCCAGCAAATTGGAGATGCCTTCCTCGCCATGGGGCGCCTGCACTTCGGGGCGGTTGCGGATATGGCCGTACACGCTGACCGTATCGCTCACATCTTCAGGCTGCACGACCAGCGTGAGCCCATTGGAGAGGTGGCTGATGACGGGGTGCGTGGTTACCGCCGGCACCGTCAGGCGGTTTACGGCGGCCGTCGCCCACACCGGCAACGCAGTCGGCTTGGCTTCACCCAGGGAGATATTTTCCTGTCCCCCAAAGCCGCTGCCGCCGCCGCTCATCGGTTTGCCGGATCCCTTCGGCAGCATCACGGCGGTGACCGCATGGTCCAGGTCCAGGTATTCGTGGGCGACGCGGTTTACATCGGCGACCGTAACCTTCTCGATGCGCGCCAGATCCGCTTCCGGCGACTCAAGACCGTACAGCGCCAGCGCATCCGACCACACCGAGGCCAGACCGGCGATGGAGTTTTTCTCAAACTCCGTCTGGCGGCGCTCCTGCATTTTCGCGGCTGCCACCAGTTCGGCTGGCACGCCGTCGCGGGCGACGCGTCTGAGAATGGCGCGCACCTGCTGCTCAAGCGCGTTGTGGTCCGCACCGCCGGGGAAAGCCACGGTGGCGAAGGCAAGTCCGCCATGAGGCAGCGGATCGACGGAGAATTCGGCGCCGACTGCCTTGCCTTGCGGCACCAGGCCGTACAGGTCGAAGCGACGGCTGGACAGCACATCCGAGAGCACCTCCAGTGCTGGCGTGTCCGGGCTATCAAGCCCCGGCACACGGAACGCGATCATTGCCGTACCTTCGGGCCGATCCGTATCCACGGTAAATGAGGTTGAAATCATCGGCTGCAGGTTGACCGGCCTGCGCGCCGGCAGCGTCTTACTCGGTATGGATCCGAACAGCACCTTGACGAGTGTCAGGGTGGCCGCGGGATCAACGTTGCCGACAATGACCAATAGCGCATTGTTCGGCGCATACCACTGGTCATGAAAGCGCTTGAGCATCGCGGCGGTGGTCTTTTCGAATGACGGCCGCGTCCCCAGTGCATCGTAGGCGTAGGGGGTGCCCTTGAAGGCGATGCCGCGCAGCTTGGAATACAGCACATACTCCGGATCGGACATGTCCTGAGCCACCTCCTGCTCGATGGCGCCGCGCTCATGGTCCCATTCCGACTGCGCATCGCTCACCCCGGCCATCCGCACGGCTTCGATATGCAGCGCCACGTCCAGATCTTCCGAGGGCACGGTATACAGGTATTGAGTGAGGCTTTCACGGGTGTTGGCATTGAAGTCGCCCCCCATGATGCTGCCGATATTGGCTAGCTGATCGGCGCTGAGGCCCGGGCTGCCGCGAAACATCATGTGCTCCTGGGCATGGGCCGTGCCGGGAAATCCGGCGGGCGTCTCCTGCGAGCCGACCATGTAATTGACCGAAGTCGCCACGACGGGCGCCAGAGTATTGCGCACGATGACGACTTTGAGGCCATTGGAGAGCGTGGCGCGCAACACTTTGGCGGAGCTGCCCGCAAGGGGGGCGACGGTCTGGGCCTGGCAGGTGAGCGTAAGCGCTGCACCGGCCATGGCGAGCATAAGGTGACGCACAGTCGGCAGTAATGGCATGAGGAACCTCTTGAGGGTCAACAGGCGAAGGATACTCGCCCGGTATCGGACAAACCATGAGGGGTCGATTATCCTAAGGCCCATGAACAAATGGGTAATCGTGCGTGTGGTGGTGCTGGTTCTGGCGGCCGCACAGGGGGCCATGAGTGGTGATAACTGGCTGCCGGCGCACCCGGTTTCCGCACTGCTGCTGGTCGGGATGCTCGCATACGGGGTAATCGCCGTTCCCGTAGTGGTGTGGGCGCAGCGGCTCAATCCACGCAACAAGCCGGTTTGGCATTTTCCCTCGTGGCGGCGCAATCCATTGACGCTGCGTGATCCCATGCAGTTCTTTCATATGGTCGGGTTTGTTTTTGCCGCGGCCGGACTGGGTGTCGCGGGTCGGGATCTGCGCTTCGGCCAGCCTCTACGCTTGCCCCATGCGGTCCTGCCGGCGTTCGGCATCGGCATGATCATCGGCTGCTATGTCGCGGCGCGGCTGTTCCGCAAGCAGCTTCAGTCAGGTGCGCAGGAGGCTTAAACTAATGAGCAATCGGTTGGCATTAACGGGTCTTACTTTGACGCTTGCGCTCGTGAACATCACTTCGGCGTTGGCGCAGTCCAACGCCGCCGAGGAGACGTCGAACCCCTTTGTGCAGGCGCCTCCCACCAAGTTGCCGTATGACAAGGAATATCCGGTCATACATTACGAGCGCATGCCAACGCACAATGCGATCGCGCATCTTGAGCAGCGTCTGGCCGCCGGTGAGGTGAAGTTGACGTACGCCGCGCCGCGCGGCTATCTGGACTCGCTGCTTGCGGCGTTGCACATCGATGCAAGCTCCCAGGCGCTGGTGTATTCAAAGACCAGCCTGCAAACCGGCGCCATCTCTGCCGCAACGCCGCGCGCCCTTTATTTCGACGCGGATACCTACGTGGGCTACGTGCAGGGCTCGCGGAACCTGGAACTGGGCACCATGGACAGTGAGCTGGGACAGGTATTTTATATTCTGCCGAACCGCGAGGTCGCGGCGCCGCAGCTGCAGCGCCAGACATTGACCTGTCTGGCCTGTCACGACACCTATGAACTGTCCGGCGGCGGTGTGCCGCGCTTCTTGCTGATGTCCTCCTACGTGAACATCCGGGGCGATCAGCTCACCCATGAGGACAATATCCTCACCACCGATGAGACACCCATGGAGTCGCGCTGGGGTGGCTGGTATGTCACCGGGCAGACCGGCAAGCAGAAGCACGTCGGCAACATCCTGGTCAAGGACGTGCAGGAACTGGTGAAGCTCGACAGCGTGCGCCGAGAAAACATCGATACGCTCGACGGCTTGTTCGACACCAAGGCATACCTGACCGACAAGAGCGATGTCGTGGCGTTGCTGGTTCTGCAGCATCAGGTGACCGTGCAGAACCTGCTGACACGGGCGAATTTCGAGGTTCGCAACGCGCTGGCCCGGGTCGGGCAACAGTCCGCCGCCCTGTCGGCGAAGACCAGCGCCGACTTGCATGAGTATCTGGATGCGCTGGCGAAGGCCATGCTGTTCGGGGATGCGGCGCCCTTCATCGATACTATCCGGGGCAATTCCGGGTTCGCTGCCTGGTTCCAGAGGCAGGGCATCAAGGATGCGCAGAACCGCTCGCTGCGCGATCTGGATCTGAGGACCCGATTGTTCCGTTATCCACTCAGCTACCTGGTGTACACGCCATCATTCGACGCGTTGCCGGATTATGCGCGCGACTATGTCTTCGGCAAGTTCGCCGCGGTGCTGCAGGGCCGCGACACGTCCGCGAGCTACGCGTTCATGAGTGCCGCCGATCGGCGCGATACGCTGCAGGTGCTGACGGCGACCAAACCGGCGTTCGCGCAATACCTGGCCAGGCATCCGGCCGCCGCCAAGTGAGCCATCAGCCGTGAGCGCGCCAGGCCCGCGCGGGCCGCTCGTCGTGGCGGCGGGTCTGCTGGCGCTGCTCGCAGGCTGTCGGACGCCGCCGCACCAGACATTGCAGCGCGGCGCAGCGCAGCAGGTTGCGTATATCGCGGCGCGCTGGAGCGATCTTCCCGGCTGGGAGAACGATTCACTGATGCAGGCCTGGCCTGCGGTGCTGTCCAGCTGCCGCGTCCACACCCGGGCGGACTGGAATGAGGTTTGTGCCGCGATCGCGCAACTTGCACCGGCTTCCGATCGCCAGATCCGCGCCTTCTTCATCAGCCATTTTCAACCGCTGCGGGTCATCCGTACCGGCCCCACGGCGGCCGCGGCTCAAACCACCGGCCTGCTGACGGGGTACTACGAGCCGCAGTTGCGCGGCTCGCGCGTGCGCCAGCCAGGCTTTGATACGCCGCTGTATTCACCCCCGGATGACCTGCTGACGGTGGACCTGGGTGCGATCATCCCGCAGCTCAAGGGCAGGCGCGTGCGCGGACGGCTGGTAGGCAAGACCGTCGTGCCGTATTACTCACGCGCGCAACTGCCGGCGGATCCTGCATTGCAGGGCCATGAAATCGTCTGGGTGGACAGCGCGCTGGATGCGTTCCTGCTCGAAGTACAAGGTTCCGGTCGCATTCAGCTCGAGGATGGCACGATCATCCGGCTGGGCTACGCCGACCAGAATGGACAGCCCTATCGCTCGATCGGGCGCTATCTGGTGAATCAACAGCAATTGACCGTGGCGCAGGCGAGCATGCCGGGTATCAGGACCTGGCTGGCCGCGCATCCTGATCGGCTGCGTGAAGTACTCGACTCAAATCCCAGCGTGGTGTTCTTCCAGGAGCAGCCGCTTGGCGATCCGGGGCTGGGGCCGCGCGGCGCGCAGGGCGTAGCACTGACCGCGGGTCGCTCGATTGCCGTCGATCCTGACTTCATTCCCCTGGGTAGCCCGGTGTACCTGGCGACGCGCGACGCGACACCCCTGCAGCGGCTGGTGGTTGCGCAGGACACGGGAGGGGCAATCAGCGGCGCGCCGCGTGCCGATTTTTTTTGCGGCACGGGCGAGGCGGCTGCCGACCTGGCCGGCAATCTGCGCGCCCAGTTCAGCATGTGGCTGCTGTGGCCGCGCGACGTACCCTTTCAGAGCGCCAGGCAGATTTTGCCGAAGTGAGGCAGATCGATCAGTCTTTGGCGGTCAAGGCCGCCGCTACGTCCGAGTTTCACGGCGTTGACAGTCCAGCATAAAACAGGTCGACGCGAACGCGCCGCCTGCTCGTGGGTTATGCTTAGGCCAATTCCAACTCCATCAATTATCTCGAATAGCCACTTAATCATGACCACCGAAAAGTTTCCGATCGACCTCGGTAAGCTCCTGCCCGTGAAGCTCGATCCGGCTGTCAACAGTTTGACCGCTGAGCAACGGGCGGGCCTGCGCCAGAACATCCAGCTGCTGCGCGACACCATCGTATTCTTCACGGCTCTGGCCGGCGCCCGGGGGCTGTCGGGGCACACCGGCGGCGCCTACGACACGGTGCCCGAGGTCGCGATCATCCGCGGCTTTATCGCCGGCGGCGCGCCCATCGTACCGGTGTTCTATGACGAGGCCGGGCATCGCGTCGCCACTCAATACCTGTTGTCGGTTCTCGACGGCCACATGCCCGCCGAGCGACTGCTGCATTACCGGGAGTTCAACGCCGGGTTGCCGGGACATCCGGAGAAGGGGGTGACGCCGGGTGTTCAGTTCAGTTCCGGGCGCCTCGGACACCTGTGGGCGTTCTGCAATGGCGTCGCGATGGCCAATCCGGGCAAGGCCGTGGTGCTGCTGGGTTCCGACGGCAGTCAGATGGAGGGCGATGATGCTGAGGCGGCGCGCCTGGCCGTGGCGCAGCAGCTGAACATCAAGGTCCTGGTCGATGACAACAACGTCACCATTTCCGGCCACCCGCAGGAGTACCTGCCGGGCTACGACCTGTCGCGCACCCTCAATGGCTATGGCCTTACCGCCGAAACGACGATGGGCGAGGACCTGGATGCACTGTACGTGGACCTGTGCCGCGCCTTCAGCGACACGCGCCCGCATGCGCTGATCATCAAGCGGCCGATGGCGGCCGGGATCGCCGGTGCCGAGGGCAGTGCCCATGCTCATGAGGTGCTGAAGGCGGATACCGCGATCAATTACCTGCAGCAGCGCGGCGGCTACGAGAACGCCATCGCCATGATCAAAGCCGCGGTGCCCGACAAGTCGCCGTTGACCTTCCGCGGCTCCAGCGGCGTGGGCAAGAATCGCGATGACTTCGGCAAGATCATCAACGGCATTCTTGATGGCATGACGACCGAACAGCGCGTGGCCAGCGTACGGGTCTTCGACTGCGACCTGGAGGGGTCCTGCGGCCTGCACCATATCCGCAAGGCACACCCGGAAGTGTTCGTGCGCGGCGGCATCATGGAGCGCGGCAACTTCTCCGCCGCGGCCGGCTTCGGCCACTGCGCGGGCAAACAGGGCATCTTCGGGACCTTCAGTGCGTTCCTCGAGATGGTCATGAGTGAAGTTACCATGGCGCGCCTGAACTTCTCCAATGTCCTGGCGCACTTCAGCCACAGCGGTGTGGATGACATGGCGGACAACACCTGTCATTTCGGCATCAACAGCATGCTCGCGGACGGTGGTGTCGAACCGCTGCATGGGCCGGACACGACGCGCCTGTATTTCCCCGCCGATCAGCATCAGTTCGCGGCCTGCGTGAAGCGCATCTTCCATGACCCGGGTCTGCGTTTCCTGTTCAGCACCCGCGCGGCCGTGCCGGACATCCTCGACCCGCAAGGCAAGCCGCTGTATGCCGGCAAGCCCTTTGATCCGGATGTCGACACCGTGGTGCGCGAGGCCCCTGCGCGGGGTGGTTACATCGTGGCAACCGGGGAGACGGTATACCGGGCGCTGGATGCACTGCTCAATCTGCACGAGCAAGGCATCCAGGTGGGACTGGTCAACAAGGCCGCGCTGAACATCATCGACAAAGCCATGATGAGCAAATTGGCCGTGGCGCCTTTTGTACTCTTCACGGAAGGCTGGAACGTTAGAACCGGTCTGGGCGGCCGCTTCGGCACGCAGCTGTTGCAGGTTGGCTTCAAGGGGCGTTACAACCACCTGGGTGTATATCGAGAAGGATGTGGCGGGCTATGGCAGCAGATCGGTTACCAGGGGCTGGATTCGGCGGGTATCCAGGCGGCCGTCAAGGCGCTCGCCTGATCCGCGATTGAAATCCCCGGCAGCCTCGCCCCTGTCCGCAAACTCGAAAAAAACCGGCCGCCGGGCCGCACTGGTCGGTGTGTGGGTGGCGTTGGCGGCGAGCCTGGCGCTACCGGCCTGGGCGGCTGATCCGCAAAGTTACAAAGTGCGGCTGGAGGGGCCGGTGTCGAAAGAAATTGGCGCCACGATCGCGGCCAGCTCGGACCTGGTAAGCCTGCGTAAGTCCGCGCCAGTCAGTCCCCTGGCCCTCATCCTGCGCGCTCGCAGCGATACGGTGCGACTGAAGACCGTGCTGGAGAGCTACGGCTACTATCAAAGCGCCGTCACCGCCACCATCGATGGCGATCCGCTGACCAGTGCCGACCTCGCTGACAAGCTGGCGGCGTTGCCGGCGGGCAAGGACGCCACGGTGCTGGTGTCATACGTTCCAGGTCCACTGTATCACCTGGGCCAGATCACGCTCGCGGGGGACCTGCCGGCGGCCATGCGCGAGCTGCTGGATCTGCACACCGGGCAGCCCGCGGTCGCCGCTGATGTGATCAATGCCGGTACGCGCCTGCTGCGGGCGCTCCGGGACAAAGGCTACGCATTTGCCAAAGTGGAGGGACCGCTCGCCGATGAACGACCGGACGCGCGCGAACTGGATGTGAGCTATACAGTGACCACGGGCAAGACCGCACGCTTTGGCACCATAGAGATCACCGGACTGCAGCGCACCCGTCGCTCGAGTGTGCTCTCGCGGCTGGGCATGCACACCGGCGACCCGTACAGCGCCGAGGCGATTGACAAGGCGCGGCGCAATCTGCTGGCCATGGGGGTCTTCGGTACCGTGGGTGTCAGCACCGCGACGGCGCCCGACCCCGACGGGTCGGTGCCCGTGACCTTCCGCGTGACCGAACGCAAGCGTCATGCAGTAGTCCTTGAACCGCGCTATTCCACCGACTTGGGCGGCAGTTTCGGCGTGACCTGGTCGGATAACAACCTGTTCGGCCACGCCGAACTGCTCACTCTCAATGCGTCGGTCATCAATCTGAGTGGCAGCGCCACCAACGGCGTGGGCTATGACACCGGGGCGCGGCTGGCTATCCCGGAATTCCTGAATTCGCAGCAAACACTGCAGTTCTCGCTCACTGCGATCAAGCAGTCGCTGTTGGTATATAACCAGACGGCGGAGACCGCGGGCATCACGCTCACGCGCAATTTGTCCAAGGTCTGGAGCGGCAGTGTCGGAATCACGGCCACGGAGGACCAGATCTTCCAGCCGCAGGAATTATTTGTCATTGATGGCCCAGATAAGAGCGTCTTTTCTTACGCGCTGGTCGCCATTCCCTTGAGCCTGCGCTACGACTCTACCGATCTGTCTTCGCCCATATTCGATCCCACCCATGGGATCCGCGCAGCGCTGACGGTGTCGCCGACACTGTCCGTCGGGCCCAATAGCACTTATGTCATCACCCAGATCCGCGCCTCGACCTACCTGGACCTGCATGACTTATCGTTGACGGATCCTGGCCGAACTGTCATTGCGCTACACGCTCTATATGGTTATGCGCAGGGGGCCGCTGTCACTGGCCTGCCGCCGGATCAGCGATTCTATGCGGGGGGCAGCGGCACGGTGCGCGGCTACGCGTTTCAGTCGGTCGGCCCGCAGTTCTCCGACCCGCAGTACGCCGACACCCCACCGGCGGTTGCCCAATCGATGCTCGGTCCGCACTTCTCGATAAATACGCCGATAGGCGGCGTCGCGGTCGATGCGGCCAGTGTCGAGTTGCGGCAACGGGTCGGGCGTGAATATGGATTTGCAGTGTTCGCCGACGCCGGGCGCGTCGGGCAGACGGCGCTGCCGTTCAGCGGCCAGTACGCCATCGGCCTGGGCACCGGGGTGCGATACTACACGCCCATTGGACCGCTGCGGCTGGATGTCGCTTTTCCCATGCACTTGTTGCCGCCGCCGAACAATGCTCATTTCGAACTATATATTGGACTGGGACAGGCCTTCTGATGGCTCGCGGGTTGCGCATCACGCTGATCGTTGCCGCAGTGCCCGTGCTGCTGGTCGCGTTGTTGTTGGGTGCGCTGCTGACGGTGGGCAATACCGTGTGGGGCCGACAGCACATCGAGTCGCTGGTGGCCTATCTCACGAGCAACCATGTGCGTTTGCAGGGGTTGGGCGGGCAGCTGCCGGATCGGCCCACGTTACGGAAACTGCAGCTGGCAGACGCTCAGGGCATCTGGCTCACAGCCCGGAACCTTGAGGCGGTGTGGGATCCCTGGGCCCTGCTGGAACGGCGAGTCGCCGTCCACAGCGCTCACGCGCTGCGCATCGACTGGTCGCGCCTGCCGGTATCTCAGTCACATAGTGCTCACAGCCCCAGCATTCCGGACATCGATGTTCACGAGGCCACGGCCGATTCGGTCAACCTCGGTGCGGCGCTCGCCGGAACGGCCGCCACCCTGAACCTGCACGCCAGCGCGCACTTGCGCAGCCTCACCGATATGCAGCTGGCCGTTGCGGCGACCCGGCTGGACGGGGCGGGCACCTACTCCGTGCAGCTGGCCTTTGATCGAACACGCATGGACGGCGCCTTTCGCCTGCGCGAACCGGGTCATGGACCACTCGCAGGCCTGGCAGGAGTTCCCGCCATCGGGGATGTGGTGATGTCGGGCGATCTCACCGGCCCGCGGCAGGCCGAGCACGTCAACCTGCACGTCGACCTGGGCGACCTGCATGCCCATGCGACGGGTGTCGTGGACCTGGTCCATGCGTCCGCGAACCTCGAATACGCCGCGGACGCTACCGCGATGGCGCCGCGTACCGATCTTTCCTGGCAACAACTGCATGTGCGCGGCAACTGGCACGGCACGCTGGCCACGGCCATGGCGGCCGGGGAAGTCCAGGCGCAAGGGCTGCAGCTGCCAGGTAACATATCGATCAGGACGCTCAATGCTTCCCTCGCGGCTCACGGCGGAGATCTCAACGCGCAGGCGCGGCTGGTGGGCGCCACGGCACCGGGCGTGCCCAGCGGTTTGTTCGCGGCTGCGCCCTTGGTGGCGCAGGGTTCGATTCAGCTGGCACAGGCAACGCGCCCCTTTGAACTGCGTGTGTCGCATCCGAGCCTGAACCTGCATGCCAAGGGGCGGGCGGCCGGTGCCGCCGCGGTCGACGCGGACATCGAAGCCCCCGACGTTGCGCCGCTGCTGCAGGCGCTGCAACTGGGTCTGAGCGGACCGCTGCGGCTGCATGCGAGCGCGCAGCGCGGTGGCAGTGAGATCAAGCTGCGGGTGATCGCAAACGGTAATCTCGATTCCTCGCTGGCCGCTCTGCATGGCTGGCTGCGTGGACCTGAAACGGCGGATATCCGCGCCACTTACCAGCCCTCCGGTGTCACGATTGCGGACGCGGTGCTCGGCAACAAGGCGCTGAGCCTGGCGGGGTCCGGCCGCTTATCCGCGCCAGCGCGCGCTGGTGCGCCTTGGAACGTGGCCGCGAAAACGCACGCAACTGTCGCGGATCTGTCGATTCTGCTGCCTACCCTGTCCGGCCAGGCCAGTATTCGCGCGCAGCTGAGCGGCAGCACCGCCGCGTTGCGTACGGCCGGGGATGTGCAGGCGACGCTGGCGGTACACGGCTCCGCCGCCGGCGCGGTGCTTGGAAAGTTCGACGTGAGCGGCCTGCCGCATACGCCGCAGGGCGAGGTCAGTGTGCGCGGATCGCTCGCGGGCCAACCGGTGACCCTGCAGGCGCAGGCGCAGCTTCATCCCGGCGATTCCATCCATATCGACGTGCCGCAGGCCGACTGGCAAAGTCTGCACGCCCAAGGAAATCTCACCCTGGGTCTGATGGATCTGGATCGTTCGCAGGGCCAGTTCAAATGGTCGATCGCGGATCTGTCGGACCTGAATCAACTGCTGGGCCAGCGCCTCGCGGGCCAGCTCTCCGGCGCATTGAATCTGGTCCCGGCGGGAAAGGATGCCGGGGCCGCCAATACCAGCCTGCGGGTGAGCGGTGAAGGACTGCAGATCGGCGCTCAGAAATTCAGCGCCACCCTGACGGGCAGTGGTCCGCTGCATGCCTTGCAGCTCACGCTCGCCGCGCAGGCGTCCCTACTGGGTAAGCCGGCCAGTCTCAAGGCCCAGGGCCAGCTACAGGGGAGGCAACAAAGTGTGACCGTGACGGCGGCGAGCGCAACGGTGTACGCGGTCGACTTGAAGCTGGAACAGCCCGCGCTGCTGGATTTTGCGCACGGTCTTGCGGTCTCCGGATTGCACATCAGTGCCGCCGACGCGCACCTTCAGGTCGCCGGTGAGGTCCTCCCCGAGTTGCACGTGAACGCCGAACTTACCGACGCGACACCGGGGCTCATCGACGCGATCCTGCCGGGCTACCTGGACTCAGGAACGCTCAAGGCCACTTTGCAGCTGCAGGGCAGCGTGGCGCACCCGCTGGGTCAGCTGCGGGTTACGGGAACGGATCTGCGTGCGCCTGGCGATGCGGGCAGCCTACCACCCGTCGAGTTGGCCGCCACCGCGGACCTGGCCAGTGATGGCGTTCAGATCACGCTGCACTCATCGGCCGGGGATGCCACGCATATGAGTGTCGAGGGGTCGATTCCCTGGAGCGGTCCACTCGATGTCAAGGCCACCGGTAATGTCGATCTCGCGCGCTTCAATCCGGTGCTTGAGAGTACCGGCCGGCGCATCAGTGGCAAGATCGATGTCAATGCGCAGGTGGCCGGAACGCTTCAAGTGCCCACCGTGAAGGGCTCGGTGCAATTGCACAACGGTACTGTCCACGACTACCGGCATGGCGTCGATCTCACCGACATCGAGGGCGTGCTGGAAGGAACACAGAATCAACTGCGTATCACGCAGTTGAAGGCACACGCGGCGACGGGAACCATCACGGTCACCGGCACGCTTGGCGTGCTGCAGGGAGGCTGGCCGGTGGATCTGAAGCTCACGGCACGCAATGCCCAGCCCTTTTCCAGCAGTATCGTCTCCGGCAACGTCAATGCCGATCTCACCCTCACTGGAACCGCACTGCATGAGCTCACGCTCGCCGGCAGCGTGCTGGTGAACAAAGCGACGGTGGAAATTCCGAACAACTTCCCGCCCAACGTCGCGGTGCTGGATGTACGCCGGCCGGGACGGGTGGTGACCCCACCCGCCAGTGGTCCGGCGATAAACATCAATGTCAGCGTGAATGCGCCACGCCAGATCCTGGTGCGCGGTCGCGGCCTGGACGCCGAACTCGGCGGAAGCCTGAAGATCGCCGGGAATTTCCGGTCACCGACCATCGATGGGGGCTTCGACATGCAGCGCGGCTTGTTCACCCTCGCCGGTAGCCGCCTCAATTTCTCCTCCGGCCGCGTCAGCTTCACCGGCGCCGATATCACCGGCAAGATCGATCCGACCCTGGATTTCACCGCCCAGACCACGACCGTGGACACCACAGTGACTTTGCACATCACCGGTGTCGCCGATGCACCGCAATTCGAGCTCACCAGCGTGCCGCAGTTGCCTCAGGATGAGATCCTGGCGCGCCTGCTGTTCGGCGAGAGTGCCGGGCAGTTGACTGCGCTGCAGGCCGCGCAGATCGGCGCCGCGCTGGTGACCCTCACCGGTGTCGGCACGGGTGTCAATCCACTGGTGGCAATCCAAAAGCACCTGGGGCTGGATCGGCTCACGGTGGGCAGCAACGACACCGGCGTACCGGGCAGTACGCAGAACAACGGCGCGACCATCGAGGCGGGGCGCTATGTAACGAGCCGCATTTTCGTCGACGTCAAACAGAACACCACCGGTGCCACACAGCTGCAAGTGGCCGTGGACCTGACAAGCAAGCTGAAACTGCAAACCCAGGTGGGCACGGGAACGGCCACGGTGCAGGGCACGACGCCGGATAACGACCCTGGCAGCAGCGTGGGTCTATCTTATCGATTTGAGTACTGAGCGGGCGAGCACGCCATCGAGGGCGCGGTGCGCCTGAAAGCCGCTGTGTTGCAGGCGTCGCAGCACCTCACCGGCCACGTCGCGACCGCTGGTGAGCTTGTTGGGACTGCCGGTATAGTGAAACAGCGTGCCGCCCGGCCGCAGCACGCGGGCAAGTTGCTCATAAAAGGTGCCGGCATATAGCTCCCCGGCGATACCGAAGCGCGGCGGATCATGCAAAATCGCATCGAAGCTGGCATCCGCCAGGCTCCCGATATGCCGCTCGATGGCGACGTTGCGCACTTCGAGTACCTCATCGGGAGCGGGCGACCAGGGATTGAGCGCGCGCAGCCACAGGACGGCGGAACTTTTCTCGCAGCACAGGACCCGCCTGGCGCCAAGCCTGCGACACCAGGCGGCGAAGTAGCCAAGTCCGCCGCAGGTATCCAGAACCCGTCGCTCGCACACTCCCACCAGTTCGACCTTGCGGCGCGCATCCTCGAACGGGGACTCCTTGGACGTGGGCAACATCTTGACGCCATCGATTTCAAAGGTCGGGGCGCCCCACGGTGTGGGTACGAGCTTGATGAGCGAGCCTGCGTACACGGACACAGGTGCAAAACCGCTTCCGTCCCAGTGATAAATCGTCCGATCCTTCAGCACCGCAGGCCAGGGATAGTGCGCATCGCTCCAGCTGAATCCCTGCGGCGTCAGGCCCACGGCGCGCACCGACAGCCCCAGATCAAGCGAGCATTCGCAGTGCGCAGCACCTCGGTGCAGTGCCTGCATCATCAGTGCGTGCGTGTCGGCCGTCAGCAGCGGGCCACGACCGGCCTCGATCAATGAGATTCCTTCGCGACGAGGTATTTCACCAATTGCAGCAGCTGCGTCGCGCCGCCGGCCGAGTCGGGATTGATGCGGTACTTGCCGTTCACCACGATGGTCGGTGTGGAATCGACCTGACCGTGCAGGACGTACGCATCGTCTGCTTTCATTTTTACTTCCACCGTGAAGGATTGGCTGACAGCTACAAACTTGTCGACCGCAATTCCTGTCAGCTTGTTGTAGACCCTGGCGGCATCTTCGATCGTGGGTGCGGGATTCTTGATGCGGTTGGTCTGCAGATCGACCACCGCCAGTTCACCGCTCTTCCAGATGGCGTCGAAGATTCCATCATGGGCTCGATCCGCGATCCCCAACGCTTCGGCCGTCACATAGGCGCGCTGAAACATCGGCCAGTCCTCGGACGGATTGAACGAAGCCGGGATGAGCGTGAAGACGGCATTGGGCGGCAGCTCGGCTTTCAGCCGCTTGATCACGGGCCGGAACTCGGAGCAATGCGGGCAGGCGTAGGAGAACACCTCGGTCACTTCGACCTTGCCCGGCGCAACGCTGGTATGCAGCGACGGAGTGATCAGAAAGTAGTTCTTGCCCTCGGTCCACTGTGTCTGGGCTGACGCCGCCAGGGGAAGCGCTGTGACGGTTAACGTAAAGAGGATGGCAAGAGGTCGAATCATGACTTTGAGGTTCCTGTGCGTGGGTTTCGCTGCAGCATCTTCGGGTCGGGATCCGTGGTCCAGCATTTTTCAGTCCACAGCTTGAAACCGCCGGCGAAGGCATTGGCATTGTGCCCGGCACGCACTCGCGGCGGCAGTTTCTTCAGCTTCGCGACATTGCCGCCGCCGAGTACGACATAGTCCACTTCAAACGCAGCGCTCAACCGATCCACGACATCGAACACTGCCCGACGCCAGCGTTTCTTGCCCAGCCGCGCGAGCCCCGGAATGCCCAGGTAATCCTCATAGGTATGGCCCTTGCGATAAGGCAGGTGGCCCAGCTCCATCGGCTCAAGGACTCCACCCAGGATCAGCGCCGAGCCCAGGCCTGTCCCCAGTCCGAGGAACAGCATCCGACCACCCTCGTAGCTGCCGATGGCTTGCATCGCCGCATCATTGACCATGCGTACCGGCTTGCCGAAGGCCGCCGCGTAATCAAATCCCACCCAGCCCTTGCCCAGATGGTGCGGTTCGATGAGCGGTCGTCCATGCCACACCACGCCCGGGTAACCCAGGCCGACGGCATCGAAGCTCCACCCCTGCGCCAGGGTGCGGACGGCCTTGACCATCTGCCCAGGGGTCAATTTCGGATTTGAGTCGACACGTCGCACGGCGTCCTGCCCCGCGGGCAAGCCCGACAGCAGCACTTTGACGTGAGAGCCGCCGACATCGACTGCCAGGATCCGCTTCGGGTGCGGTGGATTCTTCATTCGTGGCTTCTTTGCGCTTGCAGTGGTGCCCGGAGCCGGAATCGAACCGGCACGGAGTTGCCTCCGAGGGATTTTAAGTCCCTTGCGTCTACCAATTTCGCCATCCGGGCAAAGGGGGTGCCGACTAGCCTGCGATTCTACAGAACAATGTCGTTGCAGGGGGCTTTGCGGGAGCTGAAGGTATGGTTATAAGTCACTGAGTTTGCGAGACTACCCGATTTCTGGCGGCATGCTCTGCGCGGGTCGGGAGACCATGGACGGTTCAACTTTACGTGCAGAAAATCTGCACCTGTGGCGCTCCGAGCACCACGTCCTCAAGGGAGTCGGCCTGTCGGTGTGCGGCGGCGAACTGCTGCAGGTGACGGGTGTCAATGGCGCGGGCAAGACCACGCTGCTGCGGGCACTGTGTGGCCTCAATCATCTGGAGGAGGGTTGCGTGTTCTGGAATGAGCACGATGTGCGCGAGGATCGTGCAGGATTCCACGCATCCTTGATGTACCTGGGCCACGAGCCGCCGCTGAAGCCCGACCTGTCGGGGATCGAGAATCTGGGCTTCTGGACGGGCATGCGCCGCCGCGTCACGCACGCCGCAATCAACGACGCCTTGCTCCGAACCGGTGCCGGCGAGTTTGCCACGCGTGCGGTCCGGACCCTCTCGGCCGGGCAAAAGCGCCGTGTGGCGCTGGCCGGGTTGCTGCTCGCCGCGGTACCGCTGTGGTTGCTGGATGAGCCCACGACGAACCTGGATAGCAGCGGCCAGGAGTTGGTCGCGACGCTGCTCGAGGCACACCTGGATGCGGGCGGGCTTGCGATCGCGGCCGTGCATCATGGACTGGGTATCGGCGCGTCGCGCCTGCGTGAATTGAATCTATCCGCATGATTGCAACGCTGGCAACTGAGATGACGCCGCCGTTGCGGGCCGCGCGCCTGGTCATCGCGCGCGATCTGATGCTGGCGTTTCGCCGGCCGGAGCAGCTGGTGCAGCCGCTGGCATTCTTCGTCATGGTGACCGCGCTGTTTCCGCTGTCGATTTCAAACCCCGAACGGGCCACGCTGCGGGCCATCGCGCCGGGCGTGTTGTGGGTCGCCGCCCTGCTGGCCGCGTTGCTGGCGCTGGATTTTCTGTTCCGCGATGACGCGCAGGATGGCACGCTGGAGCAGTTCGCCCTGTCCGGCCAGTCGCTGACCTGGCTGCTACTGGGCAAGACCGGCGCACACTGGCTGCTGACCGGGGTGCCGCTGTCCGTGATGGCGCCCTTGATGGGTTACACCCTGGGCGTGCCAGGGTCGGCCAGCGTGGGTATCATGTTGACCGTGGCGCTGGGAAGCCTGGCCCTGAGCTTCATCGGATCCATCGGGGCGGCATTGACCCTGGGCGCGCGGCGCGGTGGGGTGCTGCTTTCCATATTGATTCTGCCCCTGGCAGTCCCGATCCTGATTTTTGGGAGCCGGGCCACGGAACTGGCAATCCGCGGGGAAGCGTACCTCGCCCCCATGGAACTGCTGGGGGCCATCGTGGTCCTGTCTTTCACTCTCGCCCCTCTGGCGGCGGCGGCCGCCGTACGCATCAGTCTGGAGTAGACGTAACGTGACTTGGACATGGTTTCACCGGCTGGGGTCGCCGCCGTATGTGTACCGGCTGGCGGAGCGCCTGACGCCTTGGTTCGCCTGGAGCGCTACGCTGCTGATCCTCGGCGGCCTGTACGACGGGCTGGTGCTGGCGCCCCCGGACTACCAGCAGGGGGATGGTTTCCGGATCATTTATGTGCACGTGCCGTCGGCATGGCTGTCGTTGATGATCTACGTGTGGATGGCGGTAGCGGCGGCGGTCGGGCTGATCTGGCGCATCAAGGTGGCGCACAGCGTGGCGGCCGCCTGCGCGCCTATCGGGGCATCCTTTACGGTTGTGGCCCTGGGTACCGGCATGCTGTGGGGCAAGCCCATGTGGGGCGCCTACTGGGTCTGGGACGTGCGCCTGACCACCGAGCTGCTGACGCTGTTTTTGTACCTCGGATATATGGGCCTGCGCGCGGCATTTGATGACCTCCAGCGTGCAGATCGTGCCAGCGCCGTGCTGGCGGTCGTGGGAGTCGTTAATGTACCCATTGTGAAATACTCGGTGGTCTGGTGGAACTCCCTGCATCAGGGCTCGTCGCTGAGTCTGACGGGCAAGGACACCATTGCCACCCCGATGCTGATACCGCTGCTGGTGAGCATGCTGGGATTCACGCTGTACTTCGGGGCGGTGCTGCTGGTGCGACTGCGGGCGGAGGTGCTGCGGCGGGAACGCGCGGCCAGCTGGATCCGCGAAGTGGTGCGCCCGTGAGCCATTTCCTGGCAATGGGCGGCTACGCCAGGTACCTGTGGCCTGCCTATGGGATAACCTTGCTGGTGGTGGTATTGAATGTCGCGTGGGCGCGGCGCCTGCTGACTCAGGCCAAACTCGACGCGCAGCGCCGCATTCAGATGCAGGCGGTAACCAAATGACACCGCAGCGGCGCAAGCGTTTGTACCTGGTGCTGGGCATCGTCGCCGGCGTCGGGGTGGCAACTGCCTTGGCGCTCTCGGCCTTCCGCCAGAATGTCACGTTCTATTTCATTCCCACTGAGGTCGCCGCCGGCGCGGCGCATGGTGACCAGAGCTTTCGACTCGGTGGCATGGTGACCGCGGGCAGCGTGAAGCGCGTGCCCGGCAGCCTGCAGGTGAGTTTTGTGCTGACCGACTTCAAACACAACGTTCCCGTGACGTACACCGGCGTGCTTCCGGACCTGTTCCGCGAGGGGCAGGGCGTGATCGCACATGGACACCTCAGTGCAAACGGCGTGTTCGTCGCTGACGAAGTGCTGGCCAAGCACGATGAGAAATACATGCCACCGAAGATTGCCGGCACCGCGCCGGTTGCGCGGGGAGGAAGCTGATGTTGCCCGAACTGGGTCATTTTGCCCTGGTGCTCGCCCTGGTGCTGGCGGCCCTGCAGGCTTTTTTTGGCATAGCGGGGCCCGCATTGGGTCGTGATCGCTGGGTTGCCGCGACCACCTCGGCGGTCGCCGGCCAGTTCGTGATGGTGGCGACGGCCGTTGGCATATTGGTGTATGCCTTCGTCAATTTCGATTTCTCCGTACTCTACGTCGCCGAGAATTCGAACTCCGCGCTGCCCCTGATGTATCGCATCGCCGCGCTGTGGGGCGCGCATGAAGGCTCATTGCTGCTGTGGATCTTCCTGCTGGCGGTATGGACGCTGGCGGTGGCCATCGTCTCGCGCAATCTCCCGGAACGTTTCGCGGCCCGCGTACTGGGTGTGCTCGGTGTGCTCAGCTTCGGATTTCTGCTGTTCACGCTCGCCACTTCGGATCCGTTCCGGCGCCTGATTCCGGCGGCGGCGGACGGCCGGGACCTCAATCCGCTGCTGCAGGATCCGGGCCTCGCGGTGCATCCGCCGGTCCTCTATACCGGCTATGTCGGCCTGGCGGTGGCCTTTTCATTCGCCTGCGCGGCGATGCTCGAGGGTCGCATGGATCCGGACTGGGCGCGCTGGACGCGACCGTGGACGACGGCCGCGTGGGCCTTTCTGACCTGTGGCATCGCCCTGGGCAGCTGGTGGTCTTACTACACGCTCGGGTGGGGTGGCTACTGGGAATGGGATCCGGTTGAAAATGCCTCGTTCATGCCCTGGCTGGTGGCCACGGCACTGATTCATTCCCTGGCGGTGACCGAGAAGCGCGGGCTTTTCAAGAGTTGGACGCTGCTGCTGGCGATCCTGGCTTTTTCGCTGAGCCTGCTGGGCACCTTCCTCGTCCGCTCCGGCGTGCTGGTGTCCGTGCATTCCTTCGCGGCGGACCCCTCGCGCGGACGCTTTATCCTGGCGTTCCTGGGGATCGTCATCGGGGGTGCACTGACTCTGTATGCCTGGCGTGCGCCGCTGCTGAAGTCCACCGCGGGCTTTGACCTGCTCTCGCGCGAGAGCTTCCTGCTGTTCAACAATATCCTGCTGGTCGTTGCCGCGGCCACGGTACTCGGTGGCACTCTCGCCCCGTTGATCGCCGATACGTTCGGGCAACCTTCGCTGTCGGTAGGACCGCCTTACTTCCGGCCGACCTTCCTGCTGGCGGTGATCCCGCTGCTGCTGCTGCTATCAGTTGGCGTGCATGCGAACTGGAAGCGCGGCCGACTGGAGACATCCTCCCGTGCGCTGCTGATTACTTTCGTGGTGGCCGCGTTGCTCGGCGCCGCGGTGGTGTTTGGCGCCTATGGCGGGCGCCACGCGCTCGCCATCATTGGCATCGGCATCGGCAGCTGGATCATCCTGTCATCGCTGCTGGATCCGGTGGATCGGCTGCGCCGGCATCTGAGCCTGTCACGGGGCGTGCTGGGCATGACCCTGGCGCATATCGGCCTTGCGGTGGCGGTCATTGCCCTGACCGGCGTGGAGTCCTATACCAGCGAGCAGGACGTTGCCCTCGCGCCCGGCGCCAGTGCCAATGTTGGTGGCTACGACTTCAAGCTCACGGGGACCCAGCCCATCGAGGGCCCGAATTACAGTGCCATCCGCGCGACGGTCATCGTCACGCGCAACGGAGAGCCGATCACCACCTTGTACCCGGAGAGCCGCACGTTCTGGGTGCAGCAGCAGACCCGCAAGGTCGCCGGTATCTACAACCGCTACGGCACGGACTTGTTCATTGCCCTGGGGGATGATCTGGGTGCCGGACGCTGGAGCTTCCGCGCGCAGATCCGGCCGCTGATCACGCTGCTGTGGCTGGGCCCGCTGTTCATGGCCTTGGGAGGGGCGCTGGCCTTGAGCGATCGTCGCTACCGCATGGCGCGGGCCGCGGCCCGCGCCGGGGTGCCCGGCGCGCGCGGAGAGGCGTATTGAAGCCGCGCTTCCTGGTTCCGTTGGGGGTGTTTGCGGCACTGGTGGTGGTGCTCGCCGTGGGCATCAATCATTCGCACGAAGTCGGCGTACTGAAGTCCCCCCTGGTCGGCCACCAGATTCCCGACTGGGAGCTGCCCGTGCTCACGGATCCTGCGAGGAGCCTGGGTTCGCGCGACCTGAAGGGGCAGTGGTATGTGCTTAATTATTGGGGAGCGTGGTGTTATTCGTGTCGGGTCGAACATCCCACGCTGCTTGCGGCGCAACGTGAAGGGCGCGTGCAGATCATTGGCGTCGACTGGGTTGCGGATAACCCGGATGAGAACGCGGCTGCCCTGGAGATGCTGGCGCGGCAGGGTAATCCCTACAGCCAGGTGGTCACCGATCGTGATGGGCGCACTGCCATCGATCTGGGGATCGCGCAGGCACCGGAGTCCCTGTTGGTGAATCCGCAAGGCGTGATTGTCTACAAGGAGCCCGGAGTCATCACTCCGCAGATATGGCGCAAAGAGTTCCTGGCGCGCCTGCCGCCGCAATCCAGCGCGCCGGTCGCGAACGCGGGTGGTTCGTGAGGTCGCTCCTGCTGGGTATCGCGCTGCTGGCGTGCTTGTTTGCAGTCCGCACCTGGGCCGTGGATCCGGCCCGCATGTCCGACCCGGTACTGCAGGCGCGCTACGAGGTGCTGATTCACGAGCTGCGCTGCGTGCAGTGCGAAAACAATTCATTGGCGGACTCCGATGCCACGATTGCCGCGGACGTGCGCCGGGAAATTCGCGAGATGTTGAGCGCCGGCAAGTCCGACGTTGAGATCAAGGGCTACCTGGTCTCGCGCTACAGTGAGTTCATCCTGTTCCGGCCCGAATTCTCGTGGCGCAATGCCTGGCTGTGGGGCCTGCCATTGTTTCTTCTCATTGTCGGTGTGGTCATCGCCGTGCGTGTGATACGGCAGCGCGTGGCGATGGTGGACAACGATGATGATGTGGACATTTCGCATTCATGATTACCTTTATCGTCATCGCTGCCGCGATGGTGCTGGCGATTGCCGCGCTGCTGGCCGTCCCGCTGCTGTCGCGGCGTCCGCCAACGCCACGGTCCCCGCTGATGGCACTGGCCGTCTTGATCGTATTGGCCGCAGGCGCCTCAGGTCTTTACGCGACTTTCAGCAACTGGAACTGGTCCAGCGCGAAGACGGCGACGGCCGATGGCTCACCGCAAACGATGGTGGCCACGCTGGCGCGACGCCTCGCCAAGGACCCGAAAGACCTGAACGGGTGGCTGCTGCTGGGTCGCTCCTACAGCGTGCTGGAGGAGACACCATTGGCCGTGCGCGCCTATGAGCACGCGAATCAGCTGGCCAAAGGCCAAAACGTCGACGCATTGCTGGGTTTGGCCGAGGCGCTGGTCACCGAGGATGATTCGCAGCTGGCCGGACGGGCCGGTGATCTGGTGGACAAGGCGCTGAGGCTGGATCCGCACTCCCCGAAGGCGCTGTTCTACGGTGCGGCATCTGCCATCCAGCGCAAGCAGCTGCCGCTGGCACGTGAACGGTTCACCACCTTGCTGGCGCAGAATCCACCGGACAATGTACGGCCCATCATTGAGCAGCAGATCAAGGCGATTGATCAGGCACTTGGCGCCGCGCCCCCCGCCGCGGCCGCGGCTGCCCCCATAGCCGGCGCGGCGGCGGCCCGAGTGCGCATCCACATTACTGTTGCGCCTACGCTTAAGTCTGGTGGCAAGAGCGATGCGCCCTTATTCGTCTTCGTGCGTGACCCCCGGGCCGCGGGTCCGCCGCTGGCGGTCAAACGCCTGCCTGCGCACTTCCCGCAAACCGTGGAACTGTCCTCGGCGGATGCCATGCTGGCGGGCCATGGCATGCAGGTCGGGCAGGACGTCGAAATCGTCGCGCGCATCTCCGGGTCCGGAGGCCCGCTGGCACGTACCGGGGACCCGTTTGGTTCAGTGGCGTATCATGTTGGCCGGACGGGCGCCGTCAATGTTGTCATCGATCGACTGACGCCCTGAACGCAGTTTGCAGCCGCGTCGTCTGTAGGACATTTGCGCGTCGTTGTAGGACATTTGTACACTTTTTTCAAAGTGTTAGGTGTTGGCGAGTAATTTGGTTTTTCTGGCAGCGCGGCATGCGTCTTGCTTCAGTTCTGGCTTGGTACTTCCTCATTACGAGAAAGGAGATCCGGAGATGGCACAGACAAGAGGTATGGAAGGTCGAACTTCCAATCGTGGGTTCGCTTCAATGAACCAGGAACGTCAACGGCAGATCGCCAGCATGGGCGGCAAGGCGGTCCCCGATTCGAAACGCAGCTTCTCGCAGAATCGTGATCTTGCGGCGCAGGCAGGCCGCAAAGGCGGTCAGAGCGTACCGGGCGAGAAGCGCAGCTTCTCCCAGAATCGGGAGCTCGCCGCTCAGGCGGGTCGCAAGGGCGGCCAGAGCGTGCCGGATGAGAAGCGCAGCTTCTCCCAGAATCCGGGACTGGCGGCACAGGCCGGTCGCAAGGGCGGCCAGGCCAGTCACGGCGCATTGCCGATTCATGAGGTCAGCGACAAATAGGACCCAAGGAATTGAGCGAAGGCGCGTGCAAAGTTTACGCGCCGCCCGGAAGAACTTGCACTGAAGCGTGGTCAGGCACTCAGGCCTGACCTTCCTTCGTCGCACACCTCGGCGAGGATGCGATTGAGTTCCTCCGGGTCAATGGGCTTGACAAGGTGGCGATCGAATCCGGCACTGCGTGCCTTGCGCTTGTCGTCCTCCTGTCCCCAGCCCGTCTGGGCGCACAGGAGTGCCGACTTCGCCCAGGGTCGGGCGCGCAGGCGACGCGCGGTCTCGTAGCCGTCGATTCCGGGCATGCCGATGTCCAGCAGCACGACTTTCGGGCGGAAAACCTCTGCGACTTCCAAGGCTTCCAGCCCATCCGCGGCAGTGCGCACCTCGTGGCCCTCCAGATCGAGCATGAGCGCCAGGCTCTGAGCGGCGTCGCGGTTATCATCCACGATCAGCACCCGCGCACTGCTGCGCGCCGCGTCGTTGACAACCGATTCGGTCGCCGTCGGCGCGGCCCGTACCGCCTGCACATGGGCCAGATTCAGCTGTACGACGAAAGTGCTGCCTTCGCCGGGCCCATCGCTATGGACGGCAATCTGGCCGCCATGCAGCTCGACCAGGCGTTTGGCGAGGGTCATGCCGATACCCAAGCCCACGTGCGCGTCGCGAGTGCCGCTGCCATTGCGCGTGAACCGATCGAACACTTGCGGCAGAACTTCGTCGGAGATGCCGGCGCCATCATCGGAAATGCTGATTACCAGACACTTTTCCTCCTCGTCCTCGGTGGCGGTAACGCGGATCTCGGCCCCGACATGACTGAACTTGGAACTGTTGTTCAGGATGCCCGCGAACACCTGCACGATGCGCCGGCTGTCCACGTACAGCCATACGGGCACCGCGGGCAGGTCCACGCGCAAGTGCTGCTGGCGGCTCTCCAGGACGGCACCGTTGGCCTCAATGGCCCGCTGCAGCAGCGACTCCAACATGACCCGCTCGCGCCGTAATTCCAGATGCCCCTGCGCAACATGCGCCACATCGGTCAGATCCTCGATCAGACGCGCCAGCTGATTGACCTGCCGTTCGATCATGCCGCGCGCGGCCCGCGTGAGCGCCTGGTCATTCCCGGCGATGCGCAGGATATGGACGGCACTGCGCATGGTGGCGAGCGGATTGCGCATTTCATGGGCCAGAGTGGCGAAGAAGTTCTTTCGGTCATTCTCACTCTCGCGCTCCCGCAGCAGCTTGGAAAGCCGGTCACGCTCGGCAGTGACCACCTCCAGGCGCGCCTGCAGCTTGGCCCGGGAGGTGAGGGATTCCTGTGTCATGCGTGCTCCTAAGCGCCGGGCAACCGTCGGCCCACCGATAAGGCGCAGCAAGAATCAGGCCGGGCGCGGGAACTTCACGACAATTCGGGTGCCGCGATTCTCACGACCGGCCTCGGCGTGTACGGTGGCCCCGTGGACCGTGGCAATTTCGCGCACTATGGCGAGTCCCAGGCCGCAGCCTTCCGTCTCGGCGCTGGCGCCGCGATGAAAGCGTTCGAAGACCCGCTCGCGCTCGGACTCCGGGATGCCCGGTCCATCGTCGCTCAAGGCCAGTTCCGGCGAGCGGGTGGCGGATACGGTTAATGTCACGCTCGAGCCTTCGGGGCAGTAGCGCAGGGCGTTGTCGATGAGGTTATTGATGAGCTCTTCGAGCAGACCCGCGTGTCCCAGCACCATCACCGCGTGGTCGGGTGCGACAAAGCCAAAATCCATGTGTCGGGCAAGCGCCGGGCCAATCCAGGTTTCACCAGCCGCTCGAGCCAGCGCGGCCAGGTCCAGTAGCGCGAGGGTGCGGGCTGCCGCGGCTTCGGGTCCGGAGCGGGCGAGGGCGAGCAACTGCTGTGTGATGCGGCCCGCGCGACCGACCGAGGTCTGCAGTCCGCGCAGTGCCAGATTGCGCGACTCGGCATCGAGACTGCGTTGCGCCGTTTCGGCCTGCAGTGACACGGCAGCGAGCGGGGTGCGCAGCTGGTGTGCGGCATCGGACACGAAGCGTCGCTGGGCCGTGATCGTCTGCTCGAGCCTGCCCAGCAATTCATTGATGCGCGTAACAAGGATCCGTGCTTCCAACGGCAGCCCCGCTTCGGACACCGGCGTCAGCAACTCCTGGCCGCGCTTCTCAATTGCAGCGGTAACCACGGTCAGCGGTCTTAAGCCCCGATCCACGGCGAAGCGGACGAACAGCAGCGCGCCCAGCAGCAATCCCAGCTGCGGCAGCGCCATTTCGAGCAGGATCTCCGACAGCAGCGTCGCGCGCTTGTTGACGGTCTCCCCGACCACCAGGCGTACTGCCTCGCCGGTGCCTTCAACCTTCGCTTCGATAGCGACCACGCGTAGCGGCACGCCCGCAATCGTCATGGACGTCAGACGCGGTTTACCGTCGTGGGCGGGCGGCAGATCCGGAAGATTACCGTCATTGGCCAGGGTGCGGCCCTGCGCCGTGCTGATGCGATAGAAAGTCTGGTCGTAGTTGTCGAACTTGAAGATCGCGACCGCCTCGCTCGGCAGCAGGACATTGACCTTGCCGTCCTCGACGCGCAATGCCTGCGTCAATGAGCCCGCGTCATCGATCAACCAGCGGTCATAGGCCAGATTCGCGAAATGTGCCGCCAGTGCATAACAGGAGATGCCATCCAGAATGAGCAGCAGCAGCGCAACGGCCAGAACGCGTAGCGTCAGACCGGATCGCAGCGAACGTTCAGGCATCGGTTTCCTGATCGGCCTTGGCCTCCAGCAGGTATCCGAAGCCGCGGATGGTCTGGACCTTCAGATCGAAGGGCTCGAGGCGACGCCGCAGTCGGTGAATGGCCACCTCGATGGCGGTGTCGGACAGTGCTTCCCCGGATGGCGCCAGGCTGCTGGCGATCTGATCCTTCTTGACGACCCGGCCGGCGCGCTGCGCGAGCAGTTCCAGCAGCGTGAACTCACGGGCCGTCAGATCGACCGGGGTGCCATTGAGCAGAATGCGCGGCTGGCCCATGGTCAATTCCAGCGGGCCAATCTTGATGCACTGGGCACGATCGGCACGATGGCGGCGAATCAGGGCGCGTGCGCGCGCTTCAAGCTCCGCCATGACGAAGGGCTTGACCAGGTAATCGTCCGCCCCGGCGTCCAGCCCCATCACCCGGTTGTCGACGGCATCCAGGGCCGTGAGGATGAGAATGGGCAGGCCACGTTGATGACGCCGCAGGGTGCGAATCAGGGACAGGCCATCTATGTCCGGCAGGCCGATATCCACAATGGCCAGATCGAAGTCATTGAGCAGCAGCACCTCCTGTGCCTCGCGGCCGCGGCCGCTGTGCTCGACGTGATAGCCCTTCTGGTGCAGCAGGTTCACCAGCGCGCCGCGCAGCTCCGCATCATCTTCAACGATATAGGTACGCATAGGGGGCTGATTATGCGCAAATTCAGCGAAAGTCGCGCGCCCCAAACTTCGAAGGGTTGCCGAAAGGAAAGGCCTCAATTCGATTCCTGGGCAATACGTTCCAGGCAGCGCGCCGCGCGGCTTGTGGCATCGGCCCAGGTCAAGTCGCTGCCTAGCGCTTCCAGGTATTGAGGGCCGACGAGCGGGCTAGGCTGCAGATTGCGCGCACAGCCGTCGGAATCATCGCCCCCGGTCAATGCCATTGCGACGGCGAGCGCTGCCAGTGAATCCAGTCCGGTCGACTTCACGCGCGTGGGACGGTGATGGTGCGCAACCGCTTCCACTACCGCATACGGCAGCCCCCAGATCGCCAGCAGGTAGGCGCCGATCTCGGCATGGGATGCGCCCAGGATCTCGTACTCAGCCTGCGGCAGGGGGATTGCGGCCGCGAGTGCGAGTTCAATGGCCTGCTCCAGCTCACGTGGAGACTCCTGGATCAGGATCCAGTAGCCGATATCGTGCAGCAGCGCGGCCAGCACCGTGTCATCGGCGTGCTGTGTGCCCGCCGTGATCGCCTGCGCGACCGCGGCCGTGCGCTGCGCATGTACCTGCAGGTCCTCGAGGTCGACCGCCGCGTGGCGCATGCGCCCCGGCCAACGCGCAAACACTTCGGCGCACATCACCAGGTTGCGTACCATCCGGAAGCCCAGGTACAAAACCGCCTGCTCGATGTTGCTGATGCGGCGGGCGCGACGGAAGAACGCGGAATTGGCGATTTGCAGCACTTTGGCGGTGATCGCCGTGTCAGTGGCGATGACGCGTGCGACATCGCGCGCCGTGGCATCCGGTTTGGCCATCACGACCTGCAGCCGCGAGAACACCCGCGGTTGGGCCGGCAACTGGCGGATGCGCCCGATGATTGCCAGAACGCTCGGATGCGTCAGCTCGTCACGCAGCTGCAGGCTGCGCGCCACGGCGGCTTCGAGCTGCTCCGGGCGACACGGCTTGCTCAGGTATTGATGCGCCAGTGGCAGCAGGCGCAGTTTCTGCTCGACATCGGACATGCTCGACAGTGCGATGCGAATGGTAGCCGGCCAGCGCTCACTGATGGCGTGCAGCAGCTGCGCCCCATCCATGCCCGGCATGCTGATATCACTGACGATCACATCATGCGGTGTCTGTTCGAACCGGGACAATGCATCGGCGCCGCTGTCCACGAAGGTCATATGCCACTTGGCCGTGAGTGGCTGCAGGCGCAGTCGCAGACCTTCCAGGACCTGGGGTTCATCGTCAACGAACAGCACGTGCCGCAGGGCAGCTTTGGACTTGGAAGGGGTTTGCATCAGCTGCGCATTTCAGCGCACTGCCGGTGGCTGGCGACGGCATCACCTCACAGTATTGGGGCCGAATCTGCACCTCGTGCGCGAGCTGTCACGCGCGTCACTTTTCCTCAGTTTATGTATGCTTCGCCGGTTACGGTCGAGGCGCAGTTTGTCGCCCATTCGCGCCAGTTCCCCGGTAATATGACACGACACCGCGCGGTCTGCCGGTCTCAAGGTTAACGATTCGTTCATGCGTCTTTGCAGATGGCTGCCCGCGCCAGTGACGGGCAATTTTTTGTTGGCTGCGGCAGTGGCGGGGCTGTGCGGTTGCACGGTGGGCCCGGACTTTCACCCGCCCGCCCCTCCGGACACTGACCACTATGTGGCGGGCGCACCGATCCGCACCGTGGGCGCACCGGGCACCGCAGCACCCGCCCAGACTCTCATGGCCGAGCAGGAAATTCCGGCACAGTGGTGGAACCTGTTCCACAGCGAACCGCTGGATGCGCTGGTGCGCACTGCACTGCACGACAGTCCGACGATCGCGGCCGCCGCAGCGGCGCTTCGCTCGGCCCACGAGGGCTACATCGCCCAGCGCGGCAGCCTGTACCCGCAGGCTGATTCGCAATTCCAGGCCGAGCGTGAAGCAGCCCCCGCAGCGGCGTTCGGCTTGCCCCAGCTGGGCACCAGCACCTTTACCTTGTTCGATGCCGCCGTCAATGTCACCTACAAGTTTGATCTGGTCGGGGCGACCCGCCGACAACTGGAGGCGCTGGCGGCGCAGACGGACTATCAGCGCTGGCAGCTCGAGGCCGCCCGCCTGACGCTGGCCGGGAATATCGTAACGACGGTGATCACGGCGGCGGCGCTGAATGACCAGGTTGCCGCCACCAACGAGATACTGGCCACGGAGCGCGATCAGCTGGCGATCATCCGGCGGCAGTTCAGTGCAGGCGCCGCCTCGCAGGCAGATGTTCTGACGCAGCAGGCGCAGGTCTCGCAGCTGGAAGCTACGCTGCCGGGACTGCAGAAATCCGTGGCGCAGGCCGGCCACCGCCTGGCCGTGCTGACTGGCCAGACGCCGGACCATGCCAGTACGGCGGGCCTGTCGCTGAGCGCATTGACGCTGCCGGCACAGCTGCCCATATCCTTGCCCGCGAGACTGGTGCGCCAACGGCCGGATGTACTGGCCTCAGAGTCGCAGCTTCATCAGGCCAGTGCACAGGCCGGGGTTGCGACCGCCAACCTGTACCCGCAACTGACACTGTCGGGGAGCATTGGCTCGGAAACGACTTCCATCACGGATCTGTTCGGCCCCGGAACCACCGCGTGGAACATCGGTGGCTCGCTGATGCAGCCGTTGTTCCATGGCGGGGAATTGCGCGCCAAGCGACGGCAGGCCTTCGATGATCTCGACCAGGCCACCGCGCAGTATCGCGGCACGGTGTTGTCGGCATTGCAGGATGTTGCCGATACACTGCGCGCGCTGCAGGATGATGCGCTCACGCTGCAGGCTGACGTGCAGGCCGAGGCCGCCGCGCATGACTCACTCGAAATTACCCGCCGCCAGTTCCAGGTCGGCGGCACTTCGTACGTCAACCTGCTCATCGGCCAGCGCCAGTACGCGCAATCGCACCTGACGCGCATTCAAGGTGAGATGGCACGGATGACGGACTCCGCGGCGCTGCTGCAGGCCCTGGGTGGCGGCTGGTGGAATCGCGATTCAGATGGGAGCCGGTAGTGCAGACCTCAGATATTCAGACCCCTCAGTACGACGCCGATACGCTGCGGCGAGTGTTCCGGCGCCGCATGATCATTATCGTGATCGCGGTGCTGGTGCTGGCCACCGGAATCTTCGGCTTCAACCTGGTCAAGGCACACTTCATCGCGAAGGCTCTGGCGCAGAATGCGTCGCCGAAGCAGACCGTTGCGACCGCCACCGTGGCACTCGCGGATTGGCAGCCGCAGATCGACGCGGTGGGCACGCTGCGCGCGGTACGCGGTGTGGACGTGACGACTGAGGTCGCCGGTCTCGTGCGCACCGTCAGCTTTCATTCCGGAGAGGAAATTGCCAGTGGCGCGACCCTGGTACAGCTGAATGCGGACTCGGATATCGCGCAGCAGCGGGCCCTGGCGGCGGCAGCGGACCTGGCGGCCGTGGTCTACAAGCGCGATCAGGAGCAGTTCCAGGCGCAGGCCATCAGTCAGGCGCAGCTGGATAGTGACGCCGCGGACCTGAAGAACAAGCGGGCGCAGGAGGCCGCGCAAGCCGCGCTGGTTGCCAAGAAAACCCTGCGGGCGCCCTTTGCGGGGCAGCTTGGCATCACCACCTTGAATCCCGGGCAGTACCTGAATCCGGGTGACAAGGTCGTCACGCTGCAGCAGTTGGATCCGATCCTGGTTGATTTCCGTCTGCCGCAACAGAGCCTGGCGCGCATCACGGTCGGGCAATCGGTTGCGCTGACGGCGGACACCTGGCCCGGGGTCAACTTCGCCGGGCACATCACGGCCGTGAATCCGCAGGTCGACAGCGCGACCCGCAATGTGCAGGTGGAAGCTTCGATCGACAATCACGCACGCAAGCTGTTCCCGGGAATGTTCGGGCATCTGCAGGTGGCCGCGGGAGCGCTCGTGCACGCGCTGACGATGCCGCAATCCGCAGTCACCTACAATCCGTATGGTGCGACCGTATTCCTGGTCATCCCCGATCCCAACAACACGGGCGGCAAGACGGTCAAACAGACCTTCGTCACCTTGGGGGACACGCGCGGTGATCAGGTGCAGGCACTGGCGGGTGTCAAGGCGGGCGATGTGGTGGTCAGTGCCGGACAGTTGAAGATCAAGAACGGAACGCCGGTGGCAATCGACAACTCGGTCAAGCCCAGCGATGATCCGAATCCGACGCCGCAGGAACACTAGGGCCGCTTGCGATGAAGCTCACAGACCTGTTCATTCGGCGGCCGGTGCTGGCGATCGTCATCAGCCTCTTCATCTTCGTGCTGGGCATGCGTGCGATTTTCAGTCTGTCGATCACGCAGTACCCACAGACCGAGAGCGCCAACATCACCATCAACACCACCTATTACGGCGCCGATGCGGCGACGGTGGCCGGCTTCATCACCCAACCGCTGGAGGCTGCCATTGCGCAGGCCCAGGGCATCGAATACATGTCCTCTTCCAGTACCACCGGCTCTTCGAGCATTACCGCGACCCTGCGTCTGAACTACGACTCCAACCGGGCCCTCACTGAAATCAGCGCCAAGGTGAACTCGGTGCGCAATCAGCTGCCGCCGCAGTCACAGCAGCCGGTGGTTGCGATCGACCCGGGGAATACGACGGCGGCGATGTACATCGGGTTCTTCACCGATACGCTGCCGCCCAATGGCGTGACCGACTACCTGATCCGGGTCGTGCAGCCGAAGCTGGACGCCATTCCCGGCGTGCAGTCGGCAGACGTGCAGGGTGCGCGCGTGTACGCCCTGCGCGCGTGGCTGGATCCGGAGCGCATGGCGGCTCGCAATGTGGCCGCCAGCGACGTCTACAACGCACTCGCGGCCAACAATTATCTGACCGCGGTGGGCAGCACCAAGGGACAGATGGTCTCCGTGGATCTCACCGCCGATACGGATCTGCATACGTTGGATGGTTTTCGACAGCTCATCGTGCGTCAGCAGAACAATACCGTTGTGCGTCTGAAGGATGTGGCGACGGTGGAGCTGGGAGCCGAGGATTACGACTCCGGTGTGACATGGAATGGTCGTCATTCCGTGTTCCTGGCGGTGCAGAATGCGCCCAAGGCCAATGCTCTGCAGGTGGCGCAGGCGGTGCGTGACGCGCTGCCGTCCATCCAGGAGCAGCTGCCCAGCGGCATGCGCGCCGAAGTGGTCTACGACACCACGATGTTCGTGCGCAGCGCGATCCGTGAGGTCATCAAGACCCTGGGCGAGGCGCTGCTGATCGTGACGGTCGTGATCTTTCTGTTCCTGGGCACCGTGCGCGCTACCGCTGTGCCCATGGTGGCCATGCCGCTGTCGCTGGTTGGCACCTTCTTCATGATGCTGGCGCTGGGCTACTCGATCAATCTGCTGACGCTGCTGGCACTGGTGCTCGCCATCGGGCTGGTCGTCGATGACGCCATCATCGTGGTGGAGAACTTCGACCGACATCTGAAGGCAGGGGAGACACCGCTGGACTCGGCGCTGTTTGCGGCCCGTGAGCTCGGAGGTCCGATCCTGGCGATGACGGTGGTGCTGGTCGCCGCCTACCTGCCCATCGGTTTCCAGGGCGGCCTGACCGGTGCGCTTTTCACCCAGTTTGCCTTCACGCTGGCCGCGGCCGTAACGGTCTCCGCCGTCATCGCGCTGAGCCTCTCACCCATGCTGTGCTCGAAGCTGTTCCGCGCCAACCAGCAAGAGGGCAGGTTTGCCAAACAGCTGGACCGCAACTTCGAGCGGGTCCGGCACCTCTATCAGCGCGTATTGTCCGACTGGCTGATGACCTGGCAGGTGCTGGTGGGACTGGGTGCGGCAATCCTGTGCCTCACCATCTATCTGTTCGCGACCGCGAACTCCGAGCTCGCGCCCGCCGAGGATCAGGGCGTGGTCGTGGCCCAGATCCAGGGCGCACCGAATGCGACCTATCAGCAGATGGAGATGTACAGCAAGCAGATGTTTGATGCCTCCGCCTCGCTGCCCGAATACTATGGGGTGTTCCAGCGGGTGGGTGGCAACAGCGGCTTCGGGGGCGTGCTGTTTACGCCGTGGGGGGAGCGCAAGCGCACCGCGGCGCAGCTTCAGCAGGTGCTCCAGGAGCGTTGGAGCCGCATTGCCGGCGCGCAGATCGCGGCCTTTCAGCAGCCGGCGCTGCCCGGATCATCCGGCCTGCCGCTGCAGTTCGTCATCACGACCACCGAGGCGCCGCAGAATCTGTACGAGGTGACCGAGACTCTGCTGGCCCGTGCCCGGGCCAGCGGCATGTTCTTTTTCATCAATTCCGACATGAAGATCGACAAGCCCCAGGCGACCCTGGTCCTGGACCGCGAACTGGTGGGTGACATGGGTCTGACCCAGCAGGACGTGGGAGCGAGCCTGGGCGCGGCGCTGGGCGGCGGCTACGTCAATTACTTCTCCATCTCCGGCCGGTCCTACAAGGTGATCCCACAGGTGCTGCAGAAGGATCGCCTCAATCCCTCGCAGGTGCTCGACTACTACGTGCATGCCGGGGATGGCTCGCTGATCCAGGCGCGCACGCTGGCCAAGATCACCACCAGCACGGTGCCGGAGTCCATCAATCACTTCCAGCAGCTCAATGCCGCGACCATTTCCGGAACGCCCGCGGTCTCGCAGGATACGGCGCTGAAATACCTCAGGGATACGCTGCAGCAAATCGCGCCCTCCGGCTACACCGCCGACTATGCCGGGCAGTCACGCCAGTTCATGCTCGGGTCCGGCAATTTCACGGTGACGCTGTTCTTCGCGCTGATCATCGTCTATCTGGCGCTGGCCGCGCAGTTCGAAAGTTTCCGCGACCCCGCCGTGATCCTGGTGTCCGTGCCCATGGCGCTGTTCGGTGCCATGCTGTTCATCAACACCGGCGTCTCGACGCTGAACATTTACACGCAGGTGGGTCTGGTGACCCTGCTGGGACTGATCAGCAAGCACGGCATCCTGATCGTGCAGTTCGCCAACGAGCTGCAGAAGAGGGGACGCAACAAGATGCAGGCCATCGTCGAGGCCGCCGCCGTGCGCTTGCGGCCCATTCTCATGACCACCGCGGCCATGGTATTGGGCGTCGTGCCGCTGGTGATCGCCTCCGGCGCCGGCGCTGCCGGACGGCGTTCCATGGGCATCGTGCTGTTCACCGGCCTGTCGATCGGGACGCTGTTCACGCTGTTCGTGGTGCCGGCGATGTACATACTGCTGGGCGCAGACCATGCCCGCAACCGCCCGCCGCCAGCCACCGCACCGGCCAGCACGCAGGCCTAGGCCCAAGCAGATTTACTAATGTTAATCATCAATTAGTTACACCGCATTACAATAGGTGTCGCAGGCGTGGCGGACCCTCACTTGAGATTCCGGGCACCACTCCCCAGATGAGCGTTTGGGATCAGCAGTTCCGCGGTCCCACGGAGAAACACAGATGTTCAAGCGTGCTCTCGTTGCGCTGCTCGCCATTGTGGCTGCGGGAATTGCCGGTGTCGCCGCTGCGGATGCCGATGCCACGCCACATCAGATTTACGAGGCCGCGCAGTCGGGCCATATGGCCCAGGCACAACAGATGATCGACCAGATGCTGCGCGATCATCCGCAGAACGCCAAGGCGCACTTCATTGCCGCGGAGCTGGACGCGCGCATCGGCGACTTTGCAGCGGCGCGGCAGCAGCTGGCGACGGCGAAGCAGCTCGATCCGACCCAGTCCTTCACCAATGCGAACACGTTGAGCGCACTGCAACGGCAGCTGACCGGCATCCGTCCCATCGTGCCGGGTACGGGTCCGCTGGCGGTCGCGCCGGCCGTGCATCGCACTGCCGTGCCTTGGGGCTGGATCATTGTGCTGGCGCTTGGCGCGTTCGTGCTGTGGAGCATGTTGCGTAGTCGCGCACAGCAGGGCCTGGTCCCGGGCGCGCTGCCGCCGGGCAATCCGGGTCTGCAGTCCGGCTATGGCTATGGTCCTTCCTATCCTCCGTCGGGTGGCTCGGGCCTGATGGGCAATCTCGCCAGTGGTCTGGCGATTGGCGCAGGCGTTGCGGCCGGGGAGGAGTTGGTCCGCCACGTCATCGATGGCCGCAGCACAGGTGGCATCGCTCCCAGTACGGATTTGCGTGATCCGCCGCAGAACCAGGATATGGGGGGCGCCGATTTCGGTACCCAGGATGGCAGTTCCTGGGGCAATGACAGCAGCGGCGGTGATTCGGGTGGCTGGGGTGGTGATGGCGGCGGTGATGGCGGTGGTGGCGGCGACTGGTCCTGAGCCGGTTATTTTTCGCCAAGCCGACTAAACTGCTGGCATGTCATTCCTGAAAGTCGTTGTCCTTGCCATCGTGCAGGGCCTGGCCGAGCTGTTGCCTGTGTCCAGCTCCGCACACGTCGTAGTGGCCGAGAAGCTCATGGGGCTGGATCCCTCCGCCCCATCGATGACGTTGCTGCTGGTCATGCTGCATACCGGCACCATGTTTGCGGTCATCGTGTACTTCTGGCGACGCTGGCGCGCGACCTACTTCTCCAGCTGGGTGCAGTTCAAACGCATGGCCGTGCAGGTCATCGTGGCGACAGCGCTGACCGGGCTGATCGGCGAAGCCCTGAAACTGCTGATCGAAAAGAGCGCCTTTCGGGGCGTGCCGCATGCGCAGATCGAGGATCTGTTCAGCCATCTGGAGCTGATCGCACCGGCGTTGGCGGTGGCGGGGGTGCTGATCCTGTTTGCCGGATGGCGTGAACGCCCGGCGCGCGACCCCACTGTTGTGGATGACCTCACCACGCGCCAGGCCGCGCTCATCGGCGCCATCCAGGGCCTGTGTCTGCCATTTCGCGGCTTCTCCCGTTCCGGTGCGACCATCTCCGTGGGCATGCTGGCCGGGGTCGCAAAGGCCAGTGCCGAAAGTTTCAGCTTCGCACTCGCGGTCGTGCTCACACCGGCCGTTGACGCGCGCGAGAGCCTGCGGGTACTGCACGAAGAACATGCAGGCGGCGTGGCAGCCCTGGCCGGGGCCGTCGTCCCCAGCCTGGTCGGCGCGCTGCTGTCATTCGTGGCGGGCCTGCTCGCATTGAAATGGCTCAGTCGCTGGCTGGAAAACGGTCGCTGGTATCTGTTCGGCGTGTACTGCCTGCTGGCCGCCATGGCGGTCGGCGGCCTGTATTTGGCCGGGTACTGAACGCGCGCGGCAATGGCCACCCAGGCCCTGTTTCCGACCCTGGTTTATTCGGCGGCGCTGCGCAAGCATGGGCAGGAGCGCTTCAATCAGCGCCTGCTGCGCGAATGCCGGCAGCTGCGCATCGACGATGCGGCCGGCCGCATCTGGTCGCGCACGAATTATCCGGGCGGCTACACCTCTTATGCTTCGCAGCACCGGCTGTATGAAGTCTCACCGACTTTCGACACCTTAAGACGGCTGCTCAAGCCGCATCTGGCAGCCTTCGCACGCAGTGTCGAGTGGGATCTGCGCGGCCGCAAACTCGCGATGACCGACTGCTGGATCAACATCATGCCGCATCGGGTCGCGCACAGCCTGCACTTGCATCCGCTCGCGACCGTCAGCGGCACTTACTTCGTGCAAATGCCCGCGGGAGGACCGGGCATCAAGTTTGAAGATCCGCGATTGGACCGTTTCATGGCGGCGCCGCCGCGCAAGCGTTCGTGCAAAACACGCAACCGCCCGTGGGTGACGCTGGCGGCGGCTGCGGGCCAGGTAGTGTTGTTTGAAAGCTGGTTACGCCACGAAGTCACCCCGAATACGCGTCGCCAGGAGCGCGTGAGCATCAGCTTCAATTTCAACTGGTTCTGATCGACCGATGAGGCATACGCCATAATGCAGCGCTGCCGGCTACTATTGTCAACTCAACAGCTGTAGGAGCTATTTTACAGCGGCTTCCGCATTCCCTGAAGCACTTTGCGCTTGCGCCGGGAGTATGATTCCGGACAAGGGATTAAGGTGATGACCACAGTCATTGCAAGAAAGATATTTGCAGCGCTCGCTCTGGCCGGCGCCGGCATGATGGCAACGACCACTGCACGGGCCGCCGGTCCCCAGATCATGATGTATGTGACCGTGCCGCTGGATGGGCACGCGCACAGTCACGTGTTTGGGTTGCGATTGGACAAGGCGGTCACACCACCGGATATCCGCGCGAGCAATCCGACCTCACCTTTGAATCGTCGCGCGTTGCTGGATCTGCAGCTGGGCGCGCACTCTGCCCTGCGGTTGGAATTGGATCGCAGGCTCACCTGGGATTTCAACCGCCAGCAGTGGCACGAGTCATCGCTGCCCGCAACGTTTACTTTGCGTATTCCGACTCGAGAGAAACCCTCGAGCCATGATGCGCCGGCAACTGCAGTTGCATCCGCAGGCCTCACTGACCTCTCCACCCTGACCGCCTCGCTCGCCAATCCATTCCAGAATCAAAGGGGCAAGGCGCTGATCAAGCCCCTCGCGATCTCACCCTAGAGGGGTCCCGACCGGGCGCGCACTTTGGACGGTGAGCCGGCCGACAACGCTGATTCGGCCAATATTGCTGCGATGCAACAGGACCTGAGTCACCCTTTTCGCAACGGTTTGCGCCGAAATGCCCTTCGAGCCGCGGAACCGGGATATGAATCGCTTCAGATTGGTGCCGATTGAACGATAAAGGGGCCAAGGAAAGCAGCGTCCGTCGCTGCACACGGAAATTGTGCCACGATGAATGTCAATTCGGCCCTGACGCAGAACGAATACGTCGTCCGCGATGGTGCACTCATCGTTTCCGTGACCGACGTTAACGGCAAGATCATTGAAGTCAGCCCGGAATTCATCCAGGTCAGCGGCTTCAGCGCCGAAGAACTGATCGGGAAGGATCATGGCAGCCTGCGCCATCCGGATGTGCCCGACGCGGTCTACGCGGACCTGTGGAACAGCCTGCACTCCGGTCGGCCCTGGTCCGGTTTGATGAAGAACCGCCGCAAGAACGGCGACTATTTCTGGGACATTGCCAATGCGACGCCGCTGCGCGAAGGCGGAGCCATCAGCGGCTACATGACGATGCGCACCAAGCCCACCGCCCAGCAGATTCGCGAGGCCGAGGAGCTGTATCGCAAACTGCGGGAGGGTTCGGAGAAAGGGCTTTCGATCTCGGACGGGCGCGCCGTGCGCACCCACTGGCGCCAATCCCTGAACCCGCTGTCCAAGGTCTCTGACCAGGGTCGTCGCTGGCTCGATACGGCGGCCGGGGTCACCGTGCTGCTCGGCGCCGCAGCGCTGTTGCTTGCGCCCCAGCTGCCCGGCGGAGTGCCGTTGCGCGCAACCGTTGCAGCCTTGCTGGGCCTGAGATGCGTGCTGTGGGTGAGCCGGGTGTTGCTGGCCGCGCGCCGCCGCGAAGCGGCGAGCCAGGATACGGTCTCCTTCATCCACGACCTCTCTGACGGTCGATTCACGACCAGCTTCAAGGCCGTCAGTGCGCATAGGACCGGCGAAATCCAGCGGGCACTGCTGACCTTGCGCGTCAAGATGGGCTATCAGATCGCCGAGGAGCGCCGCAAGGCATCCCTGCTGCGCCAGGCACTCAACAGTGCGAGCGCCAACATCATGCTGGCCGATGAAAATCTGCGCGTCGTCTACGCGAATGCCTCGGCCAGCCGCCTGTTTCACGATATGGAAGCCGATTTCCGCAAAGAGCTGCCGGCCTTCCAGGCCGATAAGGTCATCGGTTCCTACATGGAGGTGTTCTATCGCAACTTCGATCAACATCGCCACAAACTCACGGAATTGAAGGAGCCGACGACTACTGATACCCGTATCGGCGGTCGGGCGCTGCGCATCGTCACCACTCCCGTGATAGACGCCGACGGGCGCCGGCTGGGCACGACTGTGGAATGGTTTGACCGCACTCCCGAAGTACGTGCCGAGGAGGAGGTCAATGCCATTGTCGCGGGCGCACTCGAAGGGGAGCTGAATCGTCGCATCGCCATCGACGACAAGTCCGGATTCCTGCTGGTGCTCGCCAATGGCGTGAATCAGATGCTCGACAACATGGTCAAGATCATCCGCGACGTACAGCAGGCCGCCAGTGAAGTGGGTCGGGCGGCAAGCGAAATCTCGGATGGCAACCTCGGGCTCTCGGAGCGCACCCAGGAGCAGTCCTCGGCGTTGGAAGCCACGGCTGCCTCGATGGAAGAGATGACCAGCACCGTCAAGCAAAATGCCGACAACGCCAGCCAGGCGAATCAGCTGGCGGTGGCCGCGCGGAACCAGGCTGAGAAGGGCGGCCTGATCGTCGGCAAGGCGGTCGACGCCATGGCCGAGATGAATGTCGCGGCCCAACGCATCGCCGACATCATCGGCACCATCGACGAGATCGCCTTCCAGACGAATCTGCTCGCGCTGAACGCCGCGGTGGAAGCTGCGCGTGCGGGCGAGCAGGGCCGAGGCTTCGCGGTGGTCGCAGCCGAGGTGCGCAGCCTCGCCAGTCGTTCCGCCGTGGCGGCCAAAGAGATCAAGGGCCTCATCCATGATTGCGTGCGCCGGGTCGGCGACAGTTCGACCCTGGTCACGCAATCGGGTACCACCCTCAATGACATCCTGGTGTCGGTCAAGAAAGTCGCGGACATCGTGGGTGAAATCGCCGCCGCTTCCCGCGAGCAGTCCGCCGGCATTGATCAGGTGAACGAGGCCGTCATGCAGATGGACGGCATGACGCAGCAGAATGCCGCACTGATCGAGGAGGCCTCGGCGGCCTCCGGCGCGATGGCCGAGCAGGCCAACCGCCTGGTCGAGACGATGTCGGCATACCAGCTGGGCACCCCCATGGGCGGCGCGGATCCTTCCGGCCGCCACTCCAAAATACGCTTCGTGGCCTAAAGCAGTCGCCCGTTCAGGGCAGCAAGGCGCCCGCGCGCTTCAGATCGGTATATGCCGCGCCAGCCTGCGATACTCTACGGTGATTCCACGGGAGCCGCCGCCATGAATATTCACCAGGACACGCTCACGACGCGGGATGGCGTCAGGATTTTCTACAAAGACTGGGGCGATGGCCCAACGATTGTCTTCTCGCATGGCTGGCCGTTGTCAGCCGATGACTGGGATGCGCAGCTGATGTTCTTCGTGAATCACGGCTTTCGCGTGATCGCGCATGATCGGCGCGGCCACGGCCGTTCCAGCCAGACCTGTGACGGACACGACATGGATCATTACGCCGATGATCTCGCCGCATTGACGGCCCATCTGGATTTACGCGAGGCGGTACATGTCGGGCATTCGACCGGTGGCGGCGAGGTCGCCCGTTACCTGGGGCGCCACGGCCACAGCCGCGTCGCCAAGGCCGTCCTGATCAGCGCCGTCCCGCCGCTCATGGTCAAGACCTCCGCCAATCCCGGTGGCCTGCCGAAGGAACTGTTTGATGGCTTCCAGAAGCAGGTTGCCGACAACCGCGCGCAGTTCTACCTGGACCTGGCGGCAGGTCCGTTCTATGGATTCAATCGCCCGGGGGCAAGGGTCTCGGAGGGGGTGGTTCGCAACTGGTGGCGGCAGGGCATGATGGGAGGCGCGAAGGCACATCACGATGGCATCGTCGCCTTCTCGCAGACGGATTTCACGCCGGATCTGCTGAAAATAACGGTGCCCACGCTGGTCATGCATGGCGACGATGACCAGATCGTGCCGATCGCGGACTCCGGCTTGCTGACGGCGAAACTGGTGAGAAACTCCACCCTTAAGGTATACAAGGGCTTTGCGCATGGGATGTGCACGACGGAAGCTGCGACCATCAATGCCGACCTGCTGGGCTTCATTCGCTCCTAGCGTCAACGGCTGAACAATCTGGAGGTACAATGAAAATCATCACACCATTCGTTTGTGGCGCAATCGCGCTGGCCTGTGTGGGCACCGGCAGCGCGCAGGTGCCCCCCACTGCGGCACCGAATCAGGCCGCACTGCTGAAGGCCCAGGACGCCAAACTCGCGGCCAACAAGAAGCTGGTGTTCGACATGTGGCGGGCGATCATTCAGGGCGCTCACACCGAACTGGCGCCAAAGTACTTCACCAAGGATTACATCCAGCACAATCCAAACGTCGCGACCGGTCGGGATGCAATGGTTCAGTACATGAAGTCCACGCGGCCGGTGCGGCCCATTGATCCGACCATTACATTCCCCGTGATCGCAATCATGGCGGAGGGCGACAAGGTGCTGGTTGCGACCGTCACTTACAGTCCGGATCCGAGTAATCCGGGAACCAAGTACGCGGGCACGCACTTTGATCTGTTCCGCATCGAGAACGGCAAGATTGCCGAGCATTGGGACAGTGTGCCGAAGGATCCGGCGGCCCTGCATTTCAATCCAAACACCGACGCCAAGCCGGATGTGCCCAAATGACGGATACCGCACCACGACGTGTCGTCACCGGTCATGACCAGACCGGCAAATCAGTTGTGCTGCACGATGGGCCGCCACCGCAACACCATCCCATGCACGGACCGGAGGTGGGGGCCGATTTCTACGAGGTGTGGAATTCCGCGCGCCCCGTGCCGCTGCTGAGTGCGCAGGAGAGCGAGCCCAATGAACGCGCCTTCAGCATCATGCCGGTGTCGGGGCATTTGCTGCGCATCATCGAGATCTATCCGCCCGAGCAGGGCGGCAAACGCACCGTGATGCACCGGACCCGCACCCTCGACTACGTCGTGGTGATCACAGGGGAGATCGTGCTGGTGCTCGATGACAGTGAGCTCACGCTGCGTGCGGGCGATGTCGTGGTGCAGCGTGGCACCGACCACGCCTGGGAGAACCGTTCGAGTCAGCCGGCGCGCATGGCGTTCTTCCACATCGATGCGCAATTCGATGCCGAGCTGCTCAAAGTGCTGCCGCAGCCACTGGAACTGATGCGCTGACGGCCGCACTAAAGGTATATCCTGTAATTCAGAGGACGCAAGCATGTCAGCCAACGCAAGACTGTTACCAATAGTAAAAATCGCCTCTCGCGCCGTTCTGGGCGGGCTGTTGGTCGGCATGATGGTGTCGACGCCGCTATCGGCGGCCGAGCCAGCGGTCGCGATTCCGTCGCCAGCCTACGATGTGCCCAAGGCTGCAGGAGCGCTGCAGACGGCGGTACTGTCGGGGGGCTGCTTCTGGGGCGTGCAGGGTGTGTTCGAGCACCTGATCGGCGTGCGTCAGGTCTTGTCCGGCTATTCGGGCGGCGCGAAAAGCACCGCAAGCTACGAAGTGGTCAGCGAGGGTAATACGGGGCATGCGGAGTCGGTGCAGATCACCTACGACCCGCTGCAGGTCACTTACGGTGAGATCCTGCACGTGTACTTCTCGGTGGCGCACAACCCGACCGAGCTGAACCGCCAGGGACCTGATACCGGCACGCAGTATCGTTCCGTCATCTTCTACGCGAATGATACCCAGAAGAAAGTTGCCGCAAGCTACATCGCGCAACTGTCCAAGAGCGGCGTCTTTGGCGCGCCCATCGTCACGCAGATCTCACCGCTGCAGGGCTTCTACCCGGCGGAGGGCTACCACCAGGATTATCTGCTGATGAACCCGACGAGCCCCTATATCGTCTACAACGATCTGCCGAAGATCCGTAATTTTCAGAAGCTGCTGCCGGTCTTGTATCAGGCAAAGGCCGTGACGGTCACGGCACTGAAGCAGTAGGAACTCTTGATGATTTTAGCCCTTCTGGCGTTCCTGGGGGGTGCGCTGACGATCGTCAGTCCCTGCATCCTGCCGGTACTGCCCTTCGTGTTCGCCCGTGGCGGCCGTTCCTTCGCCAGCAGCACACTGCCGTTACTCCTCGGCATGGCGCTCACCTTCGCGGGCGTCGCGACCCTCGCGGCGGTTGGTGGCTCCTGGGCCATTCGCGTGAACTCCTGGGGACGCTGGGCTGCGCTGGCGCTGCTGACGATCTTTGGCCTGGCACTGCTGTCGCGACGTCTGGCTGACTGGGCCTCGCGGCCGCTGGTTGCCTTCGGCAATCGCGTGCTGGCCTCGGGCGAGCGGGCGGGAACCGCGAGCGTGGTGCAGTCCTTGCTGCTGGGCGTGGCGACGGGCTTCCTGTGGGCCCCCTGTGCCGGGCCCATTCTGGGATTGATCCTGACAGGCGCTGCCTTGAGTGGACCGAACCCGCGAACCACCTTGCTGTTGCTGGCGTATGCCGCGGGCGCCGCGACGTCGCTGGCGATCGTGATGCTGGCCGGCGGGCGCGTCGTGCGGGCCTTCAAGAACTCACTGGGCGCGGGGGAGTGGGTGCGACGCGGCCTGGGCGTACTGGTGCTGGCCGCGGTGGTCGCGATCGGTCTGGGCTGGGACACCGGGATCCTGACGCAGCTGTCCTTGAACGGAACCAATTCCATCGAGCAGTCACTGCTGGCGAAGATCCACCCCGCAACCATGCCACCGCCGCGCGGGGGCGGTGGAGCGATGATGATGTCCGCGCATGGCGCGGGCCCACAGGCATCGAATCCCGGCGGCGCCATGATGATGATGGCCCCGAAGGGCGGCGCGGGTGGTTTGCCCGCCGAGGGTCCGATGCCGTCCCTGGACGGGGCGATCGCCTGGCTGAACTCGCCGCCGTTGACTGCCGAGAGTCTGCGCGGCAAGGTCGTGCTCATCGATTTCTGGACCTACTCGTGCATTAACTGCCTGCGCGAACTGCCGTATGTCAAGGCCTGGGCGCACAAATACGGGCCGGCCGGCCTGGTCATCATTGGCGTGCATACGCCCGAATTCGCCTTCGAGCGGGTTGTTGCCAATGTCCAGAAAGCCATCAAGGATCTGGGTGTCACCTATCCGGTCGCGGTCGACAGCGACTACAAGATCTGGGGCGCCTTCAATAACCAGTACTGGCCCGCGCTGTACTTCATCGATGGTACCGGCACGATTCGCCATCATCATTTCGGTGAGGGCGAGTACGATGACTCCGAGCGCATCATCAAGCAGCTGTTGAAAGAGAACGGCGCAACGGACCTGACGCCAGGGCTCGCCGAAGTCAGTGCCCAGGGCGTGCAGGCCCCGGCCAGCAACATGTACCAGATCTCACCGGAGACTTACGTGGGGTATGCGCGCTCCGAACACTTCTCCTCGCCGCAGTCCGTTGCCAAGGACCAGCCGACCCGCTACTCGGTGCCGGCGACTCTGAGCGCGGATCAATGGGCGCTGGCGGGCACCTGGACGGTCAGCGGCGAAGGTGCCGTGCTGCAACAGCCGCGCGGCAAGATCGTCTATCGGTTCAACGGCCGCGACCTGCACCTGGTGCTCGGCCCGGCGAAGGATGGTCAGGCGATTCATTTCAAGGTGCGTCTTGATGGCGCCGATCCTGGCGTCAACAAGGGTGCAGACATCGGGTCAGACGGCTCAGGCGTCGTCACCGAGCAGCGCCTGTATCAGCTGATTCGGCTCGCACATCCAGGCGCGGAACACACCGTGGAGATCGAGTTCCTCAACCCGGGAGTCGAGGCCTTTGCGTTTACGTTCGGGTAAGTAGCGGAGATACGATCATGCAAAACCGAAGATCATTGTTAGGGTCGATGCTGGCGGTCGGTGGCGTTGGATTGCTCGCTCGATCACGCGTTGCAAGGGCCGCGGCGAAGGTCACCATCGTGATGTTCACCGATACGGGCGTGAACGAGGGGCCGAAGCTGGTCGACAAGGTCGTGAAGAGCGACGCACAGTGGCGCGCCCAACTGCCCGCCGCCTCCTTTGAGGTGGCCCGGCATGCCGGCACCGAGCGTCCGTTCAGCGGTGCTTACAACTCGCTGCATGATCACGGGCTGTTCCGTTGTATCTGCTGCGATAACGCGTTGTACAGCTCTGATACGAAGTTCGAATCCGGTACGGGCTGGCCGAGTTTCTGGCAACCCATTGCCAAGCAGAATGTCGTAGAGAAACCCGACAAGACCTTAGGGATGCAGCGCACCGAAATCCTGTGCACCCGCTGCGACGCCCATCTGGGCCACGTGTTCGATGACGGCCCGCGCCCAACCGGACTGCGCTATTGCATGAATTCGGTGGCGCTGAAGTTCGTCAAGCACGCGTAGCGAGGGGGGGGCGCCCGGCGCGCCCCCGGCCTGCCAGCTGCACCAGCCATTGCTCGGTCAATGTGCTCTCTTTGAGCAGCCACGCCTTGAATTGTCTTATCTGGGGCCGCACCAGCGCGTCGGCCCGAAGGCGGGCTTGAAAGGCATGGTCGGTCCAAGTCCCGGAAGACATCGGGAATGGCATGCACACACTCTCATCCTCGATGCATGCCGAAATCAGTGCCAGCCCGCAAAGAGTCAGTCCGGCATTGGCATGTACCGCCTCGAGCGCGCGACTCGTTCGCTGGAAGCGCATGCCGCGATTCGGCGCAGTCCGCTTCAGTCGACGGCGCCTGATCCAGGCCGACCAATTCGGCACTCCCGGATCGTCCTTGTAGAAATCAAGATGCAGCAGTGGGAAGCCCTCGAGGCGCTCGCGTCTGGAGAGCCGCAGCAGGCGCTGCGTGATCTCGGGTGATGCAATAGGTAGCACGAAATCCCGAAACAACAGGAAATCGCTGCCGCTGCCGGGGCGCACTGGTCCGAAGGTGATTTCGCAATCCACCGGCGCTATGCGAATGGCGGCCTCACCGTCGCCATTGATGCAAAAGCGAACATTCGGGTGCAGTTGCCTGAATTGGTCAAGGCGCGGCACGAGCCACATTTCGGCGAAATCGGGTGCCGCCGCGACGTGTATTTCATGGCTGCGCTGCATGTCGAGGATATCCCCAACGGCCTGCAGCTCAAGAAAGCCGGCGTTGAGATGGGCGATGGCATGGACCAATGCACCCGTCGGCTGCAGCCCGGAGCGACCGCGCACCACGAGTCGCATCCCAAGGTAGTCCTCGAGGGCCTTCACCCGCTGGCCGACGGCAGCCGGGGTGATGGCGAGCAACTGTCCGGCACCCTTCAGCGAGCCGCAGCGCAGCGCGAGTTGCAGTGCCTGCAAGGACCTCAGATGGGTGAGGACGAACATGAACGCACACTAAAGCACAGCTTTACTGCGCACAAGCATATTTAGCTTGGCGTGAACCGCTCCTTGGCCCAACAATCATCGCCATCAACAAACGGGGGGCAAAGTAATGGCAAACTTGAAACGATATCTCGTTGAGCGTGATATTCCCGGCGTAGGCGGGATGTCGATCGTGGAGCTGTGCGGAGCCGCTCGGGCATCCAATCGCGCGATCGAAAAAATCGGCGGTGACGTCCAGTGGCAGCACAGTTATGTCGCCGGGGACAAGACCTTCTGTATCTATTTGGCCGCAAGCGAGAACGTCATTCTGCAGCACGCCGAGATGAGCGGCATCCCGGTGACAAAAATTACCGAGGTGCCGCAAATCATCGATCCATTGACTGCCAATAACTGAGTCAGAGGTCGGTGACACACACTAATCGTGCCAGCCTACATGTTTGATCAGGGCAGCCGTCTATAGTTCTTTCAATGACTTCTGAAACTCTTTGGAAGCAAGGAGGGCCTATGGACGTTCTAGTCGTGCTCATTGTGCTGCTACTCCTGTTCGGCGGAGGCGGAGGCCTCTACTGGGGCATCGGAGCAGGCTGGGGCATCGGCCCCATCGGTCTGATAGTTGCGGTGCTGATCATTGCCTTTTTGCTGAATGGGTATCGCGGCAGACGCGGGCCGCGACTCTAGGTGATCGCTGGGACCCACGGCTCTGGCGCAGGGGGTGCGAAGGCGCCCCCCTGTGTCATGACCGTTTTCGGCATAACCGGTGATCTGGCAAAGCGCCTGCTCTTCCCCTCCTTGTACAATCTTGCCGCCGCCGGCGCTTTGCCCGACGACTTTCGCCTGATCGGCGTCGGCCGGCGCGCTTGGAACGATCAAAAACTGCGCGCCTATCTGCGGGATACGCTCCGGCGGTTCTTAGGTGCCCCATCGGACGCGCGCGTGACGGGCTGGCTCGCGCAGCGGATCTTCTATCAGATGATGCACTTCGACGAACAGGCGGGCTTTGAAGCACTGGGGATGACGATCCGGCGGGTTGCGCGCCGCAAGCTGCGCACGCCGAATCGCCTGTACTACCTGGCCGTAGCGCCGGAATTCTTCGAGCCGATAGTCCGCAGACTGGGTCATGCCGACCTGACGAGCGAGGAGCCCGGCTCGTGGGCGCGAGTCATTGTCGAGAAGCCGTTCGGGCACGATCTTGCATCTGCCGCGGCGCTCAATCATAGGCTTCTGAATATCCTCGGCGAGCGACAGATTTATCGCATCGATCATTTTGCGGGCAAAGACGCGGTTCAGGACCTGGCGGTGTTTAGATTTTCGAACGCGTTCATCGAGCCGCTATGGCATCGATCGTTGATTGATAGCGTCCAGATCACGGCATCCGAGACGGTCGGCGTGGAACAGCGGGCGCAGTTTTACGAGCGTTCCGGCGCGCTGCGCGATATGGTGCCGAACCATCTCATGGAGCTGTTATCGCTGATCGCGATGGAACCACCGGTATCCTTTTCCGTCGAGCATATGCGTGCGAAGCAGGTCGAGCTGCTCCAGTGCGTGCGGCAAATCCGGCCGCGGGATGTGGGCCGCTTTGCCGTGCGCGGCCAATATTCCGCTGGCAAGGTCGGAAGAAAGCCGGTGCCGGCCTATCGGCGCGAAGCGGGCGTGAGCCGGCGATCTACAACCGAGACCTATGTGGCGCTAAGAGTTGAAATCGATAATTGGCGCTGGTCCGGGGTGCCATTCTTTCTGCGCACCGGCAAGCGTCTGGCGAAATCCGTCACAGAAATCGCGGTGCAGTTTCGGCCCGCCCCTGCACGGCTTTTTCCCAATATCGCATCAGGCGCAGCAGCTCCAAACGCCATTGTCTTTGAAATGAAGCCAGCGCAGGGTATCCATATCGACTTTTGCGCACGAGCCCCCGGTTTGGAAAACCGGCTCATGAGCGGCGATATGGCGTTTGAATTTCCGGCCGGGCCGTTCGGAAGCCATGCGAAGGGATATGAGCGCCCCCTGCGCGATGCAATGCTCGGTGACCCGATCCTCTTCCCCGGCACAACCCTCATCGAGCAGGGCTGGAAACTGGTGCAGCCGCTGCTCGATGCCTGGTCGGGGCAGAAAAGGGCTGATGTCCCCCGGTATGCCGCCGGCAGCCAGGGCCCTCGGGAGGCGGAACGCCTATTGGCGCAGAGCGGCCACAGCTGGCGAGCGCTGGGCTAACGGCACGCCGCGGTTGCCACCCTGGATTCATCTTTGCGGGCCGCCTTGCGCTCCCACTCGCGCCACTCAAGGTAGTCAAAGTCATCTTTGGCGCGACCGAAGTGTCGCGTGGTGCGACCTTCATTGTCGATGGGCGCACGGCGCGCCGTCTCGCTTTGCAGTTCCTTGTTTCGCATAAGCTGAAGTTCACGCGTTATGACTGAAGCTTGAATTAGGCCGGGTCGGCTGGGCCTGCAATGTCAGCGAACGCCTACGATTGCAGTCAGAAAAGACTGAAAATAGGCCGTCGACCCCCCGCGACGGCGAGCAGCGCCAGCAGGCTTTCGAAAAATGACATCTGCTATGCCGCTCTAGTCTGGATGCGTCGCCAGCGAGCGCTCGATCCACTGCGCGGCAACCAGCCCGCTTTGCCAGGCGCCATGCGCCGTGGAGAAATCCGTCCGGGAGCACGCCTCACCGGCAAAGCATAGTCGCTCGCTGACGGGCCGCGCCAATACGGCCCGCGCTTGGGCGTGGCCTGGCAGCGCGTGACTGTAGGCCCCCCCGATGGTGTGCTCCTGGGCCCAGCGCGTGGCGGTGATCGGCTCCAGTCCACGAGCAAAGTCAGCCCCGAGCAGCTCGCGCAACTCCCCGATCGCAAATGCAACGGCCGCCTTCACGCCGGCCCGTTCCAACGCATGCGCCCAGGCGCCCCCAAGAAAGCACTCGATCATGGGACGGCCGAAGGGGCGCAGGTAGTAGCTGCCGGTCGCAGTGCGATCGTAGCGGCCGAGCAGATGCGATTCCGCAGGCACCGCCGCCGGGTCCGCAAGGGACAGGAACACCTTATCCGCCAGCCCCAGCGGTAGACGTGTTGCCGCTTCCAAATGGTCGTTGACTGGCGGTGAGAAGCGTATCGTTCCTTGCGCAAGCACCGCCGTTGACACCGCGACGATCGCGCTGCGCGCGCGGATTGTCCCACGATCGGTCTGCAGCACGATGTCGGTGTCCTGTGTCAGCCGCTCCACCGTCGTCCGCAGCGCTGTCGCAATGCCGGCGCCGAGAGTCACGATGAAGGCGCCATAGCCACCCGGCAGGCGCCAATTGTCATCGCTCGCCGCATCTTCATAGGCCAGGTAGTCCGCCACCGAGAGCTGGTCGATTTCCGTGCCATTGATGAAGCTGCTGACTCCATCGATGAAAGGCCGCCATCGATTAGCGGACGCCAACGCATCCCCCGCGGTATCGCTGTGGGGAGGATCACGATGCAGCTGCTGACCGAGCCGTTCGAATGCCGCCCATGCTTCGCGTTGATCCCTGATCGGGAAATCCAGATTGTGAAGCTGGCGGTGCCAGGCCGCCTCACTGCGATCCAGCTCCTGTCCCTGCGCCGCGGCGAGCGTGGCCAGCGCATTGCGCCGGGCCGAATGCAGCCAGCCGCAGCCCAGGTCAAGTGCCATGGCCTGCATGATCGTGGTCCGCGCCCGTCCGCCAAGCTGGGGCAATGCCTCAATGAGCAACACAGAGCGGCGCAACTCGGTAAGCCGTCGGGCCGCCGCAATACCAGCCGCGCCACCGCCGACAATGGCCACATCGACGCGCTCGCTCACGCGTACTTCGCCCGTTGGGACCTGCGCGTACTGGCGCACGTTGCCTTGGGACGGGAGTCGAACACATGCCTCGGATCCTGCAACGGCACGCCCCCTGCGAAAGTAGGCTTTACGACACTCTCGTAGGATTCGCCGCCAATCCGCGAGTTCGGCGATTCTTTATCTGCGAGGCTTGCCAACCCGTAGTATGGCCTACCACGACAGCGAGGTGTTGCAGGTCTACACTGACGCGCGCCGAAGCGTTGCGCCGCTATGAAGTCGTCGCGTATTGCGCGACAACAGTTGCGGTGATTCAATAATGGCTGGGCCGATGCACCTTCAAATCGGATATGCGAATGCACCGATCGCCTCAGGCCTGCTAGGCACTGAAGGCGCAAAGAGCAGGGCTCTCGTTAGAGCTGCTCCCTTGCGCTATGTAGATGCGCTCTTTGTGCAAGTGGTGCCTGCAGCCACTCACCGCAATCATATGGAACTGACGCGTGCACAGGCGGCGATTCGTCTTTATTCATCGATATTCAACTTTGCGGAAGTTGCCACCGTGAAGCTTCACGTTTCGGCTTGGGCCTAGGAATGCGATGCGTCGAGTACCCTGCGTAATCAATAAGTTAGGTAATTCAACTCATGTAATTACTGCCACGATCCATGCTACGGCCCCATTCCCGGTTCGAACATGGGGCGCACTTCGGACTCGCCTTCGAATTCGGGCCAGTACTTGCGATGCAGCTCCATAAACTGCTGGGCAATACGCAACGCCTCCCCCTTCGAGTTCGCCTTGAGAATGGCCCACCCGCCAATCACTTCCTTGCTTTCGGTGAACGGCCCGTCCGTCACGGTAATCGCGCCGCCCGCCAGCCGTACTCGAAAGCTGTCCTTGCTCGGCATTAGGCCCCCCGTGTCGACAAGCGAGCCGTCCTGAAGAGATTTCTGGACAAATCGCCCCATCGCCTCCATCAGCGCAGGCGGGGGTCCGGCTTCGCGGTGGGCTTCTGAATGGCGGATGAAAGCAAGGTACTTCATGGCATCTCCTGAATGTGCAAATCACTTCAACCGTCTGTACGACGAATCAGGCCCGTGCCGATCGACACGCTGGCAGGTAATCGGGCAATTATTTCTTGCCTGCCTGAAAACTCAAGCAGTCAGGCCTGCTCGCGCGGTCTGGCAGGTATCGGCCACTACCAATGTTCCTTGAACGGACGCGCCTCCAGCTCGAAGGTCCACGCTGATCGGGGCTGCACGGTCAGATGATATGCGATGTCGGCCAGGTCATCGGGAGCGACGAAGAAATCATCCGGCTTGTCTTGCAGCATTGCGCGGGTGCGGGGCAAATCGACCACGCCGTCGATGATGACCAGGCAGATATGAATGTTCTGCGGCCAGAGGTGGCGCGCCATAGCCTCGGTCAGGCTCTTCTGGGCGGCTTTGGCTGGCGCGAAGGCAGCCGCGCGTGCCGCACCTCTGCGTGAAGAGGTTGCGCCGATGACGATGATGTTCCCTTCGGCTTGAGCCTTCATTGCCGGTATGACCTGTTTTGCGGTCAGCAGCAGGCCAAGGGCGTTCACGCGAAACGCCTCCTCGAAAGCCGCGCCGCTCACGTCCTCAACCGTCCCCCAGGTTCCGGAGCCTGCGTTGTAGAGGAGCGTATGGACCGGCCCCATGTCCCGCGCGATCGCCTCAAAGGTATTTGCCACAGAAGTGCCGTCGGTTACGTCGCAGGCATAAGCACGGGTATCGGGGAGGGTTGCCGCCAGCGTGGTGCTGGTGACCGGCGTGCGTGCGAGCAGTGCCACGGCGTACCCTTCCTTGGCGAAGCGACGACCCAGTGCGGCGCCGTTGCCCGGACCCACCCCGACGACGACGCACACCTTCTTCACGCCCATTGCTTCGCCCTTAATAATCGCTCATTCACTCTATCGCCGAATGTGCCGGACAGCGCGCCGAGTCCTCCGGATTGCCCGTCAGAGGAGAACTCGCTGCTGCGATTCGTGGACGTGCCATCGCCAAAGGATGTCTGATCGGAACCTACCGGCGCGACGCCATGGTCAAAGCCGATGAACAGCCCGAGCGTGGTGCCGATGTGACGGCAATGACGGATCCTGTCCAGACCGCCTGAACGGGACATGCGCTACGCGGGCCTGTCCTGGCTCCCAGGGACTGCCGCCTCGGCCGCCTTGAAGCCCAACTTCGTATGGGTGCCATCGCAGAAGGGCTTGTTGGTCGAAGCGCCGCATCGACACAGCGCGAAGGGGCGCTTCGGGATTGCGTATGTCGCTCCGTTCCAATCAATTGCGGTGATGTCATCTCCCTGCACGACGTAAGGGCCATTCTGCAAAACCTTGATCGTGGCCATGCTGAGTCTCGTTTTTGTGTCGTTTGAAGAGGCTAATAGTAGCGATCATAGTCTTATCCCGACCTGCTGTCCGCCTCGCCTGCGCGCGTCCGCGCCACCAGTGCTGCCATTTTGATTTGCGACAGCGCGTCATCGACGGCCCCCTGGACACAGGCGGCATCGTCCGCACGGTCGTCGGAGTCAACCAGCCCCGGATAACGATCGCCAATTTCAGCGCAGACCTGTTCGGCGGCATTCTCAACCCGTCGCCGCAGCTTGGCAACGTCGCCGGCGTGAGCCAAGTCGAGGTCCGAGGCGTTCACCTGCGCGGATAGTTCGATGCGAGCGTTCGATTGCGATAGTCCGGCTGGGACCTGCTTGAAAGAATTGGCCTCGATCTGCACCCTCGGTGCCGACGCACTGCCGGTCGTGCCGGCAAGACACGGGGCCGCGATGGCGGCCGTCAGCATCACTGTCGCTGCGCCCGCAATGGGGCCCTTGATTCGATTCATGACACACCTCCACGCGCTGCTGTGCGCGTTATCCACGCAGAACCTGCGTCTTGTTAGAGCAATTACCGGCACAATCGTTCCCGCAGTTTCTGCGGCGAGCCGCATCGATTGCATGCCTGTGGCTGCCATTTTGTCCGCTGCGGCATGCACGGATAACGCGTTGGTCAAAGCCGACGGGCAACAGGACTTGCCGTAGGGGAACTATCCAAGGCCGTAAAAGTCCGACATCCGCAGTGGACCAAGTTTCGCGTGCAGCAGGGTGAGTCACCAGTGCAGGTTGAGCCACCAAAACTTCCGTACAGCTTTCGCGCCCTCGAACCGGCCATGTCGCGCGAAATGCTTTGGTTACATTTTGCCCGACACCAGCGTCCCTGTTTCGAGTCGGCGCTGGCACTGCTGAGCAACACGCCCCTGGAAGGATTCGAACTGGAGGAATTCATCGTGCGAACGGCGCGGATTCCCTCCCAGGCGCAGCTATCCCGTCTTCTTGCCGGAATTTGGAATCATCAGATGTTCTGGGGGTCCATGCGACCGGCCGGCGGGGGCACGCCCAAGGGCCCGGTGAGCAATCTGATTCGGCGAGGATTCGGCTCATATGACCATTTCGTGAATAAGTTCAGGGCGGCGGCCGCGGGCCTCTTTGGCAGCGGCTGGGTATGGCTGACCTGGAACCACGGGGACCTCAGAATCGAAACCACCACCAATTCGGACTCCCCGCTCCTGGACGGCAGGGAGGTACTACTCGCGCTCGATATGTGGGAGCACGCCTACTATCTGGATCATCAAAACCGCCGCTCCGAGTATGTTCGAACTTTTCTTGAGGAACTTGTCGATTGGGACTTCGCGAACCGCAATCTGATACAGGCGGTCATGCGAACTTCCGGTCGGCACGCCCCCGCCATACGCATGCGTGGGTAAATGTGGAACCAAGCCGCAGGCCACGCCGTGCCCACCACCCCGAGCGGTGGCGCAGCGCCTGCACCCGTCAGTCGGAGTGCGCGCCGGCTCCGCCAGTAGTTTTTTGCGCCCCTGCGGTTGCTGCCTTGAGCACCTGCAGGGTCAACGCGTAGCTCGGTTGTGCGGCAACGCGGGCCTGGCAATTCCAACTCGCGCTGACCACGTGCAAGGGTATCGATCGGAAGAGCGTATTGTTCATTTGCTGCAGCAGTACGCAGTCTGAATCATCCAGCCGCATCGGGTGGCCGGGCGCGAGGCGGATCTGCGCGCTGCTTGCACGCTCGGTCGCACCGCGCGCCTCGATTCCAGTCACCGCTCTAGGCAGCGTAAACACCACGTGCACCTTCGGCGAAAGCCCCTGGTCGGCACGTCCGGGTCCACAATCGTAGGCAAGGATCTCCGAGATGCCACGAGCGTCGACGGCCCACAGGACGTCGCGAAATTTGTACCACAGGTCATTGCAAGTGTAGGTCTTGGGCAGATGATTCAGTTCGATGATCATGTCGTATGGCGCCCATGTCACCGGGACGCTCGCGGGCGTGTCCGCCATGGCCCATCCCGCCAGCATTGCGCTCGCGACCGACGCATTCACCACGCGCAGTCCGCTGTTCATCGTGGCCTCCTTCCGATTCACTTGATGAAATGGCCGGCGTGCGCGAATCATTGCAGTTCTGCCGTCACAGCGTCAAAGAGGGCCCGCATGCCACCACTGATGTCCTGAATTACGCCATTGACATAGAACCCTGGCGTCGCCCGCAGATGACTGCGCCGACCTCCGTCCTGGTGCTCCCGTACCCGCTGCCGATAGATCTCATCGTCCATTTCCGCGTTGAAGCGCGGCATATCCAGACCGAGTTGCTCGGCATATGACTGAAGGTGCTGTCGGGTCAGTCGATTCGGATCGGTCAGCAACAGGTCATGCATTGGCCAGAACTGACCCTGGGCAGCCGCAGCCTCGGCGGCTTCGGCCGCTACGAGGGCGTGAGGATGGGCAACCTCAAGCGGGTAATGCCTAAAGATGAACAACAGATCAGTTCGATGAGCAGCACGCAACTGCTTGACGGCCGGCTCAACAGCGTGGCAGATCGGGCATTCGAAGTCGCCGTATTCCAGCAATAGGACGCGTGCGTGCTCGGCGCCGACTCGATGATCAATCGCCGAGATCGGAGCTGCCAATGTCACGTGTTTCGGCTTGCCCATATCTGTACCCGCAGCGTATCGCTACCGGCCCGCGGAGTCGAGCCGTGGCAGGTCTGCGCCTACAGAAGCTATCGCCCCAGAAGGCTGGCAGTGGCTTGCCTGTTTGACAAACTGTGGGCTTGGCAATCCGTTTGGGAAGGAGTGCATATGTCCCTCAAGCACCTGTCAGCCATTGCAATCTATGCCACGGCAACGCAGGCGGAAGTCGGCGTGGACATGCTCATCATCAAGGGATTCAAAAGCGCGGGAATCTCCGTGCTGCTGCCGGAGCACCCCAACAATCAGCCCACGACGCAAGGCGCGAATCTCGCGGCTCCGCCGACTCCCCAAACCACCAAGACCGGATCGGCCAGTGCCGTCGGTGCCACTGCAGGGGGCGCGCTTTTTGGGGCATTCGCGCTGCTGGCAGGCGCTGGGGCGCTCGCCATACCCGGTGTCGGACCCTTTCTCGCCGCCGGTCCGCTGGTGGCGGGCCTGGCCGGCCTGGGTGTGGGTGGTGCGGTGGGCGGGCTGGGGGGGGCTTTGGTCGGTATGGGTCTTGCCGAGGATGAAGCCAAACGCTATTTGAGTCAGATTGCAAGCGGGCATACGTTGCTCATCGTGCATTGCGATACCGCTGCTGAAGCATTGAAGGCAAAGGATATTCTGGCGACCTCGGGAGCCGCAGAAGTTTCAACCAGTAATGAGCCGATCGCTGTGTAGGAGGGGAACTACAAACCGTCGCAGGTCGATGCTACGAATCCGATTATCGACGGTCTTCCTGTCACGTCTATGATAGGTTTCGAAATCACAATGCGGGCGGAACACCGGCAAGATGGCCACACCGATGCCTTTCAACTCGACTACGGTAGGCGAGGACCTTCAGCGCCTGTATCGGGATACTCGACACCAGACCTGCCGCCTTGCGGCGCCATTGTCGGACGCGGATGCCACGGCACAGTCCATGCCGGATGCGAGTCCGGCGAAGTGGCATCTGGCGCACACAACCTGGTTTTTCGAGACCATGGTGCTGCAGCCCCACGACCCGGAATATGAACAGTACGAGTCGCGATATGCATTCCTCTTCAATTCCTATTACGAAACTATTGGCGCCCGGCACGCGCGCCCGAAGCGTGGGCTGCTTACGCGGCCCACGCTCGAGGAGATTGCTCGGTACCGCGAGCACGTCGATCAGGCGCTGACGCGTTTGCTCGATCGTCCCGTGGGCCCTCAGGTCCGCGCGCTCATGGAGCTTGGCTGTCACCATGAACAGCAACATCAGGAGCTGCTGCTCACCGATATCCTGCATCTGTTCTCGGAAAATCCATTGCGGCCCGAATACTCATCAGCACCGCACGGACCGCGTCGCGTGGCGGCACATGACCCACCTGGTTACACCCGGTACGAGGAGGCCACCGTCGAGGTCGGCCATGCTGGCGAGAATTTCGCCTTCGACTGTGAAGGCCCGCGTCATCGCGTGATACGTCCTGCCTGTCGACTCGCGAATAGATGCGTGACCAATCGGGAATGGCTCGAGTTCATGGTCGATGGGGGTTACCACAAACCACTGCTCTGGCTCTCCGATGGCTGGACCGAGGTGCAGCGGCAAGGGTGGACATCGCCGCTGTATTGGTGGGAAGAGGATGGTGCGTACTTCACCATGACTCTGCACGGCGCTCAGGCGCTGGAACTCGATGCACCCGTCACCCATGTGAGTTATTTCGAGGCCGACGCATTCGCGACCTGGAAGGGCAGGCGACTCCCGAGCGAATTTGAGTGGGAGGCGGCGGCCCAATCCGCACCCTGCGAGGGCAACTTTGCCGACTCGGGACTGTTGCGCGCCATGCCGGCTCCAGGATTGGGCTTCGGGCCACAGCAGTTGTTTGGTGATGTGTGGGAATGGACCCGCAGTTCATTTTCGGCCTATCCCGGCTTTCGTCCCTCGGCCGGCGCGGTCGGCGAGTACAACGGAAAATTCATGTCCGGACAGTACGTCCTGCGCGGCGGCTCGTGCGTGACGCCGGCGAAGCACATACGTGCGAGTTATCGCAATTTCTTCCGTCCCGACACCCGCTGGCAGTTTTCGGGTGTGCGACTTGCTGAGGATGCCTAGATCATGGATGTAGCGGTTCAACGTGATGGACAATTGGATGCGTTCCGGCTTGATGTGTTGCAGGGTCTCGCCAGAGCTCAGAAAACACTGCCAAGCCGTTGGCTCTACGACCCGCGCGGCTGTGATCTGTTTGAACAGATCACAGCGCTTCCGGAGTATTATCCAACCCGAACCGAGACGCTGATTCTGCAAGAACATGCGGCGGACATTTCGCAGTTCTGTGGCGCCAACGCGAATCTGCTGGAATACGGTGCCGGGGCAGGTATCAAGACGGAGATTGTCGTCGGTCAACTTGATTGCCCACGCTCCTATATTCCCATTGACATCGCGCCCGGCTTTCTGGAACTCACGGCGCAGCGTTTCCGGCACCGCTTCACGAACCTGAGTGTGAATCCGGTAGTGGCCGATTTCACCTCCGAGTTCTCATTGCCGTCTGCGCTCGTGGCTGACGGCCGGCGCGTGGCCTTTTTCCCCGGGTCCACGATTGGCAATCTGAACGCCAAGGACGCCGGGTTACTGCTGCAACGGATGCGCCGGCAGGTCGGCCCGCAAGGCGCGGCCATCATCGGCGTGGATCTGAAGAAGGATCTCGGCATTCTGCTGCCAGCCTATGATGACAGCGCCGGGGTTACCGCAGACTTCAATCGGAACATCCTGGTGCGCATCAATCGCGAGTTGGATGGGCAATTCTCACCCCGACAATTCCGCCACTTGGCGCGCTGGAACGAGGCGGATTGCGCAGTGGAAATGCATCTTGAGAGTCCGATCGACCAGGTGATCGCGATCGCCGGGAAAGGCTTCGCGTTCCGGCGCGGCGAAACCATCCATACCGAGAGTTCGCGAAAGTACGAGATCAGGGCGTTTTCGGAGTTCGCGCGCCATCATGGCTGGCATACCCAGCGACTATGGACCGATGCCCGGCGCCAGTTCGCGATCTTCGGACTCGTATGAGGGAAGCTGTCGGCTGGATCAATCGGCCTGCAGTCCGGCCGGAATGACGATCCGGCCCAGCAGATTGAAGGCGATGTGCGCGATCCATGCCATGATTGCCGCCGGAATCGCGCCGGTCAGAATGGTTGGCACATCATTCAAGGACAGTCCGGATACGATGGGGACACCGTAGCCACCGGCCCCGACCAGCGCGGCCAGGGTCGCCGTGCCGATGCTGACGATGGTCGCCGTCCTGATACCCGTCAGCAGCGCCGGGCTGGCGAGCGGCAACACAATGCTCACGAGAATCTGCCTTGGGGTAAGTCCGAAGGCCCGGGCATTCTCCAAGTGGCGCGGGTCAATCCCACGAATACCCGTAAAGGTATTCAATACCACGGGCAACAGACTGTAGAGACACAAAGCGGCCAACGCAGGTTTTGCGCCAACGCCGAACACCGGGATCAGGAAGCACAACAGGGCCAGCGAGGGTACGGTCTGGGTTACCGCACTGAGTGTGAGAATCACTTGCCCGGTTCTGCGGTGCCGCGCCGCCACGATCCCCAACGGCACCCCGACGAATATCGAAAAAGCCAGCGACACACCCACGAGCCACAGGTGCTCGAGGGTGCGGCGGCCGATTTGAGCCGCCGCCGAGGGCGCGTGGGCGATGGTGCCGCGAAAGCCCGCAGCAACCTCGCTCACGTTGCGCTTATCAATATCGACCTGGGAGTTCAGCTCCTGCATGCGGTCCTGGTCGATCCGACCCTCCCACTGGCGCAGGGCGCGCCACTGCGCCGGATAGCGCGCCACGAACGCTGAGCGCGCGACCCACACGGCCTGGTAGGTCGGAAAGTAATGCAGATCGTCTGTAAGCACCCGGAGGCGGAATTTCTTGATTTTCGCGTCGGTGGAATACACGTCGATGACATCCACCGCGTGCTGGTCGATGGCCTGGTACGTCAGGCTATGTTCCATGCGGTTGACGTGTGCGGAATCAATCCCCAGTCGATAACGGTCGGCCAATCCCGGATAGCCATCCTGACGGTCCATGAACTCGTAACTGAATCCACACCGGATCCTCGCGTGCAGTCGGGCGAGATCACTGATTCGCAGCAGGCCGTTGGCATTGGCAAAATCCTCCCGCACCGCCAGGGCATAGGTATTGTCGAAGCCCAGCGGTTCGGAAATCACGATTCCCATTTTCAACAGCGCTGCCCGGATCTGCACCACGGACTTCAGCTGCGGTGTCTTGAGAATGGCTTCCGCCAGCGTTCCGGTGTAATCCGGGTAGACGTCAATGGCGCCACTGTTCAGAGACTCAAACAGAATTCCGGTGCTTCCCATGCCGAGTTTGCGTACCACGGGTACGGGAGGGCCGGATGCTTCCAGCGTCTGCGCGGCAATCTCCGCCAGCACGTAGCTTTCCGTAAAGATCTTTGAACCGACCACGATGCTGTCTGCCGTCGCCACCCCGGGAGCGAGCAAAGCCGCGAGCAACAGGCCCGACCACGCAGCAACCTTCATTGCGGGCCTGCGCTGTCGGGCAAGGTGCGTTGGGCCTTGATGAACGCGGTGACGAAGGCATCCGCCGGGGTGAGCAGCAGGTCGCGAAAAGTTCCACTCTGCACCACTTTTCCCTCATGCAGCAGCGTGAGTCGTTCGGCCAGAAATACGGCTTCACCAAGATCATGTGTCACGATCAGCACGGTCTTGCCGAGGCGCTGAAAGATGGACTTGAGTTCCTGTTGTAGCGTGCTGCGGATCAATGGGTCCAACGCGGCCATCGGCTCATCAAGCAACATCACTGCCGGGTCCATCATCGCCGCCCGCATGATCGCCACCCGCTGCTTCTGCCCGCCACTCATCTGATGCGGATAACGCTGCAACACGGAAGACTCAAGTGCCACGAGGCTTTGCAGCTGCTCCAGGCGGGCTTGAATGGCCGGCGGTTTCCAACCGCGCAACTTCGGGACCAGCGCAACGTTTTGCTGGCCGGTCAGATGCGGAAATAAACCCCCATCCTGGGGGACATAGCCAATCTGGTCTGCCCAGGCCTCCGGTCCGAAGGTCGACAAGGGGCGGGTGTCGATCTTCACCATGCCGTGGTCCAGTTCGATAAGCCGCAGCGTGATTCTCAACAGTGTGGTTTTACCCGATCCGCTAGAACCGATCAGGGCATGGGTTGCGCCAGTCGGAACGGTCACGCTGACATCGGTCAGCACCCGGCGCCCGTCAAATCCCTTGGAAATGTGTTCCAGAACCAACATCGCGCCAGAGTGTAGCGCAGTCATGGAACCGGAGCGGGTCCACGGTCAGGTGCGCTTGGGCCCGGCAGGGGAACCCCCGGTCGGTGATACATCGGACTCGGCGGGGTCTTTCGTCAACCCGACTTCCTCGATGGCAGTGAGGACCTGCAGCGCATCCGTCTCCTGCCCGAACGATGCTGCCTGCGGATCGTCCCGGTCCTTGACCATTGGCAGATCGCGCCTGAGTTCCTCCAGCAGTTTGATGATTTTCGCGACCTTCTGCTCGGTCACGAGATTGACCTGCAGCGAAATGTGCATGTGCTGCTGCTCGATTCGAGTTTGACGATTCTGCGCGATCAGAACGACCGTCGTGGTGATGAGCGCCGCGAGCGACAGTATCCCGTCCAACAGGGGAAACGGACTCGGATCAAACGTCGAGTAGCCAAATTGCGGCGCCAGGACATTGAAGACGATCCACGCGCCCGCAAATCCGGACAGACCCAGCAGATACAGCGGACGGCCAATAATGCGGCTGATGCGATCGACGAGCCGATGCGCTGCCGAGCGCTGCTCGCGCTCGCGCTTGCGCACCTCGAGCACCCGGTCGATGTTCTGATCCAGATTGGCGGGTCGGTCAGTGCCTGTCGAGTAGGGATCAACCATGAATGTTGCGCCGCTTAGGGGCGCAGGTTATGCGAAAGTCGGGCGTTGGGTCGCGGCCGCTCCGGTACCGTCCGGCGCGAAACGCTGATTGAGGCGCAAAATGACTGCGGCACGCTGCGAGTCGCGGCTGGCCGCTTCCTGGGCCTGGAATCGCAATTCCAGCTGTGCCTCGGTTGCATCCACCCGGGTCAGATAACAGCCAGTGACGGCCGCTTCTCCTATCACCTCCGCGGCAGCCTTGCGCGCAAGTGCACAGGCCGCCTCCAGGTCTGTATCCCGGTTCAGGCGAATTGCTATGGAAAGCGGCCAGCGTCCCGTGCTCGGACTGAGGTTGATCGCAACCTGACTCGCCGCGACACTGTTCGGCAGGACCACGAATCGCCCATCCTGTACCCGAAGCGTCGTGTAACCGAGGGAGATATGGTCAACTACCCCGATTTCCGTGCCCGTGGGTGCGGCAACCTGCAACACGTCCCCCAGTCGAAACGGTCGATAAATCGTCATCGATATGCCTGCCACGAGGTTGCCAAGCGTGCTTTGCGCGGCCAGTCCAATGACCACGGAGGCAACGCCGGCGCCCGCGAGCAATGCGGTTCCCAGGGCGCGCAGCTGCGGAATGAGGTGCGCATACAGAATGATCACCATGATCCAGATCACCACGGTGCCGATCTGTTGCAGGAAGCTGATGGCGGTGCGGTCGATATGCCGCTCCTTTGACAAGGCGGCGTGCACAGCGGCGCGCAGACCGCGTGAGAGCAGCAGTGCGATCACGACGAACAGCACGAAATAGATGAAGGCGCCGATCGGCTCGCCCGGTTCGAGCATTGAAAGCAGCTGCTGCGTCCAGTTCATGATGTCATGCATGGCGTGAATCAGAGCAACGGCATTTGGCGGCTCAGCAGTTCGCGCTCGATATTCAGCAAGGGCAGGTCATTTGCGAGCGCTGCGACAATCCGTGCGCGCTCGGCCACTCGTGCGCCGCGCCTCGTTTCGACCCAGGCATGAATAATCATTGTGGGCAGTCGCTGCTCCCGGGCATACAGGTCACGCAGCCACTGATAGAGCGGTCGCAGCCGCGGCTGTTTGACCCACCACGGCGCCTGCGCGGGTAGCCACAGACGCGCCGTGCTGAGGTGTTGCAGGAAGCGGCGTTGCGGGGCGCATGTTTGCCCGATGTAGCGCGTGAGTCGCAGATCGCGCGGGTCGGCCAGTGAATAAATCGCCGTACCTCCCGCAACGAGTCCCGAATCGTCGTACAGTTCGCGCGTAACATGTTTTCTGAGCTGGGCCGCCAGTTGCGCCTTCGTGAGCATCCCGGAGCAGCATGTTGAAGCAGCGAAGGCCCCATTCACTCCAGCGGCGAATGGGGCCCTATCCGACCGCTGCGTGAAGTTACGGGCGCTTGTTGGCGTCCTTGTAGTGATCCTTGACCGTCTCCTTCGCATCGCCAAATTTGGCCTGCGGGGCGCCCGAGACCTGTTTGCCCAGGCCCTTGGCCTGGGTTCCGGTGCTGCCTGCGGCCTTGCCGGCCGCTTCCTGTACTTTGCCTGCCGCTTCTTTTGCGCGGCCTTCGACCTGGTCCTTGTTGATGCCCATTGAACTCACTCCTTAGGTTTGACGGGTGCCTGCCAGCCCTGCGTGACTGACCGTGAGCTACAGCATGGGCCGGCAGTCTCTCGATGAGTGTAGGAGAGCCTCCCAAGGGGGCGTCAGCTTCGGGCGCATGCGCGGCGCCTGCAGGCGCAGCCTCGTCCAGCAACATGCCATTCACCTACCCACGAACCGCGTCGCACTCCTATACTGCAACGCATGCAACATCTGCCTGCCGAGCCAAGCGCGGTTGTTGGACCCAGTAAACCCCGCTTACTCGGCATTTTGGGACCGGGGCTGATTACCGGCGCGGCGGATGATGATCCAAGTGGTATTGCGACTTACGCTCAGGCGGGCGCCCAATTCGGGCTCCAACTGGCCTGGACCATGTTGCTCACTTTTCCCCTGATGGTTGTCATTCAGGGCATCAGCGCCCGCATCGGCCGCACGACCGGGCGCGGAATTGCCGCGAACATTCGTAGCGAGTACTCCGCGCCGCTTCTGCATGGCATGGTGCTGCTGCTCTTTGTCGCCAATATCTGCAATATCGGCGCGGACCTGGGGGCGATGGCGGAATCCGCACGCCTGCTGCTACCGGCGATATCGACGCCCTTTTACTTGATCGCTTTTGGTTCCATCTGTGCGGGTGGCCAGATATTCCTGAGCCACACACGCTATGTCGCAATCCTGAAATGGCTCACCCTTTCACTGTTCGCCTATGTTGCGACCTTGATGGTCGTTCGTGTCTCATGGCGTGACCTGCTGCTGGGACTCTTGTGGCCGCATTTCTCGACGCACATGGAATTCTGGTTGATGGTGGTGGCGGTGCTTGGCACGACGATCAGCCCGTATCTTTTCTTCTGGCAGGCTTCGCAGGAAGTCGAGGACACGAAGACCGAACCGGTGCGCGAGCCGCTGCGACGCAAGCCATCACAGGGCGCCAGCGCGCTGGCGCGAATCAAATGGGACACCGTCTTGGGGATGGGCATCTCCAATGTGGTGGCCCTGGCGATCATGGCAACTGCCGCGGCGACGTTTCATGCCAAGGGCATTAAACAGCTCGACAGCGCCGCGCAGGCGGCCCAGGCGCTGCGGCCTCTCGCCGGCCAATTTGCGTTCGTGCTGTTTGCCCTGGGGATTATCGGCACCGGGTTGCTCGCCGTCCCAGTGCTGGCCGGCTCCGCAGCTTATGCACTGGGTGAGGCCAGACGATGGCCCGTTGGATTATCGCGACTGCCCGCCGCAGCGAAAGCGTTCTACGCAACGATCGCAGCCGCGACGGCGATGGGCGCGGTGGCCAATGTGGTCCACATCAGCCCGCTGAAAGCCTTGGTCTGGTCCGCCGCCCTGAACGCCATTGCCGCAGCGCCGCTGATGGTGCTGGTGATGCGTCTGGGTATGAGCAAAAAATTGATGGGGCAGTTCACGGTCCGCGGTGCCTGGCTTGCCCTGGGCTGGTGTGCAACCGGCCTTATGGCGATCGCCTCGTTGGCTTTCCTGATTTCCCTGGGAATGCAGCGGCGTTAGCGTCCTGGGCGTCGTCGTAGACCTCGTGACGGTAAGGCGGCCAGAACTGCAGCAGCTGATCCTCGATGAACGCGAAAGTCGATTTCCAGGGCGTGGCAGGCGCCCGTGTGGCAGGCGCCCGCGTCGTAGGCTTCGGTCGTGATTCGCTGCGGAGCTGGGATCTGGAAGAGATCATCGGCGCGTAGTCTCCAACGCTGATGCGCCTTGATATCAAGCGTGGCCTATGCTCCGTGTAGGACAACCACTCATTTTGGAACGGGAAAATTCTGGCAAAAGATTGCCGCAAAGAAAAGGCCGCCAACCTTTGGGATTGGCGGCCCGATTCGAGCGGTCGGTCTTGCTTAGGCCTTCGTGCGCCAGCCCGGAGGGGCGTACGCAATACGGGCCACTTCCGAGTAGGGAACGGGGCTGACGATTGCACGGATCTCGGTCTGTATATGGCGCTCGACGGTGGGCTTGCGGGTGCCACCGCCTTCCTCGCCCCACAGCAGCTTGACCTCATGGCCATGCTTGGCGTGTTCGGTGTCCAGCAAGGCCAGCGTCAGGTGCTTGCGCTCATTCGAGCTGTAACCGATCCAGGTCGAAATACCGACCGGCCGGCCCTCGAACGTGACCGCATCGTAGGGCAGGGTCGAATACACCGATGACGGGTAGTCGAAGTACTTGTAGCGATCCTTGCCCTTGTTGCCATACATGGAGCCAAGGACCTTCGCAACGTCCTCATCGTGCAGGGCCAGCGTGACCTTGGTGCGGCGCGGCGGCTTGGCGGCAAGCTTCTCAAGCGCCTCACGACCGACGAAGTCATGGTCAAACTTGACGAATGCGCCGTAGCCAATGTCGTACGGAGTCAGATAATAGTCTTCGATGTTCCTGGACACGAAGCTGCCGCCCAGCGAGGCTTTGCCCTCATAGCTGTCGGCCGGCAGCCACTGGCGGAAGGCCTTCATCTTCTCACCCGAATACACGGCCGGCATCGGGGAGGGCACCCAGCCCGACTCCAGCGTATTCGATGAGTAGGCGCGGGCACCGACCAGATGCATGCCGAATTCCTTGCCGGCCTCGATCAGGGCCTGACGGACTTCCTCACCATGCTCCCAGGGTCCGAACAGCTCGAAACCCGGCTGGCCGGCCATGCCATGGCGCAGCGCGTTGACGCGGTGGCCGGCGATAGTGATCTGGGTCATGTTGAAGAACTTCAGTTCCGGAGGCGCCTTACCCAAGACCTTGTGCATGGTCTTCATGGCATTCGGGCCCTGGATCTGGAAACGATAGGTGCGGCGGATGACCGGACCCGGTCGCGCCACGGTGCGCTCGTCGCGCTCGCACGAGACATCATAGTCACCGGTCTCGGCATGGAACTGCACCCAGTTGTGCACCGATGGACGACCGATCAGGTTCAGGCGGTCGCGGCTCAGATAGGTCAGCACGACGTCACCGATCACGTAGCCATCATAGTTACACGGAACGAACTGCTTTGCCTTGTTCGGCTCGAAGCCCTTGAAGCTGTTGATGCCCAGATTGCTCAGCAGCTTTAAAGCGTCCGGACCTTCCACATACATATCCGTCATGTGGTACGACTGGTTGAAGAGCACACAGGTCTCCTGCCAGGCGCGCTGCTCATCCCGCCAGTTGGTGTATTCGGGCGGAACGACCGGGTACTGGTTGGGCCCCGACTGCGAGTTGCGCAGCAGGTCCACCGGTGACTTCACCGATTGCAGCAGGTCTTCAAGGCTCTTTATGGTCATTGTCGGGTTCCTTAGGGAGGCAGAAATCTTAGGTTGGCCGTCGGGGCCGCGATCTTGAGACTTGGGATCCAATGCTGTCAAGACAGGACCCCGTCTGGACCCAATATGTCGATATTTGACCAAAAAGGGGGCCGTTTTGGGGGCGGAATCGGCTGCCAGTGACGTTTTGGGATCCAATAGGCAGAATCCGGGTCCACATCAAGTCAGTGCGCTGCGGCTGATCAGGAGCTGAAGCGTCCGCTTGCGGCCGCCGCTAAGATTTTGCGATGAAGCCGATACGGCCATCGCCACCGCAGTGGGTGAGCGTACCGCTTGCCAGCGCACCCCCGAACAGCAACGGCACGACGTCCAGATACAGGTTGTTGCGAAAAAAAGTGTAGGCAATGCCCGACTCGCGGCTAAGGGCCTCGGTATGGAGGTGCCCCGGAGTTGCGGCAAAGCGGGCCTCTGCGGTTGGCTTGATCACACTGGTATAGATGATGTGTTTGACGCCCGCGCCCTTCGCGGCCGCGACCACACTGCGATGGTGGAGCATGCGCTCCTCCCCCAGCGCGCTCGTGGAAATGAACAGCAGCTTGTCGACGCCACTGAACGCCGCCTCCAGCAAGGCGGCATCGGTATAATTGCCGTAGGCGACATCAAATTTGCGGTCGACCAGGTCGTGTGCCTTGGCCAGATCACGCACGATCGGCCGAATTGTCTCCGCGGCCACGCCGCGGGCACGAAGAAACCGAAGTGTGGCGCGCCCCAACTTACCGGTGGCACCGGTCACCGCGATTATGCTCACCCAAAGGTCTCCGCCGCGAATTGCGGTGATACTGCGGCAACGGGTCCCACGCGGTCAACGTGGTGTAAGCATCGACCCGTCGCTGTTCAAGTAAGGACCGGCGGGCCAACGCCACAGCGACCGTGGCGGCAGAATAACCGATCGACATGTGGCAGTATTCGGGCCGGATGACGTGTTCGAGGCAGCGGCGGATGAACCGGTAGGGAGAAATAATGCAGCCTGGATATGCTTTGCGCAGCATGCTAATCGCAGTCATGGTATTCGCGGTACCCGCACTGCCGGCCCGAAGCAGCGGCAGCGCGCCCGGCGCGGATGCCAAACTGCTGATCAATCCGGCGGCCGTCGATCAACTGCGGCTTGCCAATGCCGACAAGGATCCCGGCCAGTGGATGTCTCATGGTCGGGATTGGACCGAACAGCGTTTCAGCCCGCTCAAGCGAATCAACGACACGAACGTCGCGCGCTTAGGGCTTGCGTGGTTCGCCGAGCTGAACACGTATCGCGGCGTGGATGCCACGCCGCTGGAAATCGATGGGGTCCTGTACAACGTCTCGGCGTGGGACATCACCACGGCGTACGACGCCACCAACGGCAAGGTCCTGTGGAGCTATGACCCGAAGATCCCGTTGGAGTGGGGTCGGCTGGCCTGTTGCGGACCGGTGAGCCGCGGGCTTGCCGCCTGGAAGGGCAAGATCTACATCGCTGCCCTGGACGGCCGCATCATTGCGTTGGACGCGAAGACCGGCAAGCCGGTGTGGAGCACGCAGACCCTGGATCCCGGTCAGCCACTGTCGATCACCGGTGCGCCACGCATCGCCGCGGGGCAGGTGGTCATCGGCAACGGCGGGGGTGATTTTGGCGCGCGTGGGTACATCTCCGCCTACGACGCGCAGACCGGCAAGCGGACCTGGAAGTTCTACATTGTACCGGGCGATCCCGCGAAGATGCCCGAAGGGGCCGCTTCGGACTCGGTCATGCCCGAGGCGGCGAAGACCTGGACCGGCCAGTGGTGGAAGGTCGGCGGCGGCGGCAACGATTGGGACACCATCGTCTATGATCCGAAGCTGAATCTGGTCTACTTCGGTACTGGCAATGGCTCCCCGCATCCGGAGGATTTTCGCAGTCCGGGCGGCGGCGACAACCTGTTCCTGTGTTCCATCGTCGCGGTGGATGCGACGAGTGGCCGGTACGCCTGGCACTACCAGGAAGTGCCGGGGGAGGAGTGGGATTACGACTGCACGGCGCCCCTGATGCTCGCGGACCTGACGATTCACGGCAAGAAGCGCCAGGTCATCATGCACGCGCCCAAGGATGGATTCTTCTACGTCCTCGACCGCGCCACCGGCAAGCTGCTCTCGGCACATGGCTACGTACCGAGCACCTGGTCGCACCGCATTGACATGAAGACCGGCAAGCCGATCCTGGATGCCGGCGCGCGCCTGACGGTAGAGCCACACCTGATGACCCCCAGTTCGGGCGGGGGACATAACTGGAATCCCATGTCCTACAGTCCGCTCACGGGGCTGGTCTACATCCCGACCATGGAGCAGTGGGTGGTCATGTCGCAATTGCCGCCGGGGCAATTCAAATTCAACCTCGGCCGCACCACCATCGGCGCCGGCTACGCCAATGAGCCGGAATTGCGCAAGAAGCTGAATAAGGAAGCTGAGGAGCGTGATAAGGGCTACATGCTGGCCTGGGACCCCGTGCGCCAGAAGGAAGCGTTCCGCATTCCTTATGCACACCCCGGCAACGGCGGAACGATGACCACGGCGGGCAACCTGCTGGTCGAGGGCACGATTGAGCGAACTGTCGCCATCTATCGGGCCGACAACGGCAAGAAGCTGTGGGAGATGCCCGTCGGATCGGTGCCGGTTGCCGGGCCGATCAGCTACAGCGTCAACGGTCGCCAGTACATCGCGGTCAATGCAGGTTGGAACAGCGCGATCGTGCACGGCCTGGATGCGGGCGGTAAGACCTTCTCCGTGGCCCCGGCGCGACTGTTGGTGTTCGCGCTGGATGCGAAAGGGGTAACTCTGCCACCGGCGCCACTGGCGGTGTCCATTCCGGAGCCCCCCAGCGAAACCCAGCCACAGCAACTGGTGGATGCAGGGGCGGGACTTTTCAGCGCCAACTGCGCCATCTGTCACGGACAGAACGCGGTGGGTAGTGACCGCAAGGATCTGCGGCATCTCAGTGCGCAGCAGCATGCGCAATTCGACGATATCGTACTCGGCGGCAAGATGAAGGCGGCCGGCATGGCTTCATTCAAGGATCTTCTGACCCCGCAACAGGTCGCCGCCATCCACGCTTATGTCATTGCCCGTGCCCAGGAGGACTGGCAACCGGACTTTCTGCATCCACGCCGGCAGCGCTAGCTTGAAGCTGCATCAGGCGGCCTGGATCGCGTCGGTGTCCGAGATCTGATCGGTCCAGAGGCGAAACTGCTGCAAAGTAGCGGCACCGAAGGCGCTGCCGATGGCAACATCGGCTGCGTCGCGTCCGCGGGCGATGATCAGGCGGCCGATGCGCCGCACATTGTTGCGCGGCTCAAAGATATGCCACGCACCGTCCAAAAACGCCTCCACGCAGCTGGGAAAATCCACGGGCGCATCAACCGCGGGTACCCCGAATCCATCGAGATAGCCGGTCGCATAGCGCGCCGGGATGCCCAGGGCGCGGCAAAAAGCGATGGCCAGATGCGTCATGTCCTGATACAGCCCTTGGCCCGCATTGTAGGTTTCCAGCGCCGTCTGCGCCTGCCGGTCGGGGGAGCCGCCGCAGGCCACGTACTGGTGGACGAAGTCACAGATGGCCTGCACCCGTGACCAGCCCCGACGCAGGTAGCCGAACAGACGCAGCGCCTCGGGTGCCAGCAGATCGCTCTCGCAGTAGCGGCTGGGCAGCACATACATCAGTGTATCGGCCGGCAGATTCGCGATCGGTGTCTCCCGCGCGTCCCGGAAAGCGGGCTCCGCAGTGCCGGGATCATCAAGCAGGCCCGCGGTGCTGATACGCACCGTTCCGGCTGGGGCAATCAGCCGCGTGCACAGATTCCCGAATGCGTCCCGAGAGGACACGACCGGGACGAATGGATCGGTGCGCACGACATCGCTTACCAGCAATCGTTGCGACGGGCTCGGGGCTGCGCGCAGGCACAGTACCAGCGGTGTCACTTGCGTGCTGCCATAGAGCAGTTCATAGCCAAATCGGATTTTCACGTGCCCCCGCGGCGTTGGCATTGGGTGAATTGGGCTAAGCCAACGATGCCGACAATCACGCTACTGTAAATGCGGGGATTTGCAGCCGATATTCCGCCGCTGCGCATCACCCCGTAGGACAATTCCGTAGCGGCGCGACCGTAGCGGCGACCCTTGCGGTAGTGCCGCTACGCGCTACTGCGGATCCGTCAACGGACCCTCACAGTGCAGCGTAGTGCCATTGGCTTTCGTGATCTCGCACGGCTTCGCGGCCGGCTGGCTCGGCCCCGTCGCCGTCGCGTTGGCCCGTGGCCTCAGGGCGGCGGGAAACCTCGGCAGCGCGGGCTGGGCAGGCATTGCACTGCGTCGTGGAACCGCTGCCTCCTGCTCGCGCGCCACCAGCCGAGCCTCGAGCAGCGTAATCGCCTGGATCCCCAACCAACCCAGAATAATTCCTACGGTAATTTGTGCGATAAGTTTCATGACCGTTCAGCGGCCCGCCATCTTCTTCAGGTTTTCGGGGTAGCGTTCGCCCTGAACGGTCACGGCCGCAAAACTGCGATTGATGTTTTCGATCTCATTGGCGCTCAGGGTCAAGGCGATGGAGCCTAGATTTTCATCCAGTCGATGCAATTTGGTGGTACCGGGGATCGGCACTATCCACGGCTTTTGCGCCAGCAGCCACGCCAGCGCGATCTGCGCGGGTGTCGCGCACTTCTCGGCGGCAGTGTGCGCCAGCAGAGCGACCAGCGGCTGATTGGCCCGGCGGGCCTCCTCGGAAAAGCGCGGCACAATATTACGAAAATCCGTGCTGTCGAATCGCGTACTCGCAGTAATGGCACCTGTCAGGAAGCCCTTGCCCAGTGGACTGAATGGCACGAAACCAATGCCCAGTTCCTCCAATACCGGCAGGACGTCCGTTTCCGGTTCCCGCCACCACAAAGAGTACTCGCTTTGCAAGGCGCTAACGGGCTGCACGGCATGCGCCCGACGAATGGTATGCGGAGCTGCCTCGGACAGCCCGAAGTATTTAACCTTGCCTTCGTGGATCAGATCCTTGATGGTTCCGGCCACATCCTCGATGGGCACGTCCGGATCGACACGGTGTTGATAGAACAGATCCAGCGCATCAACCTTCAGCCGCTTCAGGGATGCCGCGGCCACTTCGCGAATATGTTCAGGCCGACTGTCCAGCCGCACATCCTTGGACATCAGCGGCTGAGTCTTGAAGCCGAACTTGGTGGCAATGACCACTTGGCCGCGAAAGGGCGCGAGCGCCTCACCGACCAACTCTTCATTGGTGAAGGGCCCGTACACTTCTGCGGTATCAAAGAAGGTAACGCCGCGCTCCACGGCGGCGCGAATCAGGGCAATGCCCTGCTGCTTCGCCACCGCGGGGCCGAGACCGAAACTCAGACCCATGCAGCCAAGCCCCATGGCCGAGACCTTCAGACCCTCCCTTCCCAACAATCGCTGTTGCATCGGTGACTCCTGAAGCTATGCCATAAGCTCATTCTCGATGGCCTTGACCAACCTGGCGTCATCCGGAGCCATGTCGGGGGAAAAGCGCGCCACTATCCTGCCATCTTTGGCGATCAGGAATTTTTCGAAATTCCACAGCACTTCGGGCTCGGGGTTCGGCGTGACGTTGTATCCCTTGAGTTTTCCCCGAAATGCATCGCTGTCCGCGGCCTTGGGCTGCTGGGCAATCAGGGCGGCATACAGGGGATGCTTGTGTGCGCCCACGACTCGAACTTTTGAAAAAAGCGGGAAATCCACCGCGTAATTGGTCGAACAGAAGCTGGCAATCTCAGAATTACTTCCCGGCTCCTGTCCGGCAAAGTCATTGCTTGGAAAGCCCAGCACGGCAAATCCCTTATCGCGGTAGCGCGTGTACAGGGCTTCGAGTGCCGTGTACTGGGGTGTTAGGCCGCACTTCGAGGCGGTATTGACCACCAGCAGCACTTTGCCGGCGTACGCAGCGAGGCTGGTGGACTCATTGTCGATGGTCTCAAGTGGGATCCGCTGCAGGTCTGTCATGACGATTCCTCTTTTCCCATGTTGGCTGGGCCATGCTGTGTCCGCGATAGGATAGTATCCACCCAATACGGGGAGACAGTTCGTGGACTACCAGAATCGGCACGTCGTGATTACGGGCGGCACCGGTGCGCTGGGCATTGCCGTTGTCGGCGCGCTGCTCGCAGCCGGGGCCGTGTGCCACGTCCCCTACCGCAACGAAGAGGAAGCGAAGCGCTTCCCGCATCGGGACAATCGGGATGTTTCTCTGGTTGCGCTCGGTGATCTCGCGGATGAGTCCGCCGTCACGGCCTTCTATGGAGGACTGGACAAGCTTTGGGCGTCGGTTCATATCGCGGGTGGCTTTGCCTTTGCGCCTATCTGTGAGAGTGACAAACCACTGCTGATGAGTCAGCTCCGGAGCAATCTGATTTCGACCTATCTGTGCAGTCGGGCTGCTATCGCGGCGTTCAGGCGTGGCGGCGCCGGTGGTCGAATTGTCAATGTTGCGGCTCGACAGGCGCTGGAGTCGCGCCTGGGGGCAAACCTTACGGCCTACACGGTCGCGAAGGCGGGAGTTGTCGCATTGACGATTGCCCTTGGCGAGGAAGTCGCGAAGGAGGGCATACTGGTGAACGCCGTCGCGCCATCAACCATGGACACGCCAGCCAACCGCGCCTCCATGCCCACGGCGCAGTTCAATGCCTGGCCGAAGGTTGAGGAGGTCGCAGCGACAATCGTGTTTCTGGCATCTTCGCAGAACCAGGTCACGCGCGGTGCAGTAGTGCCGACCTACGGCAAAGCATAGGCGCCCGCGCAACCGGCACACTATTTGCCAAGCACCGCCAGATCAACGGCATCGCCCATGGCCTTGTACCCGGCGTCGTTGGGATGCAGGTGATCCCGATCATTGAATGCTTTGGCGAAGGCCAACGGATTGGCCGGATCGGCCACGATCGGGGCAAAATCGATCACGGCGTCGAAGGCGCCGCTGGTCTTGATCCATGTATTGAGGGCCTCGCGTGCCGCCTCGCCGGCCGGTGAGGCATAGGAGGCACCCTCATAAGGCGTAAGCGTGGCACCGATGACACGCACGCCGTGCTCGCGGGCGCGCGCGATGATCTGCCGGTCGGCGTCCTCCAGCGCTGCGGCCGTGACCGGTTCCGTCGAGTTGGGCGCGCCCAGGCCGCGACCGATATCATTGATACCTTCCAGCAGAATAATAGCCTTGAGCCCCGGCACACTGAGCACGTCCCGGTCGAGCCGCGCCAGCGCACTGGGACCGGCGCCATAGCGCAACAGACGATTGCCGCTGATGCCGGTGTTGACCACAGCCCAATGATGGCTCGCGAGGCGTTCCGCGAGCCTGTCTGGCCAGCCCCGGAAGGCATTGGCCGTGGAGGCTGCGCCTTCGGTGATGGAGTCCCCAAGCGTCACCACTACCCTGGTCGGTGCGGTTGGCTGTGACTCCACCAGCGTGACCAGCACCGGCACGCGCATCAGACGCACGCCGGGCAATGCCGCCGCGGCGCTGAAGTCGCCGGGCGTTCCGGCAACATACTGAAAGAGCGTTCGCGCAGCACGCAGGGCCATCGGGCCAGGCACGTGGATGGAAATATAAAGCTTGTCCAACGCCTTGGTCGGCAGGTCGATCGCATCGCTCAGCACCGGCGAACTGGCGGGCATCACGACGCCGGACTGGCCGTCGAACGTCACGACATGATCCGTACCCGCGACCACATTACCGTCGGCAGCCGCCAAACCCACATGCACGGATCCGAGCGTCAGTGGCTCCGCGCCGTCCTCATTCGACAATCGCAGTCGCAGACGCGACCCGTCCGCCGACACACGGACCAGCTGCCGAACGGTCGTATTGCGAATTTCAGCCGTCGTGAGATCGACCGGTACATTGCCCGGATTCTCCAGCAGCGGCGCAGGGAAGGCACGTGGGGCGGGGGCTGCCGTCGGCGCGGGGGGCGCACCCAGTGGCGTAAGGGGCGGTGCGGGCAGCACGAACGGCGCGGGAGGAGGGCCCGGGGGCGGCGGTGCGATCACATAACCCCATACGCCGATCCAGCTGTCAGTGGCCGCGCGCGGCGCCGCGGCGCCCACTTGCAGCGTCAGGCCGGCGAGTGTCGCCCCAATCAGGATTCGTCCAAGAATTCGCATGGTCTGCGCCCCTGTTATTCGTCGCGCCAAGTATAGACCGGCCGGGGCACGACGCCTGCGTGACATCCTCTCTGTTGCGCCGCGGCATGAACATGCGCTCCCGACATGTTGCCAATTCTTACTCCGCGATTGCTTGCGATGACCATGTTGCAGTGGAAATATCGCAAAGAACGCGGGAGAGTGCAGCGTGACAGGGAAGTTATGGCTACCGTGCGGGTCGGAGCGATTCCGCTGGCGGGGGGTGCTCGCAATGGGGCTGAGCGTCGCGCTTGCAGCGCTCGCGCGTGCGGACGTGCTTGCTGTTGAAGTCCAGCAGCGGGTTCGCGCCGCCACTTTCGAAGTGGTGCAGCGAAAACCGGAAGCCGACCCGCTCACGTATGAAAAGCCCCTGCCGCTGGATCTGATTCCTTTTCAGGAGCGAAGCGACAAGTACCGCTCGATCGGCACCGCGTTCGCCATTGATGGCCACCGGTACGTCACCGCAGCGCACGTGCTGGGACTCGGACTCGGTAGCCAATACGGTGCGCCCGAGGTGCGCGATGCCGCGGGTCATGTGTTTGCCATCGCGCAGGTGCTCAAGTACTCGCAGAGCCAGGACTTCGCGGTTTTCACTCTGAAGGATGCGCCACGGGTGGCAGAGCTTGCCGGAGGACCAAAACCCGCATTGAACGAGCCTGTTTATGCAGTTGGCAACGCGCTCGGCGAGGGCATCGTCATCCGCGATGGCGTGTTCACATCGGAGACACCCGAGGAGGAAGCGGGGCGCTGGCAGTGGCTGCGCTTCACCGCAGCCGCATCGCCTGGAAATAGTGGCGGTCCGCTGGTCGATCAGCACGGTCGCGTCATCGGCATCGTGCTGCGCAAGAGTGAATCTGAGAACCTCAACTACGCGGCGCCGTTTGCGCTGATAGATGCGGCTTCACCAACTTCGGGCGACATCGGCAGTCGCACGTCCTTTCGACTACCCATCATGGATACCTCGGAGATTGTCGATAATCGCACAAATGTTCAGCTGCCAACCACGCTCGCAGACCTGTACGCGGCGATGAACCATGCGCTCATCACGCTCTTCACCACCGGCGACCGGCAGATAATGGAACACAATGCCGAGCGCCTGTTCCCGATGGGCCCGGGTTCCGAACAGCTGCTCGATCAGGTTTCCCGTTCGCCGCTGCCGCGCGCGATCCACCAATCGACACAGGGTCGGTGGGCGGTCGCCGCCCCTCAGACGAAGTCCATGCAGCTGGAGGAAAACGGGCTGGTGGTGTCCGCCGGTGAGGGGCTGCGCCTCAAGGCGCCGGATGGACTCGCGCTGGCGACCCTGTACGGTGATTCAAAGCTCTACATGGACCTGTTGTTGAAAAGCTCTCTGCCGCTGCATCGCAAGGTAGGCAGCGATTCGGTCAAGGTAGTGTCCCTCGGCAAGGCGCTGGAGCAGAGCGATTACACGGATAACTTCGGGCGCCTATGGCGCGTGATGGTGTGGTCGCTGCCATTTGACGACTCCATGCTGGTCACGCTGAACATGCCGACCCCGGAGGGCTATGCGGCCCTGATTGCCGCGGGACGCACCATGACCAAGGCCGTCATGATCGGGCAGCAGGAACTGGCCGCGAACTACCAGTTCGTGACGCTGGAGGGTACGCTGGCACGCTGGCGCGAGTTCCAGTCACTGTCCGGTGTGCAGCCCAGAGCGCTGGCCGGATTGCACCTCACGATCGAGCCGGACACGAAGCTGCAGCTGCACTCGAAGCGATTTGAGCTGGAGGTAACCCCGCAATTGCAGGCGCTGCGGCCGGATACCGTGCTGGCAGTGAACTTCAGCTACTTCCATGACGGTACCGCCGTGGTGTGGGACGTTGGCGGCATCGAACTGCTGGATCCGAAAGCGAAGGGCAACTGGATCCAGGTGCGTCGCGTTCCGGCACCATCGGCCGCGCTCCCGGATGCCTTCCAGAACACCTGGCAAAAGCTCGGCACGGCCGCATTCCCGTTCAACGGCGATCACATCACGAACAACGGGATGACCCGTGTCAATGCTGCGGCAACCGTGAGCGGCGTTGCCGCCAGCGACGTCAAGGTGCGTTACGGGCTTGCGGTTTCCGCCGACGGTACGCCGTCGGATCATTCGCTGGAGACGCGGCTCGCACTGCTGCAGACGAACTTCAAGGCGCTGGAACATTGACCCGCACCCGCCTGTCGCCTGGATTGCGGGGGACTGGTTTCATGCGAGTTATGGTGAGCTATGCGGCCCCGATGCAAAGCCAACGACGACGGCCTACACTGAGCTCGAGAAGCTAGGAGAGTCGCCATGGCCTTGATGCACACCGGCAGAGCTATTTTCGCGGCAGCTGCGTGTTCGATTCTCATTGCCGCCCCATCGATTGCGCAGAAGGCCCCACCCGGGGCGACGGACCTGATCGGTCGGCCGGTGGACCTTGATCTCAGCAAGGGCGTCCAGGCACCGTTCCGGGATGCCGCAAAGCTGCCGACCAGCTTTGCGGGGGCCGCCACGACGCAGCCGGTCAATCCGAAGTGGGGTACCGTCGCGTATCGTCCGAAAAGCCGGCGCGACCTGACAGGCATCTGGATCAACCAGGGCGGCATTGGCTGGACGCCCGGCATCCCGCCGGGGAGGGGTCAGAATCCGCCGCTCACTCCCGCGTATGCAAAGATTTTCGCGACTCACCTGGCGGACGCTGCGGCGGGCAGACCGACGGGTGATCCGACCGCAAACTGCCTGCCGCCGGGCATGCCACGCATCATGACCATGACCTATCCCATGGAGATCACCATGGGAACGGACCGGATCATGGTCTATGCCGAATGGGACGAACAGGTCCGTCGCATTTTCACTGACGGACGGCCGCTACCGGACGATCCGGATCCAACCTACAACGGAGAGTCGGTCGGACACTGGGAAGGCAACTTTCTGCTGTCCACAGCTTATGGATTCAAGCTGGATACCAACATGGAATCATCCGGCCTGCCCAAGAGCGACAAGGCGATTGCCTATGAACGAATCTGGCTGGCCGATGATGACACGCTGCGTGATGAGTTTACGCTCGTGGACCCCGTTGCGCTGGTAAAGCCCTGGACGGTCATCAAGACGTACAAGAGGGCGCCGGCTGACTTCGAGATCGAGCCGTATGTGTGCCTGGAGAATAATCGCAATCCGACCGCGGCCGACGGCAGCATCCAGGCCATTCTGCAATCCGGCGGCACACCGAAAAAATGATGCGATGAGCGCAGCTCCCAGATTCGGCGCGACCTATGCCCCGATGGGCGCGGAGGTGGAGGTGCGGGACTGTTCGGTGGAAGGCAAGCTGCCGGAAAATCTCAGCGGCGGCTTCTATGCGGTGGGTCCGGACCCGCAGTATCCACTGTCCCCCGGCAACATCGCCTTCGACGGCGAGGGCCACATACGCCTGTTTCGGATCAGGAACGGCCGCGTCGATTACCGCAGCCGCTATGTGCGAACGGAACGCTACCTCGCGCAGGATGCGGCGCGTAGAAGCCTGATGCCGATGTACCGCAATCCCTCTCTGGACGATCCTAGCGTGAGCGGTCTCAGTCGCAGCACGGCCAACACTCACGTCGTTCATCACAAGAACATGATTCTCGCGCTCAAGGAGGACAGTGCGCCCACTGCCCTGGACTTGAATACGCTGGAAACCCTTGCACCCGTCTATACCTTCGATGGCCAGCTGCCTCGCGATCAGCCCTTTACGGCTCACCCGAAAATCTGCTCCGCGAGCGGCAATATCGTTGCGTTCGGTTACGAGGCTCGCGGATTCGGCAGCAATGTCATCGCAGTCTTTGAAATCGACCGACACGGCAAGAAAGTGTGGGGCGCCGAGGTCCAGACACCGTACGTCAGCAGCGTGCATGACTTCGCTGTGACCGAAAACCATATTGCGTTCTTCCTCACTCCATTGGCAATCGACCACGAGCAGATGAAACGTGGCGGCATCCACTGGTCATGGGACAAAGGCAAGAAGACCTATTTTGGGTTCATGCGCCGTTGCGGGGACGGTAAGGACCTCAAATGGATTGAAGGTGCTGCCCGGGGTGGCAGTCACACGCTGGGAGCATTCGAAGATAACGGCAAACTATACTTCGACAGAGAGGTCACGGCGGCAAATCCATATCCGGTGATCCCCAACAAGGACGCAACGCCGTACGATCCGGCGACGGGCATCAGCTACCTGCATCGTCTGTCAGTGAACCTGGACGGCCCGAACAGCCACTACGACATCGAGAGGATGTACCCGCTCATTGCGCCGCTGCCGCGGCAGGATGATCGCTATAATACCGTGCGGTACCGCTATGGATTCATGGGCTGCCCGGATCCTGCCGATCCGGTGCGCTGGAAGGCCGCATGCTACGCCCGTGTCGATCATCAGACTCGCGCGCATAAGTTGTGGAAGGCGCCGCAAACGGTGTCACTGGGAGAACCGGTATTCGCGCCCAAGCGCGCCGATTCCCCCGAAGGCGTGGGCTATCTTCTGGGGGTTGCCTGGCATCTGGACCAGAATCTGCGCGCCGACCTGCTGGTCCTGGACGCCGAGCACATCGAGGATGGCCCGATCGCCACCGTTCATCTGCCTACGCAGGCATCACCGCAGATTCATGGCTGGTGGGTACGCGAGGATCAGTATCCCGCCTGAAACGCATCGGGAGGCATCATGTTCGCAGGCAGACCATGGGATGAGTGGATTGTGCGATATGGGATTAGCCATCAGCATCCGCTGAATCGGTTCTGTCATACGCTGGGCATTCCAATGATCGCGCTGTCGCTGCCGCTCTTTCTCGTGATTCCGTTCGTTCACGACATCTGGGCGATCCCAACCGCGATGTTCGTGATCGGATGGGTCCTGCAGTTCGTCGGCCATGCGGTCGAGGGAAAACCACCTGAGTTCCTTCACGATTGGCGCTTCTTGTTCGTCGGCCTGCGTTGGTGGCTTGCCAAGGTTGGCGGCCGCGCTTGAAGTCAGCCGGTTGCGGAATCCCAGAACTGCTCCATCCGGCGTCGCATGGCCTCGTCAGGCAGGCGGCCGCGCGCGGCGCCCTGATTATCGGTCAGATGCGCCACCTGCGTTGATCCGGGTATTGCACAGGTGACGGCCGGGTGCGAGATCACGTACTTGAGCAGAAACTGGCCCCAGCTGCCGACATCGATATCCGCGGCCCAGGGTGGCAGTTTGCGCGACTGTGCCTGACGCAACAGACTACCAAAACCAAACGGAACGTTGGCCAGAACGGCAACGTGGCGGTCCTGGGCGAGGGGCAGCAGGGTCTTGGCGGCATCGCGGTTATCCAAGGAGTAGTCGACTTGGACAAAATCCAATGGATACTTGCGCAGATAGCCGATCATCTGCTCGTGCTGCGCAACACGGGAAGTGGTAATGCCGACGTAACGAATTTTCCCGGCCCGTTTCCACTGCTGCATCAGCGGCAGCAGCGCCTCGACTCCATCCAGGTTGTGGACTTGTAACAGATCGATCTTGGTCGTGCGCAGACGCATCAGGGAGCGTTCGAAACTTGCCAGCCCGCCGACTCCGCCACCGCGGAAGCCGCGGCCGCTCTCGGTGAGCTTGGTGGCCAGGAAGATGTGATCGCGACTGCCGGCCAATGCCTCGCCGATGAGCGTTTCGGCGTCCCCGTAGGCCGCCGCCGTGTCGATTACGGTCCCGCCCAGCTGCTGCATGCGCTGAATCTCGGCCAGTATCGGCCCACGCTCATCCAGCTGAAATTTGTCCGTACCCAAACCGACGGCCGGCAATCTCTCGCCGGTCGCGGGGATGGGCTTGGTGATCAGGGGCAGGGTGGGGCCCGATACCGCCAGGGCGTGATTCGACAGCAATGCGCCGGCACCCACCGCCAGTGCGCCGCGCAGCGCATCACGCCGCGACAGATGAGATGTTTGCGATGTGTCCATGGCACCTTTCTCCTTGGCGCACGAGCGTGCGCTGCGCTGCACTTTACCGCGGCGCGCGGGTTTTTCTCCAGACGCGGACGTGCCTTAGGCGGCTGCCGGCATCCCGAACCGATTGGCTTCGGCCTGACCGTTGCCAATGCAGCCCCACAGCGCGAACGCTGCACAGACGGCGAGCGCGGTCAGCGGCATGGCGGTGTCGAATGGGGCGCCATAGCTGACGACATGCAGCCAGTTGGCGAAGGCCACGAGCGTGAGCACTACCGGGATGAGCAGTGGCCAGGCCCCATAGCCCATGTCGTGCAGGCGCCGGGCATGCAGTATGGCGCCCGGAAAGACCAGCATGAGCACACACCAATGCGCGGTGGCCCCCTTCACCAGGAACGCGTAGAAGGCGGCTACGGCAAGGAGCGTGAGCAGGGCGGCCGCGAATTGGCCGCGCCGCGTGCGGCCATTGGGATTCACGAACACGAAATAAAAAGACTTCTGCCCTGCAGGTGATTCGCCAAATGTGAGCGCCTGCCGCCGCAGCGCCCCGCGGTAGTACTCGAGGTAGGCCAGCATCAACAAACCGTTAAGGGCGAAGGCGGCCAATGCCAGGAGCACGCCCAGCGGCTGATGATCCAGGATCAGCGACCAGAAAAGTGCGCAGGTCGAGATCGGCATCACCACGCACAGCGCCACCGGCACGCACAAGCCGGTGAGGATCAGCGCTCCCGTCACCAACTGGATCGTCATGGCGACGCCGAGCAATCCCGAATGAACAAGGGAAGCCATCAGCTCAATGGCAAGCGGCTCATGGCCGATGGGCTGGGGCCAGAGCGAGACGAAGAGGTAGTTGGCACCGTTGGCCAGCATCCAGGCACCGAAGATCAGGCGGCCGAGGGGAATGAGCTGTTTCATGGCCGCGCCCCCGCCGGCTGCACGATTTTCTCCGCGCCGGATGTGCCGATGGCCTGTGGCTTCGATCGCAGGGTGAACATCGAGCGATAGCTGCTCAGGTGAGCCAGGCACAGGACGATATTGCAGAAAAACACCGAACAGCCGAAAACCGCCGCACGCGAGGTCCACCCCTCCAGCGGCGTATCCCAGAAAAACACGCAAAAGGAGACCGGCATGCACATGAGGAGTACGAGCGGGGTGTAGAGGCCGGTCATGACGCTCACCCCGGCCAAGAACTCAACGGCCTTGACCAGGTCGAACAGGTGACTGTCAAGCAGGGCCACAATCAGTTCGTGGCTTAAGGGCTTGGTGCCCATCGGCTGTGGGAACAGCGTAACGAAATGATTCAAACCCGATGGAATCATCCAAGCCGCGAACACGAGTCGCACAAACCAGATGGCGTACTTCATGGTGCCCCTCGTCGCAAGACTTGCGCGCGGTCATTGTCGCGTGACCGCCATGATGGTGGCGAGCTTAGACTCCCCGCGCCCAGATTGTAAGCGGCGCTGGTTCTCATGCGCATGGTGCCGCGCATCACGCCCGCAGATATACGGGGAGGGCGGCGAACGCTGCGCCCGCCGCCCGTGGCAAGCGGGGCGCCTCTAGCGCGTGGCCGGGTCCCAGTGCTCGTCAGCTTTCCCATCCACGAAGCGCCACATATCAAACCACGTGGTGGTGTAGGTCTTCGTCGGATCCTTGGAATCCTTCATTGTCCGGGGTTGCGTCACAATCACATAATCGCCTTCGGCGACGACCGAAACGATTGGCGTACCCAATTTCTCGGGAATAGGCGACGGCTTGCGCTTCCGTACTTCCGTAAAGAACTTTACCACGGCGGCGCGCCCATTCGCAGCCTGCGGATTGTGCTGGATATAACGCGCAGTGATCCACTTGTCCGTCATTTCCCAGTGGTTCGCTTCAAGCAGTTCTTTCATGATGTGATAGGCCGCCTGCTTGTTCTTCTCATACTTTGGGTTCTTGCTGTGGAAAAGTGCCTCCGCATCGGGAGCTCCGACGACCGCATCCTGGGCGTGGACGATCCCGCCAAAACTCAACATCAGCGCCGTAATCAGGCCGACTTTTAGGCTAGCTCGCATGGCTTCCCCCTGTGGACGAAATGGTTCTGTCGTCGCGCAGTTTGCAGTCCGGGCGGACGAATCGCAATCGATCGGACGAGTTATGAGGCAGCCCCGCGCGGGACGCTGCAGTGCCGCAGTTTGGAAGTCCGCTGCGCCTATCTTGCAGGCACCGTCGCCCGGGCGCTCGGTCGGGCCAGGAGACGTTCGGCCCATGCCTTCACCCGCGGGCCGGCGCCAACCTCCATCATGGCAAGGAAGTGCAGGAACGGCAGGTAGGCAACGTCAGCGAGGGTGAAAGACTCCCCCACGAGGTAGTGCCGGTCGCCAAGCTCGCGCTCGATGTTGATCAGGTGCCGGTCGATCTCCTTGCGAGCGGCCTGCATCGCTTCGCGGTCCCAATTTGCCTCGGGCAGGAAACGCTTCGGAAACAGGATCGCTCCGGCGAAGCGGCCGACGTGCGCATCGCACAGCCGCACGTGCATGTCGACAAGTGCACGGCCGCCTGCATCGCCCGGCACGAGCGGTGGGGTGGGGTGGGTAGCCTCCAGGTAGGTCAGAATCGCAGCCGACTCATACAGCGCAAGGTCCCCGTCCACCAGCGTCGGAACCTTCAGGTACGGATTGAGGGCCGCGTACCAGTCCTCCTTGTGTTGTCCCGCAGGCAGGTTTACCTCGATCAACTCGCAGGGGATGCTCTTCTCAAGCAGTGCGATTCGCACTCGCCGCGCGAACGTCGAGGCGGGAAAATGATACAGCTTCATGCTCTTCTCTCCACAACCGTGGTCAGCCCGCCAGAGCGCGCGCCGCGGGCGGTTGCCGCGAAGTGTACCTCGGCATTCTGAATGCCGATACAATTTGCGCCATCAATGTCGGGGGATGGAATGAGCATTACGTTTCACAAGGATTCCGTCCATACGGGCTTCTCTGCGCCGATGCGCTTTGAAGCGGATATTCACGATTGTGAGGTCGAGGGCCACATTCCGCCCGATCTCGATGGTTCGTTCTACCGGACCTGCATCGACCGGCGCTATCCGCAGCGAATGCGGAATGATATTCCCTACAATGCCGACGGGGCCGTGGACTTGTTTCGGTTCCGTAACGGTCATGTCGATTTCCGCACGCGTTACATTCGCACGCCGCGTTACGTCGCCGAAAGGGCGGCGCGCCGCCCCCTGTTCGGAGTTTACCGCAACAAATACACGAACGATCCGAGTGTCGCCGGCCTGTCGATGAATACGGGCAATACCACGCCACTGGTTCATGCGGGAAAGCTCTACTGCCTCAAAGAAAGCAGTCCGCCGATGCTTCTGGATCCGCATTCGCTGAAGACACTGGGCGAATACGACTTCGAGGGCCGCCTTGAAGCCAAAACGTTCACTGCGCACCCGAAAATCGATCCACTAAGCGGGGAAATGATTGCCTTTTCGTACGAGGCGAAGGGCGATTTGACGGACGACATTTCGGTGCAGTTCTTTGACCCGAGCGGCCAACTGACGCGTCAAGTGTGGTTCAAATCACCCATCGTCTCGATGATGCACGATTTTGCAATCACGCAGCGACATATAATATTGCCGACGACCGCCATGGTGACGAGACTTGAGCGACTCAAGCAGGGCCTGAATCACTGGGCCTATGATCGAACTGTTCCCGCCTGGGTCGGCATCCTTCCGCGTGACGGTACGGCCGAGGACGTGCGGTGGTTCAGGGGGCCGCATGATCGTGCCATGCTCATCCATGTGACCAATGCCCGCACCGAGGGGAACAAGGTTATCCTCGATGCACCGGTGGCCCGCGGCAACTTCAATCCACAGTTTCCGAACCTTGATGGATCCGCGTTCGACGACGAAGCCCGGCGCAATACGATCCGCCGCTGGACCTTTGATCTGTCCAGACACGGGGATGACGCTTGGCAGGAGCAGATCCTGTTTCCGGAGATTCAACCCACCAGTTTCACCCGGATGGACGATCGCTACATCACTCTGCCATTTCGCTATAGCTTCAACCTGCTCACGGAGCCCGCCTTGCCGATCAGCGACGCGCGCGATCGCAGCTTGGCAGGAGGGGTTCCGAACGTGTGGTACCGCTTGGATTACACATCACGTCGCGCCGATCGGTTCGCGGCCGGCGGTGCCCATGGACTCTCAGAGCCACAGTTCGTCCCGCGACAGCATGATGCAGAGGAAGGCGATGGCTACCTCATTGGCGTTGCCGACGATTACGCACAGATGAGGAGCGAACTGGTCATCGCGGACGCGCAGCATTTGGCGCAAGGCCCGATCGGGCGGGTCAAACTGCCGTTTCGACTGCACATGCAGGTACACGGTTGCTGGGTGTCATCACGCGATCTGCCCTTCGACTTCGACTCAGATCCGGATTTTATCGGCGGACCGTATGTGTGACGGGCGACCCTGCAAAACCTAGAACGTCGAGCGCGTCGCGCCGCCGTCAATCACGATGCTCTGGCCGGTGATATAGCCGGCAAAGCGGCTGCACAACCAGGCTACCAACGCACCCACATCCTGCGTATCCCCGAAGCGGCGCGCCGCAATGCGACAGGTCTCGGTGAAACTCGCGACCTCGACTTCATAGGTGGTCCCATTGGCAAGCGCCCGTGCCCCAAAGTGCTGTTCGGCGAAGGCGGTATGAAACATGCCGGGCAGCACGTTGTTGATGGTGACGCCGTGCTGTGCCACGCGCAGTGCGACCGCTCCGGCGTAGTTGATCAATGCCGCGCGCGGGGCACCGGACAGGATGCGCAATTCCAGCGGATATTTGGCGGCAATGCTGGCGATATTGACGATGCGGCCCCAGCGACGCGCCACCATGCCCGCAAGTACGGCGTTCATGAAGTGCACGGGACTTAGGAGACCGGTGTCGAGACTTGTCTGCCACTGCGCGGCATCGATGGCTCGATAGTCTTCGGTCATGGGCGGCGGCGAACAGGTTCCCACCAGAATGTCCGGTGCCGGGCAGGCCGCAAGAATGCGCGCGGACCCTTCAGCCTGCGAATGGTCTGCCACCACCGCGACGACGTTTACGCCCGTGGCAGCCGCGATTTCCGCTGCTGTCGCATGCAAACGAGCATCGCCCCGCGCCGATATCACCAGGTCCACACCCTCGTGCGCCAGCGCGAACGCCGCGGCCTTTCCCATACCGGCGCTGCCGCCATTGATGATGGCCTTGCGGCCACGAATTCCCAGATCCATCGCTTCGTCCCGTTGTTGCCCGAGCAGCCAAATCGCCAGTAGCTAATCTTCGCACGCAATGCCGCGTGCGCGCGCCTACTCAACGCAGGAGGGTTACTGAGCCGCGAATTCGCGAAATCAAAGAAAGAGGCCCTGCATGTGCAGGGCCCCTGATAGATCACTCGATCAAGGTCGCCAACTTCGCCAGCACCTCATTCATGACGGAATCAGGTACCGCCTCGACCTTGCGGCCGTTACGCGCCGCGATGCTCAGCACACGCGGCTGGTCACACCGGACAATCCCTGTCGTCTTCTTGGTCCCCGTGAGGGGCACAGCAAACCCGATCTTGCGGGCGAAATCTGCACCCGTAGTAATAGGAACCACCAGCGGTGTCTTCGTCACCGCATTGAACGCCGCTGGCGTCACGATCAGGACCGGCCTGGTCCCCTGCTGCTCATGCCCTGGTGTTGGATCAAGCGACACCCAGTAGATGTCGCCTCGATTCACAGCAGCTCCTCGCCAACGGAACCGCCATTTGTCCACCGCTCATCTTCAGCGGTAGGGCCATGGCTGTAGTCCGACTGCGCCAGCAGTTGCGCGAGCGTGTAGTGCAGCCGCGCCTGCGGGCCCACGACGAGGCGCCCATCTTCAACGCTCAGGTTGACCTTGGAGCCGGGAACTAGCCTTAGTGAGTCCAGCATCGCAGGGGGTACTGCGAGCATCACAGAGCCGCCGACCTTGCGCAGAGTCGTGGTTGCCATGGCGTCTCCTATATTATATTTAAGTATAACATTAACGCTTGGGCGATAAGCCCGGAAATTGGGGAGTTAGTCCCTCGGGCGCCAGCTGGCACAACTTGGGAGCGGTCAGCTAATTGGATGGGCTGTTTGTTCACGGTTTGCGCCGCGGTCATTCTCGGGTTGTCAGAACGGCGGATCGGGGAGCGGCGGTGGCAGTGGCGCATCGGATCGTGGTCCAGTACCTCACCGGTATATTTAACATAATATACATTATGCGAACTGAGGTGGCGATGTTTCACTTGACATACCCATCATGAAAGCGCATGATTTCTCCATACCGGAGAAGCCCTTATGAATTCGAACCTCAGTGCCGCCCACTACCACGACGAACAAGCCGCTTACGACTATGTTGAATCGTACCTGTGGCCCACCGGCCCGGTCTGCCCCAAGTGCGGCAATTGCGATGCAGCAAAGAT
>DATDIL010000030.1:0-6259 GCA_036521075.1 Steroidobacteraceae bacterium | reverse complement strand
TCCCGGCGAGGACCAGCCCGACCGTGTAAGGCACGTGCAGCCGGCGCGTCAGCATTGCGACCAACGCCGAGACAAAGAGGAGAAAACCCAGCTGCGATAAATCCGATGTCATGGGAATGCATCCATCGAGATCGTTGGGACGAAGCACGTCGAAGCACCTCGGAATCGCATCGAGAGGGGCCGCCGACTCTCGCGGGGCAGCTTACAGATTTTCACCTGAGGTGATGGTGGTATGGTCTGACCCGAAGATTGCTTGGATGAGCACACGCCATTGTCCGACGATGTCCGACAGCAGCCGCGCTTTGACGGGGATACTTTTGGGGGTATCCCGCGTCAGCGAAGAGCAAGAAACCCTGAAATTGTCGGTTTTTTTGCGTGATTGCGATTCCGTCACGGAGAGCAAGTTAAATCAATCTCTTACAATGTTTATCTTATGACAAATCTCCAATATTTGTCCAGGGTTTGCGACGCAACAAACTCAGCAACCGTCATCTGGCAAGGCCTAGGAATACCGTCAGCGCGCGATTCAAACGCACGGTATCCTCGTCGTTAAGTTTTCCGATGCGTTTACCCAGCCGTGCTTTTGGTACGGTTGTGATTTTGTCGATCATCAGTCGCGAAGCACTCTTCAGACCGTTGCGGTCGGTGGGTTCGATGAGCATGCGCAGTAACGGTGCGTCCGTCGGATCGGTCGTGAACGCGCAAAGAGTGATCGAGTCAGTTTGATCGAACCGGTCCTCGTGGACGATGACCGCCGGTCGCGGCTTTCCCGTGTAGCTTGCGCCGCCCGACACCGTCCACACCTCTCCGCGCTTCACTCGGCGGACTCCTCCGAAACGGCGTCGATAAATTGTTGATCCATCATTGCATGCTGGCTAGCTGCTACCGCCTTGGACTGCTTGCGGGCTGCAGCAACGAAGGAACGCGCTCGCACGTCGGGCACCCAGATCTGTACCGGCCGCAGTCCTTGGGCACGCAGCCGCTCGCGATGCAATCTAACCTTGTCGCGCGAGGATCGGGATTTTTGCAGCATAACAATCTCCTTTGGTTACATGTAACTGTAGCATGGACGGCCTACACGTGCTACGTAACCTCATGGCACTTCTGCAACACGATGGCGCTGATGTCGAGCGTTGCTTCACGATCGCGAAACACTTGCCTTCGCTTACTCTGCAGACGGCGGCTGTTCAGGTTCGGACACGATCTGCATCCGAACGTCCGGAAGCAGCCACCTTTTAGAAGGGGTGTTTTTGGGGTATCTCCACCCAAGTTTACGGTTCCCTTTTAACAATCACATTTTCCGCCGAAGCCGGGCACGAGTATGTCTTAGATACCGATGTCTCAGAAGACGATCACTGGCAGCCGACCTTGTTCGATGCGACTAGCAAAAAGCCAGTCCATTGGGAGTTGGTGCCAAAGAGCCGGTTGCAACGCGCTGCCCCATAAAGACATCAGCTCCAGGCGAATAAATGCAAACCCGCACGAGCGCTGCGGGCTTCGCAGAGAGCGCCTTGTCTGGGTAGAGCGTCGCGAGTTGCGCAGCCTTGCGTGCCGCGAATCTATGTGTTAAATACTGAACTATATGGTTCAGTATTATCGGACTAGCTTCGATGCCTCGTTCGCCGCGCTCTCGGACGCCACCCGACGCGGCGTTCTGGAGCAGCTCGGGCGTGCGGACGCTTCAATCACGGATCTTGCGGAGAAGTTCCACATGACCCTCACGGGCATGAGGAAGCATGTCGGCGTCTTGGAGCTGGCGGGGCTCGTCACCTCGCAGAAGGTCGGGCGCGTTCGGACCTGCAAGCTCGGCCTGCGCCGACTGGAGCAAGAGGCAGCATGGATCGAGAGATACCGCCAGCTCTGGGAAGCACGCTTCGACGAGCTGGACAAGATAGTTGAACAATTGAAACTGCAGGAGAAGATCGATGGGCGCAAGAAAAGAAAGTGATCCTAACCCCACGAAGAACCGCACGACCGTGGAACGGAAATCCGAGCGTGAGCTAGTCGTTACGCGAACCTTCAATGCCCCGGCGCGCATCGTGTACGAGGCTTGGACCAAGCCCGAGCTGTTCAGGCGGTGGTGGGTACCGAAGTCGTATGGTCTGACCTTGCTTTCCTGCCACAAGGACGTTCGTGTCGGAGGCGCATACCGTCTTGTATTCAGCCACCCTTCTGCCCCGAACCCCATGGAGTTCTTCGGACGATACCTCGAAGTGACGCCGCACTCGCGTCTCGTCTGGACTAATGAAGAGAGTGACGACGGTGCCGTCACCACGGTGACCTTCGAGGAAAAAGACGGCCACACGCTGCTGGTCATGCACGAACTCTATCCCTCGAAGGAATCTCTGGACGCCAACGCCGGGGCGGAGAAAGGGATGCCCGAGACATTCGAGCAACTGGACGAGCTTCTCCTCACCCTGGAGAGCCTATGACCACGCGTCGTGAAGTATTGGCTCTCGGCGCGGCAGCCATCGCATTGCCCGGCGTCGGCCGGCTGCTGGCGGCCGTGCCGCGTGCCTCTCGTCCCCTCGATATCTTGGTTCTGGGAGGTACCGGATTCTTCGGTCCGCATCAGGTCGAGTACGCACTCGCTCGCGGCCATCGCCTCACCCTTTTTAACCGCGGACACAAGGATGCCGCGACGATCTATGGGAATCGGGTCGAGGTTTTGATTGGCGACCGCGATGTGAAAACCTCACCTGGCCTCGCCGCCCTTGAAGGCACGCGACGCTGGGATGCCGTCATCGACAACTCGGGTTACGCCCCCCGACATGTACGCGATTCGGCACAACTTCTCAAAGGTAGGGTGCGCCGTTATCTGTTCGTGTCGACTGTCGCGGTCTATGCGGGCGTCGATGCTGTCTGTGTGGAAAGCTCGCCATTGCGCTCGCTCTCGAACCCCGAGAACGAGCAGTTGACGGGCCAAAGCTATGGCGAGATGAAGGCCGAGGGCGACCGAATCGTTCGCGAGCTCTATGGACCTGCAGCAATCATCGTGCGGCCCACCTATGCGGTCGGCCCAGGGGATGAAACCGATCGCTTTACCTATTGGGTGGCGCGCATAGCGGAAGGCGGTGTGGTGGTCGGTCCACGCGCCGATGCAAAGGACCTGCAGACCGTGGACGTGCGCGATCTCTGCCCTTGGATGGTGAGGCTGATTGAACGCGACACGGGCGGGATCTTCAACGCCGCCGCTCCGCCGCAGCCATGGGACCGTGTACTTGCCGGCCTTCAGCCTCTCAGCGAGCGGCCGGTGCGCTTCGTACGCCCACCTGCCGCAATTTTCCAAGAGCTGAAGCTGGATTTTCCTCTCGTGACGCCTACGATCGCCGGCGGGCACCTGGCGAATGAGCGCACGATGTTCGATGGCAGGCGCGCACTGCAGGCGGGGCTCAGCTATCGACCGCTAGCGCAGACGGGGCGCGACACGCTGGAATGGTGGCGTGCGCAGACGCCGGAGCGCCGCGCAGCTGCGGCAAGGTACTGGCCGACAGCTGAGCAGGAAAAGACCGTGCTCGAGTACATGTCGCGGACGTGATCGCCTTCGAAACTAAAGGGCGTCACTGCACCATGCCGCGACGTACCAGCACGATCGGCAAAGCATTTGCATCAGTCACGCTCTTCTAAGCTCGTTAATGAGGAAGCGCAATTGGCAGGTTCTTGCTCTGCTCAGTTTGCTGGATCAGTGCTGCGCAATTCGCGTTCTTCGCAAGACCACCGTCGACGAATGCCAGCACCGCGGCCACGGGCGTGAGCAGCGTTCCCAGCGCCGCGGCGCCGCCGGCTTGGGCGAGCACGTGCCCCGGTTCCAGCCCGATTTCGGGATGAGCGAGGGTGCCGTGAATTTCAATGGGCGCACGCAAACGAACCATTCGCATTTCTTTGGGCTTCCCCCTCAATTCGATGTGCAGCCCCTCGTCTTTTAGATTGATGTCGCCACGGCCGGTCACGAGCACGTGGGTGGTATCCACCAACAGCGTGTTGGTCTTAAGATCGCCATCATCCGCCCGGAAGCTCGCGACTCCGCAGCGTATCTCGGTCTTGTCCTCCTTTTTGGTGAGCAGAAGATCCAACCCCTTGGCGACGTTGATCCCGCTGAGTTCCGCAATCGCCGAGCGAATCTGACCGCTTGGAATTACGAAGGTGACATCGCCCGTGGCATCCGCCGCCGCCTTGTGCACCGAACTGCCGGTGCCATGCAAGCGGATCCGTCCGACCATCTGGCCTCCGAGAGGCGCATCCGTGCTGCCCTTGGGCTTGATTTGCGAGAGATCGACGTGATCGAGCTTCATGTCGATGTCCGTCACCGGAATGTCGAGCTTCGCATTTACAGCGACCGTTCCTGAGAACTGGCCCTCTGGCAGCGTGAAGTGCAGCGGATCGATGGAAATTTTCCCGTCATTGAGACGCAGCCGCAGCTGTAGTTTCTTGATGGGCATTTTCTCTGTGTGAATGGACTCGGCCTCATAGTTGACCTCGGCGTCCATGTCACGCACCCGTTTCACCTGCAGATCGGCGTCCGGCAGCAAGAATCCAGTGTCTTTTGCCTGCAGATCTACTTTCGCCACCGTGGGCCGCGCGCGCTTCCCAGGTTTGGACTTGGGGTTCGTGTCGCTGTCTTGTCCCTTGGACAGCGCCAGGGTGTCAGACTTGTTCTGAGCGGAGGCCTGGGTGCCCAAGGGCGCAGCCAGATCCTGGATGTTCAAGAGCGCCGAACGGAGATCGGCGCTCAAGAGCGGCCGGTCGCGATCTGTGTCCACCGATACGGTTCCGCTGATGTCGCTGCCGCCCAACCGACCTTGAAAATCCTTTACGGTGAATTTGAGATTGTCGCGAAGTACCGTGCCGCTTAGGTCATACGGCGGCGTATTGGGCAGCGCAAGACCGGTCAGGTAGTACACGTCGGCCAAGTCCTTGCCGCTCAGGTGAAATCTGGTTGTGACGGAGCCCAGGTCGAACGGGTGCTTGACCTCGGTATGCGCCTCCAACCGAATGTCCGCCGCGCGCACGTCCGCGTCGAAGTCATAAGGCTTGGCAGGGTCGACGTCGAGCAGCGGGCCGCCGTGCACGCGCAGGTCGAACGGTTTGCCGTTGAGGACACCCGTGCCGCGCAATTGCAGCGCGGTTTCGCCGCTGCCGCCATCGTGTTCGGCCACCGCCATGTCGCCCTTGAACTTGAGCTTGCGGATTGCATCGCTGGCCGTGAGCTTGCCATCGCTTAAGATCAATTGTTGAATCGCCGGGAGGTTCGTCGCTTTCGATGGCCGCTGAGGCGCCGGCTTGCGCGCACCTGGCGTCGTGAAGTCCCAGTTGGCGCGGCCGTCCTTGTCCCGCTCTAGATCGACATTGGGGCTGCGGATTTCCACGCGAGGAAACACCAAATGAAATCGAAACAGCGACAACAAACTCAATGTCGCACTGATGTGTTCGACCTTGATCATCGGCCGGTCCGGAATCCAGTCGGCATTGGCCAGCGAAAAGTCCCCGATGGCAACGCTCGGATGAAGGCTGAACAGATGTACCTTGGCCTCTCCCGCGATGGTCGCCTTACGGTTTGTCTCCGCGGAAATTGCCTTGGCAAGCAGCGAGCGCCAGGCGTCGTCCGGAATCAACGCCAATACGATGAGCACCAGAACGATTAAAGCGAACGCGCCGATGAGGATGTTTCGCGCCCAGATCAAGGCACGATTCTTGGTTGGCGTCGGGATCGCAGCTGAATCCATGACTTATCCTCGCGAGCCGGGTGGCAGGCGGTGATTGTGTACGCCCTTTTCGGCGTTGCATGTCGCCTATTGCAAGAATCTGCCGTAGTCCCAAACCCACGCCGAGTTCGACAAAATCAAGTTAGGACGATTCTGACGGGCGGTCGGCGCGTATGCCGGCGGCCGCGCATTCGAGTTAGCAGTAAAGGTCTCGCGGCAGCCATGCCGATCGTCAGCGTGTGGTGATTGAGTCCCAACTAGAACAGGTATTAGTACAAAATCGATGGCAGGTAAGCACCGGCCGGTTCGTTGTACAAGCCGGCGGTCATCAGCGTCATCTGAAAGACCAGCTTCAGCTCGCAGCTCAGGCACCATTCGAAAACCTCATGATTGCGAGTTGGTAGCAGAAATCCCGGTCCGGCAAATTCTGTTGCCGCGCCGATCAGGGCTTTCAAATCTTGATTTGTGCGCGCGACGGCGTGAGCGAGGAAGCCAATGGCCGTCCCGTATCCGGTAATCTCATCCAAGTGTACGACCACGCTTGCCGTGCGCGCGCG
>DATDIL010000029.1:0-44599 GCA_036521075.1 Steroidobacteraceae bacterium | reverse complement strand
TGCGCGCGCCATGAAGCGCCAGGTTCTCGAGGAGATCTCCCTGTATGGCGACCAGCATCGGCTGCTGCCGGCCCTCGCGGACCGCCAGGGGTTCAGGGTGCAGGAAATCCAAGTGCGGCAGTCATCCCAGGACCGCTACTCCCAGGGCTATCGAACCCGGGAATATGCGCACCGCCTGCTCGATGTCTTCGCGGTTTTCTTCCTGGTCAGGTTCACCAAGAAACCATTGCGGTTCTTCGGCATGGTCGGTGCATCCACATTGTGTATCGGCACGGCGCTGGTGCTGTATCTGGTCGTGGCGCGCTTGTTCCTGGGTGAGGCCCTCGCCAATCGTCCTGCTCTGCTGCTGTCCTCGCTGTTGGTCGTGCTGGGCCTGCAGCTTTTCGCTCTGGGGCTGCTGGGCGAACTCATTATCTTCACCCATGCGCGCGGACTGAAGGACTACCAGGTCGATCGGGTCATCGAGTTCCAGCCCGTCGACCGCGAGACGGCGTAGCGTCCGGGCGCCGCTCCAGGTCATGATCAAGCCCGCGTCCCCGTCATTGCGACCGCTGTCGTACCTCTGCGCCGCAGCAGTTCTGGTCGGCGTCTACGCCCGTTTCAAGGGCCTGGGCAGCGCACCGCTCGCGGTTGATGAATACTACCTGTCACGCTCGATAGAGAACGTCCTGCGTACCGGCTTGCCACATTTCAACTGCGGCGGCTACTACATGCGCGGTCTGCTCCTGCAGTATCTGGCGGCTGCGGAGCAGGCCGCAGGGATGTCCCGGGAGCTGGCACCGCGGCTACCGAGCGCGTTGTGCAGCTTAGCTACCTTGCCGGCAGTGTTCCTGCTCGGTCGGCGCCTGCAAGGGTCTGTGGTGGCAATACTGGCGGTTGCCCTGCTCGCCCTGTCGATCTGGGAAATTGAAATCGCCCGCTTCGGGCGCATGTACGCGCCATTCCAGGCGGTATTCGTCTGGTACGTCGTATTCTTCGTGCGCTACACGGTCGATCGGAACCGACGGGCCTACTGGCCCATGCTTGGGCTCTCGATCGTCGGCCCCCTCGTGTGGGAGGGTGGCGTGTTCCTATTGCTTACCAATCTGCTACCGGTCTTCCTGCACTCTCGAGCGGGGGTCATCCAAAGGAAGCATTGGCCGCAACTGACTGTGGCAATCGCCCTGCTGGCGGTTGGCTATTTGTTTGTGACTCATGACTTTCGCCAGCTCCTGAGTAGCGCCTGGCCGGCGGACTTCAACCCATCTCTGGTAGACTATTCGACCGATGTGGTCGCAGGCTTGCCGCTACCGATGCGGCTGCTGACGCAGCATCCGGCATGGCTCGCCGCGGCCCTTATACCGGCCATCGCGGTGCTCGGGTCGTTGCCCTCGATTTGGTCGACACGCTCACGTCCGTTGCTCACCGTCGGGCTCGTGGCGATCCTGGTGGCCGCCGCGGCACACCAGTTCCTGGCAGTCATCGCGCTGGGAGCATTGTTGTTGCTCATGGGTTACGTCAGCCCAGACGAGCTTCTGGGCCGCACGGGACGCCGCTTCCAGCTGGCGATCGTCGCCTGCGCGTTGTTTTGGCTCGCGGTGGGACTTGCCAGCCCCGGCTGGCACGCCGCGCGCCTCGGGGGCACAGCGCGCGCGATAGCCATGCTCGGCTATCAGTTCCTGCGCGTGCCGGACTTCATCGGTGTGGTGGTGCGACCGTGGGGTAGAGCTGTGCCGCATTTGGGCCTCGTGCTGCTGCTACTATGTGGAGCCGCATTTGTCCGCATGGCACTGCGCGATGCGTCCTCCAGCGGTGAAGCCACGGCGGATACGCCGTTGGATGTGGAACGCGTGCTGCTAGTGGTGTTACTGGTGCTATTGCTGGCGGCCAGCGCCGCCAATCCGCCTCGTCAGGAGACGCGTTATGTTTTCAACCTCTACCCGCTCGCGATTCTCATTGCCCTGACCACTCTCACAAGAATCGCGCAGGCCTTCACACGTCGTCCGGCTGCCGTGGCCACCGCCACCGCGGTCGTGGCCTTTGCCGGCTTCGCGCTGACGGAGGACTTCCGGCCATCATTTCTGCGGCATATTGATTCGCCCGAGGCGACCTTCAAGGCCGACTTGAACGAGGACGTGCAGTCGCACCTCATCGTCCGCGACGACTACCGCACGCTGAGCCAATGGCTACAGGTGCATGCAGGAGCCGGCACCATGGTGATAAACGGCGTCCACGGGCTTGACGATTACTATCCTGGGATCCGCTATTTCTACGTCGACCTGCGTGACCCCAATTTCGCGGATTGGGCCTGCCAGCGTGGCACTGTCGAGCGTTGGGGCAACTATCCTCTGCTGGATTCCGAAGCTGCACTCGCCACGGCCATCCGTTCCGCACCGCGTGCCTACCTGGTGGCCTTCGGCTATGACAACGAGAAGTTGCTGGCGACATTGGCGCCGCTGCACCCCAGGATCGCGATTTCACAAGGCCACATCGTAGTGGTCGAACTCAGAGGCTCATGATGCACGTTTGCGTAGTAGCGGAAAACCACGCCCACGTCCGGATGGCTGGAGCAGAGTACCAGACAGTTCTGCTAACGGAGGAGCTGGCAAGGCGGCCAGGTGTGCGCGTCACCTTTCTCGGGCGTCGAGTCCCCGTGGGAGCGGCGGCAGAGGGCCTGGGCTATGACGTACGCTGCATTGGGGACGAGATCGGCATCCACCGCCGTGCCGTCCTGTTTGACAGTGGCGGGCTGCGACGCGCCTTGCGGGAGCTGAAGCCGGATGTGATCTACCAGCAGGGACTGCAGAGCTACACCGCGGTGTGCGCACACTATGCGAACCAAGCGCAGATTCCATTCTTTTTCCACATTGCGCACGAATTCGACCTCAATTTCCGCTGGGTGACGCTGCGGCTATCGCCGAATACACCCTTCGACCTGGCCGAATGCCTCGCCGGCCGCTGGGGCGCGCGGCACGCCTCGCACGTCATCGTTCAGACCGAGAAGCAAGGCCGCATCCTGCAAGAGACCTTCGGGCGCACGCCAACGAGCGTGGTGCGAAATTTCCAGCCTCTGCCGGATGCCCTACCGCCCATGCGACCCGGTCCTTTGAGCGTATTCTGGGTTGCGAACTTCAAGGACTTCAAGCGTCCCTGGCTGTTTGTGGAGTTGGCTGAATCGTTTGCGGGGCGTGACGACCTGGAATTCCTGATGGCCGGCCGGGCGTCAACGGAGCGGCGGTTTGTCCCGCTCATGCAGCGGATCCCGCAGGTGCCCAAGTTGCGCTATGTTGGCGAGCAGCCGATCGAAAAAGTCAACGAACTCATGTCGCAGGCCGCCTTTCATGTGAACACCAGCTCGTTCGAGGGATTTCCGAATACCTTCTTGCAGGCATGGGCGCGGGGAGCGATCGTGACCACACTCGCTGTCGACCCGGACGACGGCATGGAGGCGATCGGCATCGGCTACTGCGCGGGCAGCATGCAGCGCCTGCATGACATTATCGATGAGCTGGCAAAATCCGAAGCCAAGCGCCGGCAGGTACGTGAGGCGGCTTTCCAATTTGTGCACACACATCACAGCATGCAGCACGGTGCGCGCCTCGCAACCATGATCCTTGAAGCAGCGACAGCCGCAAAGCAACGGGAATCCGCGCAGGTGCAAAACAGTCTGGTCGGACCACCATGACCCGCACAATCCGCATGCTCTACTGGACGCGTGAGGAGTTTCCGACTTTCCGCGTCGATATCGACGTTTTGTTTGGCCGTGAACTGCTGCGCCGAGGGCATGTCATAGATTTTGTCATGCAAGCGGCGACGACAGAGATCCGCCCCGGCGAGCATCCCTGGCACGGGCGCACCGTGTACGTGGGTGCCACCGCCATCGGCCCCAAGTTCAGCGCCTTCCTGCGTCATTGGCGCGCGTTCCGGCACGATCTGCGCTGTCTGGGTCTGGCGCGCAGCGGGCGCTACGATGCCATCCAGTTCCGCGACAAATTCCTCATCGCCGCGCTCGGGGTCCTCGTGGCCCGCGCCCGAGGACTGAAGTTCTTCTACTGGCTATCCTTTCCCTACCCCGAAGCCGACCGACTCCACGCGCGCGACGGTGATACCCGATTCCCGTTTCTTGCCAATGCGCGCGGCATCGTGACGGGATGGCTGCTCTACAAGTACATCCTGCCGCGATGCGATCACGCGTTCGTGCAGAGTGCGCGCATGCAGCAGGACATTGCTGCACATGGCATTCCACCCGGGCGCATGACTCCTATACCAATGGGCATCGACCTTGACAATCTGCCGGCTTTCAGATCACGCGCCCGCAAGGGCAATGAGGTGATCCTAGGTTATCTCGGCGCGCTCAACGCCGATCGCCGCATCGACATGCTCATTGACATGCTCGCCGAGCTGCATAAAGGCAATTACCCGGTGCGTCTCCTGCTCGTGGGGGACGCGTACGAGCGCGCGGACCGGCGGGCGCTGCAGGAGCGCGCGTGCAGACTTGGCGTCGAGCAGTATCTGGAAATTACCGGCGCTCTGCCGAGGCTTGAGGCGTTGCAGCGGATGCAGGATGTGGATATTGCGCTCTCCCCTATTTTCCCGACGCCAATGTTCATGGCCGCCTCCCCTACCAAGCTTGTTGAGTACTTTGCACTGGGCCTGCCGGTGGTAGCCAATGAGCACCCGGAGCAGCGAACAATTTTGGCCACCAGCAACGCAGGCGTCTGCACCCCATGGGGCGCAAGGCACTTCGCGCGAGCCGTTCGCTGGCTGCTGCGCCAGGGACCCGAAATGCGCGCGGCGATGGGAGTGCGCGGACGCAATTGGGTCGAACAACATCGCACCTATCGCCACCTCGCGGACGATCTTGAACTCAAGTACCTTGAGCTGTTCGACAGCCCCCGCGTAGCGCTCGAACAAAGCTCCACGCACTTACCGCTGGGTTAGTACATGCGCCAATTCATGTACCTTGTCATCCTCGCCTCAATGCTGGCTGCCTACGTGAGCAGCCCAGATGTGGGCTTGGCCCCCGGCATTGTGAAATTCCTGCCCGACCTGCTGTCGATCTGCACCGCCGTCTATGTCGTTCTGGCCGGCACGCGCCAGCGCTTCCGGTACGTCGGATTCAAGTACTGGCTGATATTCGCGGCGCTCACCCTGGCACTCATCTGCGGACCGCTCGTCAATCACGAAGCGCCGGGTCCCATAATCAACGGCATGCGCTACTACCTGCGAGCCATTCCCTTCTTCTTCCTGCCGGCAGTCGTCGCGTACAGCGAGGAGGACCTCAAGCGCTTTATGTACCTGATTCTGGGTCTATCCCTGCTGCAGTGTCCGATCGCCGCCTACCAGCGATACACGGTCGCTGAAAACAATCAATTCAGCGGCGATCCGGTGATTGGCACTCTCATGATCTCGGGAATTCTCTCGCTGTTCTTGATTTCGGTCCTATGCATCATGGGCAGCCTGATGGTGCGTGGCCGCGTCGGGAAGCTTTGGTACGCGTGCTGCTTCGTGACACTCGTTTTGCCGATGTCGATCAACGAGACCAAGGTTACGATTTTTCTGCTGCCGCTGGCCTTGCTGGTGACGTTCGCGCTGGCAGCGCGACCGGGACGGCGTATACCGGTTACATTGTCCGCACTTGCTCTGCTGGTGCTCGGAGGCGCCATCTTCGTGCCGCTCTATAACTACTTCAACACGTTGCACAACCCTGTGCCATTTACCGTACAGGAATTTCTGACCAACAGCGAACTCTTCAACAACTACATGAGCAAATCGGCAGGCGTGGGCACGGACGAGGAAGCCGGGCGTACCACCTCGCTGGTGGCACCATTTATGCAGCTGGGCCACGACCCAATCAATCTTACATTGGGACTTGGAATTGGGAATGTCTCGCAATCCTCCCTGGGAACGCAATTTACCGGCCATTTCGCCACCCTCTATTGGAATTTCGCCCATGGCCTTTCCCTGTCCATGTTCCTCTTCGAAATCGGATTGTTTGGCACGACGCTGGTCCTGCTACTTCACTGGATGGTGCTGCGGGATGCGCTCTATGTTTCACACCGCGATTCCGGCCTGCTCGGCGCCCTGGCCCCGGGCTATGTCGGCGCATGGCTCACCATCACCGTGGGACTGTTATACTTGACCATCCACACCTTCGAGTCGCTCTCGTTCATGTTCTGGTTCTTCTCCGGGCTACTCGCGGCTCGACGAAAGCATCTGGAAGACGATAGCGCACCAGCCGCCGTCGGCTTGCGCGTCGCACTGACCGTGCCAATCCTGGGGTCCGGATAACCTTGCCTGCATTTTCCAGGCGCCCCGATTTGCTGCAATTGCTGAACCAACCACTCAAGCGGTAGCTGCAGGTGCTATTTAATTCCTTCATTTTCGCGCTGCTCTTCCTGCCGATCACGCTCGGTGGTTTCTTCCTCATCGCGCGCCGGAGCCATGGCGCTGCCGCCCTGTGGCTGGCGCTCGCCTCGCTCGTCTTCTATGGTTGGTGGAATCCCCGATTCGTCACATTGCTGCTGGCTTCCGTCGCCTTCAACTACCTGATCGGACGAGCCATCGCCCGCGCGGTCGCAAGAGGCACGGTCGGCGCGCTGGCGCGACTCCTGACCTTCACAGCAATCGCCGTTGACCTCTTAACACTGGGAGTATTTAAATACCTCAATTTCTTCATTGCAACCGCGGACTCTTTCGCACCGAGCCTTCTGCCGCTGACACATATCGTGCTGCCGCTCGGTATCTCGTTCTTTACATTCACGCAAATCGCGTTCGTGGTCGACGCCTACCGTGGGATTGCCCGTGAGTACAACCCCATACACTATCTGTTGTTCGTCACCTATTTCCCGCATCTGATCGCCGGCCCGATCTTGCACCACAAGCAAATGATGCCACAGTTCGCGCTTGCGGCAGTCTATCGTCCCAAATCCGCTAATCTTTTTGCTGGGGCCGCCGTATTCACAATTGGGCTTGCGAAGAAAGTGCTACTGGCGGACTCCTTCAGCGAATATTCTTTGCCCGTCTTCACGATGGCGCACACTGGCGTCCAGCCGCCGTTCTCAATGGCATGGTTGGGCCTTCTGGCCTATTCCCTGCAGATATACTTCGATTTCTCCGGGTACTCCGACATGGCGATAGGCTTGTCCCGGCTCTTTGGCATCCACCTTCCGGTCAACTTCAATTCGCCCTATAAAGCGGTAAACATTGTGGATTTCTGGCGGCGTTGGCATATGACGCTGTCGCAGTTTTTGCGCGACTATTTATACGTTCCGCTCGGCGGAAACCGGCATGGCAAGCTGCGCCGATACATTAACCTCATGGTGACGATGCTACTCGGCGGATTGTGGCATGGCGCGAACTGGACCTTCGTCATCTGGGGCGGACTTCACGGCGCTTATCTGATTGTCGTTCACGCCTGGCAAGCCGTGCGGACACGCATCGGTATCACCGGCGACGGCAATTCCGTATCAGGCACCGCGTTCGCGAAGCTGCTGACCTTCTTGGCTGTGGCCATGGCCTGGGTCTTCTTCCGCGCGGAGAGCTTCGGCGCCGCCTCCCGCATGCTGCGGGCGATGTTTGACTCCGCTCCCGATTCGCTGTGGCAAGACCTGCGTCACAACCTGGTTCCGCCGGACTCTCCTGCCTACATCATTGCGCTGTTCACGGCCGGAATATTGATCGTGAGCACGTTTCCAAATGCCCAGGAACTGTCAGCGCGTCTGGAACAGCCGCCGCGCGCGCTGCGCGTTGTTGGCATTGGTGCTCTCATCGTCGTAGTGCTGCTGCTCGTGGCGATAGACGAGTCGCGCGGCGTTTCGGAATTCATTTACTTCAACTTCTGAATCATGCGCGATTGGCTACGAATTCTGCTGGGTGCCATCGCGGTTATTGCGATGATGGAGTTGTTGCTGCGCGCTTTGCCAGTATCGACTGGGCTATCCTATCAGGCGTCCAGTGCGCAGAACCCGGTTGTCCGGGGCAAACCGAATCTGGACTACACGTACTCGTCGGGTTGGAACCTGCGGATGGTTCAGCACGGCCACCTTAACAATTTCGGTTTTCCGGCCGTCGACGACTACGATCCGAACGCCCCGAACATCATCGTGGTGGGCGATAGCTACGTTGAGAGCTTGATGCTGCGCCCTGCTGACCGATTGCAAGTCCGCCTGGAGCAGCAACTGCATCATCTTGTGCGCGTGTACGGGATCGGCCGCTCTGGATCCAACCTCGCGCAAAAACTTGGAGCAGCGAAGTGGGCATTCTCCGTATTTCGCCCTAAAGTGGTGATCATTAATCTGAACGACACCGACGTAGCGTCCTCTTTGACCAGTCCAGCGGGCGACTTTTACTTCAGCCTACGGGACAAGAAGTGCGAGCTGCTGCGGACCGAACGCCCCCCGGAGGGACTCATAGGGAACCTCGTCCGCTCTTCAATGCTCTACCACTACCTAACGGCCAATCTGCGGATAACCGTTACCCTCAGGCATATTTTTGGCGGCGGAGAGACCGCGCTTTGGCAGCTCTACGCACCGGAGAGCGCTCCTATTCGCGCGCGAATTGCCGCGTGTGTAATTCAACTGCTCCCGGAGCTCATTCATCTGCCCCCCGAACGGGTTATATTCGTCATCGGCAGTGACCTCGACGGCGTGTACGGTTCGCTCCCTGCACGCGAACTGGATATCGATCCGGTAACTGCGGCCCTCGAACTCGCAGGATACCAAGTGGTCCGCAGTGATCCGATTTTCAGGAAGGATTATGCCATTTACCACATGCCGTTGAGCTTTCGTCCGGTAGACGATCACTGGAATGCACGCGCTCAGGCGCTGGTGGCTGCAGCAGTCGCTGCCCGTGTTGGTCCCCTGCTTATTGGCGCTGCGCACGATATGCACGACAACACATTGCCACGCCGATGACGATTTCACTAACGCGCAAATTCACGGGTCTGGCTTCGACGGCGCGCACAACACCTCTTCATATACAACAGAGAAGCAGTTCACAGTTTCGCCGAGAATTGGCCTTGCACCGTTGTCGCAAACGATCGACAGTTGGTTGCGCACTATGTCGCAAACGATCGACAGTTGACCAATGGCACCGATCCCCCTAGCTTGAGCCCATTAAAGTTGCGTGTGCCGGATACTCTTGGCCCGACAGTTGTTCAGCGTCCGTACTGACGCCATCTGGCGCCGCCTCGTTTGTTTCAGGAGTTGTCGATGAGTCCAAAACATTCGCTGCAGACGACAGTCGCGGCAATCATATTGATGATGACCGCCGGCATGAGGGCCCAGTCGGCCACTGTGCCAAATCCTCCACCCCGGTTATGCGTGGGCACAGCCTGCGCGACGGCCCCCGCTGTCCCCGCTACAGCTTCAGGGGCCGCAGGGATCAAGTGGCACCCCGGCCATTACGTACTTCCGAATGCCCGTCCTTCAACGCCCTCGACCGCCTCAATTTCGCACGCTGCGATGAATGACATGTCGGCAGCGAAAGGTTCCAACGGTCGTTTCATGGGATATCAGGGTGAGTACACCTGGTATTACCTAGAAAACGCATCAGGAGGCACGTATCGATTTGATATTATCGATGCGGACCTCGCGTATCTTGCGACCAAGTCGGCGGCTGATGGCGTCGACTACAAGTTGATCATCTATCTTTCCTGTTCCGAAAGTTTGGCCGGAGCCGCGTCGACTCCGCAGCCACTCGCCTACAGCGCCGGCGCCGGCAGCTCAAGTCGGTCAATCGCTCCGGATTATATCATCAACGGAGTAACTCCCGGAGCCGGTCCGGGCGTCATGAACAATCCGAACGGAAATGCTGTCGTCGCATTGTGGAGATCCAATGAGATGACGGCTTTCATAAAGCTCGTCAATGCTCTGGGCGCTCGCTACGACGGCAATCCGCATGTTGAGGCTATTATTCCTATATACGAAATGGGCGAAAATATAACCAATATCATTGCGATTGATCCGACCTATTCCGTGGCCAACTTCGTGACGCAATTAGGACGCTTGGCTGCCGCCATGCAGACCTCATGGCCAACAACCAATAAAATATTCTTCAACAACTGGGGCGCGAGCAACTGGAGTTTGGCGCAATTGACGACGCTTACTCAGACATTCGTAGCTGCAGCGTTCGGAATGGGCGGTCCCGACATTCTCTACAACACCGGCGGCTTCCCGACGCAAGGAGCTGTAATCTCTTTGGCGCAGGCTGGTTCGACCAACTATGTGGGTAAAGTGCCCTTGCTATATGAAGAGCAGGCGAATGCGTACAGTTTTCCCACGCAGACATCGGCGGGCACCGAAGCGTACGCCTACGGTACCCTCGAGGCGTCACATGTGGTATGGGCCGATATTCCAAACGGGCAGGTCTCTTATCCTTTGACCGAATGGCCGTCGATCACAGCCGCCCTCAACGCGGTAAATTTCCGCATTCACTCGACTTGCCCCACTAACTATGCTACTGGGTGTAACACCCAATAGCCCCTGACCTTTCACAGGAGAGGGCGGCCCCACTTCTCGCATGTCTATTTCCTTCCGCTGGAGCTCCCGCTGAGCCGCGAATGTAGACACACAACTGCAACGCGGAATGCGCCAACTTGCGCATATTCCTCGTCAACGATCTGCGACGCGTCGGGCGGAACCCGGACCCCACAGCGACCAGACTGACGTCGCAATCTCTAGTAATCTCCGCTCGGGCGCATCTTCAATTTGAGGATCTAGTTCCGTGACACGTCATATTCCGTCACTGGATGGCTTGCGTGCAGTCAGCTTTTTGCTCGTATTTATCGCACACATGGATTTTGTAAATTTCGTTCCTGGTGGTTTCGGTGTAACAATATTTTTTTTCCTAAGCGGATTTCTCATTACCACGCTGATGCGTGCGGAGCATGACAAAAACGGCTTCCTGAATTTGCGGCACTTCTGGCTGCGCCGAATTTTGCGGATTTGGCCTTCCTTCTACCTGGTCATCGTTCTAACCACGGCGTACACTCTGCTGCTTGAACCTACGGGGACCTTGCAGCCGCGGGCGATGAGCGCGCAGGCACTGCATGTCACGAACTACTGGATTATGCTCCATGGGATTCGCGGCATCCCGGCCGGAACAGACGTGTACTGGTCGCTGGCGGTCGAGGAGCACTTCTATTTGGTGTTCCCATGGCTGTACATAGCAATGCGCAAGCTCCAAATGAGCGGGCGACAGCAAGCAGTACTACTGTGGACCCTATGCGGCATAGTGCTCGCATGGCGATGTGTGCTGGTGCTCAAAATGCACGCCTCGTCAGATCACACGTACCTCGCAACCGATACGCGAATCGATTCAATTTTGTTCGGCTGCGCGCTGGCAGTTTGGAACAACCCCGTCCTCGACGCTTGGAAGCCGCGCGAAAAATATTGGAAGTATATCGTCGTACCGGCCTCGGTGCTGGTGCTACTTGCCTGTCTGGCCTTCAGAGATCCAGCGTTTCGTGAAACGGTACGCTATTCGTTACAAGGCGCGGCCCTCATGCCCATTTTTGTCGCTGCGATCCGTTTTCCCAACTGGTTGCCATTTCGTTTCCTTAACGCTCGGCCGGTGGCGTTCGTCGGTCTGCTCTCCTATTCTCTTTACCTCATACACTATCCGGTTATATTTGCCGTCCGCGAGCATGCGCCCGACTTTTCGCTCCCGACGCAGCTTGGATTGTCGTTTGCAATCGCTATGGGAATTGCCTGGTTATTCTACGTTTACGTTGAAGGACCCTGTGCCAAAATAAGAAAACGGCTTTCGGATTGAGTTAACCCCATAGATTGACCGATTGATTTCCGCGGCTTGCTCAAGGCATCGAATAATCTGGACGGTCTTGAGACTGAGTTACAACAAAGATTTATCGCCCAACTGCGCGTGATGATTATCGTATATCAGGCGGAGAACCTGCTGCGGTCGATACGGCTCGACTGACAGGGTACATGGTGCACCGCTGATTCTGGGAGCCTCGCTCAGCGTCGCGCTGATAGCTGTGGCCAGTCCTTGAACGCTGCGAGCGGCGCACATGTGTCCGTTTACGCCGTTCTGCACGACGAGTGAGATCTCACCCACGTTCGTACTCGCCACCGGCAAGCCGGTGGCGAGCGCTTCAAGGACCGCAATCGGCATGCCCTCATAGGCGGACGATAGGACGAACAGGTCACTGCCCCGGAGCATTCGCGCGATCTTTTCCGGAGGCATCACTCCAAGCAGGTGAACACGATTCTGCAGGCCAAGTTCGGCGCGCAACTGCTCGACCTGCGTGTGGAGGACCCCGTCGCCGATCAGCAGCAGATGCGCGTCGGCTGCTGCGGCTGCTACTTCGGCAAATGCCCGCAGCAAAAGCAGCGGATCCTTCTGTCGGTCGAACCGCCCCACCGATACAAGTAATCGGCTCATACCGGGCAGAGCAAGCTCTCTGCGCAGCGCCGCGCGCTGGGCGCTTTGCTCCTGTACGTCGGTGGGTGGCACAAAGATCGTAGAGTCGAACCACGTCGGCAGGAATGAAATGCGCGACGCGAACGCCGGATACATCGCGCCGTAGCGCTCGACGGCGGAGCGGCGTACCGTGAAAACATGCCGCGCATTGGGGAGAAGTCGGCGCTCGATGAGCTCATAGAGCCACGGGGCATGCCGCCACATGATGTCGCAGTTGCGGTCGCGCAGTATGGTCATGTCCTGATGGATCACAAAGTTCTGCGGCCGCCCGTCGCGGCGGAACAGCCACGCCAGATCGATCCGATGGAAGTCGAGCACGTCATAGGCCGTACACTTGCCTTGACCGACATAGCGCCGCAAGGCGAGCATGTATCTAAGTGTCACCGGCACTGCTGTGCGCCTTGCGTTCGGATCTATGCTCACTAGGGGAAGAAATCGGCAACCATTGCCGAGCACAACTTCATGATCAACTGGCCGTGCATGGGCATCGCTCGTTGCTCCGAAGAGCGTGTATTCGTGGCCCGCCGGTGCCCACTTGAGAATACCGCGTATAATGGTGTCAATTCCGCCGGGCACATGACCCAGCGGATCGGTCGGGTAAAATATCGCAATCCGTTCCACGGTCTCTACTCCGGAATACCCCCAGCCCGGCTCAGGACTGCTGTGACTGCGGGTCGGAGCCGCCGCCAAGTAAATCCTTGAAGGCGTAAGCCACGAACAGGCTGTTAGTGATCAGATAACGTTTCCACAGGCGCCGCGGCTCCTGTGACAGGCGGGACAACCACTCCAGCCCAAGTGCGCGCATTACCGGCGGCGCGCGGGGAATGGTCCCCGCATGAAAGTCGAAGGCAGCGCCGACGCCGAACAGGATGCAGGGACTCAGGTGCGGCGCAGCCTCCGCCATCCACTGCTCCTGCTTGGGCGCACCGAGTCCAACCCAGACAAAATCAGCCGAAGCTGCGCGAATGGTCGCGTAGTGCTGCGCCTTGTCCTCCGGACTGAGTGGACGGAACGGCGGCGACAACGCGCCGACTACTTGTGCGCCAGGCACAATCGCCCGAAGACGCGTCTGCAGAAACTCTATGGCCCGCGGAGTCGATCCATACAGAAAGTGCCGGCGGTGAGGAAGCCGTTCGAACGCCTTCAGGAAAAAATCGGGGCCGGGTACATGACCGATCGGGCGCCCCTTGAGGCGGCCGAGCCAATAGACTGGCTTGCCGTCGGCGACGCTCAGATACGATCGATTGGTAATGGCGCGAAAGCCCGGATCACGGCGACCGAGGACCGACGTGTGCGCATTCGTGAAGCAGACATACCCTCCTTCGCCCGTCTGCAGCCGCGCGTCCACCAGTGCGATTGCAGTGTTCATGTCGCACACATTTACCCAGGAGCCGATCACATTGACGCGCCCTGGAATACTCATCCGCTGCCCCCCCCCGCAGAGATGGCCGCTGCGCCGCCCTGAGGCGCAAGACCCACCCAGCGCAATATTCTGGACTCCCGACCGTGCAGGACGCCGGCGATGATCTCGCGGTCGGACTGCGCCATAGCCGCGCTGCGCAGATATACCAGTGTTCCGATCACGCACACGACTGCACCGATGAGGAGTTGCACCAGAGGTGGCGTGTGCCACACAAATTTGATACCGAAGCACAAGGCAATCGCTACCCCCCAAATTACGCATCCTACTCCCAGCGCCGCACGGACGTTCAGCCAGCGGGCAGTATTGCGCACATGCCACCAGACCCAGAGGTTTCTGAACAGATGTAGTGTCCCAGTCGCGATCGCCGCTCCGTACAGCCCGAACAGCGGCACAAGCGTGAACATCGCGACTACTTGATAAATAGCGAACAGCTGACTACGAAGGATCAGGGATGGTCGTTCGCCGTACAGCGCCGTCATGGTGATTGGGGTGGAGATCACACTGCTGGTGACCGCAAAACCCACGACAAGCGGCAGCAGATTCGAGTACTCGACGAACTTGCCATGGAAGACCAAAACCACTAGCTCCTTGTGGTACACCAGCGAGAAGGCGAACAGTGGCCACTGCACCAGCATACTGATGTTGATTAGCAGCGTGACATAGCGCGGCAAGCGCTGCGCCGCCTCCTCCTGTCGCGTAGAATAGAACAGCGGCTGTACTACGTTCTCGAACAAGCGCGTCGGTATGAGGTTGGCCGCCATCTCATTCAGCCGTGCATAGAACGCATAGGCACCTACCGCAAGCGGACTCATCAATGCCGCGATGAAGAAGTTGTCCGTTTGTACATATAGCAGCAGTGAACTGCTTTCATTGAAATTGTTCGTTAGTGCGTAGCGCCACAGGCGCTTGCGCTCGGCGGCGACCGGACACCAGGAAAGCTCCTTGTCGGCGGGTCGGGTATGCCGCCAGTGCGATATCAGCAGATAACCGTAGGTCAGCGCAAACGCTGCGAGGTCGCCGATCAATGCGGCGCGGAGAGTGAAAAGAAAACATTCGTAGACCAGACAGTAGGCCACGAGTTTACCGATTCCCAGTACAGCCACGGACCCAACGCTGTAGCGCTGCTGCATATGTGCCGCGAGCGAGCTCTGCAGCAATATCACCTGGAAATTCAGCAGTACAACGAGACTGAATACCTCGAAGTCTTGGCGGTGACCCGTTAGATGGAAAGGGCGGGAGACAATGTTCCAGGCGGCGATGATCACCAGCAGCAATACGACATTGGATACGAAGCGACTGGCCGTCACCACGCGTACGAGCCAGGCTGCGGCAGCCGTGTTGCCCGCCCGCAGATACTCCGGCTGAAAGCGCTTCAATACCTGGTCGAGCCCGAACGAGGCAACGGTACCCACGATGGGGATGACCGAGTACAGCAGGCTGTAAACGCCGAGTGCCTGCTCGGACAGGCCGCGCACCAGCACCACGTAGCTCAGGACCGTGGCGACCTGCGAGACGGCGCGGAAGCCGATGGTGTAAAAGAGGGCGCGGCGCGCTCGCTGGGGGCTATAAAGCTCCATCGGTCCCGCCCGCCGAAAGGCGTCTAATAGTAGTAGTTCTCGGCGGCTTCGTGCGACCGATTCATGACCACACCCGCAACGTTGACTCCGGCGAGCATCTCACCTGCGCGCTGCAGCAGATCGCGGCGCGTGACGCCTTCGGCAACCACCAGCAGTGTCGTCGTCAGGTGTGGCGCCACGATTAGGGCGTCGGCGCTGGGCAATAACGGCGGCAGGTCAACCAGGACGAGGGCCTGCGGGTCAACGCTGTGCAGGTACTGGAACAGTTGCGGCAGCGCAGTGCCGGAGAGTAACTCCGAGGAGTTCACATGTCGAGCAGTACCACCGGCTATTGCTACACCCTCAACGCCAAAAGTGAAGAACGCCGTCTCCGCCGGCGCTGCGCCGGCAAGGTAGTTGCCGATTTCCACATTCGGCGCCACGCCAAGCATGCCGCACACCGAGGGATTGCGCAGATCCAGATCCAACAAATAGACGTTTTGTTTTCTTTCCCGCGCGAATGCCAGGGCCAAGTTGACCGATGTGAGGGACTTACCCTCGTTTCGCCCGGCGCTGATGATTCCAATGCTGGCCGCATCACGCGAGCCGAGTGCGCGACGCAAGCGCGTGCGCACGATCCGATACGAGTCGAGCGCCTTGGTGTCGGAGTGATCATCGCTCTCCGAGAGCACGACGCGCGCCTGCTCGCAGATTCGCGCGTCCGCCTGCAGGACGGGATACGTATTTAGCACAGCTGAAACGACCGCCGCTTGCTGACGACGGTCCCCGCGGCCATCGGCCGTTCCCGCACGCGACGCTGCCTCGCGAGCTCGTTCCCCGCCCGGGTCCGCCTTCTTCGCGCGCTTTAATGCTCCCTCAATGATGCTCATGGTTCAGAAACCGTTTGCGGCCAGCGCCGCAGTCTGCTCAGAATGATGAACGCGCGCCTGTGCCCGGCTCACCGTGATGATTACGACCACCAACGCGGCAATGTAAACGGCTGTAACCCCTCCCCAAATGAGCCTGCTGCGGATTTGGTCCTTGCGCAGCAGGATCACGGGAATGTTGCCCAGGATTGTCACGTTGCCAAGCGATGCGATATCGATCGCGCCACGAACAGTGGGATCGCTACTCTCGGTGATCGCAACGGCTCCCGCCGCCAGCGCTCCGCCCAGCACAAGGCCCAGGAGGATGATCCCAAGCCGATTGGGCGAATACGGTTGTGACGCCGGATATGGCGATTGGATCAGGGCGAAGTGTTCGGCATGATGCGGGTCGGACTCGACCTGCTGGCCGAATTCCGCGCTCTTCAATGTCTCCTGGACCGCCTGGAACTGGGACTGTAGGCTGGCGCGTCGTCGCGCCAGGTCCGCGACCTGCCGCTCAAGGGCCGCAGAGGGATCGACGGTGGCCGTGTACTGCGCCAACTGAGCGCGTTCGCGCGCGACTGAGTCCTGCAGGGCCGCGACGTCGGCGCGTGCGGCTGCCAGCTGACTCGCCGTCTTGCGATATTCAGGATTGTCGGCGGTGGCCGCGAGCGTAGCGCCTGTTTTGCCTTGCGTGGCTTGTGCGCCTTGGGCCTGCAGTTCCGCCAGTGCGCGCTGCAGGCGCTTTACATCAGGATGTTCGGGAGTGTATTTCTGCAGGGCTTCAGCGAGTTGTGCCCTGACCGTCGCGATGTCGGTCATGTCGCCCTTGCTCGTCATCAGGTTGGGGCTGGTATTGCTCAACTGAATGCTAAATTGGGATTCCTGCTCCTGCGCCGCCCGCAGCTGCCGCTCGGTGTCCTCGAGATCATGTTCCGCACGGTAGCGTTCATCCTCACCACGCCCGTCGGCATCCGGTAGCGTGCCTCCGTTTGCATTGCGCAGGCGCGCGTACTCCGAGTCGACCGCCTGCAATTGCTGGGTGAGGTCGTCCGCCTGCTTCTGCACAAGATGCGCCGCAGCTTTCGCAGCCTCCTGACGCACGCGCTGATGGTAAGTCAGGAACAGATTCGCGAGCTTGCGCGCCACAATGCTGGCGCGTTGGGGATCGGGGTTCTGATAATAGAGAGATACAGCGCTTGAATGCTCCATCGGCAGAAAAGTAACCGGATCGACGCGCTCGAACGAAGTGTCTTTAACGATCCTCAACGCCTTCGCGTCGATATCAAGGCCGGGCTGATCTGGGTACGGGTCGTACTCCTTCACCAATGCCCGCAGCGCCTCGATGGTCATCACGCGACCCTCGAGTACTTCGATCTGCTGCTCAGCGCTGTTTACCGTGGACTTGATGAGATCCTGGGGGATTGAGCCCTGCTCAAGAATGATGGTTGCTGTGGATCGGTATTGGGGCGGCAGCCAAAAGGCAAGAAATACACAGATCAGCAGTACCGCCGGAACAATGGTGAGGATCCATACCCGGCGCCTGCGAATCAGCGCCGCATAGGTACCGAATTCGCTGATTTTCTCACCTAGCGCCATATCTACCCCGCAATCCTCATCGGCTCAGGCCCAAATAGCCGAATTGGACGTATAGCATATCGTTGCTGGCGCTGCCGAGGGGCGGCCCTAGTTTGTTAAACAGGTACTGCGCGCCGGTTGATACGTACCATGTAGGGGTCCACAGCCACTTCACGGAGACTTCCACATTGACGTAAGTATACTCAGAGGCTGGGATCGCACTCGCCACCGGCGTATAGCGATCGTAGATCCCGGCAGCGATCAACTTCCAGCGCGGCGCTAAGTCACGGTTGTACTCAACATGTACCTGATCGAGGGAATACTTGCCACCCGCGCCGCTTGGAGTGAAAGTTCGTCCGGCGACAAACATGAGGCTGCTGATTTCGCCCTTCCACGTGGTTACAACGGTCGCGCCGCCGCTAGTCGAAGTCTCCGAAACCGGCGTCGGGATGCGAGTGTCGGCGTTGTCTCGCTCGCCGAGGATTTCCACGTGCGTAGTAAACTGCGTTGACCATTTGTAGTCGAATCCGAGCGTCACCCCCCCCCCGTTCACCGACCCCGTGCCGTTCTTTGCCGATTCTTGGGTACCGAACGCGGTGATCTTGGCATCAAGCCTGGGCGTTGCGGCCCAACCGAGCGCCGTAGACTCGACGTAGTAAGTGAAGGGGACGTACCCGTTGGAACCCGGACCCGAATAATCCGCGTCTTGAAAGACGCCCCCGAGAGCCCAGGACAGGCGCTTCGTGAGGTCGTAGGTGTAGTTCGGAGAGAGGGTGCCGAGCGTTCGAGTGTCGTTTACGTTGATGCGCCCGGTGTCAGGTGCCGTGGGCTGGAGCGGATTGACCGTGTTGAACGTCGCATCCGCAAGTTCGGAACCATAAGTGCTGCGACGATCGAACTGCCCCGTGACAAGGAAATCGCTGCGCTCCGTCCTGTGATCCGAATAAAGATCGGCGATGGCCAAGGAATCCTTTTCACCGACCCGCGGATAGTCCTCGTAGCCAACCTGTGGACGAAAGATCACGGTTGAATCCGGCGTCAGATAATTCAACGTTCCGCCGAAGTTGGCGTAATACCCCTCGCTCGCCGTCGTAGGACCGCTCGATACGAGATCTCTATTCGAGTTGACGCTGACTTGCACGTCCATCCGGGGCTGGAAATACAAGTCGTCGGCACTGGCGGCTGTTGTGCCAAACGCCAGCAGCGCCACGCCCGTCGGCCATAGGCGCGACGAACGCTCAGGGCACAACAATGACATCGCCACTCTCCAGCTCGACGTTCTGCGCAAGATTCTTGCCGTCGCTCACCTGACTGAAACGAAATGGCAGGACCCGTTGCGATGCTTGGGTGCCACGCAGGACGATGACACTGTCCAGCTTCGCGAAAGCTGTGCCGCCGCCCGCGAGGGCGAGCGCCTGGAGAACGTTAATGCCCGGATTGAGTGGAAATACCCCCGGCTTGTTGACCTGGCCGATCACGTACGCCACATTGCCCGCGGTCTCGACGACGCTCACGGTAACGACCGGGTCGGGAATGTATTTCTTGAGATTCTGTTCGATCTCCTGGCGAACCTCAGTGACAGTGCGGCCGGCGGCCATTATCTGGCCCGCCAGAGGGAACGATACCTTGCCGTCGGGAGGAATCACGATGGACGGCCGCTGCATTTCTGTCTCCTTCCAAACCGAAATGTCGAGCTTGTCTGCGGGGTGCAGGCGATAGTCCGCCGGTACAGTCTGCGCGTGCGCACCAAACCCGAGCACTACGGACGCGAGTGCACCGGCCGCGATCAACATATTGCGGGACGCTCTAAACATATTTACATTAATCTCCCAACGGCTATCGCCCTAATCTAAGGTAAAACGTAACCAAAGTCATTGCCTTGATTTGCCACGCCGTGACTCCAGTCTCAGCGCCGCGCCGCGCCGATTGACCGGTGCGCCGCTCGAGTGTGATGCACCTCTCAGGATCCCTGCAATCTTGAAGCTTGCCACTGGTCCTTTGGATATAGTCGTCCGGTCAAAAAACAGAGGCTCCAAAGTCGCCGATGACGACCCACTCCGGCGCATCCAATTCGCACCGTTCGTTCATTTCCGTGCTGATGCTGCTATGCGCGACGGGCCTGCTGGCCGCGTGCGCTAAATCAGACAGCATTTCGAGCGCCTTGGTTGCTGGACATGCCGTACCGCTATCGATTTCCACTCAGCCACAGGATGCCTCGGTCGTCATCGGCCAGACGGCGACATTCTCTGTCACTGCAAACGGAGCGGGGCAGCTCACATATCAATGGCGGAGGAACGGCGCGAACATCGCCGGGGGCACCGCCGCGAGCTATAAGACGTCGGCGCTGAGCCTTACCGACAGCGGCAGTCAATTCACCGTGATGGTGGCTAATCCATCTGGGAATATAGTCAGCGCTGCCGCCACGCTGACGGTGAGCGCCACCACCGGAGCTGCTGCGCCGACGATTACCACGCAGCCCGCATCGTTGACGCTCGGGCCCGGTTCCACCGCAACCTTCACGGTCGTCGCCGCCGGCACCGCGCCGCTGGCCTATCAGTGGCTGCGCAATGGCGCACCCGTCGGTGCCAACAGCGCCAGCTACGTGATTCAAACGATCGGCGCGGCCGACTCTGGCGCCACATTTACTGTCATGGTGAGTAATAACGCCGGCACAGTAACCAGTGCCCCGGCAACCCTGACGGTCACCTCGGCGCCGGCGATTCCACCCGCCATTGTGACGCAGCCCATCTGGCAGGCGGTGCCAATAGGCAGCACAGCGACCTTCAGCGTCGTGGCCTCGGGCACGGCACCCCTCACCTATCAGTGGTACGAAAACGGCGTCGTGATCAATGGCGGCACGGCATCCACCTACACCACCGCCGCGACGTTGGCAGCGGATTCCGGATCGGGCTTTACTGTCCAGGTCGGCAATACGACGGGCGTCACCGTAACCAGCAATTCTGCCACCCTCACCATCACGCACACTTTGGCTCTGCTCGCCGGCAAACTCGGCGGCGTGGGCAGCGCCGATGGCACCGGCAGCAGCGCCAGCTTCAGCAACCCCACGGCAGTCGCGACCGATGCGGCTGGCAACGTCTACATTGCGGACACGAACAATCAGGTCATCCGGATGATCACGCCCACAGGAGTCGTGAGCACCATCGCGGGTGTAGTCGGCATGACCGGGGATGGCGATGGTCCTGGAGCGAGCGCCACGTTCAATTCTCCCAATGGCATTGCCGTCGACGCGGCTGGCCAGCACATCTATGTGGCCGATACCAACAACGACACCATCCGCAGAATCACAATGCCTGGCGCCGTCGTCGATACATTAGCCGGACTTCACGGCGCCACAGGCTCCGCGGATGGCCCGGCTGGAGCGGCCCGATTCCTGGTGCCAGAGGGCGTCGCAGTCGATGCAAACGGCAACGTGTACGTCGCCGACACGGGCAACGAAACCATTCGCAAGATCACACCGGCAGGGACGGTGAGCACATTGGCCGGAAGTCCCGGCGTCGTCGGCTCCGACGACGGACTGGGCGCTGCGGCCCACTTCTATATTCCAACGGGTGTGGCAGTGGACTCCGTTACAGGTAATGTCTACGTCATCGACTACCTCAACTGCACGGTACGCATGGTGACTTCAGCGGGCGTGGTGACAACGCTCGCCGGCGCGGTAGGCGGATATGGCTTCGCAGACGGCACTGGGAGCGCCGCGGTCTTCAATGGTCCGGAGGGCATCGCAATTGACTCCGCGGCCGCCAATTTGTACATAGGCGATACGCACAACCAACTCATCCGCCGCGTGACGCTGCCCGGAGGTGTCGTGACCACCGTCGCCGGCGCGGTGGGCGTGGCGGGCCATGCCGACGGCACTGGCACGGCCGCCCAGTTCGCACTGCCTTTCGGTGTGGCGGTCGATCCGAGCGGCGACGTATACATCGCAGACTCTTACAACAACCTCATCCGCAAAGTCACGACACCCGGTGCGGTCGTGACGACATTCGCGGGCAATATCGGTGGACGCGGATATGCGGATGGCAGCGGTGGCCCTGGTGGCACCGCGCGCTTCTACGACCCGCACAACATCGTTAGCGATGGCACCGGCAATGTCTTCGTCGCCGACTACGGCAACAACGTCATTCGAAAGATCGCCGCGGACCGATCGGTGACCACGATCGCGGGAACACCCGGTGTGGCAGGATCCGCGGACGGTTCGGGAAGTGCCGCAGGCTTCGATCAGCCTTACGGAATGGTGGTCGATTCGCGCGGAAATCTGTACGTCGCCGACGCGGCCAACAACACGATCCGCATGATCACACCGGCCGGTGTGGTCAGCACCATTGCGGGTACCGCCGGAGTGACCGGCTCAGTCGACGGCACGGGACCTGCGGCTCAGTTCTATAACCCCCGTGGGCTCGCAATCGATGCGACCGACACTCTCTACGTTACGGATTACGGCAACAATACTATCCGTAGAATCACCACGCCTGGCGCCGTGGTAACCACTCTTGCCGGCACTGCCGGCACTACTGGCGCAGCCGATGGCGCCGGACCCGCCGCGCAATTCTGGGGTCCGAACGGCATTGCCGCCAACCTGTCGACCGGTAACCTTTATGTCGCCGATCGGTACAACAATACGATCCGCATGATCACGCCCGCCGGTGTGGTCACCACGATCGCCGGTTCGACGACGGCGGATGACTTTGTCGATGGCACCGGCGTTGCTGCCCACTTCTATTGGCCCGGATCAATCGCGGTCGACGCGGCGACCGGCGATCTCTATGTGGCGGATTATCTGCACAATGCCGTGCGCAGAATCACTGCCGGAAACGTGGTTACGACCGTGGTGGGCGCACCAGGCATAAGTAATGTCGTGCTCGGGCCACTGCCTGGTGGGTTGAGCGGACCAACAAGCCTTACATTCATCCCGGGTCCGGCACTGGAACTGGTCATTTCCGATTCGACTGAGAACTCTGTACTGCTCGCGACGCTACCATAAGCCAAAGCCCCGGGGTCACAAGGCGGTGTCGACGCCGCGACTTAATGCGTCCCGTGGCGGCGGTCAATATCGAAGGCGTCTGCTACTATCCATTGCAAATAGCGAGGATAAGCATGTTCACTCTGCGCAAGTGCCGCGTCGGCGTCGTGGGTCTGGGCTACGTGGGTCTGCCTCTGGCGGTAGAATTTGGCAAGCACTTCGAGACCATGGGGTTCGACATCAAGCCTGAACGCATTCGTGCATTGAAGGCCGGACACGACTCCACGATGGAGGCCACGCCGCAGGAGCTTCATGCTTCCTCGCGACTGAGTTTTACGGCCACTCTCCAAGATCTCAGGCGCTGCAGCGTCATGATTGTCACCGTTCCCACACCGATCGACGAATTCAAGCAGCCGGACCTCACGCTGCTAATGAGGGCGAGCGAATCAATCGGAGGAATACTCAAGAAGGGTGACGTCGTGGTCTACGAATCCACCGTGTACCCCGGATGCACGGAGGAAATCTGTGTTCCCATTCTCGAGCGCGTATCAGGACTGAAGTTCAACCGGCATTTTTTTGTAGGCTACAGCCCGGAGCGCATCAACCCCGGCGACAAGGACCATCGCCTCGCCACGATACGCAAGGTAACCTCGGGTTCAACGCCCGAGGCGGCGAAATTCGTTGACCAGCTCTACGGCGCGATTGTGACCGCAGGCACGCACAGGGCAAGCAGTATTCGCGTCGCTGAAGCCGCAAAAGTCATTGAGAACACGCAACGTGACGTCAACATCGCCCTGATCAATGAGTTGGCGCTCATATTCAAGCGGCTCGGCATTGACACGGAGGAAGTGCTGCAGGCGGCGGGCACGAAGTGGAATTTCATGCCGTTTCGGCCTGGCCTGGTGGGCGGACACTGCATTGGGGTCGATCCCTACTATTTGACGCACAAGGCGACCGAGGTCGGCTTTCATCCGGAAATGATTCTCGCGGGCCGGAGACTCAACGACAGCATGGGGATACACGTCGCATCCGAACTGGTGCGACTCATGGCCCACAAGCGCATCCATGTCAACGGCGCACGTGTGCTGGTGCTCGGCCTGACATTCAAGGAGAATTGCCCGGACCTGCGCAATTCCAAAGTTGTCGACATCGTTCGCGAACTGCACACGTACGGCGCATCGGTTGACGTTCATGATCCATGGATCGACTCGGCCGAAGCACGGCGCGAGTACGGCATAAAGCCTGTGCGTAAGTTGCAGCCGGGCCGTTATGATGCGGTTGTAATCGCGGTGGCGCATCGGGAATTCAAGTCGATGGGAGCAGCAGCCATGCGGCGGTTGTGCCGCCGCAATCACGTGCTTTTCGATATCAAGTACGTGCTTCCTGCGAAAGATGTCGATGGCCGACTGTAGGCGGAGGCCGCAGCCATGAAAATACTGGTGACCGGTGCGGCCGGATTCATCGGCTCGTTTACGGCGTTGCGCTTCCTCGGCCGCGGCGAAGAGGTCGTCGGACTCGACAATCTGAATGACTATTATGACGTGACTCTCAAGACTGCACGGCTCGAACGGCTGCAGGCACAGCCCGGATTTCGCTTCGTGCGGCTGGACCTATCGGATCAGATGCGGATGGCAGAACTCTTTGCTCACGAGAAATTCGATCGCGTGGTGCACCTGGCTGCGCAGGCGGGCGTACGCTATTCGCTGCAGGATCCGCACAGTTACATCAACAGCAACGTGCTTGGCACCCTCAATGTGCTTGAAGGCTGCCGTCATCACGGCGTTGGACATCTGGTCTATGCCTCGACCAGTTCGGTCTACGGCGCGAGCACGCGCATGCCCTTCACCGTCCATGAACCAGCCTCGCACCCGCTATCACTGTATGCAGCCAGCAAGCGCTCCACGGAACTCATGGCGCATACCTATTCGGCGCTGTTCGGGCTGCCGACAACGGGGCTGCGATTCTTCACTGTCTACGGACCGTGGGGCCGTCCGGACATGGCGCTGTTTCTGTTCGCTCGCGCGATCATCGAGGGGCGGCCGATCGAGGTGTTCAATCAGGGCCACCATACGCGCGACTTCACCTATGTCGAGGACATCGCCGAGGGACTATTGCGCGTGACTGACCTCGTCGCGAGTCCTGATCCCGATTGGGACAGCTCCAATCCAGATCCCGCCTCCAGCAGTGCTCCCTACAGGCTTTACAATATCGGCAGCAATCGGCCGATTCAGCTCCTGCGCTACATCGAGGTACTCGAGGAGTGTCTGGGCCGCAAAGCAGAACGAATCATGAAGCCGCTGCAGCCGGGCGACGTGCCGGACACCTTTGCGAATGTCGACGAACTCATCTCCGACGTTGGCTATAAGCCGGACACGCCCATCGAGGTGGGGGTGCGCAACTTCGTTGATTGGTTTACCGACTATTACGGATTCCGAGGACTGCCTTCCTAAGATCAAGTTCTGATGCCCGACGCGGGCGGCTGAATTACGGGACGGTGTTACGGTAAGCGTCAACTTTGAGCCCCCAACGGATGTCAATCGTGGCAAGAGAATTGCGGATCAACAACTTTGATCTCCTACGCATCCTGGCGGCATTGCAAGTCGTGATGGGGCATAGCGCGTGGCACCTCGGGATTGCCCAGCCAAACTGGTGGTGGCTCGTCGATGCTTTTCCGGGAGTCCCTGTATTCTTCATGATCAGCGGCTTTTTGATCTCCGCCTCCTATGAGCGCAGCTTGAGTGTTGGTAGTTACGCACGCAATCGCATGTTGCGAATTTTTCCGGGACTTTGGTGCTGTTTACTGGTCACGGTAATAGTCGCGAGCCTTTTCGGCTTTCGATTTCTACGTTGGCAGGCGGTTGCGTGGCTGATTTGTCAAGTCGCCGGCCTCATATATACGCCGCACTTCCTCAAGGATTTTGGCTTCGGATCCTACAACGGCAGTCTTTGGACCATTCCCATCGAACTGCAGTTCTACGCTGCACTCCCGGTTCTCTACTGGTTGACTCGCAAGGCGCGCAATCGAACCGCACTCTATTGGCTCGCCTGGGGGCTATTCTTTGGTATTGCCTTAGGCACCAGCATGATTTTCGCACCGCTGCGCGAGCAGGCCGTTGAGCCGCTGTCTCACAAGTTGCTGCGCTATTCGTTCCTTCCACATTTCTATTTGTTCCTGACCGGAGTGCTGTTTCAGCGTCTGCAGGTCTATCGGTATAAATGGATTGCGGGTAAGGGTCTGTACTGGTTGGCCGGCTATCTGATCCTGGTCCGCATCATCCCGTATTCGGCCCCCGTTTATGTCGCGTTCATGCTTGTGCTGGCCATTGTCGCAGTGTCGATCGCCTATAGCGCGCCAACCCTTGCACATAAGATTCTCCGAGGGAACGATATTTCCTACGGCGTGTATATCTATCACGGCCTGCTGATCAATGTTTTTGTCGAATTTGGGCTGGTCGGCCGCGGAGTCTACGTAGCGCTCATTACCTGCCTTGCATGCGTCGCGGCCTATGTATCCTGGATCGGCGTGGAGCGACCCTGCTTGCGCAAGAAGAAGCAGACTCTGGCACCAAACTATGCCGCCGTCGCTCCTTAGCGACACGTACTGCTTAGCGTGGCGCCAATCAACATGTCAAATCGCAACGACTCCCTCAGGAGCGTCCCCGTAAAATGTTGATGGCCGAATGCCAAAATGGAAGGTAGACGACAGCTCAGTAGTGTAATCTAGGTCAGCAGTAACCGGTGAAGCGGCCTACTTAAAATTCGAAGACCGCGAGTTTTCCCAAACCGTCTTGAGGATTGGAACAATTTTATGTCCCGAGCCCATTCCGTGAGTGCGTGTATGCGATGGTTGAGCGGTGCCGTAGTGTTGATAGCCGTTTCGCTGCTGGCCGCTTGCGGCGGCGGCTCCAGTGCGCCCAGCGGCGGCAACGGTTCGAGCGGCGGTGTATCAGCCGTTGCAATTACCGCTCAACCGCAGAGCGTCACGGTTACCGCCGGTCAGGCGGCAAACTTCAGTGTCGCAGCCACCGGCGGCGGCACATTGACCTATCAGTGGAACCAGAACGGTACGCCGATCACTGGCGCGACCACCGCCAGCTACTCGATCAGCAGTGCTCCAAGCAGCGACAATGGTGCGCAATTCACTGTGACGGTCGCCAACAGCGCCGGCAGTCTCAACAGCAGTACCGCAACTCTCACGGTCAACAGTGCACCCACGATTACCGCCCAGCCGGCCAGTGTCACTGTCGCCGCAGGATCGGCCGCGATGTTCAGTGTCACGGCCACCGGAACCCCCGCCCCAACCTATCAATGGAACCAGAACGGTACGCCAATTGCGGGCGCAACTAGTGCCAACTACGCGATCAGCAGTGCCCAAAGCAGCAGCAACGGTGCTCAATTCACGGTAACGGTCACCAATAGTGCCGGCAATGTCACCAGCAATGTGGCTACGCTCACAGTCGGGCCTGCCGGCGGCAGCTCGGTTGCGCCGACCATCACCTCGCAGCCGGCCAACCTCACCGTGGCCGCAGGATCGGCCGCGATATTCAGTGTTACGGCCACCGGAACCCCGGCCCCGACCTACCAGTGGAACCAGAACGGTACGCCGATCACTGGCGCGACTGCTTCCAGCTACTCGATCAGCAGTGCTCCAAGCAGCGACAACACTGCTCAATTCACTGTGACGGTCTCCAACAGCGCCGGTAGTGTCAATAGCAGCGCGGCAACTCTCACGGTCACCAGCCCACCGGCGATTACGACCCAGCCGGGCAACCTCACCGTGACCGCGGGATCGACCGCAATGTTCAGCGTCATGGCCACCGGTAACCCAGCCCCGACTTACCAGTGGAAGCAGGGCAGTACGAACATCGCCGGCGCGACCAGTTCCAGCTACTCGATCAGCAATACTCCAAGCAGCGACAACAATGCTCAATTCAGTGTGACGGTCACCAACAGTGTAGGCAGCGTCACCAGCAACGTGGCGACCCTCACGGTTACCGGCACGCCGACGATCGGCACCCAACCCACCAACGCCACAGTGGTCGCCGGGTCTCCGGCGACATTCACCGTCGCGGCGACTGGCACGCCGACTCCGACCTATCAGTGGCAGCGCAACGTCGGAGGTACCTTCACCAATATTTCCGGCGCCACCGGTGCTTCGTACACCGTGAGCTCGCCCACAGCGGCTGACGACCTGGCTCAATTCCAGGTAGTGGTGACCAACAGCATCGGCACGGTCACCAGTCAAACCGCAGTCCTCGCGGTCAACCATACTTTGAGTGTCATTGCCGGTCAGTTAGGTGGCGTCGGAAACATCGACGGCACCGGTGCAGCCGCCGCCTTCTATGAACCGGCAGGTGCCGCGGTCGACACTGTCAACAACTTGATCTACGTCGCCGACACGGCGAACCATACGATTCGCAAGATCACCGCCGCTGGGGTGGTCACCACCTTCGCCGGTACCGCGCATATATTTGGTTTTGCCGATGGCACCGGGACTGCTGCACTGTTCAACAGCCCGCAGGCCGTGGCCGTGGACGGCAATGGTAATGTCTACGTCGCAGACACAGGCAATGATGCCGTGCGCATGATTACCCCTGCCGGCGTCGTGACAACACTCGCCGGCAACGGATTTGGCGGCAGCAGCGACGGATCCGGCAGCGCTGCGCAGTTCAATACGCCAGAGGGCATCGCAGTCAACAGCACTGGCACCCTCATCTACGTTGCCGATAAGAACAATTCAACCATCCGTACGGTCACCCCTGCTGGCCAGGTGATGACTTACGCCGGCGCCGCGGGACAAGCCGGGTACCTTGACGTCGCATCCTCTCCCACCACTGCTCGCTTTGACGGCCCTGAAGATGTGGCGCTTGATGCTTCGGGCACTCTCTATATCGCCGACACACAGAACTCGGTAATACGGATGATCACATCGGCCGGTGCTGTCTCCACGCTTGCAGGCACTGCGGGCCAGTTCGGACATTCTGACGGGATCGGTGGTAACGCCGTATTTGACGGCCCCAGCGCGCTCACCGTGGATCCAATGGGAGCCAACCTCTACGTCGCCGACCAGGTCTCCAACACGATTCGTGCCGTGGCAGTTTCCACCCAGACGGTGACCACACTGGCGGGTACGGCTGGAGCCTCCGGCTTCACCAATGGCACGGGATCGGCTGCGTTATTCTTCACTCCCACCGGTATTGCCACGGACGGCACCACCGTCTACGTCGCAGACGCCGCCACGAGCCTGATTCGCGCCATTACCATCAGCAGCGCCGTCGTTCAAACATTTGCTGGCAACATTGGCGGTCGTGGCTATCAGGACGCCGCCGTCGGCACGAACGCGAAATTCGATGACTCTCATGGTGTCGGCACGGATCCGACCGGCAACATATATGTGGCCGATTGGTATAACAACGTCATTCGCATGATTACTCCCGGCGGCAGTGTGTCCACGCTTGCGGGGCAGCCCGGCGTGGCGGGCTCATCGGACGGCGCCGGTTCGGCGGCACAGTTCAACGGACCGCGCAGCATCGTGGTGGATTCACTCGGCAATCTCTATATCGCCGACACCGGCAATGCCACCATTCGGAAAATCACCATGCCGGGAGCGAACGTCACAACAGTCGCGGGTATCGCCGGCTCGGTCGGGAACACCAACGGCCCACTGGGAACCAATACGTTGGGTCAGCCGACGGGCGTATCCATCGACAGCAGTAACAACGTCTACATCGCGGATTGGCGTAACAATTCCATTCGCATGTTGGCCACTACCGGCGCGGTCTCGACGATTGCCGGTTCCACCTCCGGGGTTGGTGGTAACGACGATGGCGCATTGTTGTCCGCCACCTTTCAGGGGCCACGCGGCCTGGTGGTGGATCCAAATCAGAGTGGTGTCGTCATCTACGTGGCGGACCGGGACAATGAGCTGATACGAAAAGTGGACGTGACCAACAATGCGGTGTCGACCGTGGCAGGAACTGCCTTCACTCCAGGCTATCAGGACGCCAGCACCGGCACAGGCGCCCTCTTCAACTGGCCAGTCGCGATTGCGGTGGACTCCAATGAGAATCTCTATGTCTGCGATGCGAACAACAGCGCGGTCCGAATGATCACTCCGGCGGGTGTGGTCAGCACCGTGGCAGGCACTTACGGGACGCTGGGAGTAGTGGTTGGCAACCTTCCGGGGTCGATGAGTGCCCCATCCGGGATCGCCGTCATCGGCAACACCGGAGGTAATCTGCGACTGGCAGTGGCCGATTCAGTGGAGAACTCGATTTTGCGAATTGCCCTGCCCTGATTCCAGCAATCGGGCGGCCGCGAGGCTCCTCAGGCCGGCGTCTCTGCACGCGCCACCCACGCGTGCGCCTGGACCTCGCGCGCGCCACTGAGCCTGGGATAGACGACTGCAGCGATCAGGTAGACGACGGTCGACGTCAGCAACGTCACCGTGAAGCCGTACAGGACGCTGAGCAGCACGCTCGACACCCCACCGATGATGGTAAAGGCACCGTTCATGCCCCACGCCCATGCAATGGCGCCCCGTGAGCGACCCGCGATGGAAAGCACTCCCAACGGGAATGGCATCCCGAGGAAGAATCCTATCGGGAAGATCATCAGGGCTGTCGACAAAATTCGACCCGGCAGAGCAAAGCTCAGCCCGATGCGGAACAGAGTCGATTGCAGCAACACGAACGCCACCAGCAATACGATGATGGCAGCGAATGGCACCCGCCAACGCGTCGTGCCCGCTGGAGCAACCTTGGCGGACGCCAGACTGCCCAGAGCCGAAGAGCACAACAGCGCAAAGATCACCGTCGAGTAGGTATAGAGCGGGCTTCCCACCAGCTGCATGAATTTCTGTATGAACGTCAGCTCGATGGTGATGAACGCCAGGCCGAGGCAGGAGAAATACACCAGTAGCGGCGCCGCCTTCGCCCCGTCTTCCCTGCCCACCCGCGAGAAACGCAGCGGCAGGAATACGAACACGCACATGAACACGATAGAGACCACCCCTGCGCCGATCAGGTGGATCAGTTCCAACGGTATGAGACCATGAAACCGCAGTCCGTCATTGACGACCTGTATCATCGCCGCCGTGATGAAATTCTGCGGATCGGCCGCAATGATGCCCAAATGTTTGCGGTACATGTTGAAGTAAGGTCTGTCATCCGTTACCGGAGTTACCGCCACGGGCGTTTTGTCGGAGACGCTCTTCGGCAAGTCACCGCTGTAAAAGTCGTGGGATAGGAGATCGGCCTTAGGATTGAGGGGATCCTCGACCAGTGTATATGAATAGAACGGATCCAGTCCGGGAGGACTGAGCAGGGCCTTCAGCTCGTCAATCTCTTTTTGGGTCCATGGGTCCATCTTGAACAGCACGGTTGGCAGATCGTTCTCCACCGGCGTGGTGAATACCGCCACATGCTTCTCGAAGTCCGTACGCCCCAGCCTTTTCCAGGCGACGGCGGCGGTGGAAATCATGCGCGGGTACAGATGATGATGGATCTGCAGGATCCCATCCGGCTTCAGATGTGTGAAGTACTCCGCGTACGCCTCGACGGTTTGCAGGTACTGGGGGCCGGCTGCACCGTTGCCCTGCGAGATGCTCGAGCTAGTGTAGTTGCTATAAATTTGTATGATGTCATAGAGCGTATGTGAGGACCGGATGAAGCTGCGGCCCTCGCCCGCCAGAGCGTGCACTTTCGGGTTGTTGAAGATGTTGCCGATATAGGAAGCATATTGATGCTTGCCAAGTTCCACGACGGCAGACACCATTTCCACCGCGTCCACGTGTCCCGCGCCATAGGTAAGTGCGGCCTTGGTGTCATGTCCGCCCCCGCTTCCTACCACCAGCACGTCAGCGTTGGTATCGCGCTTGAGATAGTCCGCCGCGATGACCGATATCTGCCAGAATTGCTCGCGCGCTATCATACGATTGCGCGCAATGTCCGCGCGTAGTTTCGGCAGATTGCCATCGAACTTGTAGAAGAAGCTGCTCTGGATACCACCGTCGTAGGCGATATGTTTGCGGTCGCCGCCAGTCCACCAACGCCAGGTGGCCGCTACCTCGGCGGGGGTAAAGGGCATGTTCAGGACCTCGATCTTCGAGATCGGGTCCCACTTGGTGTACTCGAGGCGGCCAGCAGCCTTGGCCGCCACGATACCCCGGTGTTCCATGTGGTTGTCGAAATCGATGTATTTAGGCGTCCGCGTGAATGGGACAGCAGTTACCGCGACCGCGGCCGCCACGTACACGAGAGCCATTTTCGAGTTTGAACTGAATAGAGCCGCGGCGACCAGCGCGAGACCCGCGACGCAGAAGGTGATGCCGCCGGGGCCGATCATCGGGACGAACGGCACGATCAGCGCACAGCCGACGCCGGCCCCGATCAAATCCCAGAAGTAGAGCGTCTGGATCTTCACCGCGTAGGTGGAGAACACCGCGACGATGATGAATCCGGCCAGAAAGAATGGAATCAACAATGTTACGTAAATGCCGACGAAGTATCCGATCTGGATCAGGGGGTGCTTGGTGATCTCATCGGGATTGAACGGCAGATGGTTGATCATGAAAACGAGAGATGCGGACACCAGCGCCAGGATCACCGCCAGGCCGCTCGCCAGCGGGCGGATGTCTTTATTGATCGCCCGTGGACGCAGCGACACATAGATGCCCGCGAGGCCCATGGCAAAGACCGCGGACGTCACGATGAAGTAGGAGATATTCGAAGCCAGAATTACGTCGAACACTCGCGTGAGCAGCAGTTCCAACGCCAACGTGGACAATGCGATCAGGAAAACGCCGACACAAATCCGCCGCATCGCAATACCTCGTTGAATTACCGAATGGAGACGATCACGCCACCGTTCGCTGCAGGGCCATCGACCCACGCTTCGTTGTCACAGCTCTTTCGCCGAATGCTAACTTTCAGGGCCCTGACTAGGCAGCGACGGCTTCACGTTTTCCGGACTGGTGCTCCAAGCGCAGGATCCTGGGGGTCAGAATGGTGACGCAATTCACATAAGGCACGCCTGATAGGACGTTCCTATCTGCAGGACACCTTATTTGAGCAGAGCATCCTCTAAAGAGGGGCAGCAATCCACGGCAGCGGCGCGGTAGCTGGTCGATCAGTGTCGCCGTGTTTGGTCTACTGCGATAAGTCAGATCGTCGTTGATACTTCCGGCGAGAAGCCACTTTGTGTTCCCGATGATGTGACGGCTTTTACTGCGAAGTAATACGTCTGCCCGACAACGAGTGACCCGACCACGTAGCTCAGCTCGTCGGGGTTCGACACCACAATCGTGTTGGTATACGCCTGCGAAGCAGTGCCGTAGTAGACGATGTAGCTGGCAAGATTGGTCAGCGGGGATCCGTCGGTATCGGTAGTCGGCTCCGTCCAGCTCAGGGTGATTGATGACGTAGCGGCGGAACCTGAGGTGGATCCTGTCGTGATGCCTGACGATCCGCTCGCAGGCGAAGTCACAGTGATCTCGAAGGCCGGCAGTGCTGCCGTCATGGTGTTGTTGGACGCAGTGATCTGGACACCGATGTTGACGCCGACGTCGGCGCTCGTCGGCGTTCCTGATAATGTGCCTGTGGCGCTGTCAAAATAGGCCCACGAAGGCTTACCGGCGATGTGGAAGGTGACAGCGGTGGGAGCCGAAACGGTCGGCCGGAACACGTACGCCTGGCCAACACCGACAATCGTCGGCGGAGAACCCGAGATCAGACTGGGCTGGAGGGAATTGCTGTTGCCACTCGTCGTCGACCCGGTGCTCGTCTGTGTCGAACCAGAAGTGCCGGCAGCAGTACTGCCAGTAGTCGCGGTACTCGCCGCCTCGCCTCCGCAGCCAGCCAAACCCAGTAGCGTCACCGCCACCACACACCATGTCCCAATCGACTTTCGCATCCTGACCCCCGAACCGATCCCTGATAAGCGGTCCTCGGGAGCCAAGTCAGCGGAGGGGTGCATCACGGCTTACTGCGTCGTGAATTTCGGGATATCCTCATCCCGGCAACCCCGCTGTCTTAGGCGATAGCCCTTAGACCGGAAGCTTTGCGTCCCCGCCTTTCGGCCGGGTTTGCCCGTTGGAGTCGAACCACAGTGATGCAGGCCGACTCTTGAAGCACAGATTATGAATGCAACTGTCGTGCCATACGTATAAGTTATTGATTATATTGATATTTAATGCAACACTTCGTGATTTTAGAGTATGGTTTGTAGGCGTCCGCCGACAGCAACAATGGGGCGAAAGATAGGCCTATGATTTAAATGAAGAATCGCAGTCGCAAAATCCAGACGCACGAAAACATGACAGACAGGGACAATCTGGACGATGTGATAACTACGTCACACATTGCGGCGCCTCGCAGGTTGCGGCGCCCCGACCAGCGTTCGACACCTGTCGCTATGAGGGTCCCGCGGCCTCTGCCTAACGTCGCAAAGTGGCGTCACCCATCCTCGAGAGTCGCCGATCGATAAATCCGTCGCAGTCGCTTCGAGCCAGCGAGACATCGAAGGGCGCGCACCGTATGATTTTGAATCTTAATGAGCCCACTCAAGTCTGCCTCGAGCTGCGGCATGGTTGATAGCGGAGAATCACATTTGAGCACGCGCAAGGCACTGATTTCAGGCGTTACAGGGCAAGATGGTGCCTATCTTGCGGAGCTGCTGCTGTCCAAGGGGTACGAGGTCCACGGCATCAAGCGACGCGCCTCTCTCATCAATACCGATCGCATCGACCATCTGTATCAGGATCCGCATGAATCCGGGGTACGCATGATCCTGCATTACGGCGACCTGACCGATGCGACCAATCTGATACGCATCGTCCAACAGGTGCAGCCCGACGAAATCTACAATCTCGCTGCGCAGAGCCACGTAGGCGTCTCCTTCGAGACTCCTGAGTACACGGCTAATTCGGACGCCCTCGGGACGTTGCGGCTGCTCGAGGCTGTCCGCATCCTCGGTCTGCGCACGCGCTTTTATCAGGCCTCCACCTCGGAGATGTTCGGCAAGGTTGTCGAAATCCCACAGCGGGAGACCACACCGTTCTATCCGCGCTCGCCTTACGGCGCGGCGAAAGTCTATGCCTACTGGATCACGGTGAATTACCGGGAAGCCTATGGCATGTTCGCCTGCAATGGCATTTTGTTCAATCACGAGTCGCCGCTGCGCGGTGAAACATTCGTCACGCGCAAGATCACGCGCGGGCTGGCGCGCATCGCCGTGGGCCTGGAACAGTGTGTCTATCTCGGAAATATGGATGCCCGACGCGATTGGGGCCATGCCCGTGACTATGTCGAGGCGCAGTGGCTGATGCTGCAGCAGGAAGTGCCTGACGATTTTGTCATCGCCACCGGCGCGCAATACTCGGTGCGCGAATTCGCGGCCGCGGCCGGTGCCTGCCTCAACATGAACATCGAATGGCGCGGCAGTGGCATCGACGAAGTAGGCATCGACACCCGCTCGGGTCAGACCGTGATCAGGATTGATCCACGTTACTTTCGCCCCACTGAGGTCGATACCCTGCTCGGCGACCCGTCCAAGGCAAAACGGGTGCTCGGCTGGTCAGCACGCACCAGCTTTGCCGAGCTCGTGAAGGAGATGGCTGCGGGAGATCTCGAACTCGCCCGGCGCGACGCTCTGGTGGCGCGCGAAGGCTTCCAGATTCACCGCCATGCTGAGTAACAAGGACGCCCGTATCTACGTGGCGGGCCACCACGGGCTGGTCGGCGCAGCGCTCGTGCGTCGCCTCAGGGCAGGCGGATACACCCGGCTGCAGCTGCGTGAGCGGCGCGAGCTGGATCTCACTGAGCGTCACGCCGTGCAGGAGTTCTTCCAAGAGCATCGGCCTGAGTACGTCATTTTGGCGGCGGCAAAGGTTGGCGGCATTCATGCCAACAACACCGCTCCCGCGCAGTTTATCCAGGAGAACCTGCTCATTCAGTCGAATGTCATTGATGCCGCATACCAAAGTGGCGCACGTAAGCTGCTCTTCCTCGGCTCGAGCTGCATCTACCCGCGGCTCGCGCCGCAGCCCATCGTGGAGGACGCCCTGCTTACCGGGCCTCTTGAACCGACCAACGAATGGTACGCGATCGCGAAAATAGCGGGACTGAAGACCTGCCAGGCCTATCGTCGCCAGTACGGATTCGACGCCATCGCCGCCATGCCGACGAATTTATATGGCCCGGGCGATAATTTCGATCTGCAGACTTCACATGTACTGCCTGCATTGATGCGCAAGTTTCACGAGGCAAAGTTGCGCGGAGAAGGCGCGGTGGTCGTGTGGGGCAGTGGCACCCCCCGTCGGGAGTTTCTTCATGTCGACGATCTGGCGGATGCCCTTGTGTTTCTGCTCGAACACTACAGTGACGAGCGGTTGATCAACGTCGGCACGGGAACGGATCTCACCATCCGCGAGCTGGCCGAGCTGGTTGGCAAAATCGTGGGTTTCGAGGGTGCGCTTGAATTTGACGCCTCCAAACCTGACGGCACGCCACGCAAACAGCTGGACGTGTCACGGCTGGCTGCGCTGGGCTGGGCCGCACGCACGCCGCTCGCGGCCGGTATCGCAGCCACTTACTCCTGGTACCTTGAGAGCAAATGGGCTGCAAACTAGCGACGCAGCAGCTCAATATGGACAAATGAGCACGCCCCGCAACGTGCGCGGGATATAATGCCGCAACGCCGCCACAGCGGCGGTCGATGGCGGCGGAGAGAACATGCGAATCGGGATCATGCTGCGCCACTACGAGCGGCACGAAGGCGGGGTGCCCGCGGTGTGAAGAGCCTGCTGCTGCACTCCATGGCGCTGCTCGGCGACGCGCTGCGGCGCACGCCGATCGCGCGCTGGCAATGGCTCGGACGGCTGCACGCCAATCTGGCGGTGCGGCTCGGCAGGACGGAGTCCGTGATGGTGGGTCCGTTCCGCGTATTCATCGACCCGCGCGACCGCGTGATCGCCAAGAAGCTGATCTTGTACGGCGGCTACGAGCAGCGCGAGATCGACCTGCTGTGCTCGCTCGTGCAGCCGGGCGACTGTGTGCTCGATATCGGCGCCAACATCGGACTCTATTCGCTGGCACTCTCGCGCGCCGTCGGTTCTACGGGGCGCGTCATTGCCTTTGAACCTGACCCGGACAACGCAGTGCTCCTGCGCAAGAACCTCGACGCCAATGGCTGCGGCAACGTCACCGTGATCGAAGATGCTCTGGGGGATGAGTCGAAGGACGTGAATTTGTACGAGTCCGACGACAATCGCGGCGCGCTGAGCACGAGCGATGTCCTGGGCGTGGGCGAGGAGCACGCGATCCGCGTGCGCATGCGCCGCGGCGATGCCGTACTCGCGCAGCTCGGCGTCCAGCCGCGGCTCGCGAAGATTGACGTCGAGGGTGCCGAACCATTGGTGATCGCCGGCCTGGGTGCGCAGCTGCCGCAGGTGCTGATGTTCGAGTTCGTGCCGCAGCTGCTGCGTGCGGCAGGCCGAAACCCGGCCGATTTCCTGCACGAACTGCAATCGGTCGGCTATTCCCTGGCCGCGGTGGACCCGGAGACTGGACGGGTCCGCGACCTGACGCCAGCGGAACTCGCGGCGGGCGCGGTCACGGAGGCTGCGGACCGCAACATCCTGGCGCGGCGCTACGCGGGTTGACGCAAGTAGCGCCACGACAGCCAGCCGGCGATCAGGCAGCGAACGAACCAGCCAAGCGACACGCCGTAGAGCACGCCCACGAGCCCGAACTTCGCGAGCGCGAACGACGCACCGATTGCGACGCCGACGCAAATCCACGACGATAGACCGAGCAGGCGCAGGCTCGCAGCCGGCGCCAGGGTGCTGGCGGCGGCAACAGCGAACGCGCTGACCACCTTGAGAACGCCGGAGACGATGGTGGCGATCATCAGCGCATCCGTGAGCTGGTAACGCCCGCGCAGCATGAGCCGCGCAATAGGCGGAGCCAGGAGCCAGATCACTGCCGACCCGGCCACCATGACCACCAGCATGAGGCCGGCCTCGCGCATCAGCAGGTGGCGGCGTGCCGCGGGGCTGGCCGCCTCGCGCAGCCGCGGCACGAGCGTGAACGCCGCGGCGCCTTGGATCATGCGAAACGGAGAGCCGACGAGCGCAGCCAGTACGCCATACAACGCGAGTTCACTGATCCCGACGGTGCCGGGGATGACCAACCGCTCAAGCTGTAGAAAAAGGGCACTGGCGGCATTGGTGGTCATGAGCGGCAACGCCTCGCCCCACAAATGTGCCGGACGGACGACGGGCTCGGCACCAGCGGTACGCCGCGTCACGAGCCACCAGCCGGCAACCGCGAACGCGAGCGTCGTCGCGGCCAGCACCACCGCGGGGAACACTGCCCCCTCCGCGCGTGTGATGACGGTCGCCACGGCGGCGATCAGCAGCGCCCAGTTGGAAGCTTGTGTTACGGGCACGGATACCGCGAACTGCCGCTGGCTCTGAAAATGCGCGGCCGTGACCTGCGTGATGCCGCCGGCCGCGGTACTCACCAGCAGGCACACGAGCAGCGGGTAGCCGAGCGCATACAGGAGCGCTCCGAACAGCACCGCGAGCGCGCCCGTGAGAAGTGACGTCGTGAGCGTCACGCGCCGCAGGAACGATCCGAGCATCAGTCCATTGCGCGTGATAACAAAGTCGATGCCGAGCGGCGCGACCAGAGTCGCGAACGCCGCTATGCCGACCACCAGCGATACGAGACCGTACTGCTCTGCCGGCAGCTGGCGGGCGAGGATCAGACTGCCGAGCGAAAATGATGCGCCACCCACACCGAACGCGGCGGCCACACGCAATGCGGGTGATCTATAGAGATTCCGCAACATCATCCCCGGCCCGGGAGACGGCGGGGACCCGCGCCTCAATTGCCGCACAATTCCGCGACGCCGATCACAGAACGGTGAGTATCGTGCATATGTCAATTCTCGGCGGCAAATTCGTCACGCAGGCACCGAAACTGGGCGCCAATAATTTGCCTGATCCACCGCCAAACGGCTAGTCTATCTCACTGGAGAACAACAAGATGTCCATTCTCAGTCGGGCACGCCAGCGGCTTCCGTACGGCGTGCGACGGATCTTTCGGCGGCGCTGGCACACGGTGCAGACATTCACGCGACTGTCGGGCGTGCATCCGCGCGAGTGCCCCATCTGTGGCTACCACGGAGAGTTCCGTGCCTGGGGCGTGCCGCCGGTGTTCGATGTCTTGTGTGCGCGGTGCGATTCGCTGGACCGCCACCGCCTGTTCGCGCTGATGGACGAGCGCCACGGCATCCTGCGTGAAGTGGAGTCAATGCTGCACTTCGCCGCGGAGGACATCTTGCGCAAGCGCTTCCGGCAGCGCTTCAAGAATTACCGTGCCGTCGATCTGATCCGCGCGGATGTCGACTTCAACTGCGACATTGAGAACACCGGTCTGCCGCCGGACAGCGTCGACGCGGTCTTCGCGAGCCACATCTTGGAGCACGTCGATGACCGCAAGGCCATGGCGGAGATCCATCGTATACTGAGGCCCGGCGGGCGACTGGTTGCCATGGTGCCGATCATAGAGGCCTGGGACACGACGTACGAGGATTCCGCCATCTCCACCGACGCCGGCCGCGATCTGCACTTTGGTCAATACGACCATGTGCGCTTCTACGGACGCGACTTTCCGACGCGGCTCGAGGCTGCTGGATTCGAGGTGGTGGCCTACATGGGCACGCCACAGGAGTGCGTGCGCTACGGCTTGCAGCGCGGCGAGAAGGTATTCGTCGCGACGAAGCACTGACCGCCGCGCCATGAGCAATTTCATGCATGCGGAAAATCCGCCAACTCCCAGCGTTCCCTTGGCCTTGAGATAGCAATCTATGTGCGGTATTTGCGGTTTCAATTGGGCCGACCCGCCTCTGCTTGAGCGCATGAAATCCACGCTCACCCACCGCGGCCCGGATGCTCATGGCTCATACATCGCCGAAGGAGTCTCCCTGGGTCATCGTCGCCTCAGCATCGTGGACTTGACCGAATCCGGGCGGCAGCCGCTTACCAACGAGGATGGCACCGTCTGGATTACGTTCAACGGCGAAATCTACAACTCGCCCGAACTGCGCAGGTTGCTGGAAGCCAAGGGCCACAAATTCAAGGGTCATAGCGATACAGAGGCCATCGTTCACGCCTATGAGGAATACGGCCTTGAGGTGGTGCAGCACCTGACCGGGATGTTTGCGTTCGCGATCTGGGATGCAACGCGCCGACGTCTGGTCCTGGCGCGCGACCGGCTTGGCATCAAGCCGCTGTACTACACGCTGGTGGAAGGCAGAGTGCGATTCGCCTCGGAAATCAAGGCACTCCTGACCGATGGCTCATTGGTCCGTGCCGTCAACCCCCAGGGCCTCTTTGACTTCATCGGCTACGAATTCACGCCGGCCCCGGACACCCTCTTCAAGGGTGTCCAGAAGCTCCTGCCCGGCTGCCTACTGGTCGTAGAAGCCGACGGCAGTTCGCGACTCTCCCAATACTGGACCCTGCAACAGAAGGAGATTGACGCAACCCCTGAAGGACTGCTGAGCCTCCTTGAGACGGTCTGTTCGGATCATATGATGAGCGATGTACCCATCGGCTCGTTTCTGTCGGGGGGCATCGACTCCAGCACCGTCGTCGAATTCCTGAGCAAGACCATGCCCTCCCAGCTGCAGACGTTTGCCCTGGGATACCGCGAGGAATCCTACAGCGAGTTCTCTTATGCGCGGCAGGTGGCCAAACATTTCAACACCCAGCACCGCGAACTGCTGATCAATCCGATTGATCGCGCCGAGATTGAGCGCTCAGTGTGGCACCTCGACGAACCGACCACTGATCCCTCCTTCATTCCATTCATGCTCATCTGTGAGCAGGCCCGACAATACGTCAAAGTTTGCTTCAGCGGCGATGGCGGTGATGAGCTCCTGATGGGATATGACCGCTTTCGCGCAAGCAAGGCCTCCGAGCTCCTCGACCTGCTGCCACTGCCCTACCGGCAGCAGATTTACCGAGGCATTGCCAATGCAATTTCCGATGACGAGCAGAAGAAGGGTGTGCGTAATGTGTTGAAACGGTTTCTTCAGGGCGCCAGTTTGCCGCGCGATGGCGATCACATTCGCTGGCAGTATTTTCTGGAGGCGGGCCAGGCCGCCGCCCTGTTCAAGGCCGATTTCCTGCAGAGCGTCAACACCGACCCGTTTGCTCCCGTTAAGCGCTGGTCGGCACTGGCGCCTGCGGAGTGGGGTGCGCGTGCGAACTTCATCGAAATAAACATGATTCTTCCGGACAGTGGCCTGATGAAGGTCGACAAGATGTCCATGGCCCATGGGCTGGAAGTACGCCCACCGTTCCTGGATCATCGCCTGGTTGAGTATTGCTACTCGCTGCCGACAAATCTCAAGTTGCATGGGTTCACCACCAAATGGCTGTTGAAAGACGCCATGGAACAACGCCTGCCACCGGGAATCGCCAAGCGCAAGAAGCAGGGGTTCAGTATTCCGATGAAGAATTGGATTCGCGGTGAGATGATGGAGTACACACGGGACGAGGTCTTCTCTTCCAAGTTGATCGCCGAATACTTCAACAGGAGCGCGCTCGAAACGTTCTGGAAGGAACATCAGCTTCGGCGGCATAATCACAGCCACCTATTCTGGGCCCTATTGAATCTTAGCCTCTGGGATCGGATATTGCTGACAGGACCCCGGCCGGCGGCAAACGCAGGTCCGCCGCCCGTCCTGGAACCGGCCTTGGTTGCGCCGCATTGACGCTCCTGGAGGGAACATGCGAATTGGAATAATGCTGCGGCATTACGAACAGCACGAGGGTGGCGTCAAGCATTACACCAAGATGCTGTTGCCGCGGCTTTTCTCCCTCGGAGGCGAACATCAGTACACGTTGATCTATCAGAATCCGAAGTTATTGGGAACCTATGCACAGTACCCAAACGTCGAGGAAATCGTCACTCGCATGCCGACCACGGTATTGTGGGACCAGATTGCCGTGCCGTGGGTCACGCGCCAGAGAAAGCTGGACGTAATTTTCAATCCGAAGTTCACGATTCCATTTGCAGCCAGCGCCAAGAAGATCTTCGTGCTACATGGCTCAGAATGGTTCGTCATTCCGCAGGTTTTTCCTTGGTATGACCAGTTGTATTGCGCCGTGATGGTGCCACTTTATTGCCGGTACGCTGACGCCTTTATTTCCGTGGCCGAGGCGGTGAGAGCGGATGCTGCAAAGTACGTCAAGGCAGATCCACGCAAAATCTTCACCGTACACAATGCCATTGACCCGAGGCAATTCCACTTCAATGATGACCCCGAACGACTAAGCGCTGTAAAGGCGAAGTATAAACTGCCGGACAAATATGTGGTCTGGGTCGGTCAGATCGTGTCCAGAAAGAATGTGCGACGCCTGCTTCAGGCGTTCGCCATTATCGCGCGTGAGTTTCCGCATAAGCTTGTCATAGCCGGCGAGCAGCGGTTGGGCGCCAAGGATAAGGAAGAGCTGAAGATTATTGAGGAGCTTGGAATAGCCGACCGCATACAGTTCCTGGGCTGGGTGTTGCACGATGATCTTCCGGCAATCTATCAACTGGCGGACTTGTTCTCGTTCCCGTCGTTATATGAAGGATTTGGTATTCCCTTAGTGGAGGCTATGGCGTGCGGCTGTCCGATCGTGACGGCAAATACGTGCGCGCCGCCTGAGGTCTGTGACGGTGCTGCCCTGCTCGTGGATCCGTATGATGTAACGGCGATTGCGGATGCAATGCGAAAAGTATTGAGTGACAAGGCGCTTCGCGCGCAAATGATCGAGCGCGGCCTGGAGCGGGCGAAGGGCTTCACCTGGGAGAGATGCGCCCGGCAAGTCTTGGACGTTTTCGAAACCGCGACAGGCGCCCACGTCGCGAAACAGTCACAGTCGGTTGCCTGAGGCATGCGAACCCGCGCCCGCCGCGAACTGTGAAGTGAATCACACAAATTACAATAGGACCAAGCCTCGACGTCTCGCGATTCCCGGTGTCGACCATGTCTCACAGCTCAACGCCCCGGTGGTCCTCCAGGCTCATCCATGATCATATAATCGGTTAAGGTATTCTAATCCTGGTGGGGTTTTTCCGACGTGACAGTGATGACCACGACACAAGCAATCGACGCGACGGTAGATGCGGTTCGCGACTACTGGGACGCGCATACCCTCGGCAAGCAGTACGTCACGGATCACAATCTGGTGGTCGGCTCTGCTGAATTCTTTGAGCACGTAAGACCTTGGATGAGTCCGTTCAAGTTTCCGTGGATCATGGAGCGAATCGACCGCGAGGCGCGGTTGCTCGGGAGTGAAGGCAAGCTGTTGGAGATTGGCTGTGGCATGGGTTTTGCCAGCCTGGAATTCATCCGCCGCGGCTGTCACGTGACGGCGACCGATCTGACCCCGGCCGCGGTTGAGCTTACCAGGCGCCATTACGAGCTCCGCAACGTGATCGCCGACGACGTGCGTGTTGAAAATGCCCTGAATCTCTCATTCCCCGATGCCACATTCGATGCGGTGTGGGCAAATGGAGTATTGCACCATACCGGTGACACGCAGCGGGCGATACAGGAAATCAGGCGGGTCCTCAAGATCGGTGGCCGTGCAATTATTTCCCACTTCTACCGGCGTCCGTCCTGGATGTACTGGATATCGCGACTTGGACGGGAAAACATTGAATTCAAATCCGAGGATCCCCCGGTTACCGATTTTCTGACCGAGGCTCAAGTGCGCGCCATGTTCGGCGGATACGAGATTGTCGAGACCGCCCGCGACCACTATCGAGCACTGAAGGTCGCGCGGCGCGGCCTGAAAGCCGTCCTTTACAACACCGGATTCAAGCCGCTCTACAACATGCTGCCGGAGCGTGTCGCAAAATCACTTGCCTACAAGTACTCCATAGTCGCCCGCCGCGTCACCTAGGGCGCTAGCCCCGCCGCCAGGTTGAAGTCAGGCGGCGGCGTGGGCAAGTCTGCTTGAAACTTGCGCCGCTCCTCCGAGCCAATGTATACGATCCGCCTGATCGATTACCTTCGCGCCAGCGGCGCCGGGCCGACCGCCTCGAAGCGATTTACCCAGCACTGCAGCGACGTCAGTTCCCACCAGGTAATGCCACGACATATTGGCAGTACCGCCCCGCAGGCACCTGCAGTAATCTGTGTAGTGCGTCGTCGTAGCGATGGGCCTCGTTGCGCTCAATGGTTACCGGATCGCTATTCGCATCACCTGATGCGTCCTCGATCTGCAGTTTACGCATCGCCTTTTTCCTGGAGAAAAAAACGGAGTCATGATACTACTACGCGGCATTAAATATGTCGTCGTGGGTAGCACGATTGAGGCCTTTGGTGCCTTTTCAATTCTTGAATTCTTCAGGCTAGGGTCTCGATCATGTTGAATGCGCTGAAAACCGTCGCTCGCAACTGGCGCTATCCGGTTCCGGCGGAGCTCCGGAAACGCTTCGCCGGTCTCTCCGATGAGAAGACGAACGTGCTGCGCGCTTCGATTCAAGCCAACTATCACAAGGGGTGGCGGGCTAAAGAGAACTACTCGGAGACATGGTACAAGGCCGACCTCGACGCCCATCTGTGGGGACGTCTGCAAAATGACCGCCGCATCATCGTGCCCTGGCTCAACGCCCAGCGGCGGCTGCATGGCCTGCGGATCCTCGAGATCGGTTGTGGGACTGGATCCTCGACTGTGGCGCTCGCCGAACAGGGCGCGCAAGTG
>DATDIL010000028.1:0-3687 GCA_036521075.1 Steroidobacteraceae bacterium | reverse complement strand
CTACATCCCAAAGTTGCAGCAATAATATTGCGTCTCCGCTGCGAAGTGGTCGTGTTGAAAGTGAGGGCGTTGATATGCACCCCCTGGGACCAAGGGTTCTGACTGATAACGCAGAACAAACTGGTGAGGCACAGACCCGCTCAGGGTCGTCGCTCTCTCTGATCCGGGACCGACTGATCGCACTTTCGGACCACAGGTGCAAGGCACCGCACAGTGGGCTGACCTAGGGCAGTCGCGCCAAGCAGGCCAATTCTGAGCGCCTCTCGGTCGGCACGAAATAGAAGCTGAAGATGTATGGGTGCGATACAGTGAACTCGGCCGGTGACGGGGAAGCACGATGCATTGTTGCGATATCCAGTTGCTCAATCCGTCGCCAGTCGCCGAACAGCTCGAACCAACCCTCGTAGCCAATGTCACGCAACCACTCCGGCACGGCAACGGTACTGCCAGACCGGTGGCGTTCCTCGATCTCGATCGATAGGCAAGGACGGTAGCTTCGCAGCGTCTTCCGCGCTCCACGCAACACCTCGAGTTCGGCCCCTTCGACGTCGATTTTGATTGCGGTCACATTCGTCAGGCCAGCATCGTCCAAGCGTAGTACGTCTACCGGCCAGGTTTCTATTGCCTCGATGCGTGCATCCGCCTGGCTCAAGGCCACGTAGTTTTTGGCGATCGACGCCCACTCCTCCTGCAATACACCGCCGATGCGTGGCGTAGCGATCGTCGTTGTGCCGTTATATTCTGCCAATGCCTCGCGACGCAAAGTGACATGCGGTGGGATCATCCCGTCCCATTCAGCTGACACTGCTTTCTGTAGGCGGGCGAACGCCGGGGGCAACGGTTCGAATGCAACCACCCGCGACGCCGGTAACCGTGCCAATGGCAGCGTCAGTCGACCTTCGTGCGCTCCGGCGTCCACAATCGTGCCGGGCCGATGCATCGCGAAATGGAATTCAATCTCCTGCATGTCATGCGCTCCGACCACTCGGCGGCCGCGGCCGGGGTGCTAATCCGGCGAAGTATTGTGACAGCACGCTAACAGGCTGTGTGCTAGGAAGGTGCCAGCACTTCGAATTACAGAGGGCAAGTATGTGCATTCCAAGGCAGTGTCCTCATGGATCCGTTTCGCGTCAAGCGACGGTCGACCGCAGCAGCAACAAAGATCGAACACCGATGTCAACAACGTGTTCCTGATCCTGCCGATGCCGCCAATTCCCGCCGCTGCATGGGTAAACGGCCTCACATGAAATTTGCTAAACGAGCCTATAATGCCGTGATCCAACATCGCGCGTGGTTCGCAGGGCTGCCGTTATTGTCCGCCGTCCTCCTCGCTCCACTGTTCATTACCGATGTACCGCCGGTGCTGGATTACCCAAACCACCTGGCACGATTTGTGCTGCTGGCCGCTCCAAGGGACGACCCTGTTCTGGGGCCCATTTTCATGCCGCACTGGGCAATTATTCCGAACCTCGCTGCCGACGTGATCGTCCCACCTTTGCTGCACCTGATGCCAGTCCACGTCGCAGGGCGCTGTTTGCTTGGTGCCGTACTTTTGTTGAACTTGGCTGGCGTGATCGCGCTGCACGGTGCGCTGTTTAGGAGGATCTCTCTCTGGCCTCTGGCCTCCGGTATCGTAGCTTATAATAGCACCTTTCTACTTGGTTTCTTGAACTGGCAGATCGGAAGTGGTCTGGCAATGCTGTGCGCCGCCGCATGGCTGACCTGGCGCGAGCACCGGCCGGTCATGACCATCATGGGAGCGTCGGTGGCATCTGTCGCACTGTTCTTCTGTCATCTGATGGGGGCTGTATTCTTCCTGCTACTTATAGGCAGCGCCGAGCTTTACGCCATGTGGCAAAGCCGACGCGTGTTTATCAGACTGGCTTCGCTGCTGGCGGTGCTGGCAGGGCCGATTCTCTTGTCGCTTATGGCGGAGCTAAGCGATGGCGCCTCAGTGACGCATTGGATGAACCCACACGACAAACTCATTCAGACAACCAGCCCCTTCATCAATTACCTTTTCCCTCTCGACATGGCTACTGCTTTATTCGTCTACTCAGCGATAGCGATTGGAATTTCAGTAGGTTGGTTCAAGCTTGCGCCGCGGGCCGCTCCAGCCGCAGTAGCCCTGGCGATCTTGTATGTGGTGCTCCCATTCGACCTGATGGATGCCAGTTTTCTGGATACGCGCGTTGCGGTCATGTTCGGGTTTCTGCTGTTTGCCGTTGTTGATCCCGTAAAGATGCGTCGACGGCCTCGCCAAGTACTCGCCACCAGTTTGGCTGTGCTGTTCGCGCTACGGATGGCTGTGGTAGCAGAAGTTTGGATGGAACATCAGCGCGATCTCACCCAGTTGCGGGCCGTTATCGCCGCCGTTCCGCCCGGAGCCTTGGTTTATTTAACTAACGTGCCTCAGGACGAAGCGCCGGGGTATTGGGACGCCGGGCCTCGTAGCCGGCGGCTGTCGAACACTCTGCGTACCGACTATCACCTGCCGGCACTGTTGCTCATAGAACACGGCGCGTATTGGCCGGTGCTGTTCGCCAATCCAGGACAACAACCGATCCGTTTGCGGCCCGCCTACGCCAGGCTCGCTCGTCAGGCGCACGATATCCCCCCGCACAGTATTCTTTTGACCGACCAGGACCGCGTATCGGCACGCCTTCGCGGCTTCGATTTCGTTTTGATGTTGGAGGCGGGAGCCGACCCTGATCTTACTGGCTTTATCCCGAGATGCCTTGATCTGGTGTCGCGAGCTGATTTTGCCGCCCTCTTCAAGGTGCGACGCGAGACCTGCGCCCTGGTCACTGATCCCGGGGTCGTGGCCCGCTGATACGGACCCTGTATTGCAGCATAATAGCGCCGCCCTACGGCTCCCGTGAGTGAATCCGTGCGGATTCAAGGAGGCATGGCGGATCACCTCGAGTCTGTGCAGACGCAAAAGGCAGGGCGCTTAAAGGTGTCGCGAGGTAGCCTAGACGCTGCCGCGTCAGTTTGCCGCTTGGCGTCGCTACTCGAACGCGTGAGCTGGAATATCCTCACGAATCGCATCAGGCCGCCGCTTGTTCTCGAGGACGCGCCGCAAGAGCAGGTTTGCGACGTGTCTGAATCTTGCCGGCATAGCCAAGGCTTTCTCCCGCGCGCGGCGCGCGGTGCTTGGGTCAATAATGCAGATTATCGGATTGGACTCTCCAGATCACGGGACTTTGCTGGCTGCACTTGTTATGCCGGCAACCGGTCGTTACAGGCATTGCGACGACTTGTAACAAGACTAGGAGTTATTTGCTATCGGTTGTATTGGTCTTCCTCGATTAATCCTGCGGTTGTGGTTGATCGGATCTCTCCACTCTGTCGGCGGCTAGCTTCGCGTTCGGGGCTGCCTTTGGCGTTGTTTGACTCTGTATATACGCAACGTATCACAACGCGATATGGGGTCAATGGGTAAGAGGACAATTATCCCCAAACGCAATAGAATTGCGCGAGCTGGAAATGGCCCTAGTATCGCGCTTTTCGACGGTCGCGATGCGCTTCACACGGTTTCAGACTGCCCTATTATGTGTCGCGCTTACCCTAGCGGCCGTCGCTCTCAGCCGCGTCATGACCGTCGAGCTGGAGGCCTTGAAGGCAGTCGTCCTCGGGGAATCTCCCCCCCGTCCCCTGAAAATGGGATGCTAGCCCGGATTTCTC
>DATDIL010000027.1:0-5116 GCA_036521075.1 Steroidobacteraceae bacterium | reverse complement strand
CCCTCTCCCTTAGATGACCCTCCTACAGGCTTACCCCGCCTTAGGCAAAATCAGGTGCGCCTTATTCGTCGTACGCAACAAGCGCCTCGCACGGCACATCGAGCCGCTTGCGGCCGTTGAGGAAGGTCAATTCGATCAGCGCCGCCGCGGCGGGTACCACGGCGCCGACGCGGCGCAGCAGAGCGATGCCGGCCGACATGGTGCCGCCGGTGGCGAGCAGGTCATCGACCACCACCACGCGCTGGCCGGGCTCCACTGCGTCGGCCTGCACCTCGACCCGGTCGGTGCCGTATTCCAGCGAGTAGTTCAGTCCCACCGTCACGCCCGGCAGCTTGTTGCGTTTGCGGAGCATGATGAAGCCGCAGCCAAGCTTCAACGCCAGCGGGGCGGCGATCAGGAAGCCGCGGCTCTCGATTCCGGCGAGCAGGTCAGGCTGGTAGGCGCGCACGGCCTTCGCCATGCGGCCCATCGCGACCTGCCAAGCGTCGGCATCCCGCAGCAGAGTGGAGATGTCGTAGAACAGGATGCCGGGCTTGGGGAAATCCGGAATGCCCCGGATGTGTTCCTTCAGGTCCATGCGCCCGCCGCCTTTCACGATGGTGATCCGGCGTCGGATGTAGAATGGCGTTCCGATGGCCGCAACCGAGGGTTCTGTATGGGGCGGGAAATTGCAGCGTGGCGGCCGCGGCTAAACCCAAAATTAAGCCAATGGGCGTCTACTGGCGTGGATTTCAATTGGCCAAAATGGCCCGACATTAGATCGTGCCGCAGCACAAGCGCCGGGCGGCACGCAATACAATGAAAAGGCGCCCCGGCGGGCTCAATTTCAGCAACCGGCCGCCGGGGAGCAAGTGAGCCGACTTTGAATGGAGCAACAAAGTCGGGGGTATTCCAGTATCTGTTGCACTGGTTAACGTAGGCTTAACGGCGAGGAGGGGGCTTCCGTACGTGTGGGCCCGCGGGCTCCTTCACCGAAGTTGCACCAGGCGCTGCCGTCCGGGCAGACTGGCGTCCATCTACCGGGGGACGTCATGAGCCAGACGGAACTGCGCAACGCGGACATCGATGCGGTGCTGACCGAGGCCAGGGAAGCCTACGTCACCCGCAATCCGAAGAGCTTTGCCCGCTTCGTCGAGGCGACCGCCGTCATGCCGGGCGGCAATACGCGCACCGTGCTGCATTACGCGCCATTCCCAATCGGCATTGCGCGCGGCGAGGGCTGCCGGCTGTGGGACCTCGATGGCGCCGAGTACGTCGACTTCCTCAGCGAATACACCGCCGGCATCTACGGCCATTCGCACCCGAAGATCCGCGCGGCGGTGGACAGCGCGCTGGATGCGGGGATCAACTTCGGCGGCACCAACCTGACCGAGGCGAAGTTCGCCCGCGCCGTGTGCGACCGATTCGGGCTGGAGCGCGTGCGTTTCACCAACTCGGGCACCGAGGCGAACCTGCTGGCGATTTCCGTCGGCCGCATTTTCACCGGGCGCTCGAAGGTGATGGTGTTCGACGGCGGCTACCACGGCGCGGTGTTCGGCTTCGCCGGCGGTGGCTCGCCGATCAATGCGCCGTTCGATTACGTGCTGGCGCCGTACAACGACCTGGCCGCGACACGGGCGCTGATCGAGCGGTGTGCCGCGGACCTCGCGCTCGTGATCCTGGAGCCGATGATGGGCGGCGGAGGGTGCATCGCGGCTGCGCCGGAGTTCCTGGCCATGCTGCGCGAGGCGACCACAAAGGTCGGCGCACTGCTGATCCTGGACGAGGTGATGACGTCGCGCCTTGCGCCGGGCGGGCTGCAACAGGTACGAGGAGTCAGACCGGACCTGACGACACTAGGCAAATACATCGGCGGTGGCATGTCGTTCGGCGCATTCGGTGGACGTGCTGACATCATGGACCTGTTCGATCCGCGCCGCCCGGACGCGCTGCCGCACGCCGGCACGTTCAACAACAATGTGCTGACGATGTCGGCAGGACTGGCGGGGCTTACCGAAGTATACACGCCCGACGCGGCGCGTGCGCTGAACGCGCGCGGGGACGCGCTGCGCGAGCGGCTGAACACTCTGTGCCGCGCCCACGATGCACCGGTGCAGTTCACCGGCATTGGCTCGATGTTCGCAGTGCATTTCACACGCGGCCCGGTGCGCTCGCCAGCGGACGCGGCGAAGGGCGATGCAAAGCTGAAGGAATTGTTCTTCTTCGACATGCTGGCGCAGGGCATCTGGCTGGCCCGACGCGGCATGTTCACGCTGTGCCTGCCAATCGGTGACGCTGAATGCAGTCGCCTGGCGGCCGCTGTGGAGGAGTTCCTGTCCAGCCGGAGGTCCCTGCTATCCGCAGCCGAGTAACCAGACTCGGACTACAACAGAGGAAACGTCCTGTCGGGCGTTAGCGCCGACCAGGGCGTCAACAATGCCGATGGGATGCGCATGGCATTCGATGAGGTGAACGCCAAGGGCGGCGTGAACGGCCGCAAGATCCGCTTCATTGTCGAGGACATGGAATACACTGTCCTCACGACCGACACCGACTTCAACGGCCCGTGGCCAAACCGTGAGACGCCAACTGCGATCTCATCGTGCTAGGCAGCATCGCGAAGGATACCGTGATCATCCTGCAGACCGCGCACAAGCAGTGATGGAATCCAATCTTCATGGGCAACTTCGCCACCTACTCGACTGCCGTTGCCGCGTGTACAGGTTCCACGTGACGAAGCTGACCGTCTCGGTTTGAAGAGCCGGCCTCCGCGGGCGGACATGCTGGAGCGGCCCTCGACACGCCCGATGGGGGCGCCGGGCATCCGTGGACGCCCGGCGCAAGAACTGATCCGGTGCTACTGGGCGGCGGCCGCCATGGTTCGTGCTCCCGCCACCGGCCGATACGCCCGCAGGAATGTGCGAATATGTCGCACCGCCAGCGGGATCTTATCCGGGGTGTCCTTCCACGGGTAAAGGCTCACCTGCGCGTTCGGCGCGAGATGCACGGTTTCCATGGCAACCGCATAGGGATGCGCCGGCACGTCGTCCGGCAATACCAGGATCGGCGTCTGGCAGCTGCGCACGAAATCGCGCGGTACGGTGTAAACGAAGTCGGCGCGGGCGCTGTACATGTTGGTCAGGAACTTATCAACCATCGCCATCGTGATGTCGGGCCTGCGAGCGCACAGTTCCGGACCCCAGGTTTTCATGTTGTTGTCGTAGGAGAGGGTGGGCATCTCCGGGCGCCAGCCGCTGGGCTGCGCCGGCACCGCCGCGATGACGCGGTCGCCTGCGCGCTTCAACATGTTCCAGATGAAGGGGCCGCCGATGCAGAAGCCGAGCACCAGGAATTCCCGGATGCCAAGGTGATCCATCAGTCCGATCTGATCGTCGGTATAGCCGTCCCACGGCCGGTCCGTCTCGAGCGGACCTGAGGACTGGCCACCCTTGGCGTTGCGCAGATCGGCTGCGATCACGCGGAACTCGTCCTTGAATGCGTCGAACGGGTTGAACGGGTGGCTCGAGGTCGCCAGGCCCGCGACCGTGGAGTTCAGTCCGCCACCGGGGATAACCAGCAACGGGAAGCCGGTGCCGGCCTCTTCGTAATGAATGCGGACGTCGCCTCTTTCATAGAACGGCATGGTGGTTTTCCTCCTTACCAGACGCGAACCGGCGCGGTTTCCCGGATGGCATTGCTTGAGGAGTATCACCCATTTTTCGCGAGCGCCAATGGCGGGAAGTCGGCGGGCCGGCGGAAAAGACGATGCACTGCCGGACGCTTGCCGATCTCGCCAGCACTTTGCCGTCGGCCGCGCCGTACAGGGTGAATTTGCGACTGTCCGGTCCGGGTGCGACAACCGCTGCAGGTGGCCGTTCAGTCTTCGGCACGAACTGGCCGTCAGCCGACCGTCCGTACCAGGGCCTGCGTAGAGCAGGATGAATTTAGCTGGGTGCACGTCTGCCCTTGTTCCGCGTAGCATGGTCTGTTGCGACCGCAAGGAAAATGGAACCGCAAATCACGCAGAACACGCAAAGGGCAGCGGTGCCTTACAGGGCCAGGACGATGCGCTTGATCTCAGGCCGAGGCGTGCCGAAGTTGAGTAGCAGGCAGAGATGCAGCGAGATGAATCTCGTCGATCGCCTTGTTGTTGCGAGACGGCGAGTCCAGTTTTGCGGAGCTCGTGCACCAATGCGTTCTCATAAGCCTTCTCAATAAATCCAGTTCCCAGCACATAGAGCACAATCAGGCCGCAGCCAACGATTCGTTTGGACAGGAGGTTGATCCTGTCCTCACCTTCTTCCTTGTTTACTGTCCGCACTGGAGCCAGAGAATTTAGCCGGGTGCACGTCCGCCCCTGTTCCGCTCAACGCAGTCTGTCCGACCGCGCGGAAAATGGAACCGCAAAACACGCAGAACACGCAAAGGGTGGCAGTTCCTTACAGGCCCAGGACGATGCGTTTGATCTCAAGCCGCGGCGTGCCGAAGTTGAGCAGCAGGCAGAGATGCAAGCCTGAGGCCTTCAGATAATTGAGACACTGCGCGAGATGAATCTCGTCGATCCCCTTGGCTACCTTCAATTCAACGAGGACGATGCGTTCGACGAGTAGGTCAACAGTATATTCCCCGACCAGGATCCCATCGTAACGTACGACCATGGGATGTTGTTGCGAGACAGTGAACCCTGACTTGCGTAGCTCGTGCACCAATGCGTTTTCATAAACTTTCTCAAGAAATCCAGTTCCCAGCCCGTGGAGCACCGTCAGCGCGCAACCAATGATCCGGCTGGACAGGAGGTTAATCCTGTCCTCGCCGATATCCATTTGCGTGTTCTGCGTGTTTTGCGGTTCCATCTTCCTTGTCTACTGCCGGCTCAACCTTTCCGATTCGTTGACGCCAGCAAATCAGGCCGCGATCGGGTGATATCGACCGCAAGCCCCGTTTGTATATCCCTCACAGCGCAGTCATACCGCCGTCCACGAACAGCAGGGCGCCAGTGACATACGAAGCATCGTCGGAGGCCAGGAACAGGATCGCGGCGGCGACCTCCTCGGCCCTGCCCGGGCGCTTCAGCATGGTGCCTTGTGCGGCGCGGGCGTTGTACTGCTCGACGGTCTCGCCAGCCGCCGCGATGCGC
>DATDIL010000026.1:0-29726 GCA_036521075.1 Steroidobacteraceae bacterium | reverse complement strand
CCCCCCCCGCCCGTCAAACCGGGCTATGCGCCGCGTGATGGGTTCGCGAGGCGTAGATCGCTGCCAGCTGCGGACTGTTGATACGGCTCACCGCACGGGCCACCACATCGTCGCGGCAGCGCAGGGACGCCGCGTGCCGTTGCAGTTGCTCGAAGTCCACTTGCGGGCACAGCTGCGCGGCCGCGTGCTGGAGACGCTCGTAGAGTTTCTCGGCGCCCAACGGCGTATTGATGTTCAGGTCCGCGTAATTCACGACCAGCGCCGGACCCTCGAACCGCGGCTGCGAACCGTGGGCCGCAATCGCCGCCAATGGCAGCAGACCGATGAGACCGAGGGTATGGGCCGCCGGGAATCCGCGGGTGCCCCGGCCGATAAAGTGACGGTTTCCTGAAAACATGTAGGTTCTCCTTGCCGGATGACGGGGGCCGACGCCCGGCCCCGATGTCCGATGCATATGTAACCCGCGCGCCGGGCCTGGGTCTGCGGCCGGCGCGCGCATTCGTCCCTGGAACTTACGGATTGGTACCACCCGGCGCGAACCGCAACCGATTCCGTGTACGCTTGTGCTGGTGGACAGCGCGACGCAGGCGACACCGGCAGGCGCCCAACGGGATCGCAGGCGCCGCGGCGCCCTGGCGCAGCTGGGAGTGCTGAGCGCGTTCTGGATCTACGTCACCTTGTCCAATGTCCTGTACGCCCACAACATGTCCTTGTCACTGGACCCGAGTGGCAATCGACATCTGTTCGCGACCTGGCCCGCCCGTTCGCTGCAGCACCTGCTGCTGTATCCCGTACTGCTGCTGTGTGTACAGCTGGCGCTGCGGATCGGATGGCGCCCTTTGCCGCAGCGCGCGCCGCTGCAATGCGTTCTGGCCCTGGTGTTCGCACTGCTGGCCTCACCCTTGCTCGGAGTCGCCGAGCACCTGCTCGGTGACCCCATGGAACTGAGTCAGCCCGAAGATCGCATGAACATGCCCTGGCAGGGACCGCAGTCGGAACTGGCGCTGCGGATCGCCAGCGCCACCAGCTTCCTGCTGACCTATGGATTCGCGCTGGCGCTGGTCAGTGGCTTCTCGCTGTACCAGAGGTTCCGCGACTCCGAGCTGCAGCGTGCGGCCCTGGAGCGCGCCTGGAATGCGGCACGCGTGGCCGCACTGCGCATGCAGCTTTCACCGCATACGCTATTTAACCTGCTGCATACCATCCGTGGCCAGATCGAATGGGATCCGCACACGGCGCAGAAGATGATCATTCAGCTAAGTGACCTGCTGCGCCGCCTGTTGGCCGCCGGCGAATCTGAGTTTGCCCCGGTGGCGTCCGAAATGGAGTTTGCGGGTTTGTACCTGGGTCTGCAGCAGCGACGCTTCGCGGACCGTCTGACCGTGGCCTTGCCGAACCTTGCGGATTTGCCCCAGGCCTGGGTTCCGAGTCTGATCCTGCAACCCCTCATCGAGAATGCCGTGGTTCATGGCCTCGCCGGCCACAGCGGGGCGGTAAACATCAGCATCGCGATCGAGTGTGATCCGCAGCAGCTGCGCCTGATCGTCCGTAACACCACCGGTACGGCCGCGACCGGTCGCGACGGAATCGGCCTGCGCAACGTGCGGGAGCGACTGGCGGTCCATTTCGGGGATCGGGGTGCGCTCATCGTGCACTGCGATGAGCCTGAGGCCTGGGCCTGCATTGTGCAGATGCCGCTGCTGCGCGAGCCGGCCGCGGCCAGCGCGCCTCAGATGCCATGATTGAGGTGGTGATCGTTGATGACGAACCGGCCGCGCGCCGCACCCTGCATGAGTGCTGTGCCCGGGAACCGGATCTGCACATCGCCGGTGAGTACGCCGATGGCCGCAGCGCCCTGGCCGCAATCGTGGCAAATCCGCCCGATCTGCTGTTCCTGGACATCCAGATCGATGCTGTCAACGGTATCGCCCTGGCGCGCTCTCTTGACCAGGAGCACCTGCCGGACATCGTCTTCGTGACCGCCTACGATCGATACGCCCTGGAAGCCTTTGAAGTCTGCGCGAGCGATTACCTGCTGAAGCCCTTTGACTATGAGCGGTTCAGGGCAACCGTGGCGCGCGTGCGGCGCAGACGCGGCGCCACGGCAAGTGATGAACGGCGCCAGGGGCTGCTGTCCGTGGTGTCAAGGCTGGAGCGCGACGTCAAAGCCCTGGCCGACACCAGTCCCCGCATCATCGCCGAGTCCGGTAGCCGCATGCACATCCTCAACATCGCCGACATCGAATTGGTCGAAGGGGACCGCAATTACGTGAAATTCACGGTTGGCCGCGGGCAGTATCATGCCCGCAGCACCCTGCAGCAGGCGCAAGTCTCCTTGCGCAGCCAGCCCATGCTGCGTATCAGCCGCTCCTGCCTCATCAACGTCAACTTCATCCGCGAGCTGAGCCGCACGCCGCGTGGCGATTTCATATTTGTCCTGGCGTGCGGCACCACGGTGACCAGCAGTGAGGGTCATCGGGATGGGGTGCGCGAGCACCTGAACGGCATGAAACTCGCCCCGGGATAGTGCCTTAAGTGTCAGGCCGGAACCTGGGTGTCCTCACCGGTCGCGGCGGCTTGCTCGCCCGCGACCACATCGCGGATTACCTGCTCGAGCACCGTCAGATATTCGAGGTATCGCTTGCGCCCGTTCGCAGTGATGCGGCAGAAAGTATGCGGACGATTGCGGTCGAAGTCCTTGGTGATTTCGATCAGCTTCGCGGTGCGCAGCACCTGCAGATGCCGGCTGAGGTTGCCATCGGTCAGCGCGCACATGGACTTCAGATCCGCGAACGCGAGGCCCTTCGGATGAGTGACCAACGAAGTCAGCACGCTCAGGCGGGCGCGCTCGTGAATCACACTGTCCAAAGCATCATAGGCGAAACCTTGCCGCGTCTGCCTCTTGCTACGCATCTTCATCCGCCTCCCGGTAACTGAACTTGAGGACCGCCGCGATCAGCAGCTGGCCAATGCCAAATGGGAACCCCATCTCCCAGGGCGATAGTGCGCGATCCCCCATGCCCGCGGTCAGGCACAGGGCGCCAGTGGCCAGAAACCACACCCCTACGGCCAGCATCTGGCGTGGCACAAACCGACAGGAAGCGAAAATGCCAAGCCCATAGAAAATCTGCCACAGGCCGGGCAGCATCCACAGCTCCCGAGGCGCGCTGCGCACCAGCACCAGCGTCACCAGCATCCCTGCCGCGATGGCCGGCAGAAACGACTCGGCAGCCGAGCCAATCATGTGCCGAACCAGGCCCGAATGAACCCGTCGCGTCCGCGTGATGGTCTGCAGGCCCGTGACCAGCACCGCCATCGCCGCGGTCGAAATCCAGATCAGCAAAAAACGCGTGGCATGGGCCGCCGGCTCTTTGAGCACCGCGGCTTGAAAGATGGCGGCGGCGGCGGCCAGCAGGCCGGTCGCCGCGACGGTTCCCGGCCCATAGCCGCGAAACTGCGTCCCGCGGGCCATCTGTCCGCGGATTGCGTGAATCTGTGCGAGAGCCTTGTACAGGTCAGCCACGATGTGTGGACTCTAGCGCCAATGCCCGGCAAGCTCCACCATCAGGGCAATCGCCACGCCGACCGCGCCCGCCGCCGCACACAACACCGCCGCCGCCGCGCAGTCCTTGACGATGCGTATCTGCGGATGCAATTGCGGCTGAACGTGATCCGCCAGATGCTCGATCGCGGTATTGAACAATTCAGCGGCGAGTACGCCAGCGGCACATAGACTGACCAGGGCCCACCACAGCGCCGGCGGCTGCAGGTACGCGAGCACCACGAGCACGAGCAGCAGGCACACCAGCTGCGTGCGCAAGCTGCGTTCAGCCCGCACGGCATGCGCAAGGCCGGTCAGCGCAAAACTCATGCGCTTGGCAAAGGAGAGATTCTTGTGGGCCAAGGTCATGCGCTTTCCCGTCGCCATTCGGCGCCTGCCGGTGGGCCTTGATTCTAGCCTATGCCGGCGCCCGAGCCGACGCTGCGGAAACAGCTTGCCACGGCGCCGCCCGCCATTTACTTTACGTGGCAAAGCACTTGGGCTTTATGTCACAGAGTGAACGGCGGCGGCCCGACATTGGACGTCCTGTGAGGCAATCGATATCGATGGCGTTGAGTGTGCTCGGTTGCACGGCGGTGCTGGCCGGCTGCCCGGCGTCAAGTCGAGCCGACGATTTCACCTTCGGGGATGTCCTGAGCGATGCGAAGCTGTACTTCACGGCACCCAGCCGCTGGGATGGATCCGACTGGCTGTTCTTCGGCGGGTCGGTCACCGCCATTGCGGTGGCTCATGACTTCGACAACCGTGTTCGCGATCACTTCGCGCCGGCCGGCGCCGCGGGGCTAACAGGTACTGACAAGAACAGTCTTCGGGATGCCATTCCCGCCGCGTCGGTGGTGGCAGGAACGTGGCTGGTGTCGGAAGTCACGAATGACTCCTTCGCCAATACCGAGGCCTACACGATGCTCGAGGCTGCCGGATTCAGCACGGTCACGGCCGAGGCACTCAAGTATGCCGCGGGGCGTGAACGACCGGATGAAACCAACGACAGCAACGCTTGGCGCACCGCCGGCAACTCGTTTCCTTCGCTGCACACGACCGCAGCGTTCGCCGTCGGCACCGTGTTCGCCGAATCCGGCAGCGATGACTACCGGTGGCTGCGGCGGGTACTGGGCTATGGGATGGCCAGCGCCACGATGTATCTGCGGCTGCATGACAACCAGCACTGGTTATCCGACACGGTCGCGGGCGCGGCACTGGGAATTGCGACGGGACGCTTTTCCACGCATCGCCGCCTGGAGCGCGCACGCGATTGGAACCTGGCGGTGAGCCCATCGCAGTACGGCGGCATGAAACTGACCTTCAACATGATCCTCAACTAGGATCCCTGCACACGGCGGCAACATGAACATCTATACGGGATTGTTCGAGTCAATGCTGGAATGTTGTGGCCGAACCTGGCTCAGGAACGGGCCCGTCTATACCGTGTCGATGCTCGCGCTGGGTCTGGGAGTCAGCCTGAACATTCTCAGCGTCATCGATCTGCTGTGCCTGCTGGGGATCGTCAATAATCCCTATCGCAGCTCCGGATCCACGCATCCGCAGCACTATGTTTACTGCCTGCTCCTGGTTGTCTTCATCGCCAATAGCCTCCTGGCCCGCCGTCACTTCATCAGCGGTCACGCCGGCCGGCGACGGTGCCTCTCGGCACCGACGTACCTGCTGTGCTCAGTTGCGCTGTTCCTGGCCACTCTTGCAATGTACCTGCATAATAACGTGTAACTATTTGATTATACGATATTTAGTCATTCCCATTCAAACAACCGTAGGGCGAAGCCTACGATTCTTGCCGATGCGGCCGGACTGACGCACCAGCGGCCCTTAAATACCCTGCTCATCAATAGACGTGCTCATTGCACGCCGTTTGATCAAGGGGTTTGCCATGCTTCACTACGCGGTTGTCTTCTTCATCATCGCCATCGTGGCAGCGATTCTTGGATTCGGCGGCCTCGCAGCCGGTGCCGCAGGCATCGCCAAAGTACTGTTCCTGATATTCCTGATTGTCGCGATCGTCACCTTCATCATGGGGCGTCGGCCGCGAGTTTAGAGAAATGGCATCACACAAGACGACATTCGTGGTCACGGTGGCGCTGGTGGCGACCTGCGTGCTCAATGCCTGCAACCAGGCCAAGAGCCCCGAACAGGTGGCCAAAGACACCGCCCGCGCTGAAAACACCGCAACGGAGAATGCCGCAAAAGTCGAGCAGTCGGCGGGCGCGAAGGTCGACAGCGCGCAGACCGTGGTACGCGACGAGAAGAGCGCCGAGGCTCACACGGCAGCCGTGCAGGCCGAGAAGGTCGCGGACGCAAAAGCGCAGGGCGAGCACAAGGTCGCCCTGGCGCAGTGCGAGAGCTTAAGTGGTGAGCCGCAAAAGGCCTGCAAGGAACAGGCGGACACTGCCTTCCAGGTAGCCGAAGATCAGGCGCGGCAGGCTGAGGCCAACACGGATCCAAAGCCTTAAGTTCGCTCCATGCCCGCGAGCACTCGACCGATCGCATCCCTGACTGTGTCGTTCGGTCTGGTCGCCATACCTGTAAAGCTGTATTCGGCAACCGACGCCTCGGAGCGCATCAGCTTCAATTTCCTGCGCGCCAAGGATGGCTCGCGGGTCAAACAGCAGTACGTGGCGGTGAAAGACGGCAAGTTGGTGCAGCGCACGGAAATGGCGAAGGGCTATGAGTTCGCCAAGGACCAATTTGTCATGTTTTCACCTCAGGAGCTCAAGGAGCTGGAGGAGAAGACGAGCAGTGCCATCGACATCGGCGAGTTCGTGCCACTGGAATCCGTCGATCCGGTCTACTACGCCGGCACGTATCTTCTGGCGCCGGAAAAAGGCGGCGCCAAGCCTTATGCCCTGCTCGCGACCGCGTTGAAGAAATCCGGCCAGTGCGCCGTGGGGCGCTGGATTTCCCGAGGCAAGGAACATGTGGTCGTGATCAGGCCATTCGGCAATGGACTGGCTCTGCACCAGTTGCACTTCCAGGGCGAGCTGCGGCCGATGAAAGACCTCGGGATCGAGTCGGGGCCGGTTTCCGATGCCGAACTGAAGCTTGCAACCCAACTCATCGAACAGCTGGCCGCGAAGAAATTTGAGCCCGGTGAATTCACCGATGAGTTCAAGACTCGCGTGGAAGCGGCGATTCGCCGCAAGGTGCAAGGCAAGGAAGTCGCCATTGCCATGGCGCCGACCCCGAAGCGGGGCAGCAATGTCGTGGATCTGATGGCCGCACTCAAGGCCAGCCTGAACGGCAAACCTACCGGAGCCGCTCCCAGCCGCACACCCAAGCGGGCCACTCCCGCATCCTCGCGCAAGGCCACACGGCGATGAAGAGGCGCGTCAAGGGACCGGTACGCAAGGGCGCCTCGGCCCGCAGTTGCATTGCCCAGCACAAACGTCGCCAGGCCGCGGCCCACTTCGAACGCGCCTTTGCGCTTGAGGCCCGCGACCTGGACGCGGCGCGCGACGCATATCGCAAAGCACTCGACATCCATGCCGGGCACCTGGAAGCCACCATCAATCTTGGGCGACTGATGCATTTGAGTGGGGAGCTTGCGGCTGCCGAATCGATCTACCGGGCTGCCGAGCACGACAGCGCGCTGCTGTCATTCAATATCGCGTTGCTGCTCGAAGACATGAAGCGCGACGAGGAGGCGGTGGGTGCCTATCTGACGGCACTGATGCTCGAACCGATGCTGCACGAGGCGCACTTCCATCTCAGTGTATTGCATGAGCGCCGGCAGCGGCCGCGCGAGGCCCTCCGGCATCTTCTGGCATATCGACGCCTTACGCGGACGTAGGAGGCTTCCTACACACAAATGCAACAATGCCCGACCTTAGGGGTGGGCTGCGCCGCGCTATACATTGATGCTGACCTTTTTGATCACAATTCACGCACGGCGACCGCTCCGCAATAATCACCGCTAACTCACTGATTTTAAGAATTTTTGCCGCTGTGACAGGCGGTGCGGGCGGACGGACGGTCCTCGTACCTGGTCTTTGCAGATTTTGAGTGAGGAGATACTCAATGGCGCCCTCGGCATTCATGGCCAATTCACTACAGAAGCATCAAAAGCAGCTGCTTTCCGAATGGGTCAGGAACCTTCAAGCCGACGCTTCCGATGGCAGGAAAGTGCGGATGTCGCCGCAGGAGCTGAGTACGCAGGCCGACGAGTTCCTGCAGCTGCTGACCGGCGTTGTGACCAGCGCAAATCCCGACGATCGCCATTCGGCGCAGTTCAAGGCCCTGCGGGATTTCCTGGAGAACCTGTCGCGCACCCGCGTGCAGCAGGGCTTCGCATCCGCGGAGACCGCGACCTTCATATTCTCCTTCAAACAGCCGCTCTTTACGGCGCTGCGCACCGAGGCGGGCAATGATGCGAACGTGCTCGCGGACCAGATCTGGAGCGCGACCAAGCTGCTGGATGAGCTGGGGCTGATTACCGTCAGTGCCTATCAGCGTGCCCGCGAAGAGGTCATCAACCGCCAGCAGCTGGAAATGCTGGAGCTGTCGACGCCGGTCGTGAAATTGTGGGACGGGATCCTGGCACTGCCCATGATCGGGACTTTGGATTCCGCCCGCACTCAGATCGTCATGGAATCGCTGCTGCACAAGATTGTCGAGACCGGCTCGCAGCTCGCCATCATCGATATCACCGGCGTGCCGACCGTGGACACCCTGGTTGCGCAGCATCTGCTCAAGACCGTGACCGCCATCCGGCTGATGGGCGCCGATTGCATCATCAGCGGTGTACGTCCACAGATTGCGCAGACGATCGTGCATTTGGGTGTGGACCTGGCAGGCGTGACCACGAAGGCGAATCTGGCGGATGCATTGGCCCTGGCGCTCAAGCGCACCGGCAACACACTGACCCGCTAGGATTCAGATGGAACGCCTACCCATTCTGCGAATTGGCGAGTACCTGCTCGCGACGATTCAGGTTGATATGCACGATCAGCTCGCCCTGCAGCTGCAGGAGGATCTGACGAACGCCATCCAGCGCCATGGGGCGAAGGGCGTACTGATTGATATCTCCGCCCTGGAGATGGTTGACTCCTTCATTGGGCGCATGATCTCGGACCTCTCCAACATGGGCCGCATACTCGATGCGCGCACCGTGCTGGTCGGCATGCAACCGGCTGTCGCAATCACGCTGGTCGAACTTGGGCTGTCATTACCAGGGGTTGCTACCGCATTGGACGTGGATCGCGGCATGGCCATGTTGCGAGCCGCGCTCGCGGACGATTGAGTCGATGGATCAGACAGCAGCAGGCGCGACCCCCTTGCGCTCTCAACATGACATCGTGCTGGCGCGGCAGGTCGTGCGACGGCTGAGCCAGCAACTGCGCTTTTCCCTTGTTGACCAGACCAAAATGGTCACCGCAGCGAGCGAACTTGCGCGCAACACCCTGACCTACGGCGGGGGCGGCGACATGCACTGGCATACCCTGACGAACGGCGCGAAACGCGGCCTGCGATTGGCATTCATCGATCAAGGCCCCGGCATCGCGGATCTGGGACTTGCCTTGACCGATGGATGGACCTCGGGCACAGGTCTGGGGCTTGGCCTGACCGGGGCACGCCGGTTGGTGAATGAGTTCGACATCGAAACCTCACCCACGGGTACGCGGGTGACGATTGTGCGCTGGAGCTGACCGTGGTTCTGCAGCGCAGCAGGGAGCAGCGCCGACACTTGATCGAAGAAGAAAGCCAGATCGGAGAGGCACGCCGGGACGCGCAACGCCTGGCGATGGCGTACGGTCTGGATGCCACGCACACGGGCCGGGTGGGGATCGCCGCGACGGAATTGGCCACCAATCTGTACCGTCACGGCAGTGGCGGCCAATTGCTGTTGCAACCCATCAAGGCGGGGGGCAAGGAAGCCATAGAGTTGCTTGCCATCGACAAAGGCCGTGGCATGGGCGACATCAGCCGTTGTTTGGGCGATGGTTATTCTACGGGAGGTACTGCCGGCACGGGCCTCGGAGCCGTACGGCGCCTATCGGTCGAATTCGATATCCATTCGGTACCCGGGGAAGGCACCGTGGTGATGGCCCGCGTGGGCCCCGTTGCAGGGGCACGCTTTGGTGCCATCTGCATTGCGGTTCAGGGCGAAACCGAATGTGGAGATGGCTGGGCCCTCGCGCAGGATCCCGATTGGACCACGTTAATGGTGGTAGATGGACTGGGACACGGAACCTATGCGGCGCTCGCGGCCGAGTGCGCGCAATGCACGTTCGCCGAAAATCCCGCGCAATCCCCGCGCGCCTTGCTGGAGCGGGCACATCACTCCCTGGTCAGCACACGCGGCGCCGCGGCCGCGGTGGGGCGGGTCGCAGCCACGGGGGGCATCTCCTACGCCGGCGTCGGTAATATCGGCGGGTGTCTGGTCAGTGCCGAGAGGTCGCAGGGACTGATTTCGCACAATGGTACCCTGGGTCTGACCATGCCCCGTCTGCAGCAGTTCGAGTACGAGCGCCCCGCCGCCTCTTTCCTGGTCATGCACAGTGATGGCATCTCGGCCCGCTGGGACCTGCACAAGGACGCCGCGCTGCGCCAGCGCCACCCCGCGATCATTGCCGCCATCCTGTTCCGGGACCATGCCCGGGCACGTGACGATGCCACCGTGGTGGTATTGAACTGATGGGCGTCCACGAGCCAACGGCCGAGAGTGAAATGCTCGCACTGCGCGAACGCCTGACGCGAAGTGAGTCTGAGGCCGAGACCTTACGCACCGAATTGCAGGAAACCAATCAGGGCGTGGTGGCCCTGTATGCAGAACTTGACGATCGGGCGACGCAGCTTCGCGAAGCCATTGACGTGAAGAGCCGGTTTCTCTCGTACATGAGCCACGAGTTCCGTACGCCGCTCACCTCCATGCAAAGCCTCACTGGCATCCTGCTCGCCAGACTGGACGGTCCCCTGACCACCGAGCAGGAAACCCAGATCCGCCTGGTGCGCCGCTCGGCCAGTGAGCTCACCGAAATGGTCGATGACCTGCTGGATCTCGCCAAGATGGATGCCGGCCGCATCACGATCTCACCGGAATGGTTCGAAATGGTGGATCTGTTCTCCGCGCTGCGTGGAATGTTCAGGCCGATCGTTGCCAACTCATCAGTCTCACTGATATTCGAGGAGCCGCAGGCCGTTCCGCGGATCTACACGGATGACAAGAAACTGTCGCAGATTCTGCGCAATTTCATCTCCAACGCCCTGAAATTCACGACCGAAGGCCAGGTGAGCATCAGTGCCATCATGCCGGCGTCGGACCTGGTCGAATTCGCGGTGACTGATACGGGGATAGGCATCTCTGCCGAGCATCTGCCGATGCTGTTCAATGATTTCATGCAACTTGACACCCGTCTGCAGCGGCGCCTGCGGGGCACCGGCCTGGGCCTGTCGCTTGCGCGGAAATTTGCCCAGCTCCTGGGCGGCGATGTCGGCGCAGACAGCGAACTGGGCAAGGGCTCGCGCTTCTGGGTCCGGCTCCCCGTCCGATTCACTCCCACACCTGACAGGGGGGCAGCTCCATGAGCGAACCAACCGCCATCTTTCCCGAGCGCCAGAAGGTTCTGGTGGTCGATGACAATGCGCCCTCACTGTATGCCACCTCGAGAATCCTTCGGGCGGCGGGCTTCGAGGTGATAGAGGCCGAGAACGGCACGGATGCGCTGGCACTGGCGCCCACCGTCGATCTGATCATCCTGGATATCAATCTTCCGGACATTGACGGCCTGGAGGTGTGCCGGAAGCTGCGTGCGCGATCGGACGCCGCCTATCTGCCGATCGTGCATCTGTCCGCGACTTTCGTAACCAGCGTCGACAAGGAACAGGGGCTCTCCGCCGGCGCGGACAGTTATCTCACCCATCCTGCCGATCCGGCCGTGCTCGTGGCCACGGTGCGGGCGCTGTTGTTCGCGCGCAAGTCGGATACGATCCGCCGCACCGCGGACAGCCGATTTCGTGCGGTTTTCGAGTTGGCATCCAGCGGCATTGCACTGCTTGACGCAAAACTTCAATGCATTGACGTAAATCCGGCCTTCTGCGCGCTGGCCGCCCTCACCCGGACGGAGATCATTGGTCGCGATATCTGCAGCTTCGTCACCGCCAATAGCCGCGCAGCCTGCGGCCGCATCGATGCCATCCTGCGCGCCGAAGGACATTGGAACGGCACGCTGCGCGTCGTGCGCGGCAATGGGCAGCAGGCCGAGGTCGAGTGGCGAATCGTGGCGGAAAGTTCCGACGGCACCCGCATCGCCATTGCGACGGACGTGACCGAAAGGCGCCGTGCGGAGGCCGAGCGTGAGAGCCTGCTGGCCGGGGAAAGGGCCGCCCGCCAGGAAGCCGAGCGGCTCAACCGCGTCAAGGATGAGTTTCTCGCAACTCTTTCGCACGAACTGCGCAATCCACTCAGCGCCATCCTCGGCTGGGTGACAGTGCTGCAACGGATGCCGAACATCACTGCTGAATTTCTCAAAGGGCTTGACGTCATTGAACGCAATTCGCGGCTGCAGACCCATCTGATTTCGGACCTGCTCGATTACGCGGGAATGCGTTTTGGCAAGATGAATCTGGATATCGTTGCGACCTATCCGGCCATCGCCTTGCAGTCGGCTCACGCCGTAGTGGCACCGCTGGCGGCTGCCAAGAAGGTCACCCTCAAGTGGAATGTCGCCGATCCCGACGCGCGCGTCATGGGCGATGATGCCCGGCTGCAACAGATTGTCTGGAACCTGGTGAGCAATGCCATCAAATTCACCCCGGCGGGAGGAAGTGTCAGCGTCGAGGCACGCACGAAGGGCAATCAATACGAAATCTCCGTCACCGATACGGGCCGCGGGATCAGCGCGCAGTTCCTGCCCCACCTCTTCGATCGCTTCAGCCAGCAGGATTCCAGTCTCAATAAGAGCTTTGCCGGTTTGGGGATTGGCTTGACCATCGTCAAGCACCTCGTCGAAGTGCATGGCGGGACGATCGAGGCACAAAGTCTTGGCGAAGGCCAAGGGGCGCGCTTCACGGTATACCTGCCGATCACTCAGCAGCGGGCGCGCATTCGTTCCGAAGAGACCGGCGCGCCGTTGAAAGGACTGACCGTGCTTGTCGTTGAGGACGACAGCGACACGCGTGCGTTCATCGCACGGGTTCTCCTGGAAGCCGGTGCGAGCGTCGCCGAGGCGGCGAATGGCGAGGAAGCGCTGGCATTGGTGCGCACGAACACCCCGTCAGTCCTGGTGAGCGACATCGGCATGGCCAAGCAGGACGGCTACCAGCTCATCCGTTCCGTGCGCAGCGCCGGCTATAGCGCGGAGACCCTGCCAGCCATTGCCCTGACCGCCTTTTCCCGCGCTCAGGACCGGGCCGATGCCATAAAAGCGGGCTTCCAGGTCCACTTGATCAAGCCGATTTCTGCCGATCGACTCACGACGGCAATTTCCATGCTGGCCACCCCGGCCAACGGCTAACCATCACCCTGCCCGGCGCGTGGCCGATCAGGCGAGCAATCCCGCCGTGACATTGATCGCGAAGCCAAGGATCGCCAGATTGAACAGGAACGAGATGATGCTCTGGGCGATGACGACGCGACGGATTCCAGCCCGGGTAGTGGAAACATCGGCCGTCTGGCAGGCGGCGGCAATCGTGAAAGCGAAGTATGCGAAGTCCCAGAACACCGGCTCGCTGGTTTCCGGGAACTTGAGCGGCTGCTCACCCACCTCGGCGCTGTAGTACATGTCGGCGTAATGGACCGTAAACACCGTCGGCACCAGGAGCCACGAATCTATGATCGTAAGGGCGGCCAGCAGGACATGCGCAATCTTCTCGTCTGGCGGGACGGCCTTCAGCGTGGTCAGAAATGCCACGATTGCCGCGACACTCAGGATCGCAGCACCCACCACCACCAGCAGAATGACGCTCGCCGAGGGGTCATCGGCGCGGTAGCGTTCCCGCAGCTGTTTGGCACCGAGGCCGTTCAGATGCATGTAGGTGAGCGGCAGCAGCAGGAGAACCGTGGCATTCCACGCCACCAGGGCCCGGGTCAGAATCGCCCAGGAATGCGGCAATGCGATACCGATGGTGGTGCCAACCAGAATGGCGACCCATAGCTTCGCATGGTTGAAGATCCAGGATTTTCGTACAGCGCGCGCACCAGACATGAAAAGCGGGTTCCCCATCGTGGCGCGGATTAACAAAGACTAATCCAAGGGTAACCGGATCCGTTGGCTGTTGAGCGTAAACTTTTCGATGAGACTTGACGCTTCTGAGACCTCTCGGTCAACGCACAGCGGGTGATCCTGATGAACAAATTCAGTGTGATTCTCACAGGTATGTTTGCTGTGGCGACTTCGATCGCATTGGCCACAACTCCCGGCACCGGTTCCTCGGGTGGTGGTGGTGGTTATTCCGGCGCGGGCGCCTCCTCGGGCGGGGGGGGCTCCTCCACTGGCGGCGGCAGCCACGGCGGCGGGGGTGGCGGCGGCCACGGCGGGGGTGGCGGCGGCCACGGCGGGGGTGGCGGTGGCGGCGCCCATGGCGGCAGCTTCGGTGGCGGGGGTGGCGGCCACGGCTATGGTGGCGGAACTCACAGTTCCGCAGCAGCTGCCGGTTGGGCACATGGCAGCAGCGCCCACGGCAGCCGGGGAATTTCGTCCGGCGCCCCCAGTGCATCCTATCGGGCGGTCCAGTTGCGCAGCCACGCTGCCGCTCGGGCCATCGCAGTCGCCAACCATAAACCGCATCCGGGAGGGCCGATTGGCCGGCCGCGGCCTGGTCACCCGCGCCAGCATCAGCCGTACGAGCAGGTCTTCAACTCTATTGTGGGCTGTGCAGGCAATGTCGACTGCGCGCTGTGGGGCAGAGGCGATCTGTACTGCGTGGACTATCCGTCGGACTATCCTTCGAACGCGAATGACGGCACTTGGAGCTGTCCGCACTCGCAAAGGCTCGAGATCGATCCGCGCACCGGTCTACCGAGAAGGTGACCGTGCGGGTCCGCGGGCTTATCGCGATAAGCCTCGTCGTCGGGATCTCATCGTGCACAGCCTCTGCCCCGACGGTGCCGGAGGCGCCGCAGCGACCGTTACGGACAGCGGACTTTGAGAGCGCGATCGCCACTTTCGAGCGCACCGCCTCGCAGTCCCCTGCTCTGCTCAGCGCGCGGCTCGACTACGCCAATTTCCTTCTTTCCGGTGCCACCGGAACGTGCGCACAACGGCTGCCAGAGGCACAGTCGCAGCTTGACCGGGTGACGGCCAGTCACGCCACTGAAGTCCTCTTTCCCGACGGCTGGTCTGAAGCCGCGGAACTGGAATATCGCATTCTCCTGGCCGATGCCGCCTGTGGCGACGATCCGGCCCGACGCCAACACAAATTGCAGGGCGCGGTGCAGGTCGCTCGACGGGCTGTGAGCCTGTATCGCGATGAGTTCGATTACTCCTCGATGGCCGTCATGCAATTCAACCTCAGTGTCATCGAACGCATGCTCGGACTAAACGTCGCGGCCGTCACCGCCCTCCAGTCCGCCATTGACATGGCTCGCGAATATGGCTTGCATGACGAGGCAGCGGCGGACTACCGGCTGCTGCTTGACTGGCAGCATGATGAGGGAGGGGCGCAACACGCGGCGGCCCTGATGCAGGATTTTCCAACTCGCAGCACGACGCTCAAGTTCAACTGGTCCGCCAGCGATGCGACCGTCACCGTGGAGACGAATCACGTTCGCAACTGGCAAGGCGACATCAGTCGTGCGCGCGCCACACGCACTCTGCAGCGCCAAGTGCGGACACGCAAGGACGGCTGGCTGATCTCCTACCAGCCAAGCAGCGCCGATTTTGCTCCTGGGGTATGGCCGACGGGGAACACGGACTCCCACCCCCCCAGCACCGACTTCCGGCCCTCGCTACTGAGGTTTCCCGCCGTGGCCGTCTCCAGAACGGGCGAACTCAAAGCGGTCATCGACACGGCCAAGTTCGCCAAGCGAGTGTCGGCAGAAACCGAATCCCAGATTCGCAAGCGTGCCCCCCAGGGCATTCAGGTGCAGGAACTGGTGAATGACGCAATCGTTTCGATGCATCTGGCATTCGACCCGAAAAACATCGAGACCGAGACGCGCGCTGACTACAACTTGCAGACCGCCATGTGGATCGATGCCACACTCCAGCAGGGTGTTCCCTACGAGACCACCGCATCCCTTCCGCTGCCGGGTTTTTCTCTGCTGTCCATCAATCAGCGCATCCAGTTCCGCTATACACACGCCGTACCCTGCACGCGCGGCGCTGCCGAGGCTGCCTGCGTGGAGATCGTCGTGCATGCCAGGCCCGAAACGGATGCGCTTGCCGCGGCGCTAGACGCGATGGAGGAAGCGGACCATCCCCTGCATTACTCGGCCGCGACGACCTGGCGCATTGTGACTGACCCGAAAACGCTGACACCCTATGTGTTTGACGAGCGCCGCTATTGGTACCTGTCGATGGGCGCGAGCGGCCCCGCGAGCTCGTCAAACGGACAGGAGGTAATCGAGTCGGAGCACTCGGTCCGGACCGCCAGCTACTGAAGGATCCGGATCGATCGGCTGTGCCCACAGGAGGTGACCTTTGTGCCTGAGACTGATTGCAGTCTTTCTGCGGAACGCTGTTCTGCACCGCAATGAAGGACTAGCATGGCACCATCGGCACCCATAAGCCCGCGCTGGTCGGCTCGATTCTCACGCCCGATGCGCTCGTTCGCGCCCTAGAGTAACTGTGCATGTGGATAGTCCGAATTGCGCTGCAGCGCCCGTACACTTTCATCGTCCTCGCCATCCTGATCTTCCTGTTAGGTGCCCTGGCCATCGCCCGCACGGCAACCGACATATTCCCGACCATCAACATTCCGGTGGTCGCCGCCATCTGGAACTACAGTGGACTGCAACCCTCCGAGATGGCGGATCGGATCGTGCTCGGAACCGAGCGCTCCGCGCAGACCACCGTCAATGACGTCGAACACACTGAATCGCAGTCGCTCAACGGCATCGGGGTCGTCAAGTACTTCTTCCAGCCCGGGGCTGATGAGTCCCTTTCGTACGCCCAGATCACCGGGGTCCTGCAGGCCCAGCTGAAGAATGCCCCGCCCGGCACGACTCCTCCATTCATCCTGGCGTACAACGCCTCCACCGTACCGATCATTCAGTTCGCCCTCTCCAGCGATGTTCTGTCCGAGGCCCAGATCTTCGATATGGGCAACAACGTGATGCGCACCGCACTTGCCACCGTGCCTGGTGCGTCGATTCCCAACCTCTATGGCGGCAAGCAACGCCAGGTGGAGGTGGATCTCAATCCTCAGGCACTGCGCTCGCGCGGTCTCTCGGGCGATGATGTCACGGCCGCCATCGCGGCGCAGAACCTGATACTGCCCGCGGGCACCGAGAAAGTCGGCGCACTCGAGTACTACATCGGGATCAACGCCAGTCCGAAAAAGATCGATGAGCTGAACGATCTGCCGATAAGCGCGAAGAACGGCGCGGTGACCTACATTCGCGACGTCGCTCATGTGCGCGACGGCTACCCTCCGCAGACGAACATCGCGCGCCTGGAAGGCCGGCGCGCAGCGCTGATGACGGTGCTCAAGAGCGGCTCCAGTTCCACGCTCGATGTCATCCGCAACGTCAAGCAGAAACTGCCACAGGTTCTTGCCACGCTCCCCGATTCGCTGCGGGTCGAGCCCATCGGCGACCAATCCCTGTTCGTGCGTGCCGCGGTCGAGAGCGTCGTTCGCGAGGCGGTGATCGCGGCCGTGCTCACCGGCTTGATGATCCTGCTGTTCCTCGGCAGCGTGCGCAGCAGTTTCATCATTTTCATCTCGATCCCGCTGTCGATCCTCGCCTCCATCGCCTGCCTGTCGGCGCTCGGGGAGACCATCAACATCATGACGCTCGGCGGACTGGCGCTCGCAGTCGGCATCCTGGTGGATGACGCCACCGTCACGATCGAGAACATCAACTGGCACCTGCAGCAGGGCAAGGAGGTCGAGCCGGCCATCCTCGATGGTGCCCAGCAGATTGCGCTGCCGGCGCTGGTATCGACGCTCGCCATCTGCATCGTGTTCGTGCCGATGTTCATGCTGGGGGGCATTGCCCGCTACCTGTTCGTGCCGCTTGCCGAAGCCGTCGTATTCGCGATGCTCGCATCCTACATTCTGTCGCGCACGCTGGTTCCCACCCTGTCCAAGTACTGGCTCGGAAAGCATGAGGTTCACGCAACCGCCCCGCCGCCGGGCGCATTGAAACGGCTGCAGCTCGGTTTCGACCATCGCTTTGAGCGCGCGCGGGACTACTATCACCTGCTGCTGCAGGCCGCATTGCGCGGGGGAGGGAAATTTGCCGGTATCTTTCTCGCGGCCATGATGGCCTCGGCAATTCTGGCGTTCCCGTTCGGTCGGTTCTTGCCCGGACTGGGCCAGGATTTCTTCCCGACCGTAGATTCCGGACAAATCAAGCTGCACCTGCGGGCCCGCACCGGACTGCGCATCGAGGAGACGGCGGCGCTGTGCGACGCCGTTGAAGCGGTCGTGCGCCGCGTCATACCCCCCGCTGAGATCGCCAGCGTCGTCGACGATATTGGCCTGCCGTACAGCGGCATCAATCTGACCTACAGCACTTCTGCGCCCGTCGGACCGGGCGACGCCGATATTTTCGTCGCCTTGCATCCGGATCATCATCCCACGGCGCAATACGAGCGCGCCCTGAGGCGGGTCCTGCGGCAAAGCTTCCCGTCCACGACGTTTGAGTTCCTGCCGGCTGACATCGTCAGCCAAACGCTCAATTTCGGGCTGCCGAGCCCCGTGGACATCCAGATCGTCGGCAACAATGTCGAGGCCAATCGTGTGTATGCCAACGCGCTGCTGGACAAGCTGCGCCAGGTTCCGGGCGCGGTGGATCTGCGCATACAGCAGGCCTTCGACTATCCGCGGATCAATGTCGACGTCGACCGCACCCGGGCCCAGGATCTGGGACTGACGCAGCAGAACGTCGCCTCGAATCTGCTGGTATCCCTCTCCGGTAGTTTCCAGACATCGCCGTCGTTCTGGATCGATCCGACAAGCGGTACGCAATACGACATCACCGCGCAGACGCCGCAGCCCGAGATGCAGTCTCTCAATGATCTGCTCGCCACGCCGCTGTCCGGCACTTCGGGCGCTTCGGGGCAGCTGCTGGCCAATCTGGCGACAATCCGCCGTGACAGCGCACCGGCTGTGGTCAGCCATTACGATGCGCAGCCGGTGATCGACATCTACGGCTCGGCTCAGGATGCGGACCTGGGATTCATCGCCTCGCAGGTGGACCGGGTCCTAGCCGAGTCGAAAGCCGCACTGCCGCACGGATCCCGGGTGGTCACGCGCGGCCAGATGCAGACCATGCGCGAGTCCTTCAACGGGCTGCTGTTGGGGCTGCTGGGGGCGGTCGTGCTGGTGTATCTGCTGATTGTCGTGAACTTCCAGTCCTGGCTGGATCCCTTCGTCATCATTACGGCACTACCGGCCGCGCTCGCCGGCATAGTCTGGATGCTGTTTCTAACCCACACGACGGTAAGTGTGCCGGCCCTGACCGGCGCCATCATGTGCATGGGCGTCGCCACGGCCAACAGCGTTCTGATTGTGAGCTTTGCCCGCGAGCGCATGAATGCCGGAGATGATGCGTATGCCGCCGCTTCGGCTGCGGGTTTCGCGCGCTTCCGCCCGGTTCTGATGACAGCACTGGCCATGATCATCGGCATGATCCCGATGGCCATCGGCCTGGGTGAAGGTGGGGAGCAGAATGCGCCGCTTGGCCGCGCGGTAATCGGCGGTCTGATATTTGCGACGGTGGCGACGCTGCTGTTCGTCCCGACGGTGTTTGCCCTGATTCACGGTCGCGAACGCCGGCCGCCGGCCGCATGAGTTTTCGGAGAAGCTGATGTCGGAATTGCCGCACCAACTCGATCCGCAATTGCGTGGCGTGCGCCACTTCTTGTGGATCGTACTGACAATCGCGCTGATCCTCGCGGTTTGGGGCGTTGTCAGTCGCGTGCGTGCGCGCGAGGCGCTGGCGAACGCGACGGCGGCGGCGGCCATCCCGGTGGTGACGACCGTGCAGCCCACTCACAGCCCCGCCACCAACGAACTCGTGCTGCCCGGAAACGTCCAGGCGTTCATCGAGGCACCCATCTACGCGCGCACCAGCGGGTATCTGCGCAGTTGGCGCACCGATATCGGCACTGCGGTGACCAAGGGCGAAGTGCTGGCCGAGATCGAAGCACCGGAGGTCGATCAGCAATATCACCAGGGGCTGGCGGACCTGGCTACCGCGGAGGCGAATGCCAGTCTGGCCGAGAGTACCAATATCCGCTGGAAGGGGCTGCTGGCGCATCATGCCGTCTCACAGCAGGACGCGGATACGAAGGCGGCGGATGCGGCGGCGATGCAAGCCGCCGCGGCATCGGCCAGCGCCAATGTCGCCCGGTTGCGCGAATTGGAATCCTTCAAGCGCGTCGTCGCGCCATTCGATGGCGTCATCACCCTGCGCAACACCGATGTGGGTGCGCTGATCAATGCGGGTGAGAGTGCCGGCACCGCCCTGTTCCGGCTCGCGGACACGCACAGGCTGCGCGTCTACGTGCAGGTACCGGAAGCGTACGCATCGCAGACCAGCCCCGGTGTCAACGCCGATCTCGAGTTCAGCGAACATCCGGGCAAACGTTATCCGGCCACGATCGTGCGCACGGCGCACGCGCTCGATCCGACATTGCACACCTTGCAGGTCGAGCTGCAGCTCGACAATGCTCGAGGTGAGTTGTTTCCGGGGTCATACGCCGCCGTTCACTTCAAGGTGCCGGGCAGCACGACGACATTGCTGATACCCGCGACCGCTCTGATCTTTCGTGCCGCCGGCCTGCAGGTGGCAACGGTCGGACCCGACAATCGCGTGAAGCTATCCAACATCGTGGAGGGCCGCGATTTCGGCAAGTCGGTGGAAGTGCTTTCCGGCATGGCAGCCAGCGACGCCGTCATCGCCAATCCACCCGATTCGCTCAACGATGGCGAGCAAGTGCAGGTCGCGCAGCCGTCCGCCGCAGCGTCACCGGCGAAAAATCCGTCGTGAACCGCGTCCGTCTTAGTGCCGTCGCTGTCTTGCTGGCAGGTGCGCTATGGGCCTGTTCGTTTGCACCGCGGTACGTGAAGCCGCAGAACGCGCCACCTGCGGCGGCCTTCCAGGGCGAGGCCGACTGGAAGCCGGCGCAGCCCGCCGACGCACAGCACCGCGGTCAGTGGTGGGAGAGGTTCGAGGACCCCGAACTCAACGCTCTGGAGGCACGGGTCACCGCGGCCAACCAGAATCTCAAAGCGGCCTTCGCCCGTCTGCAGCAGGCGCGGGCGCAGACGCGGATCGCGCGCGCGGCGTATTTCCCGACCGTCACGGCCGGTCCGGCCGTGACGCGCACGCACACCTCGCTCAACGCGCCTACGTTCACCAACACGAAACCGGATACCTTCAACGACTTCGTGCTCGATGCCGACCTGTCCTACGAGATCGACGTGTGGGGCCGGGTGCGCAACTCGGTTGCCTCAGCGCACGCCGGGGAACAGGCGAGCGCCGCGGATCTGGCGACTCTTGACCTCGGTACGCATGCCGAGCTTGCCAGCGACTACTTCGAGTTGCGCAGCCAGGATGCCCAGCAGGATCTGCTGGACAAAACCGTGACGGACTATGGCCGAGCGCTCGAATTGGCCCAGAGTCTCTATGACGGCGGTGCCGGACTGCTGTCGGATGTCGATCAGGCAAAGGCGCAGCTCGAAACGGCGCGTACCCAGGCAGCCGACATGCGGCTAAGCCGCGCGCAAAGCGCGCACGCCATCGCATTCCTGGTGGGCGAATCGGCCTCAACCTTCGTCATCGCCCCGCAACCTCTCCCAGTCACGACGCTACCGCCGCCCATCGATCCCGGGCTGCCCTCCGCGCTGCTCGAACGTCGCCCTGACGTGGCTGCGGCCGAGCGACGCGTCGCCGCCGCAAATTCACAGATCGGTGTCGCCCGCGCCGCGTACTTTCCGGTATTCAGTCTGCTGGGCGCGATAGGGTTTGAAAGTACCGGTGCCGGCAGTTGGATCAGCGCACCGAGTCGCATGTGGTCGATCGGACCGTCTGCGATCATCACGGCCCTTGACGGCGGACTGCATCGCGCCCAGACGGCCCAGGCTCGCGCTGCCTATGATGAACAGGTGGCCGACTATCGCAGCACGGTACTGACGGCATACCAGGAAGTGGAGGACAACCTGGTCGCACTGCACGATCTGGAACTCGAGAGCACCAGCCAATCCGCCGCGGTCGTTGCAACCGCGGCAGCCCTTGAACAGGCCCAGTATCGCTATGAGGGCGGTGAGAGCACTTATCTGGAGGTCGTGACGGCCGAGAATGCCGCTTTGGCGGCACGCCTCGCGGCTGCCAACATCCAACTGCGCCGCATGACGGCCAGTGTGCTGCTCGTCAAGGCCCTGGGCGGGGGCTGGCATAATCCCTAGGGTCGAATCTTGACTATGGTTCGATCGGCAGACCCGCATTCTTGACCACCGAGCGCAGCACGAAACTCGAGTCGACACGCGAGACGCCCGGGAGCTTCGTCAGCACCTTGCTGTGCAATCTTTCGAAATCCGCCGAATCGCGTGCCACCACGCGCAGCACGTAGTCCGACTCACCGGTAGTCAAATCGCATTCGGCAACTTCCGGCACCCCCAGAATGGCCTCTTCGAAGGCGCTGAGATCCCGATCAGTCTGGCTCTTGAGCGTGATTCGAATGATGAACCCGACTGTCATTCCCACTTTAGGAGCATTCAATACCGCGGCATAGCGCTCGATGACGCCCGCCTGCTCCAGCAGCCGAACCCTGCGCAGGCAGGCGGACTCGGATAGGCCGACAGTTGCCGCCAGATTCGCATTGGATTGTTTCGCGTCGTGTTGAAGCTCACGTAGAATCTTGCGTTCAATCCTGTCCATCCGCAGATTATGTGATATTTCATGGCATATACACAATAATCCGCCGATAGCGGGAGAGATTCGAGCCTATTTTGCAATCCACTGCCGCGGGCGATGCACATACTGGGGTGACAGGGGGCGGTTCACTCTTCGGTAAAGGAGGCCCCCATGCGCATCGGCGTTCCGACAGAAATCAAAATTCAGGAGTACCGAGTCGGGTTGGTTCCGGCCGCGGTGCGCGAGCTCACGTCGGCGGGGCACAGCGTCATGGTTCAAAGTGGCGCTGGTGCCGGCGCCGGCTGTAGCGACGAGGATTATCGCAGCGCTGGCGCGACGCTCGTGGCCGATGCGGCGGCTGTCGTCAACGACTCGGAACTGATCGTCAAAGTGAAGGAGCCGCAGAGCGAGGAATGTACCCGGATGCGCCGTGATCAGGTCCTGTTCACGTACCTGCATCTCGCCGCCGATCGGCTCCAGACCGAGGCGCTGATCAAATCAGAGTGCGTGGCGATCGCCTACGAGACCGTCACCGCGGCGGATGGCTCCTTGCCACTGCTAACCCCGATGAGCGAGGTTGCCGGTCGCATGGCGATTCCAATCGGCGCGCAATATCTTCAGAAGGGCAACGGCGGGTGCGGCGTCCTGCTCGGCGGCGTGCCAGGCGTGGCCTGCGCCAAGGTTGTCGTGATTGGGGCGGGGATTGCGGGCTCCAACGCGCTACAGATGGCTCATGGCCTGCACGCCGAGGTGACGGCCATCGACCGCTCGATCCGCCGACTGCGCGAGCTTGATGTGCAGTTTCATGGCGCCGTCCACACTGTGTATTCGACCACGGATAACATCGAGCGCGCGGTTGCGGATGCAGATCTGGTCATCGGAGCCGTGCTGATACCGGGTGCCGCCGCCCCCAAGATCGTAACCGCCGCCATGATCCATCGCATGCGGCCAGGCTCCGTCGTGGTCGATATCGCCATCGACCAGGGTGGTTGCATCGAGACCAGCCGCCCGACCAGCCATGCCGCGCCCACCTACACCGTGGACGGGGTAGTCCATTATTGCGTGACGAACATTCCAGGCGCTGTGCCGCGTACCTCGACGTTCGCGCTCAACAACGCCACTCTCCCCTACGTCAAGGCACTCGCGGATAAGGGCTGGGAACGCGCCACGACCGAGGACCGGGGCCTGAGGGCCGGGCTCAACGTGGTACGGGGCACCGTCGTGCATCCGGCCGTCGCGCGTGAACTGCGCCCGCGCGTCAGGCAGCAGGAGGCCCTCGTCTAGTTGTCGGTGCAGTTGGTATACGGCGTGCAGTAAACAGTCTCCGGGCTGCTCGGCTTCGATAATTGCCCGAGTTGGGCCTTGGAGATCTTGGCGACGACGTGAAACGCTCCATCGACCACTTCTGCGATGTCATAGTGAATGGCATTTGCCAAAACCGTCGCGGCTTCCGAGGAATTGAGCTGGTAATAGACCTTTAGCCAGTTGGTGAGCCCTCCGGTGGCCACTTGCAGCGCCTCTGCCGGGGAGCGGCCGATCCCCGAAACCATGATGAACTCGCTGTTCTGCGCCCAGGGCTGGTCCAGAAACTGATCCTTGATCAGATCAACGGTAAATTCGACATCCATCGACGTTTCAAGACCCTGGCTTGTGATCTCACCGTCGCCCTGCGTCGCATGTCCGTCCCCAATGGTCAAGAGGGCGCCCGCCTGGTAGACGGGCAGATACAACGTCGTCCCTTCGCGAATTTGGTTGTAGTCGAGGTTGCCTCCGTAGGAGCCCAGATCTCCGGTCTCCCGTGATTCAAATCGATTTGGTGCAACTGCCACGCAGCCAAGCATCGGATTGAGTTTGATTTTGAGATTTCTCAACTTATCGGACGGCTTTTCGGGCGTTGCCGTGCCGCTTTCCCGATCCAGTTTCCAGATCGCGCTCCAGCCGCTGGTTTCCCGCTGCTGATACCACCGCGGAACGACATTCGGATTAAGCCTGGCGCGCACCTGCGTAGCCGTGTCACGGTTGGGTCTGATTTTTGTGAAATGAACGGAAAGGGTATCGCCAATCATGGCCCCTTCGACGTAGAAGGGGCCGGTTTGTGGATTATTCTGCGCCAGCGTCCGCGGTACGCCATGCTCGTCGAAGCCGCTTGAATCGACAGTCTTGGTTCTTACCGAATCGCCGGGAAAAATATGCAGCGCGGGCGGGTTGGTTCCGGAGAAATTGCCGTAAAAGATCTGCGGGTCAAAGACATGCATACGCGCGGCACCGGGGGGCCGCGCCAAAGGCCGGTGTGCGCTGACCGTAATGGGCACCCCTTCCAACTGTCCCTTGCCGTTCAATGCACCAGACTGCGATTTCAATAGCAGCTCGCCGAGGCGCGTTTTGCCGTTAGCTGCCAGAATGGTCAGGTGCAGGCCGTCCTTCTGCCGGGTGCCCGCATATAGAAATGGAAAATCGCTACCCGGCACGAGATACCCACCGCGGCCCTTGTAGCCCGTTTCATTGGCGATCAGATTCATTCCCGCGACGTATGATCCGCCGGCGAATTCGGTCGTCACTTCCCAGCGGCCTGTGACCTCTTCCCGATCGGCCGCCAGCAGCGGACCGTAGACCAAGACGGGCAGCACTAATCCAAGTCCCAGAGCGGCCAACCGGACGGACATGGTGTCATCCTCCCTTCAATACCTTTGTTGGATACACACGACGCCAATAGTTCCCTCGTTGCAACCATCGACCACATGATTGTGGCAGTGCGGAAACTCAAGTGAAACGGAGTCTGCGTTGACAGTCCTCAGGTGGCGATTCATAGTTGCCTCAGCGCGCTACAGGGCGCCACCCACCCGCGGCAAGGGAATACTCCCCCCTGGTTCGAGCGGAGCGATCGTGCTCAGCACCTTCTTTCAGCCTGATTCAGCGGGTCACAGGCGCATATGAAAGGAGGCCGCCATGACCCTATCGAAGTTCCTGCCTGCTCGTCCATCGCAGGAGTCCCTGCGTAAGCAGGCCAAGAAGCTTGGCCGCGAAGTCACGGCCGGCAATGCCGACGCCATCGCCCGCGTGCGTGCGCAATTGCCGGACGCTGAACTGCCGCTGTCCCAGCGCGATTCCCAGTTGGTTCTCGCGCGTGAATATGGCTTCGAAGGTTGGCAACAACTCGTGGCCGAAGTGCAGCGCCTGCTTGGGCACTCTCTCGAGTGGGCCGCCTCCGAGGCCCGCCGGATCATTCACGACAACGATGTCGAACGGCTCAAACAGTTACTGACCGAGTATCCCGCGTTGCTGTCCTGGCAAGATGAAGAAAATGACGGCGGCCTGCTGGGACTGGCCACAAGCTCCTTCGGCGATAGCGGCGATCCGGAAAGGGAGCGGCAGTTCACCCGAGCGGCTTGCGCCGAGTTGCTGATCGATGCGGGCGCGGTTGTTCTACCGCACGTGTGCGACGGTCTTCTACAATCTCGCACGAAAGGCCTGCTGCACCTTTTGCAGCGCAAGGGCGTCCTGCCGCGCTCATTGAAGTTTCGTGTCGCGCTGGGCGATATCGCTGCCGTTCGCGCGTGTCTCAATGCCGACGACAACGATCACGCTGCACTGAGCGAGGCGTTCAGGTGCGCGTGCCATTTCGAGTACCAGAACATTGCATCCCTGCTCCTGGACCGGCTGATCGGGCTCGACGTGCAGCTCGGCAAACAGATCGATGGCGGCCCGGGGCGCTCGACCCTCCTCGCACGTCTCGTCGAGGATCGCGCGCTGCTGGCCTTCTTTCGTGCTGTCCCGAAGGGTCCTTGGGAAGCGTTTCTCATGCACCAGATCGTGCGCGCCATTCACGACGACGAGCTGGCGACTTTTGTCGGTGGCTTGCAGCGCGAACGCTGGCTGCTCGGGGACTCATGGTTGAGCTTTCAGGTCGGATTGATCGAACGGGCGACATTACGGGACCGCCCGGCGTTCATCGCTGCGCTCCTGGATCTCGATCCCGCGCTGCTGCGGCAGCATCCTGCTCCACAGTCCCAGGCAATTGAATTTGCGTTCACTTACGCGAAGCCGCATCTGCTCCCGATGCTGACCCGCATTTGGCCGCTGCCAGAGGATTTGCCGCATGCCGCCGGCATGGGGGATCTCGATCGTGTCAAGCGCTGGTTCGACGCGTCCGGCATGCCAGCCCTGGGTGATCTCTCAAGTCATTTCCCGTGCAACAATGCATACGCGCGCAAGAACCTCCAGTGGGGCGCACCATCCGTTCAACAGGCTCTGGATACCGCACTGGCCTGGTCGGTCCTCAATCGTCATCTCCAGCTCGCCGACTTCCTTCTCCAGCACGGCGCCGACATCAACACCCGATGGAGTTCGCACGAGCCCGCAAGCATCCTGCACGAGCTCGTCTCCCAAGGTAACTATGAAGGGATGCAGTTCCTGATCGATCGCGGCATCGACATGACGATCAAGGACTATCGTTGGGGCGGCACAGCGGCGGGTTGGGCGTACCACGCCCTGAAGAACGAAAAGATGGCCCAATGGCTGGCGGACGCGCAGCAGCGCGTTTCGACTAGACTGGACGTTGTACGGTAGGATGATCGAAAAGGGCGTCATATTCAGCGAGGACTCCGACATGCGATCTTCATGCTTAGTAGCCATTTCACTGTATCTGATGAGTGCCACGGTTGTGCTGGCGCAGACCCCCCAGAGGACCGAGGGTCCGGGATTGAAGGCACAGGAGGACTCGCGCTACAAAACCGAAATCGCCCTGTGCAAGAACCACCACCCGGTGGTCCGCAATTCCGGTGCCGCGGCTGGTCAACCCCCGCCGGCAGCTCCTGCGGCCTACGAGGCACCCGCGCAGGTACAGTCCATCCCAGGCGTGATTGCAACCGGCGCGCACTGGCGCTCGGTGTGGCACGAGTCGGGCAATAACGCCGACGGCATCGTTGCCACCTCCGATGGGGTACTGGTCGCGCAGCAGGATAGCAGCGATGTCGTCCTCGTCAGTGCTGCCGGCCATGCGAAAGTGGTCTACAAGGACACGAATACCGGCGGCGCGGTATCAATCAACAAGCATCGTCAGACCTTCGTAGTGGAGCGCGGCCTGCATCAGGGGATCTGGGAGGTCGCGCCCGATCGCAAAATGCTCGCCGACTCGATCGACGGGGACTCGCTCGATTGTCTTGGCAGTGGCGGCCTCAACGATCTGACGGCCGCCGCCAATGCCGGTGTGTACTTCACCCTTGGGGACCTGTATTACGTTGCACCGGGCGGCACCATCACTCGCCAAGGCGATGTCACCGGCACCAACGGCGTCATACTCAGCCCCGATGAGAAACGCCTGTACGTCACCAGCGGTGCTTTCGGTCGACCGGGCAACCTGGTGGCCTTCGACGTTCAACCCGACGGCACGCTCACCAACGAGCGGGTGTTCGCGCACCTGACCGGCGGGGGCGACGGCAGCACCATCGACTCCGAAGGCCGCATTTATGTGAGCAGCGGCACGGTGATCGACGTGATCTCACCTGATGACGGGCACCTGCTGGGCGTCATCCCCCTTCCCAAGGGGGATGACGTGATCAGCCAGACCTTCGGCGGTCCCGGCAGGCGGACGTTGTATGCCGTCGCGCTCAACCACAAATATGCCAAGGGCGGCCTCGGGCTGCCCAGCGACCACGTCATGGGTGGCCAGGGCGGCGAGCTAGTCGCGATCCGGATGCTTGCGCATGGTTATGGGGGCCGCGCGAAGTAGTCGGCAAGCGCACGCGAACCCGCTACTTGGCGGCGGGCGGCGGCAATGGCGCCCGACCGGCCCCGCCGCCGGGACCACGGGCACCGCCCGGGCGTGATGGCGGCACCGCATTTGTGTCATTTCGGAAGCGTCCGACATAGGCCGCCTTTGCAAGCACCTTGCCCTTCATCGCCTCCAGGAGTTCCGCCCGTCCGCCGGTAGCGGGCAAGTCGAGCTTCGCATTGAGCGCATAGAACTCGAAGACGTAGTGGTGATAGCGCGGACCATTCGGCGCGCCCATACCCATGTAGGGTCTATTGCGCCCATTCACCGAGCCCTCCGGTAGCTTGCCTTCTTCGATTTGCGTGACGGGCACGGTGGCGGGAATGTTCCAGGCCAGCCAGTGCAGGTTGTCCTCCGGATTGTAGGCCGCAGCCACGTCCAGGTCGTGGAGGATGATCGCGATGGTCTGCGTATCCGCAGGCAAATTGCTCAGCTTGAAGTCAGGAAGCGTGTTGGCGCCATAGAACGAGTACTTCAGCGGCACGATGCCGCCATCTTCGAATGCCTTGCTTTCGACCAGCATCGGCACGAGCTTCCAACGCGCCTGGCCGGCCGGCGCCGCACCACCGGCCGCAGATTGCTGCGCCGTCGCGGTAGCGCCTGTCGCCGCAAGAACCAGCACCGCGGCAGCCGTCATCAATATCCTTCGCATGTGGAACTCTCTTGGTGGTTGAGTGAGACTCGTATTATAGGGAGATAACTCGATCACTGAGGGTAAGAAATGAAATGCCGGCAATTTGGCTCGACTGCGCGTCAGGTGGCCGAGATAGGCCAAGGTACGTGGAATATCGAACAGGTACCGACCGGCACAGCAGTGGAGGCGCTGCGTCGCGGAATCGAGCTGGGTATGACCCATATTGACACCGCGGAGATGTATGGGTCGGGGAAGGCGGAGCGGTTGATCGCAAGAGCGATAGAGGGACGCCGGAATGAGATTTTCCTGGTGTCCAAGGTTTTGCCATCGAATGCATCAAGGCAGGCAGTCGTGCAGGCCTGCGACGCCACCCTCGCGCGATTGAACACAGATCGGCTGGATTGCTATTTATTGCATTGGCGCGGCCCCCATCCGCTGCGCGAGACCGTGGCGGCCTTCGATCAGTTGATACGCGACGGCAAGATTCTGTCCTGGGGAGTGAGCAATTTCGACGTGGGCGATCTTGAAGAGGTGTACGGCCTGTCCAGCTCTCACCCACCGGTGTGCAACCAGGTGCTCTATCACCTGGAAGAGAGGGCAATTGAGCATGCCGTGGTTCCCTGGTGCTCGACTCATGGAATCGCAGTGGTCGCCTACAGCCCATTCGGGAGTCGAGCCGGGTTTCCTGCGCCGCGATCGGCGGGCGGTCGTGTGCTGCAACAGATAGCGGATCTTCATGGCGCCACCTCGCGGCAGGTGGCGCTGCGGTTCCTGCTGCGCAATTCTT
>DATDIL010000025.1:0-6641 GCA_036521075.1 Steroidobacteraceae bacterium | reverse complement strand
AAGCCCTGCCAGACGGGCCATCTCGGGATATGACACCCAATAGGGCACCGGAACGATGACTTCATCTCCGGGATCCGCGAGCACCATCAGCGCGGCAGAGATCAGCGGCTTGGTTCCGCTGGCTATGAGAATCTGCTTCGGCGCGTAGCTGAGCCCATTCTCTTCCTTGAGCTTGCGCGAGAGAGCCAGACGCAACTCGGCCAGACCATCGGTAGGCGGATAGCGAGTCTTATTGGCTCGAATCGCCGCGATCCCCGCGTCCTTGCCGGAGTCCGGCGTGTCGTAATCGGGCTCTCCGCCAACCAGCTCAATGACCTGTTTACCCTGCGCGCGCAGCTCTTGCAGGACCATGACGGTCACGAGGATCGCTGAGGGCGTGAGGGCAGAGATGCGACGAGACAATCTTGTCATGGTGAATGCAATTCCATCGGCTTTAAACTGATCGCGGGGCTGCGCAGGTATCCTTAAGGCTACCACTTCATTGCGATAACGGTCGATTGCCGGACGTGGCCGGCGACCTTCAAGCCAAAGAAATGCCGGGTGCCGATGGCCGCCTTTTTTCTTCGCTCGTCATCATGTCCTATGACGTAGCCGCTGTTGATCGCCGCGCCTGAGGGCTATGTCAACTCCGTCCGCGGCGCCGAGCGCCGGCGCCCGAGAAGCGAGCGCCGGCGCCTGGTAAGCGGTAACGGGCCTCTAAAACGAGAGGGTCCCGCCAATGTAAAACCTTCTCCCAATGGTGTCATACGTAGTTGGACTGGTGACGCTGGGCGTACCCCTCACTTCCGGCGGCCCCTTGTTCGCAAGATTGTCGATGCCGAATCGCAGGCTGAGCGGTATCTTCCTGAACTGGTAGTTTCCGTCCAGACCGTAGTAGACGTAGGCGGGAACCCCCGGCAAGGCCGTGGCAGGGTTTGTGAGGAACGTAGGATCTACCATCGAGCCGATGTACTGAATCCGCACACCCAACCGGAACCGCCCAATTTGATAACTAGGCCTGAACAGACCTCTCAGTTTTGGCGTCAGTGGCTGCAGCACGCTTACAGTAGGGACAACTTCGCCATCGACATTTTGCCATGGAGTATCGGGAAGAAGCTGGACCTGCCATTCGTAAGCGTAGTTCAGCGTGCCATTGAACAATAGGGTTCCGACTGGCAACGGATAACGCAGGTCAGCCTCGAGATCGAATCCCTTGGTCCGAAAGCCTCCGACGTTCTGGTTAGCCAACAGTACATTTGAAATAGTACCGTCAGTCAGGTTACGCCCCGTCAGCTTGCAGTAAAAATTGTCCGCACTGTACGTCGGATTTCCGCCGTTTAGGTTGTAACAGCTATTGATGACGGTCTGCAGGGGAATCGTGGAGATCGCCTGGTTGATCTGAATATCGTACCAGTCCAGCGAAGTCCGGACGCTCAAACGTCCGAGTTCCTGAGACCACACGCCGCCGATCGTAAAGGTGTTGGCAAGCTCGGGCTTCACGTTGGCATTACCGACTGTTTCGGCGCCGGTGGTAGTCCTGGTGAACTCATAGCTGTCTGCCAGTGCTGCGGGTACTCCCGTTGCAATGCATAGCGCGCGCAGCGCCGCGGCATTCGGACCGTTACGGACGGCGGTACGAACGTCGCAAGGATCTCCGGCGGTAGGAGGCGAACCCACCGTGGTCTGTACTTGCGTAGCAGCGCCGTAAAGCTCGGCCGGGTTCGGCGCACGGAGGGCTCGCTCATATCCACCGCGAAAGTGCAATGGAGACACGGGCGCCCACTCCATGTCCGCCTTGTAGGTCGTGGTTCCGCCCGTGCTCTTGTAGTCGGAATACCGTCCGGCCACATCGATATTCAGCACTTTCGCGAAGCGCATATCCTTGAGGATTGGCAGCTCCGCTTCGAGGGAGGTCTCTCTGACGGAATCGCTTGCATTGGTATACACCGCGAAATTAGTCCCCCCTTGCGCCAGCTCGGAAAATTCCAGCGCATCCGGCTCGAACACGTAACCATAACCCCTGTACTCGGCGGTTGCCGAAATCTGTATGTCGCCGGCCGGCAAATGCGCTACAGGACCTCCTAGCTCGGCGACGATATTCTTCTGCGACAGGTCCGTCTCATCCTTCGGCTGACGCTCCAGAAGTTTCGTGCAACCAGCAGAGAGTTTGAAGGTTTGGGTTATAGCGTTGTTGAAGCCGAACGGATTGAAGGCACAGCCTTGTGATGCGCCACCGTCTGCCGCGAGAGTAAGCTGGTTAACGACGTTCTGGTCGGTGCTCGATGAAGTCGCAAATATGTCGGTCGTAGTTCCATACGAGGCATACACATCCCAATTCCAGCCCGATCGAAAGAGATCGAAATCACCCTTCACGCCCGTCAAGAGTTGATACGTACTGTACCGATATGAAAACGACCTCATACCAAACTCACCAGCAGTCTGAGTGAAGGTAAACGGCGCGTTGGGATTGGGTCGGGAAGCAAGAATGGGCAGGAGAGCCGCGGGAACAAAGGGATTAGTGGGAGATATCTGCGCCGTGAGTGTGGTTGGGCCCGCGGTCGTCGCAACATCATTCTGCGCGAAGTAAAATTGCGAGTACGCCTGAACGTGATCGGTCAGCTTGTAGTTCATTTTCCCGTAAACATCGTAACGGTCCAATGGCTGTACCAACGAAATGTACTGTCCCGCCGCGGACGTCAACGAAGTCGGAGTCTCAAGGATGTATGGCTTACCGGGTCCCAGGTAATTCACGATTGGGCCCGTAAGGGGGAAAAGCGTGATCGGAGCGCCGTTACCGTAGTCATTGAAACCGAGGCTTCGTGTGTTGAGCACGGTCCCAGGCGCCACTCCGTACTGGGCAAAGGCCGCGTTCACGGCCCCTTGGGTCGGCAGGTTGGTTGGATCTACCGTGAAGGAGCCCGTTGGCAATACCGCTTGCGGGTTGGCGTTGGCGAAAAAGGGGCGCGAGTTCTCCCGAATCAGATCGCGCTTCATGAAATTCAAGGAGATGATGGCATTGCCTCTACCATCATTCAAATCGCCGCCCATGGTAACTGCGATTTGTTCCTGACGAGCGTCGCTCCTGGTCGTCTCTCCCCACTGGCCATCGACCTCAATACCCTGGAAATGATCTCTGGTCTTGAAGTTGACGACGCCCGCAACGGCGTCCGAGCCGTAGACTGCCGAGGCGCCGCCACTGATGATTTCGACTGATTCAATCATCGTGGAGGGGATTGTATTGAGATCGATGACGCCCGTAGGATCTGAAGGTTGCATCCGCCGGCCATCGAGCAACACCAGGGTTCGGTTTGCCCCGAGACCTCGCAAATCGACCTGGGCGCGACCGCCATTGCTGAGGAGCGGATCAGTCGCATTCATATCCGGCATGAACTGCGGGAGTTGCTGGAGTGCCATCTCCAGCGAAACCTCGCCCGTCTGCTTGATGGCCGCCGACCCCACGGTTACGATCGGAACGTTGGATTCGTAGTCCCGGCGCGCGATGCGCGAGCCTGTAACGATGACCCCCTGCAGTTCTGTCGCGCTATCGGACGGCGCAGCTTCCGGCTCCGCGGGCCCTGTTGCCGCTTGCTGATCCACGGCCGGAGTTGCAGCTTGCTGCTCTACGGGCGTATTTGCAGCCAGCCGTGTGACGGCCTTGGTTGCGGCTTTCTGTGCTGCGGCCTTGGTTGCAGCTTTCTGCGCTACGACCGTAGTCGCGGCTTTCTGCGCTTCGGCCGTAGTCGCGGCTTTCTGTGCTACGGCCGTAGTTGCGGCTGTGGCCACTAAGAGCCCGGTAATCGCATTCAGGAACAGGTGGAATTTACCTGTCATGTTTTTCTCCGCTGTTATGACGCGCGTCGCACACGGTTCCATCGAAGAGCGCAGTCGCGCAATGCCCCGCCTTGTGTGACCAAGGTTAGCATGCGCTCTCCAGGGGCCAACTCGAAAATTGCTTTGTGCGTCCATAACTGACACTTGAGTTGTCTGAGGAGCAAGCAGGACGCGCAGGCGCCGGCTGCGGCGCCGGTGGACTGTGTCGAGCACGAGGAATTGGCCGGGCCGCGGGGGAGAATGGCCGGCTCTGGGAGGGGCGGCTGATCCTGTCGAAGCCACCGCCTGGTTCGCAACGGAGTGCGGGAGCCGAAGCGCTCTTAGGTCAGGATGCGTCCCGGTGAACTAGCCCCCCCATCCGGTGGGGAAAGTTGTGGCGACTGCCGGCGGAGGACGGGGCGTCCGCGTGGGCCACAAGCACGTGGCGCGCCTAATGCGCTGCGCGGGGCTTCGTGACGCCACGCAGCGCAAGTTCACGGTGACCACGCTGTCGCCCGAAGCTGGCTTTGCTAGAACAGCCACCAGAGCAGCGCCGCCATGCCGAGGCCGATGCCCGCGGCCCACCAGATCCAATTGGCGCCGACCGCTATCTCGCGGCGGGCCGGCGGGGCGGCGTCGGAAACCCCCAAAGTGCCTTGGGACATGCCCGGAGCGGCTTCCGGCACTTCCAGGGTAGCTTTCGGCACTTCCGGGGTGGCTTCGGGCATTCCCGAGGCGACTTCCGGGACTCCCGGGCCGCCTTCGGTCACTGCGGGGCTTTCCAGCCGGCCCTTCAGCGCCATGACGAACTCCTCGCCGATACTATCGGCGATCTTCTGCATCATGCCACCGCCGAACTTGCCGAGCCGGCCGGTGATGTTGATGTCCGACGTGTACGTGACTTCAGTGCTGCTGACGGACAGAGACTTCAGTGCCAGGGTGCTGACGGAGCTGATGCGACTTGCACGGCTCCCTTCCTCGCCCTTGCCCAGGTAGGACGCAAACTCCGGCGGCCGTTGCTCCGTTTGCTCGATGTCGAGATGGAAGGTGGTGCGGATCGGCCCGACCTTGACGTTGATGGCGGCGGCGTACTTGCCCCGCTCCTTCTCCTCGGCGCCCTCGCAACCTGGAATGCACTGCGCGACCTTCTGCGGATCGGTTATGAAGGACCAGACCTGCTCCTGCGGGGCGCTTAGAAAGAAGGTCTTCTCGATTTTCATGCACAGGCATCCTCAAATTAAATCTGAGCTCACCGGAGCGAACTTTACAGAACGGGGGCCCCGGTTCAACCGCGAGCCAATCCGATTGCCAATTGAAATTCGAAGCAGCGGTTCCGGCAGCCTTCCTCGACCCCGGCACCTCGAGCAACCTGCCAAGGACAACGTAGACGCCAAGCCGAGGCAGCGTCAAGGTCTTCCGCAGCCCCTGAGCAACGCCGATAGCCCATAACGAACACCACAGCCTCCCATAACCATGCGACGCGATCACCGCTTGCACGCCGTTGCCTTTGGGGACACCGCTGCTATGATCATAAAGCCGATGAAGTAGCTCGTCGAAAGCTGATGAAATATCTCGAACCGGAAACAGTCGACGAAGCGATCGCCGCGCTTGGCGGCGCCGAGGACGCCCGCTGCCTTGCGGGCGGCGCGACGCTGGTAGCAATGCTGAACGCCGAGCTGGTGGATCCAAAAGTTCTGGTCGGTTTGCGAAAAATTCATGCACTGCGTGGAATCAGCCGGACCGCGAACGGCATTCGCATCGGTGCAATGACCACCCATAACGAAATTGCTGCGGATGACCGCTTGATCGGCGCCACGGCTGTGCTCCGCAGCGCCGCCGGTCAGATCGCGCATGATGCAATTCGGCATGTCGGTACCATCGGTGGGTCAATCGCACATGCAGATCCCAGCGCCGACTGGCCGGCTGCCATCACTGCCGCCGGCGCCAGCATCGAGATTGCGTCTTCGAGCGGAACGCGCTCAGTGAACGTCGACGAATTCTTCCTCGGCTATTTGCAAACGGCCGTGCAACAGGGAGAAATCATTACCGCCATCAATATTCAGTCGGGCCCGAAAAATGCCCGCGGGCATTACCTGAAATTCGCCCGGGTTGACGGTGATTACGCAACCGCTTCGATAGCGATTGTGCTTGCAATGAACGGCAAGCGTTGCGATTACATACGCTTCGCCGCCGGCGCGTGCGGACCGAGCCCGGTCCGGGTTGTCGCCGCCGAAGAGCGGCTGGTCGGCACCGAGTTAACGGCTGAAGACATTGCCGCGGCCGGCGACTTACTCGCCGCCGAGGCGGATCCTGTCAGTGACGTACGCGGATCGTCCGAGTATCGGCGGCTGCTGATCCCCCGCTTGCTGAAACGCGCGATCACGGTAGTCACCCAACAGTAGCAAACCACCCGAGCCATGACTGAATCCGTACACATCGCCCTGCGTATCAATGGTGAAGTTCGCTCCTTACAAGTCGAGACGAAGCGTACGCTGCTCGAGGTACTGCGGCAGGACCTGCTGCTGACCGGAACCAAGAGAGGTTGCAACCAGGGTGTGTGCGGGGCATGCAGTATTCTGGTCGACGGCAATTCAATCCGTTCATGTCTGTCACTGGCGGTGGCGATGCAAGGTCGCGGCATCGTCACCATAGAAGGATTGAGCGATGGCGCACGGCTAGATCGAGTGCAGCAGGCGTTTCTCGATGCCGGTGCCATTCAGTGCGGCTTCTGCATGCCCGGAATGATAATTACGGCGAAAGCTCTACTCGACAAGAACCCCAGACCCAGTACAGAACAGATCCGCCATGCCCTGGGGAACAACATCTGCCGATGCTCGGGCTACGTAAAAGTG
>DATDIL010000024.1:0-33389 GCA_036521075.1 Steroidobacteraceae bacterium | reverse complement strand
AGAAATTTGATGCCGGGCAACCGGTCGCGTACCAATGGTGCCGCGGCAATCAGCATGTCCAGCGCCTGCAGAGGCACGAACGAGCCGGTATACACGGCCAGCATGGTAGCCGAATCGATGCCGTGCCGCGCACGCACCGCCGCCCCGGTCAGGGAGTCCGAACCGGCCGGTGGATCGAAATGATTGACAATCACCACCACGGGCGCGTTCGGGCTGACCGTGCGTGCAACCCGCTCCACCGCCGGAGAGATCGCGACGACCACGCGGGCGCCGCGCACGCTGACGCGTTCCACCCACGAAAACAGTGACACCACCCATTTCTTATTGCTGAAGCCCCACTCGAGGATCTGCCGTGGGAGGCTCGAGTGCATGTCATAGACATAGGGGACACGGAACACACCGCCGACGATACGGGCGAGGAATGCGCCCTCCTCGTGGGCATACAGCGCGTCGTAGCGTTTCACCGAAAGGCGGAAAAACAAATTGAAGAACAGCAGCAGATCAAACCAGATCTTCAGGCGCGACGGGCCCGCCTTGATGAGGCGGGCGAAATGCGGACCATGGGAGCGGTAGATATGGGCCTTGAGGTCCGGCGCAGCGGCGCCCGGCTTGTAGGTGAGGATATCCACCTCATGGCCGTACGCGATCAGCTCGCGGCAGCGGTGATAGGCGCTGATCGGCGTGCCTCGCGTGCTGTAGAACACCTGCGGAATGATCATCAGTATCCGCACGTCAGACGCTCCAGTAATTCACCAGGCGCGAGCCGGTGTCGTCAAGCAGCCGCTGCATGGCAGTCGAGAGTAGGAACTCCAGCTCAGCGGAGCGAGCGCAGCTGCCCGGCTTCTCCAGGTCGGCAAGCTCCGTGCCCGGATGACAGAACACTTCCAGGATTCCGCCGACCCGCGCCAGTTCCAGCCAGCGGCCCGGGTGCCGCGCCGCATGCATGCAAAATTCTATGTCCACCAGCCGGCGCGGCGAGCGCAGCTGCGCGCCGCTGAACACCCGCGCCGCATGAATCGCCAGCACCTCACGTACCGCCGAAGAGGGCGAACGGTACGCCGCAACGCTGCGCATGGCGGCGAGCCGCACCCGTTCAATGCCGTGGTGGCGCGCCGCGCGCGCCACCGCGCGGCACACGACGGGGAGCTGGTGCAGGTGCTTGTGCCCGTCCAGGTGCGAGACCCGGACACCGCCATCGGCGATGCGCTGCACCTGTGCGACGACTTCGGCTTCCACTTCGGCCGCACGCAGGCGGCCGGTGATCGAGCGCAGGAACAGCTGCCGCTTCGAAACGAAGTTCCCGGCCGCATCCGTCAAGCTGCGCGCCGGTGTCAGAGGCCGCCCTTCGCACAGCGTGACATGCACGCCAAAACTCGCGCGTTGCGACATCGTGCGGGCCTTGGCCAGCGCAAAATCCGTGGCTGGCATATTGGCCATGATGCTGGTGCTGGTCACCACGCCCGCGTCGATGCCTTCGCAGATTCCGAGCGTGATCTGCTCGGTTTCCCCGAAGTCATCCGCGTGCACGATAAGACCGTTTCCAGTCATGGCCGAATTCAAGTCGCGTCCTCCTGGAAGAGCGTGAGTACCGCCGAGCCATGCAAGGCAGCGCTTAAGTTAGAACTCCTGCCGGCTGCGGTGTGTTGCGAGCGCTCACTTGTGCACGGTACGAGGCTGGCCACGCGGCCGCAGTAGGCGTTTACGCACATTTCGGTGCGCAGATTCCGGATTGTGCAGGTCATGGACATGGTCAGGCTCCCATGACCGTCAGGGTGCGCCGCAGGCCCGTCAGCAGGTCAGTGCGCGGGTCGAAATGCAGTTGCGTCCGGGCGGCGCTGATGTCAAAGGCGTTATCGTTCTCGAAGAAGGCCAGCGTGCGCCGCGAGATCGGCGGGTCGACTTTCAGCACCGATCCGGCCAGTTCGGCCGCTCCGCCCAGCGAGAGGCCCAGCCAGCGCGGAATCCGCAGTTTTGGCTCGCGCGCCCCAACGGCCTGCGCAAAGGTGCGCACCATCTCGTCGATGTGCATGAAGTCCGGTCCCGCCAGGTTATACGTCCTGCCTGCCACCTCCGGGCCGGCCTGCGCGGCCAGCACCAGTCCGTCGAGGAAGTCGTCGATATAGATCGGGTGGCGTAGATTGCGCGCCGGTCCGATATAGAAGAATCGTCCGCGGCGCAATGCGCCGATCAGCTTATGGGTGCGCGGGCAGCCTGCACCATAGACCCAGGAGGGACGCACAATCACCAGGTCGACCCCGAATTGCACCGCCGCCTTGCGCGCCGCCTCTTCACCGGCGCGCTTGGTGCGCTCATAAGTGTTGACCGGGCTCAACGGGGCATCCTCGGCGGCCGGCGGATGGGCCACGTGGCCATAGACGCCGACGCTGCTGACATGCACAAGCCGGCGCACACCAGCCTTCGCGCACAGTTCCACAAGCTGCGCGACGGCGCGCACATTGACCGCCTCGAACTTCTCATCGCTGGCGCCCACGTCCAGGTGCACGCTGGCCAGGTTGAAGACCACTTCCTGGCCGGCCAGGGCGGCCGCGAGCTGCGTCCTGTCGCATAGATCGATGACCTTGAACTGCACGCCGGCGACCGGTTCCGGTAGCGCATGCACATCAAGCGCCGTGACCTGCCAGCCACGGTCGGCCAGGTAACGGACACAATGTTGCCCGATGAATCCGGAGGCGCCGGTCACCAAGGTTCGCGGTCCGCCTGTCATCCGCTCTTCCTCGCCGCCACGGCCACGGCATAGCCGCCGCGGCCCGGGATCAGCTTGTCGAGCAGCGAGAACCCGTACATGAAAGGGTAGATGAACGAATACATGCGCATCTCCTTTTGCACAGCCTTCATTTCCTTCTTGTTGGTCGGCGCGATGGTGCCCTGCATGACCTGCGGATGTTCCTTCTTCTTGAGCAGGATCTTCACGTAGGCCAGGTTGATCGCCAGTTCGGCGAACTCGGTGAAGAACCGCGAGTAGCCGCCCCAATCCACCGGTTTGAGGCCAACCGAGTTCATCATCTGCTGCAGCTGGCGCACGGTGTAGCCCTGCACGACGTGGCCATAGATCTCCGGCCCCATACCCACATGGCGCTTGAGGAAGGCCACTGGCAGACGGGTATCCCCGCTCGGCGTCGTCACGATCGCCATGCCATTGGGCGCGACCACGCGTGCGATCTCGTGGTTCAGCGCGCTCAGATCAGCAAAATGTTCGTGCACGTCGATCATGATCAGCACGTCGAAGGAGTTGTCCGACCAGGGAAACTTGTTGATGTCAATGTGCGCGACCGGATCGCCGAGAAACTCCGCCATTTCGGCGATGCCGTCGTCATAGACCTGGCCCCAGGTCCAGGTGCCACCCGCGGCGCGGAATTCGTAGTTCATCGCACCGTTGTTGTCGTGCCCGGAGATCAGCAGGCAGCGTTTGCCCGTGGATGGCCCCATCAGCTTGGAGAGCAACACGACCTTCTGCTGCTTCTTCAGCGATTTGCGATACATCTGCATCTGCCATGGAACCGGGGCGTCGGCAGTGCGCGGGGTGCTAAGGTCGCTCATAGGTTGGATTCCAGTGTCAGTTGAAGGATGAGCATGCTCAGGCGGCACGGTCCGCCGGAAACGCCAAGTTCGTGGCCGAGGCAGACGGGAAATGCTGGCGGAACCACTGTTCGAGAATGAACAGCGCCCAGATCCGATGCGAATGATTGTGGCGGCGCTGGCGGTGCTCCTCGAGCATCGTCGCAATACTCTCGCGGCGGAACAGCCCGCGGCCCAGGAACTGCTCGCTGCCCAACGTCTCCCGCACCAGTGCGCTGAGCTGCCCCGAATCACGCAGCCAGTTCTTGAAGGGCACGGAGTGCCCCAGCTTGTCCTTCCGGTGATTGATAATGTCCGGCAGGATGCCCTCCATCGCCACGCGGAAAAGGCGTTTGGTGCGCTCGACGCCCTCGAGCTTCAGATGGACGGGGATGCGCGCGCCGTACTCGACCAGGTCCCGGTCGTAGAACGGCAGCCGCACCTCCAGCCCGAAGGGTCGTGACAGGAACAGGCGCGAAAAATAGAAGCTCGTGACCGTGCGATAGTCGCTGTACAGGCAAGGAGAAATGCCGTCGTCGGGGCCCTGGTAGTCCGCGAAGGACTCGGCCACGGCGCGGAAGGGCTCCGTGGCATCGACCGCCTGACCTAAGTTCGGGGTCAGCAGAGCGCGCAGCGTGTCAAAGGTGTAGTACATGCGCCAACGGTAGTGCATGAGCTCATTCGGATAGCTAGGCTCAGGCAGCATCCGCTTCATCACCACCGCCAGGTTGCGCTTCTGGTCTGAATCCTTGACCAGACCGCAGGTGCGTACCAGCGCGGTTCGCAGCGGGCGCGGGATCGGCATGCGGTCGTACCAGCGCACGATGCGCTGCGCGGCATACACCGGGTGACTGGCCCAGATCTCATCGCCGCCGTCGCCGGTCAGCAGGTAATCGACCTTGGTGCCGGCCGCCTGGGCGAGCAGCCAGGTGCCGATCTCGATGCCGATGTCGCAGAATGGCATGTCCATCTTGCCGACCGCCGCGATGGCCTGGAGCGATTCAAGCTCGCCGTAGGCAACCTCGTTGTGGTCGGTGCCCAGCTCCACCGCCAGCTGCCGCGCATAGGGCGACTCGTCGAAAGAGGCCCCCACGCAGCGGAAACTGAAGGATGAAATCGGACCGCTGAGGTGCCGGCGCGCAAAGGTCGCGGCAGAGCTTGAATCCATCCCGCCAGAGAGCAGCACCCCAGTGCGTGATTCGTCCAGCCGCCGCACCACGCTCGCCTCGAGCAGCTCACGGTAACGCGCAACGATTTCGGCCTCATTGGGCGTCACGGGATTGGCGAATGAGAGCGTGTACCAGCTGTGGATGCGGCACGCGCCCGTGGCAGCGGTGAACTGCAGCGCCGAGCCGGCCGGCACGCGCATCACCTGCTCAAACAGCGTGCTGTTGCCGGGCAGATAGCAATGCGTCAGGAACTCCACCAGGCCCTGCATGGACAGCCGTGCCGGCTGCGGCAGCGCCGCGGCGACGTCCCGCCCGCGGGAGCCGAAGAGCAGCTGGCGATTGCGCTGGGCATAGCACAGAGGTTCCGCGCCGAAATGATCGCGCGCCAGCGTCAGCACACCGGTGCGCGCATCCCACCAGGCAATGGCGAACTGCCCCTGCAGGGGCTGCAGCGCGCTCGGCCCTGCCCCTTCGAGCAGCCGCAGCAGCTGCACGGCATCCAGGCGCTCACCGCGCGCGATCACACCGGCCGCGGCCACTTTCATGGGGTTGCCGGAGTAGGCAAGCCACGAACCGCTGTGTTCGTCCGTGGCGACCGCATCGCGCGGATCCGCAGCGCCGTAGCGCTGCGCACTGCGCAGCACGCAGGCACCGCCACCCGCAACGCGCTCATCGGCGGCACGCAGTGTGAAACCCAGAGTCGGATCTGGATTCAAGGGGCAAGCAACTGCACCTAACAGCATGAACACTCCCGCGCACGGCTCATAAAATATTGACCTCTCAACTCAGCATGCCTTCAGCCCGGTACCATGCCACCGTCCGCGCCAGTCCTTCGGCCAGGCTGACCTTGGGGCGAAAGCCAATCTCGCGGGCCGCCTTGGCCGCGGTAAATCCACGATCGTTGATGAAGAATTCGAGACGGCGCTGGTGCAGCGGTGGCTCGATGTGCAGCGGCCGGCAGATCGCCTCGCAAGCCTTGGCCGCGAGTACCACGGGCCATAGCGGAATATGGCCGCGCGGCACCTTGCGATCCAGCGCCGTAGCCACGGCGCTCGCAAGTTCAGCCAGCGTGGTGTACTGGGCGCCGCACAGGATATACGTTTGTCCCAATGCCGCCGGATGCTCGCCGCACAGCAGTATGCCGTCGACGAGGTCATCGATGTAGGTCATGTGGTAGATCACCTGGCCTTTGCCGATCATGCGGAAGGCACCGCTGTTGATCGACCGGAACAGTTTCAGAAAGCGCGTGTCACCGGGACCGTGGATGCCGACCGGGCGGAAGACCGTGGCGCGACCGCCGCCGGCGATGAATTGCTGCACCAGCTGCTCGCCTTCGACCTTGCTCTGCTGATAAACGTCCAGCGGCGCGAATGGCGCATCCTCGGCCGCCGGCACCGCAACGTTGCCGTGAACGCCGACGGTACTGCAATGTACGAGGCGCCCGACACCGAGTTCCTGGCACGCCTCGATCACGTGCGCGACGCCCTCAACATTCACCTTGCGATAGGTCTCATCGGCATGGCGTGCTTCGCGATACAGCGCGGCAATGTGATAGACGACCTCGCAGCCGCGGGCGGCGCGCTTCACGTCATCCTTGCTGCGCAGGTTCCCCTGCACCAGCGCGATACCCGCCTGCTCGAGTGCAGCACCCTTTTTCGGGTCGCGCACCAGCGCCACCACGTCGTGGCCGCGCGCCTTGAGCGTGCGTGCGACATGTCCGCCCGTGAATCCCGTTGCACCTGTGACCATGACTCGCATTGCCTTATACCTTCGCCATGGCCGGGGCGGGCGCCCGCAGCGGGATGGCGCCGCTTTGCGGCGTGGTGATCGCTGCGGCCATCGCTTCGGCGGCAATCCGCCGCAGGCGGCTGAAGTCGCGCGCGGTGAACTGCCAGTTGGTCCGGCGCAGGCAGAAATCGTCGGCAGTCAACGCTGATTCGTCGGCCGCCGTGGTGCGCACCAACGCCTGCAGCTCCGCCTCCGACAGCCTCTCCGCCAATGCGCCGTCGGTCAGCTGCGGCGTAGCGGGCCTGAGCGCCGGCCACGTCTCGGACACCGACTCGCCGGCCGCGCGGTCGCTGCCCAGGATGGTCGCGAGCGCCTTGCGGGCTACCTTGCGAGCCGTGGTGAATTTGATGCCGGTGGCGCTGTACAGACCGCGCGCCGCACCATGGTGAGCGTGATCAATGATCACTTCGCGACCGGTCAGTTCCACGGACTGCACGCGCCTGACCGGCAGGAGCCCCGAACAGACCCGCCGCACATTCTGCAGCGACAGGTTCAACCCCGGAATGGCGCGATTGATCCGGCCGATGAATGCGTCGAGCTCCGCTTCCTGCACGGTCGGATCCGTGCAGTCATCCGGGCGCGCAACGTGCTCCGTGCCGGCCCAGATGCCATGCGGCGACGGACACAGGAAATACATCGGCGCGCCAGGATCCGGAGCGGCCACCGCAAGGCCGTTGGGACCGAGGCGTTGGCATTCGAACAGCACATTGAAGGCCAGCGAGGGCACGAACAGCTCCGGGTACTCGCGATCCAGTTGTCCCGCCAGTGCGCGGGCATCCGATCCGGTGCAGTTGCAGATTCGCTGCGCCGCGAATTCAAGCGGCTGGCCGGTCAGTGCGTCTTCGGCACTCAGGCCGACGACCCTGCCCTGCTCGGTGTGCATGGCGATCAGACGCGCGTAGTTCAGTACCTCGGCCCCCAAGGCGCAGGCACGATGCAGGGTCTCGATCAGAATGCGCTCGGAACTGCGCATGAAGTAGTCATACCAGATCGCGCCGCCCTCAAGTTGCGGCCGGCGCACCTGGGGGAACTGACTTACTGTCTGCGCCACGTCCAGCGTGTGGCCGTCGGGCAGGTGCAGGCGCGCCGCCAGGCCTGCATTGCGCCCCTTGGACAATACGTCGTTCATGGCCAGGGCCACTCGCATGACCGAGCGGCGTTTCAGTCCTTGCGCATACAGCGGCATGAGGCAGGCGAGTGGCTCAACCAGGTCCGCAAAAGCCTGGGCGTGCCAGCGCCGTTGCGCCACGGACTCCATGAAGCGCGGCAGGTCCATGCTCTGCAGATAGCGCAGTCCACCATGGAGGATTCGCAGCGAATTGCCGCTCGCGCCGCCCCCAAAGTCCGCCGCCTCCAGCACCAGCACGGCCAGGCCGCGCTCGCTGGCCGCCAGTGCCAGTTGCGCGCCGTGGATGCCACCGCCGATGACCGCGAGGTCGTAGCGCCGGCCGGCTGCGATGTGCAGATCGCGGCGGATCACAGGCTCACGCTCCAGCGGTCGCGCCATTGTTCGAACACCAGCAGGCCCCACAGCACATGACTGTGGTTGGCGCGATTGTCGAAATGTTCGCGCTGCAGCCGCGCCACGACGGCGCTTTGGAAGATGCCGCTGGCGCGGATTCTGGCCGGCGCCAGGTAGTGCTCGAGCAGGTCGCGGAACTCCACCTTCAGCCAGTTCTTGATCGGGATGCTGAAGCCCTGCTTGGGCCGGTAAACGCACTCACGGGGCACGTGGCGTGCAGCCACGCGCTTGAGCAGCACTTTGGTTTCACTGCTGGTGTATTTCAGCTGTTCCGGCACCCGGAACGCCAGCTCGACCAGATTCTTGTCCAGCAGCGGCACGCGCCCCTCGATCGAGCAGGCCATCGACATGCGATCAACCTTGGTCAGACAGTTGTCGACCAGGTAACTGCGAAAATCCACGTACAGCGCGCGATCACGCGCGCCGAGGCCCGCGGCCTCGGCATTGAGCTGCGCGATGTGCGCACCAACCGGGCTGGTGAGCAAGGCAGCGGCGGAGGACGTGAACAGCGCTTGCCGGTGTCGCTCGTCCAGGAACAGCCGCCAGCGGGTGTGGCCGAGCGGCGCAGGCAGGCTCGCGCCCTCGACGAAGCGCTTGACCTTGTTCACCAGTCCCTTCTTCGCGGCGGTCGGCGGCACCCGCTCAGCGAGCGGCGCGATCACCCCGCGCCGCAGCCACGCCGGCAACATTTCCCAGGTGCGTGCCTTTTCCTGTGCCAGGAAGGTCTCGTAACCGCCGAAAAGTTCATCGCCGCCATCGCCAGACAGCACGACCTTGACGTGGTCCGCGGCCAGCTTCGAGACCAGGTAGGTCGGAAAGATCGAGACATCGGCGATCGGATCATCCATGTGGTGCATCAGCCGATCGAACAGGCTGTGCACATCCGGACGGATGATCTCGATGGTGTGGTTGACGCCCAGGTGGTCAGCGACGCGGCGCGACCACTGGGTTTCGTTGTAAGTGGGATCGTCGAAGCCGATGCTGAAGGTCTGCGCGGCGCCCATTGCCGCAACGACCAGCGAGCTGTCCACGCCGCCGGACAGGAAGGCCCCGAGCGGCACGTCGCTGATCAGCTGCTGGCGCACACTGCGGGTGACCGTCTCATCCACCTCATCTTCCCAGTCAGTGGCGCTGCGCGCAGCGCTGCCCTGCGAACCGCCAGCCCGTAGCGGGGTCCAGAAGCGCTGAATCTGGATCTGCGCGCTTTGCAGGTCGAGCTCCAGCAACGAGGCCGGTTCCAGGCGGCGCACGTCGCGCATCATGGTCGCAGCACCGGGCACGTACTCCCAGGACAGATACTGACCCACTGCGTCCATGTCCAAGCGGCGTGGCACCCAGCCAGAGGCGAGCAATACCTTGACCTCGGACCCGAATACCAGACCGTTGGCAACGCGCGCGTAGTAAAGCGGCTTGATGCCCACGTGGTCGCGGGCCAGCACCAGCTTGCGTTGCCGCCGGTCCAACAGGGCAATCGCAAACATGCCATTAAGCCGCTGCGCAAAATCGGCGCCCACCTCTTCCCACAGGTGCACGATGACCTCCGTGTCGGAGGCGGTCCGGAACCGGTGGCCGTGCGCTTCGAGCCAGGCACGCAGTTCCCGATAGTTATAGATCTCTCCATTGAACACCACGGCGACGCTGTCATCCTCGTTGAAGATCGGCTGATGACCGCTGTTCAGATCGATGATGGCAAGGCGACGCATGCCAATGGCGACTCCGGGATCCACGAGATACCCGGCATCGTCCGGGCCGCGATAGACCATGGCATCGCACATCGCACGCAGTTGTTCCTGCGTGACCGTTGCCCCGCCGAGCGCCGCCATGCCTGCGATACCGCACATCAGGAGACGATCTCGAGCAGTTTCTTGATCTTCCGCTCATACACCGGGCGGGAGTATTCGCGCTCGTAGAGCGCCTGGGCGCGCCCCGCCACGGCCTGCGCAGCGGCCGGGTCAGACACGGCACGCAGCAGGCCCTCGGCAATGGACTCAGGCGTCGGGTCGACCATGAAGCAGACATTTTCGTCCAACACCTGGGTGTGCGACCAAATCCGGGTGGCCACCAGCGGCTTACCGCTGGCGAGCTGCTCATAGATCTTCAGGGGCGTGTTGGTGCCCTGGGTGCGCGGGGACACCAGCACATTGGCCATGCCCGTGTACCGCATGGACAGGGTCTTGCTGACGCGCCCTGTGAACAGCACGCCGTCGCCAACGCCGCAGTCGCGCGCGATGGCCTGCACGGCAGCCACTTGCCGGGGCGTCCCGCCCGCCAGCAGCAATTGCACATCCGGCCGGCGCGCGCGCAGCAATGCGAACGCCTTTACCAGAATATCGATCCCCTGATAAGGCTCGAAGGTGCCGGCATACAGAATCACCGGACGCTTAAGATCGAGGCCCGCGGGGATTGGCGGAACCAGTGCGGTCGCGACGGCGGTCGAAGTCGCCGGCAACGGCTGCGTCACCCGCACATCCTCGAAAATCGAATTTTCGATCAGCAGATGCTTGGTACTGGGGACGCCGGTACCGAGAGCATAGTTCATCAGGTCCGGGCAGATCGTAACCACCGCATCGGCTTTTCGCAGACAGGTGTCTTCGAGCATCCGAAAAATGGATTTGAGGATCAGCGACTTTGTGAAATGAAAATTGGTCAGCTGCTGGGGCAGGCTTGAGTGCATGTCATAGATCAGCCGGAAGCGGAAAATCGGCTTGAGCATGCGGCACCAGAACACGGACTCCTCGTGCGCGTGCACGGCGTCGTAGCGGTTGCGCATCAGCAGCCCAATGGTCCACACGAACATGAAGGCGTCGAGAAACAGCTTTTTCCAGGACGGGCCGACGGCGACCGGACCCACCCAGCTCATGCGCGGTATGCGCAGCAGGCGTACGCCCTTGATGTCGACGTCCTCGCCTTCGCCATAAGCCAGCAGGTCAATGCTGACGCCCTGCTCGGCCATGACCATGGTGCGGTAGTAGACGCTGAGGGGCGTACCGCGGGGCGCAAAGAACGGTTGTGGCGCGACAACCAGCACTTTCACGCAGCGACACCTCGCCGGGCGCGTTTACGCAGCTGCATGGCGATCTGCAGGCGCACGAACGGCACCAGGCCAGTCAGGCCGCCGAATTGCACCGGTTTTTCACTCGGCAGCCCCAGGCGCGCCGTCAGTTGCGCCAGCGGCGGCCGGGATGCGTCCCAGTCGCTGATCAGGATGCCGTAGGTGGCGACGCGCAATTCCTGCCCCGGGAAGGGCAGCGGGTCGGTACCCGGCAGCACCTTGTGTCCGCGCTGCTCGCCCACTTTGAGCAACTGCGGCTGCGTCGACCAGGCAAGCCGCCCGCCGTTGTCGCCCGAATACAGCGGCCGGTCGCGGGCCGCAGCCATCAATTGCCCGATGATGGTGCCCCGGTGCCCCCACCATTTGCCGAACCCCCACGGCAATGCCGTCATTGCCGCGGACTGATCCACGGCCGCCAGCGATTCGCTGATCGGGCGTCCGTCCGGGAAGCGCTCGGTGGTACCCAGCGCCAATACCTCCAGGTCCTCGCGGGTGGCGATCTGGCGGCCCGCCACCAGCCACAGATCGCTCTGTCCTGAGCACGCCAGCTTGAGCACGGCCGGCTCGGAAGTCTTCTGCACACTCCAGCGCGACGGACTGCGCTCGCCGGCGGCCAGCGCATCGAAATAGTGGTCATTGACCGTCTCGGTCAGCAGCAGCATGCCCTGCCGAGGGGCTGTCGATACTCCGAGCCGCCCCGCGGCCTGCGCAAAATTTCGGGCGGCGGCATCGAACAGCGCGTCCAAGTCGTAGCAATCGTAAATGTGGACGTGGGTATCCACGAGCAGCACGGGCGCAACGCGGGAGGGTGCCGGACTTGATTTTGTCATAGGTTATTGAGAGTTCAATCAATTGGTGCAATGCAAGATCCGCACCACACACGACCGCTCACCCGGTGGCGGCCTGAAGGCAATCTAGTCGCAATTCACAGTCAGAAGAAGGAACCGGTCGCCAATGTCGCTACTGGAATTACCCAGGCTATGTTACATCGTTATCAACAAGGCGCCCGCGCCGAATACCGGCCAACTCCCTTCCCTGCAGGGGAGAATGTAACGCAGATTGAATCGCTCACGAATGGCCGCAAGGCGGATAACTGAGACGCTGGTCACACAAATGAGCAAGATCCACGGCCTGCCGCCGCGAGGGGCGCCGTGATTGACAGAATGCGTCTGATCCGCGGTCGGGCACCGCGGGCGCAATTGACGTAATTCAGGCCGCTGGGCTCGCCTGGCGCGAGGCGCCACGTTCGGCAGCAACGCGTGCGTACAGGCGCGTAAGCCGCTCGGCCACGGCATCCACGCCGAATTCCTGGGCAGCCTTGCGTGCCTGGATCGACAATGCTTCACGACGCGTATTGTCGCGCGACAGATCGATCATGGCCTGTGCCATGGCGGCGGCATTCGCAGCTGGGATCTTCACCCCGCCGCCCCAGCGATTGACGATGTCGGCCGGCTCGCCGAGGTCGGTCACGATGAGGGGTCGACCGTAGACCATCGCCTCAATGAGATTTACGGAACTGAACAGGGCGCTCTCGAAAGGTGCCACGACGATGTCGCTGCCGGCAAAATACGGCTCGTGCCTTTCCGGCGCCTCCATCTCGACCAACACCACCGAACCGGTGAGGCCGAGTTCGGCGATCTGCTGCTCGATGCGCGTGCGCATCGCCTTCGGATCGCTCACCCAGGAAATGTGCTGATATTTCACCGGGATCTTGTGGTACAGCGTCGGGCGATAGACCAGGTACAGCTTGGCGTTCTTTACCTGCTTTGCCACGGTCGCAAACGCCGTCAGGAGAGTTTCATTGCCACGGTCCGGGCCGAGCTTGGTCACTGCCAGGAATACGAAATCATCGGCCGCCCACCCCAGTTCCTGGCGGGCCTGCGCCCGGCTCAGCGTACGGGCGGTCTCGAAGCGATCCTGCGGCACCGCGTGGTACAGCACCTCAATCTTGTCCTGCGGCACAAAGCGCTGTTCGTGGATGAAGTCCCGGCAATGCGTTGACGCACCCAGCGCGTAGGCCGTGCGGCCGAGCAGCAGGCGGTCGGCGATGCCGAAGGCTTTCGGGTATGGGCCGTAGGTCGGCGTATCGAATTCGTGAATGACCGCCGGAACGCGGTTCCAGATCGAGGCCAGGCGCCCGAAGGCCGACGCGCCGAAGCAGAACAGGTGTTGCACGTCGATCTGATGGCGACGGATCAGGTTATTGATCTTCACCGGCGCAAGCATGTCGTACTTGCTCAACGCGAGATTGACCACCGGATGATTGACCTCCTTGAAGGTCTTCACCACGGCACTGGAGGCATTGAGAAAATACGGAAAGACTCGCAATCGGGCCGGATCGATGCGCGGCAGGACGTTCATGTACAGGCGTCCGCCTGCGTGCAGGCTGCCATCGAAACAGACGTGATCGATCAGCCAAAGTACGTTCAAGGGTTGAGTCGACATGGTGTCCCGGTCACTGCAGTGATTTGAGGTAGGGTGAACATGAAAGGAAGGTGCGATTTAAGCATATCCGCATGGCCGGCCCCGCTAGGAACGCACAGCCTGGCTTGGCGTATTGTGAATCACGTCACAGTCCACCGCCCCCTCAGGCGCGGCCGCCGGCGTTCTGCCGGGCGCGCACTTCCAGGCCGCCCAGCAACAAAAACAAGCCCCCGAGCATGTTGAAGGTGACAGTAATCAGCGGCACGATCAATGCAAAAGCAAGCGCCTCCCCGCCCGGTACCCCTAACCCCGTCAACACATATACGATCGCCGCCTGGTCCCCGCCGTAGCCGCTGACGTTGTACGGCAGCAGTCCCGAGAGCGAATAGGCCGGCACCAGCGCCAGCCAGGCCGGGAACGGCAGGGTTATGCCGACCGACAGGCCCACCAGCGCGTACATTCCGGCACGCGTTGCCAGGGTCAGCACCGCCACCGCAATGATGGGCATCGCGTGAACGTTGTAGCGTTCGAAGATCAGCAGGCGGTGCATGAAGCGGCGCAGCCCTCGCCGGCTCTTGCGCCAGCGGCCCCGCATGCGCCTCAGCATGCGCAGCAACAACCCTCGCTGGCTGCGCAGCAGCCCATAACCGATCACGGCGCCGGCGATCGCCACGGCAAACAGAAATCGCAGTGGCAGGCGCACGCCCCCGGTGTGGCCGCTCCAGGCCAGCCAGAAAGCGCACAGCAGGCCGACCAGGCAACCCGTAGCCAGACTGATGGCATTGAGCATGACCACGGCCGCGCCGTGCGTGCTGGGGTGGCCGCCGACATTGCGCGCCGCGATCATCGCGCGCAGGGCATCCGTGCCGACCGTCGAAGGCACAAATTGGCCGAGAAAAGAGCCGGACCAGTAGATCGTCAGCAAGGTCCGGTAGGGTGCGGGCCGCCCAAAATGCATGGCGCGCACCAGCTGGGTCCAGTTCCAGGCCCGGATCAGGCCATCGATGATCACCAGCGTGACGGCCAGGACTATGAACAGCGGTCGGGTGTTCGCCAGACGTTCGAGGGGCCGGTTATGGCCGACCTTGACCACCAGGAAGCTGAGCATGACCAGCGCCAGCACGATGCGGATCAACCGAACTGCGGACGGTGAAATTTTCGGCATTGACGACACGCTGCACCGTCCTCGCACAGCCCGGTAGGGCCACAGCCATGATAATTGCGCGAAGCGAGTATTGCCAACGGTGTGCCGGGGTTTGTTGACCGGCCTCGCAACATCAACGCACGACCTTGTCAGCCGGACCAAAACGTTCACTCGCGGCTGATGACGCAGCCTCGCGAGCGAGTCACTGCAGTGGCGTTGCGCGCCCCACCATGCCGTGAAATTGTGAGCCAACACACACTTGCCGCAGCGAATGGCGCAGCTACTTCGGCACTGGTGGATAAATTCCTCGGCAACGCCCGTGACCACACCCGTCCTGAGCAATGCGGCACGCAAACGGCAAATTCTCGTTGTATATTCATGTCTTGCTTGCATTGGAATCCGCTTGTCGTGCCCAAACTTCCGAAGATCCGTCCAGGTCTGTACATACTGGTTCTACTTCTGTCCATACCTGTCGGCTACGGCGGCTATTTGCGGACGCAAGGCATCTTTGCCTGCCCAGCCGGTGACGCCTACTTTGGAACATCCAGGTACGTGGGCTACTGCAATGCGACGGGCTTCGGAGATTACGATCATGGCGCATTCTGGTTTGGGCTGGAACCTGCAGCCGCGCGGTTTGCAGCCGACGCTGACGTGCTGTTTCTGGGGAGCAGCCGCATGGAATTTGCGCTCTCTACCGTGGAAACCGATCAATGGTTTTCGTCGGCGGGACTTTCGCACTACCTATTGGGATTTACGAGTACTGAGAATTCGACTTTCGTCGCGCCGCTGCTCGGCAAGCTCAAACCTCGCGCAAAAGTCTATGTGATCAACGTCGATCAATTCTTCAATGGAGTTGAGACCGATATCGGGTCGGAAATCTTGCACGATCCTGAGGCAGAGCAGAATACCAAGCAAAAGAAGGTATGGCAGGATCTGCAGCGTTCAGTCTGCAGAAGGGTGCGCGCAATATGCGGTCACCAGTTCGCCTATTTTAGATCCATCGAGCACGGTCATTGGGTGCAGCGCGGAGTGAACCCGCGCCCTTCCGCCCCAACCGGCGACGGACCCATCGAGGATCAGCAGCACTGGAATGAATACGCCGCGGCGGCACAGCAATTCATTGCAAGTCTTCCGGTTGACCGCGCCTGTGTACTGCTGACCATTGTGCCCTCACCAAGAACCAGGATGGCAGAGGCAAAAGCCATTGCCAGCGCAACCGGAATCCAGTTGGTGAATCCGCAGCTGCCGGGACTGCAGACCTTCGACAGTTCGCACCTCGACGGCACCAGCGCGCAGCGCTGGTCGACGGCATTCTTTGAAATCGCCGGTCCGCGCATTCGTCACTGCTTCAGTCAAGCCGGAACAGCGACCGCGACTGGGCAATCGAAATGATGGAATGGTTAACCCCGCCGCCCGATTTCCGGAACGGCCTGAAGTCGGCTCTCGCAGCACGGGAGCCAGCGCAGCGCCTGGAGAAGCTTCACGCCGTTGCACAGTTCCGCTTGGGATTCGTCGAAACAATACAACTGGACAACGCACTGAAGGATGCGACGCGGGAGCCGGTGCCGGGCTTTCCCCGAATCCGACTCGCGATTCTCGCCTCTTCCACTGTCGATCATCTGCTACCCGGCATCCGTGTTGCCGGTCTTCGCCGCAGACTGCTCTTTGACCTATACATCGGATCCTTCGGCCAATATCGCCAGGAACTGCTCGATCACGCATCCGGCCTGCATCAGTTCAAGCCAGAATTCACGATCCTGTCACTGGGCTGTCGGGAGACCGTGGCCGCCGTACCGCTCGGCGCTTCGACGCAGGAAGCGCAGCGCGTTACGTCTACTGCAATTGCCGATCTGCTGACGCTGTGGCGAGAGGCGCAATCAAGTTTTGGTGGCACGGTGATACAGCAGACTTTTCTGGATGTCACCGAGCCGATCTTCGGCAGCCTTGATCGACAAGTACCCGGCGCCCCATCGCGATTGGTGGCACGCATGAACGACCTTGTGGCGGATGCGGCTGCCGAAGAAGGCGTTCGGTTGCTCGATATCGCGCGCTTGAGTGCCCGTGATGGCATCGACGCCTGGTTCGACACGACACGTTGGCTTCAGGGCAAGATGGAAATTGCGCCCTCCGCGGCGCCCCTTTACGGGGAAATCGTCGCACGCCTCGTGGGCGCACAACGCGGACTTGCGAAAAAATGCCTGGTGCTCGATCTCGACAATACCTTGTGGGGCGGCGTAATCGGCGACGTGGGCCTGGAGGGCATCGTGCTGGGCGAAGGCAGTGCGGTCGGCGAAGCGCATCTGGCCCTGCAGCGTTACGCCAGGACGCTGAAGGAGCGCGGGGTCGTGCTCGCCGTGTGCTCCAAGAATGACATTGCGACGGCGGAGGAGGTTTTCAACAAACATCCGGAAATGCTGTTGAAGCGCTCGGACATTACGGCATTCGTCGCGAATTGGACCGACAAAGCCGAGAACTTGAAAACGATCGCGGAGCAACTGAACATAGGGCTCGACAGTTTGGTGTTCGTCGATGACAACCCGGCCGAGCGGGCGCGGGTGCGAGACAGCCTGCCGATGATTGCGGTTCCGGAGCTGCCCGAGGACCCTGCCCATTACGTGCGCCGCATTGCCGATGCCGGATACTTCGAGGCGGTCGCCTTTACGCAGGAAGACCGGCTGCGCGTTGGCCAATACGCGGCCAATTTGGCACGCGAGTCGTCCCGCAGTTCGTATCAGAGCATGGATGATTACTTGCGTGGACTGGAGATGTCGGTTGCATATGGGCCCGTCACGACCGTGGATCTCGAGCGCGCCACGCAACTTGTCAACAAGACCAATCAGTTCAACACCACCACACGACGTTTGCACGGCGAGGAATTGGCCGCATTTGCCGCCGCCGAGCAGAACGTCACGCTGCAGTTCCGCCTCATCGACCGCTTTGGAGACAACGGTCTCGTGAGCGTGATGATGCTGCGGCCGGATCCAGCCGAACCGGAGGTCCTCGAAGTGGTCAACTGGGTCATGAGTTGCCGCGTTTTCGGCAGGCAGCTGGAGGATGAAGCCATGAACATCGCGGTCGAGATCGCGCGTACTCGGGGCGCGCGCCACTTGCGTGGCGACATCATTGCCACGAAGAAGAACGGCGTCATCAGCGCGCTCTATCGTAATCTTGGATTTGCGCCGGTCGCCGGCCTGTCCATCCCGGACACAACCCGCTGGATACTCGGTATTTCAGAGTACAACGCGCGACCGACCTTCATCAACCGCCGGGTGCAATCATGACGGACCAGGAAATTTTGGCCATATTCAACCGCATCCTGCGCGATCTGCTGGACGACGACTCGATCGTCCTGGACCTGCAGACGGTACGCAGCGACGTCGCGAACTGGGATTCGCTCACCTATGTCTCCTTCATTGCCGCCGCGGAGCTTCAGTTGGGCGTCAAGTTCCGTATTGCGGACATTGAGTCCTTCTCCACGGTGGGAGACATCGTGAGGCAAACCAAGGTGCTCCTTCAGAAGTCGAAGCCGTAAGCGGCAGCCGCGCAATGCTATTCAATTCCTACGAATTCCTGTTCGCGTTCCTGCCGATCACGCTTGTGGTGTTCCTGCTGCTCGGACTGGCTTCGCGCGATCTGGCGCTCGGCTGGCTCATTGCCGCATCCGTGATCTTCTACGCGTGGTGGCGGCCGATCAACGTGCCCATCATAGGTGTCTCCCTGGCCATCAATTTCACGCTCGCACGCTTGATGCAGCGACTCGCAGTGGACGAACGCAGGCCCGGATGGCGGATTGTCGTGCTGGTTGTCGGCATCGCCTTCAACGTGTGCTTTCTCGGCTACTTCAAGTACACCAATTTCATACTCACATCGATCAACGATGTCGCAGGGACGGACTTCGTTCTGACCCATATCGTGCTGCCCCTGGGAATTTCGTTCATCACCTTTCAGAAGATCGCCTTCCTGGTAGATGTGCAGGCGGGACGCGTTGAGTCCTTCACCTTGCGCGACTACCTGCTGTTCGTGCTTTTCTTTCCCCAGCTCATTGCCGGGCCGATCGTCCATTACCGCGAAATGATGCCCCAGTTTCACCGCAATCCCTGCCGCTTCGACAAGGAGGCTGTCAGCGTCGGCCTCACCATGATTGCATTTGGTCTTTTCAAGAAAGTTGTGCTGGCGGACCTTACCGCCTCCTTCGTCACCCCGATCTATACGCTGGCGAATAGCGGTGCAACCATATCGCTGCTGCCGGGATGGGCTGCCGCGATCGGCTTTTCGTTGCAAGTGTACTTTGACTTTTCAGGCTACAGCGACATGGCCGCCGGCCTGGCGCGCTGCTTCGGCATAACTTTGCCGCTTAATTTCTACTCGCCGCTGCAGGCCACGAGTGTCATTGACTTCTGGTCGCGCTGGCACGTCACCCTGACGCGTTTTCTCACGGCGTATCTCTACAATCCCCTCTCACTCGCGTTGACCCGTCGACGACTCGCAAAGGGGTTGCCCGGGCTGGCCAAGCGTCATGCGAGTCTGGGCGCATTTTGGCAGGTTCTCGCGGGTCCGACAGTGCTGACGATGTTCATCTCGGGGCTGTGGCACGGCGCAGGATACCTGTTTGTACTGTGGGGACTGCTCCATGGCCTCTATCTGGTCATCAATCATGCGTGGCGATTCACCGGCGCCAGATTGTGGGCCAGCAAGGAGAGCTATGCGCGCTTCATGCGGCCCGTCGGATTCGTGCTGACCTTCTTCTCGGTCGTGATCGCCATGGTTGTGTTTCGTGCGCCCACCTGGCATGCAGCGGTTGAGGTGTTCCAGGGAATGTTCGGGCATCACGGCGTGGAGCTGCCGCAGTACATATTCGACAAACTGTGGCCCCATGGGCTACCGCACCATCTGGTGTCGAGTGCGGCCGTGCCGGTCAAAGAGTTCGCACTGATGTACCTGTGGCTATTGCTGGTACTGCTGATCGCACTGGTCCTGCCGAACTCGATCCAGATCATGGCACGCTACGAACCCGTGCTCGGTGCCAAGGAACGGCCGGCCAATACCGGACTGGCGCGGTTCGCGATCACTTGGAATCCAACCCTTACGTGGGCCATTGTGATGGCGATGATTGCCACGGCCGCCCTCTTGAGGGTCGGGGGCCATAGTGAATTTCTCTATTGGCAGTTCTAGTGCCCGCGGCAGGCAGCCCGGTCCGGGGCGAGCAAAGTAGCGCTGGAGTTTTTTGCGATCATGGTAGTCGGCAGGCCAATGCGCGCGGCATTGTACGGGTTCACGACTAGCAGGAAATTGTAAGTGCATGCCACCGCTGGCCAATCCACTGCCCGGGGCGGCGTAAGTGAGTACCAAAGCTTGTCCGGTGCGTACGGGCGATTTCGATATCGGAAATACTTCATCGGCTGTCCCTGATCGCCGGAGAACAGATACGGTTCCACGCCTTGTCGATCTATAACCACAAACGCATTGGCGTCCAAAAAAGGCCTTCGTGTCGGGGTCCGGACGCCGGTGTAGATCGGCAAAACAAGGGCCGACCTCGGTATGTGGGTCAGAACGGCACGGTATTGCCAAAGCCAGGCTCGCTCGGAGCTGAGATTCGCGCACATATAGCCGAGATTTGCCACCAACAGCACGGCGACGCCGGTGAGGGCGACCCGCGAGCCCATGTCGTTAACCGCACTCGAGTCGGTGAACAGGGAGGTGCACCAAATAGCCGCAAATATGGGAAGCCACGGCACCGCCCTAAGATCGATGTAAGTCGGATCACCCACGGACGCCGGCAGCGCCAGATACAGCCCCACAAAAGCCAACGCCAGGAGTGCCGGTTCCCATGTATGAACCCGCCCCACCACAGCCCAGCGTAACTGGCGGCGTACCGCCATTAGCAGCAGGAGGGCAAACGCCGCCGTGAAGAGCAGATCGACCGACTCATTGAATCGGATCAAAGGCCAATCCAGTTGCCGCAGCTTGGTGCGCAGGCCATCGCGTACGAAGTGCGCCGGAATCACTTCCCTCGTAATCGGATACAGCCATCCACTGATCACGTACCAAAATCCTGACGCGACAAGTGGCAACAGCAAGATGCATTCCCGGCGCAACGTAGTGCCACGCCGCCATAGTCTGAATAGGCCGCAGGTGCCGATGCCGACGAGCGCGAACACCAGGAACGCCAAATGCATCAGATAGCCGAACGCGACGGTAAGACAGTAAATTGCGAAAAGCGTCGGCGAATAGCGGTGCCGCAGAAGCTGTGCCAGCGCGAGCGCCACCAGTGTGAGCGCGATTGAAAAGCGAAAATTGATGAATCCCACGAAGAAAAACGCATCGGTCGACAGATAGAGCGCGATCAGGAAAATGAACACGCGCGAAGCCACGGGCGCTGTGGTTGCGCGCAGGTAGTACAGCATTGCGCACGGCAGCGAAAGCACTGCCAGCGCCGTCCATGCAAACGTAGCGCCTTGCGGGCCGAGCAACTGCACCAATGGCGCAAGCAGGAAATCGGCCACGATGTACGGATAAGCAATGCCGTGGAACTCAAATGCCGCGCCGAAATGAGCGCCCCGGTGAAACCAGAGATCGGCCAGCACGCAGGCCCGTGCGAGATGGTTTGGATAGTCCTGAAAAAGCAGCGCAGAATATCGGCAAAGACCGATGACATAGAGCACGGCGATGCCGATGGCCACGGACCATGCCGCACCGGGCAGAGCCGTCTTGGACCACCGGTTCATCGAGGCGTCACTTACGGCCCGGCCTTGCCCACGTGAAGATGCTGGTCGCGACATAGTTCCACACAGCGCTGACCAGGATGCCCGCGAGTGCGGCCGGAAACCACGCCGCCCGCCAGCGAAATACGTAGGATGCGATGCCGACATTGGCGAGCGCTCCGATGCCGCACACCGCCACGAATGACAGAAGTCCGCGTAGCCAGCGCCAACCGCGGAGCCGTTGATCGCTATAGGTCACGGCGTTGTTCACGGAGAAATTCAACACCATGGCAATGCCCGTCGCGACTGCCTGTCCGGTCGCGAAGGGGATATGGACCGTGTTCAAAAGCGTGGACAGCACCAGCAGATGAACCACCACTCCAAGAAGTCCGACCATGATGAAGGCAACGAACCTGGCCGGCACGAGACGACCGATCTTTTTGTCGATGAGCAGCAGACCGAAGTCCCACACCACCGCGCTGTCGAGCTTGCTTTCGCCGACGCGACGCCTGCTGAAGCCGTAAGGCAGCTCCAAAAAACGTAATGGTCGTGGCGATGAAGCGAACAGATCCACGAGCAATTTAAAGCCAATTGCCGAGAGCCTGTGGTTTGCCGCTGTAAAGACCTCACGCCGCAACATGAAGTATCCGCTCATGGGATCCGTCAGGTTCGCGGGGACCACGATGCGGCTGAACTTCGCGGCGAAGCGGCTTATATTGATACGTGCGGCCTCGAAGTCACCGACCGTGCCGCCGGCTATGTAGCGACTGCCGACCACGATATCCACATCAGAGCTGCGCAATGCCTGCAGCATCTGCGGCAGCAACCGCTCATCATGCTGCATATCGCCGTCCATGACCGCAAGATAAGGGGACGCCGTCGCCAGCATCCCTTCAATACTGGCGGATGACAGACCGCGCCGTTCGATGCGCTGAAGGCAGCGTACCCGCCGGTCGGTGCGCGCCAACTCACGCACGGCGTCGCTCGTCCCGTCGGGCGAGTCGTCATCCACGAACATGACCTCCCACGAAATGCCGAGAAGGCATTGCCGCAATCGCTCGACGACCTCGGCAACATTTTTGACTTCTTTGTAAGTCGGGACAATAACTGTAAGTTCCGGTCCCGCGACTAATTCGCCTGGCGTCGGGCGTGCCGCACCGTTCATGAGTCAATTGCCTTGTTAACGACTTTGGCAGCCGATGATAGGCCTGACATCTGAAGTACCCTGACTACCCGTGAAACGATTCATTACCACAGGAAGCGGACCAAAGCATTGTAAGATTACGTGCGTCCGGGGTCGGCGATCCCGGGTTGTCATGCGCCGATCAGCCGTGTAACCTTCGGCCCCGCGGCCTGCGGCCGCAGCAGTCCCCATCGTCTAGAGGCCCAGGACATCGCCCTTTCACGGCGGTAACACGAGTTCGAATCTCGTTGGGGACGCCAATTGCCGGGCGGCCAATCTACCTAGCCGATTTACCCCGCCCGATGGCGTAGTACGAGAACCCGAAGCGCGCCAGGATGGCGGGGTCATAGAGGTTGCGGCCGTCGAAGATTACCGGCTGCACCAGCAGGCTCTTCAGGCGGTCGAAGTCCGGGCTGCGGAACTCTTTCCATTCGGTGGCGATCATCAAGGCATCAGCGCCCTCCACCGCCTCATAGGCGCTCGTGCACAGTGCGAGCCCGGTCCGACTGCCAAAGATTCGTCGGGTTTCTTCCAACGCCACCGGGTCGTAGGCGCGCACCCGGGCGCCGGCCTGCAGCAGCTGCTCGATAATCACCCGGGAGGGGGCCTCGCGGATGTCATCCGTGTTGGGCTTGAAGGCCAGGCCCCACAGGGCGAAGGTGCGGTCCTTGATCTGTCCGGCGAAATGGTGGCTCAACTTGCGCACCAGCACATCCTTTTGCCGCCGGTTGACCGCCTCCACTGACTCCATCAGCAACGGCTCGTGTCCCACCTCGCGCGCCGAACGGATCAGCGCCTTGACGTCCTTCGGAAAGCACGAACCACCGTAGCCGATGCCCGGGTAGATGAAGCTGTAGCCGATACGCAGGTCCGAGCCGATTCCCAGGCGCACCTTCTCGATGTCGGCCCCGACCCTTTCGGCGACATTGGCCAGCTCGTTCATGAAACTGATCTTGGTGGCCAACATCGCATTGGCCGCATACTTGGTGAGTTCCGAGGAGCGCACGTCCATGACAATGAGGCGCTCGTGATTGTGTGTGAAGGGCGCATAGAGCATGCGCATCAGCTCCACGGTGCGCGGGTTGTCCGTGCCGATCACCACCCGATCAGGCTTCATGAAATCCTGGATGGCCGCGCCCTCTTTCAGGAATTCCGGATTCGAGACCACATCGAACTCGACCACCGCATCGCGCTCGCCCAGCGCCGCCTGGATTTCATGACGCACTTTGTCCGCCGTTCCCACCGGCACCGTGGATTTGGTGATGACCACGCTGTACTTGCTCAGGTGCGTGCCGATGCTGCGCGCCACCGCCAGCACATAGCGCAGGTCCGCGGAACCGTCCTCCTCCGGCGGCGTGCCCACGGCAATGACCTGGAACAGTCCGTGCTCGACGCCCTGGACCGCATCGGTGGTGAATTCCAGCCGTCCAGCCGTCCGGTTGCGCTGGATGAGCTCGTCCAACCCCGGCTCGTGGATCGGAACCTCGCCCTGATTGAGGCGGGCCGTCTTGGCCGCGTCTATGTCGACGCAAACGACATGGTTGCCGGCGTCAGCCAGGCAGGCCCCTGTGACGAGGCCCACGTAGCCGGAGCCAAAGATGGTGACGCGCATGAGTTAACCGCCCCGATAAATCCGCGAACTAAAACGCCTGCGAATCGCGCAGGACACGCAGTACTGTCTTGGCGAGAATTTCAAGATCAAGACGGACGGACCAGTTCCGCAGATATTCGAGATCGTAGCGGATGCGCGCTTCCATCTGGTCAAGCGTCCGGGTTTCGCCTCGCATACCGTTCACCTGCGCAAGGCCGGTGACGCCGGGCAACATCTTGTGCCGCATCATATAGCCCTTGATGAGCTTGCGGTACATCTCGTTGTGCTCCACGGCGTGCGGACGCGGCCCAACCAGACTCATGCTGCCCTCAAGTACATTGATGAGCTGTGGCAATTCGTCGAGGGAATAGCGTCGCAGGAAACGTCCAATCTTCGTGGTTCGCGGATCGTCCTTGGTCGCCTGCACAACCTTCGCGTCGTCCCCTTGCACCCGCATGCTGCGGAACTTGTATACCGTAATTTCCTCTCCGTTCAGGCCATAGCGGCGCTGACGAAAGATCGCCGGCCCCGGGGAGCTGCACTTCACTGCAATCGCCAGTACCACCATCAAGGGCGCAACCAGCAGCAGCACCAGCACCGAAATCGCGATGTCGGTCAGCCGCTTGGTGGCCGCTCGGTAGCCCCACAGCGGTGTCTCGCACATGGATATCACGGGAATCCCGTCGATCGCCCCGCTGCGCGCCTGTATCAGGTCGAATACAAAAATGTCGGGGACATAGTAAATGGAGGCCGTCGTGTCACGAAGCTCCTGCACGAGATCCATTACCCGGCGTACGTGTCGTATCGGCAGGGCGATGAAGATCACGCCTACCCCGTGCTCCCGGACATAGGCGGGCAGGTCACTGAGCTTGCCGAGCAAGCGCAAGTCCCCATTGATCTTCAACCGATCCGGTCCACGATCGTCGAAGAACCCCTCCACGGTCATGCAGAAATCCGAGGAACGCATCAGGCGCCTGGTGAGGCTCAGACTCAAATCCGTATAACCGGCAACGACCGTCTTGCGAGAATTCTTCGGATCACGCAGCAGGCGCCGCATCACTTCGGAGAGCACCAGCGTCGCAATCAGGATGAACCCGGGCGTGATCGCGGCCCACGTGAGCACGACGCGCCGGGCGTAATAGGAGGAAAATCGCGTCAGGTAACCGATCGCCAGCAGAACGGCCAGCAATGCCACCCAGCGCGCCACGACTCCCAGCGCGATCGGGAAGGAGCCAGGCAGCAGCTGCGGCTGCAGCATCCGGGACGGGCGCGAGAACAGCAGTGCGAGCAGGCCGACCACCAGCGACATGGAATGCACGTATTGCTGCACCGGCTCGCCGTAGGCCGCGAACACGGCATACAGGCATGAGACGGCAATTAATGCCGGGGCGATGATCTGCAGCATTGCTACCAGACCCATCGCAAAGGAATTCCTCAGAATGACAGGCTCATTCATCCGACTTGCTTGTTCTCTTGATTCGGTTGCGTGACAGCGCTGATTTTGTGGCACGTCCGTTCCGGTCGCGCCAAATTACGATTATGCGCAAGCTGGGGCACAGGGAGGGTTAATCCGGTCACAATTATTGTCGCCTTGTCGCATTGAGCAAGCCACGGAAAATTCCCGATTTCACTTAATGATGCTCCCCATTTCGGCACTTTGGCCTGCAAAGTGCCATGAAGTGCGGGTCGAACACTGCAATATGCGTGCCTAAATGGTGTCGAAACTGCCCGAAAGCTTGGCGGAAGACTTTCGCTACGCCAGGGCGAGCCTTACGATGAATAGTTGGCCGCGATCCAATCGCGGTAGCTGCCATCCATAACGGTACGCCACCAGCTCGGGTTGACCACATACCAGTCGAAGGTTTCACGCAATCCGGCCTCCAGTGTTACTTCGGCCCGGTAGCCCAATTCGGTCGTAATCTTCCTGCAATCTATCGCGTAGCGGCGATCGTGGCCGGCCCGATCGGTGACATGAGTGATCAGACTGCCTACGGGCCTGCCTTGCGCTGCCGGGCAATCCGGATACTCCTGGCACAGGCCAGGCTCGCGAGTGAACTTCTCCGTGGCGAGGCGGCAAAGCGTGTTCACGAGGTGAATGTTTTCACATTCAGACCCGCCGCCGATGTTGTAGACCTCCCCTGCGCGTCCGCGCGTGAGAATCAGCTCGATCCCACGGCAATGATCGCGCACATGCAGCCAGTCGCGCACATTGCCTCCGTCGCCGTATACCGGCAAAGCCCGTCCATGCAGAATGTTGACAATCATCAGTGGGATCAGTTTCTCCGGAAAATGGTACGGCCCATAATTATTGGAGCAGTTGCTGGTCGTAACCTTCAGGCCATAGGTGTGCCGGTAGGCGCGCACCAGGTGGTCCGAAGCGGCCTTGCTGGCCGAGTAGGGAGAATTGGGCGCATACGCTGAGGTTTCGGAAAATCCCGGATCTGTGGGACCGAGGGATCCGTACACCTCGTCGGTAGAGACATGGTGAAAGCGATGCGCCGGTGCCAGACCCTCTGCGATCCAGACCTTCCGGGCCGCCTTCAGCAGTGAATGGGTTCCGACGATGTTGGTCTGAATGAATGCATCCGGTCCGTGGATGGACCGGTCGACGTGCGATTCGGCCGCGAAATGCACGAGGGTGTCGAGGCGTTCGCGGCGCAACAAGTCCTCCACCAGATCGGTATCCGCGATATCGCCGACGACCAGGGTAAAGCGCGGATCATTCTCGACAGCGTCCAGATTTGCCCGATTGCCCGCATAGTTCAGCGCATCCAATACCACGACTCGATCCGACGGATGCCGCCGCAACCAGTAATGGACAAAGTTCGACCCGATGAATCCGGCACCACCCGTGACCAGAAATCTGCTCATGTAATCCTCTCGATAGCGGCAAGATACCTGGCTGTCGCGGTTAATGCAGTAGCCCGAACACCGCGACGCTGCTGGCAGTGGCCACGAAGACCTTGGCGTCGGCAACCGTCGGTGTGATGTACTTGTTGCCGGAGCCGAATAGATCGCGTCCGTTGGCGGCCTGGTTGCTGTTGTACAGTTCGCTCGCCAGATTGGTCGCATCGTACGCATGCAGTACGGCCGCGGAGCCGGACGCGTTCTCGTAAGCCCACACGATCGCGTTTGCCGTGCCGTTCGCGGATACGACCGGGGAGGTACCGGGGTAGCCGAACTGAGTGGGGCTGTGCGCCATCAAGGGGCCGGACACGGTGGCATTATTCACCGAAAATGCAAGCAAAGCGCTGCTGACCGGACCGTAGTAGATCGTGCCGTTGAAATAAGCCGGGCTGGAGAAAATGCCATGTGCCAGCACTCCGGTGAGCTGCTGCCGGATGTTGTTGTTCGAGGCATTGAACTTGCCCATCGAATCGCGATTCACAAGATAGAGATTTCCATCCTTGCCGGCCCCGACCATCAGATGCCATACCGTGCCGCCGGAGTCGGTCTGATCCGGCAGCAGCATCTCCCCGCCCGAACCGAGATCCTGATCGTTCTGGGACTCGCTGACCTCGTTCGCCATGGTGAAGTAGTCACCGACCAGCAGGGCACTCCCGCTTAAGGACAATTTCAAAAAAGAATTACCGAAATCACCTCCGCTGGGGAAGCCGCCGCTGTCGAGCGCAGTCTCGAACTGGCCATTTGCCGTCAGCAGATAGACGTTGCCGGCGGTATCTGCCCCCGGACCGTCGCCGCTCATCCAGATCGACGGTCCCTGATTGGCCAAACCGCCGGTTGCCGCCGAACCGGTATCGAGCGGCGCGCTGCTCGCGCCGGGTGCAACGTTGATCGCGGCCGCGGGGGCAAGCGTGCTCTCGGCATAAGCGATGATCCAGCCGCCGTACGTATTGTTATCGCAATGTGACGACCAGCTGGTGTAGAGCATGCCATTCGACAACAGCAGTGCGGCGCGTTCCGTATACACGCCGGGGTCGAAGCTCGTTGCCCCATAGGTCGCCGCGATCGAAGTCGGCCCGCCCAACAGTTCCGCACCGCTCGTCACATCCAGCGCATGCAGTCGCTGGTGATAAGTGCCCGATGAGTCCACGCTCATCGCGACCAGGAATATCGTGCCGTTGGCGCCCGCCTTACGGTCAATTACGGGCGTGGAGGTAATGCCGATCGTCGGAGTGACTTGCGAGCATCCGTGATTGTCGCTCGCGACCTCGCCTGCGCCATTCAGCGATACCCGCCACAGCACCGCTCCGCTGTCCGAGTCGAAGGCATATACCGAATTGTTCTCCGTGGCAACGTACACGACGTTGCGGGTGGCGCCAGACTGGTTCAGATGCGACAGATACAAGGGCTGGGCATCGACCTTGCCGTCCACCATCAGGTTGCGCAGCAGTCCGAAGCTGGCAGCATTGACGTTCGCGGGCGTCAGTACCGACTCGGTGAGGTTCTGGCCGGTACGCGCTACATCGTTCTTGTACGTCACCACGTCCGTGGGCGACTGCTCTGCCGGCGCGCTGGCGTTCGGGGTCGTGGAACCCGCAGCTGTGGCAGCTGCGGTCGATCCGCCACCACCACCGCATGCGCTCAACGCAGTAAGGCAGATCAGCAAGACGGCCGACAGCAAACTCGAAACCGAAGTGACAGCGCAGCTCTTGGACAGGTTTGGATCGATCAAATTAAAATCCCGGGAATTTTCCGCACTGAAATGCATTGCACAGACTAATGCACTGCTTGTCCATGGGTCGTCAAACGGCGACGCACCGGCGCGTGTTCCAGCGCATCGCGATTGTGTCCCGCACCCGGTGCCGGTCGAGTCGGCGGCATCCCGATCTTGCTGTAGGTGCAAATATCCAGGTGGCGATTGTCACGGGTTAGTGGTCCAATGCGCGGCTGTTTGACGCCCGGATGAACTGCGAAAAACGGGACGAACCTGCGCGATGAAGAGAACCGAACCTTTTGCGTTTGTACGCGACCTGGCCACGCGCTGGGATGCGGTCGCGCTTGTCATTGTACTGGGCCTGGTGGTGGCTCTTGGGGAAGCCAGCCGTGGCCTGCTGGAGCCCCTGGCCAAGCTCAAGGCCACCCCCATTTCGCTCGACCCCTCCCAGCTGCCCTTCTATGCAGCTCGGTCGACCCTGCGGATGTTCGCGGCGCTGGGGGTCTCCCTGGTATTCACCTTCACCTACGCCACCTGGGCGGCCAAGAGCGCCCGCGCCGGCAAGCTGCTGGTGCCGATCCTGGACATCCTGCAGTCGGTACCGATCCTGAGCTTCATCTCGATCACGGTGGTGTTCTTCATGTCACTGGCGCCCGGACGGGTCGTCGGTGCGGAGTTCGCCGCCATATTTGCGGTTTTCACCAGTCAGGCCTGGAACATGGCCTTCAGCTTCTACCAGTCCCTGCGCACCGTGCCACAGGAACTGCGCGAAGCGGCCCAGTCCTTCCATCTCAGCGGCTGGATGACCTTCTGGCAGGTCGAGGTACCCTTTTCCCTGCCAGGCCTGATCTGGAACACCATGATGTCCATGTCGGGGGGATGGTTTTTCGTCGTCGCCTCCGAGGCGCTGACGGTCGGGCACACCTCCCTGGCGCTGCCCGGCATCGGTTCCTATATCGCCGTCGCCATCGAGCAGAAAAACATGGTCGCCATCGGCTGGGCGATTGCCGCGATGCTCGTGGTGATCATTCTGTACGACCAGTTGCTGTTTCGCCCGCTGGTGGCCTGGGCCGACCGGCTGAAGTTCGAACAGGACGCCACCGGCCGGGCGCCCTCCTCCTGGGCGCTGACCGTGATGCAGCGTTCGCGGTTGCTGTCGCTGATCACGGATGGCTTCTTCGCAGCGGTGCGCTGGAGCAGCGCGAAGCTGCCGATCGCGAAGCCCAGCGGCATGCGCGCGGGCCCTGCGCCGGACAATACCCTGCGCGATCGGCTCTTCGTGACCCTGGTCGTTGCGATCGTGGCGCTGGGGCTGTGGCATATCGCCGCTGACCTCATTGCCAACACCACGGTGACGGAAGCCTTAAGGGTGTGCGGGCTGTCCCTGATCACCATGGTGCGCGTGTTCGTGTTTATCGGTGTCGCCAGCCTGATCTGGGTACCCGTCGGCGTGTGGGTCGGCTTGCGGCCCAGGGTCATGGCATTCGTGCAGCCGGTGGCGCAATTCATGGCGGCCTTTCCGGCCCAGCTGCTGTTCCCTTTCGTGGTGTCGTTTATCGTGCGCTGGAAGCTGACGCCGGACATATGGCTAAGCCCGCTCATGATCCTGGGAACCCAGTGGTACATCCTGTTCAATGTCATCGCCGGCGCCTCCTCCATCCCGGGTGAACTGCGCTATGCGGCGCAGAACTTCAACCTGCGCGGCTGGCAATGGTGGAAGACGCTCGCCCTGCCGGCGGTATTCCCCTACTACGTCACGGGCGCCATTACCGCTTCGGGCGGTTCCTGGAACGCGGCCTTCGTGGCCGAATACACCAGCTGGGGATCAACGCAGGTCACCGCCCACGGGGTCGGCGCATACTTGGCTGAAGCCAGTGCGGCCGGGGACTTTCACGGCATCGTGCTGGGAACGGTGGCCATGTGCCTGTTCGTGATTATCATCAACCGCCTGTTCTGGCGGCCCTTGTATTATTACGCGGAGCGACGCTACCGGCTCGCCTAGGGAACCGCCATGAACACCGCGCCACTGCTGCAGGTCAAAGAGGTCTGCAAGGCCTTTCCGAAGCCCGATGGCGAGGGCCAGCACATCGTGCTCGAAGGCGTGAATCTCACCATCAACGAGGGCGAAGTCGTAGGCCTCCTCGGCCGCTCCGGTTCGGGAAAGTCGACGCTGTTGCGCTGTATCGCGGGTCTGTCCAGCCCAACCGGCGGGACGCTCTCGTACCTGGGTGAGCCGATCGAGGGCCCCGCTCATGGCATCTCGATGGTGTTCCAGAGCTTCGCGATTTTTCCCTGGCTGACGGTCTACGAGAACGTGGCACTGGGGCTGGAGGCACTGCATGTCGCGCCGCCGGAGATCCGGCGCCGGGCCCTGGCCGCCATTGACCTCATCGGACTGGACGGCTTCGAGTCCGCCTACCCGCGCGAGCTGTCCGGCGGCATGCGTCAGCGCGTGGGCTTCGCACGCGCGCTGGTCGTGCATCCGAATATCCTGCTGATGGATGAACCGTTCTCCGCCCTCGATGTGCTGACCGCAGAGACTCTGCGTACTGACTTCCTGGACCTGTGGACTGAAGGCCGCATGCCCATCAAGGGCGTGATCCTGGTAACTCACAATATCGAGGAAGCGGTGCTGATGTGCGACCGTATCCTGGTGTTTGCCAGCAACCCGGGGCGCATCCTCACCGAAATCCGGGTCACCCTGCCCCAGCCCCGCAATCGCCTGGATCCGACTTTCCGCGCGCTGGTGGAAAGCATCTACGTGGTCATGACCACGCGCCTGGCCGGTGAGACGCACGCACGCAATGAGCGCTTCCCGGGGCTGGGAATCGGTACGGTGCTGCCGCACGTTTCCTCGAACCTGCTGGCCGGCCTGATGGAAACGGTCGCCGGCGCGCCATTCTATGGCACCGCTGATCTGCCGAAAATTGCCTCGGATTTGCAGATGGAGATCGACGAACTGTTTCCGGTCGCCGAGACGCTGCAGATGATGCGCTTTGCCGAAGTCGCCGGCGGGGACATCCGCCTCACGGAACTGGGCAATGCTTTCGCCAATTCCGAGTCCGATGAGCGCAAGCGCATTTTTTCCCGCCAGCTGCTCAACTATGTGCCGCTGGCGGCGCACATCCGCCGAGTGCTGGATGAACGGCCGACTCATGTCGCCCGCAAGAGCCGCTTCTCGGATGAACTCGAAGATCACATGAGCGAGGACGACGCGGAGCGCACTTTGCGCGCGATGATCAGCTTGGGTCGTTACGCCGAGGCCTTCGCCTACGACGACGAGAATGCAGCATTCAGTCTCGAGAATCCGAGTTGAGCGGATGCCGGTCCGCGCCCCGGGGCACCCCTCAGACCAACTGGCCGGGAGTCAGATTTGAAATCTGGGCGCATTGCAGCTGATCCCGTGCCTCACCGGGGGGCATGACCTGCAGATAGATATGGCGGACAAACTCCACAAAACCGCGCCAGCCGAAATGCTGCTCCGCATAGCGCATTGCCTGGCTGGCGATCCACGCAGCCTGTGCGGGGTGTGAGCGGGCGCGAGCAATCGCATCGGCCAGCGACTCGGCCGTGGCATCACACAAAAAGGCGCGGTGCTCGTTGAGCAGGTGATTCGATCCGGGCTGGCGCGTCGCTACGATGGGCTTACCCGCCGCCATATAGTCGTAGAGCTTCAGCGGCACATTCTGGCATCCCACCCGCGGCAGCAGCAGGACATCGGCCAGTTCCATGTACAGGGGCATCTGGGTGCGCGGCTGGCGCGGCACGATGCGGATATTGCCGTTCAATTGCCGATCCGGCGCCGTTGACCAGCGCGCCTGGTCTGATTCGCTCGCACCCACGCAGACCAGCACCATTTCCGGGTACTGCTTCGACAAACGCGCGAATGCGGCAAGCAGCAGGTCAAGGCCCTGGTAACCCGCGAAACTTCCGGCATACAGCAGCACGTGCTGTCCGGGTTGAATCTGCAGTTTGCTACGCAGCGAATTGAGATCTTGCGTCGACACCGCCGAGGATAGGGCCGGGTACTGCCATTCGTCGACCCGCGCGTCGGCGGCCTGAGCGCGTACGTAGGTAGCCAGCCCGGCGCTGCAGATGATATGGCTGGCATTGTGCATGACCCGCCGCTGCACGGCCTCGAGCGGCGTGCGCAGCAATGCGGATTTGACTGCGCTGTTGCGCACCAGCTCGGTGGGAATGGCCGAAGCCATGTCATAAATGAAGCGCTGACCCAGCGGTGGGCATAGCACCGATGCCATATAGGCGGCTTCCTCCACCGCGTGCACCGCATCGAAGCGGCCGGAGGCCAGCAATCGTGAGAATGAGCGCCACAGCCCGCCATCCAGCGCCAACTTGCGCAGCGAAAACCCGATCGGCACTTGTTTGATGCGCAGCGCGTTCGCACAGCGGTGGATGGTCACGTTCTTCATGCCGATGTCGCGGCCCACCGGAAAAGCCAGCAGATGCACGTCGACGTCCAGGGATCCCAGGGCGCTTGCGACATACCGCACCGCGATTGGGGTACCTCGATCTTCGTAGAACGGCTGGGGCGTGACGATCAGCACGCGCGGCCGCGTTTCCGAGGGTCGCGCAACATAGTGATCCGTCAGATCCGCCTGCG